>CANFOL010000001.1 GCA_947448695.1 Burkholderiaceae bacterium
ATTTGACCGCGTTTTACCTGTTCGATTGAAAGATCGGGCAGACCTAAGATAGAATCTAAATGGGACATTGGTATTACCTCTATTAAAAAAGTTCGTCGAAAAAACTAGTTTAATAAATACCTTTGTCCCCCGTTTATGATGTAGAGCCCCACCAATTCGACCACCAAAACAGGGACGAAATTAACTTTTGAAAATTAAAACTACCCACTTTATCAAGTTAATTTTTTTTATGACGGTAGTTTTGTTTGTTTTTACATCTCAATCTGCAAGCACACCTATTCAGTTAACGGATGCAGTAGAAAATTTAAAGAATTGGATCACTGAATCTGGTGATAATAAACAACTTCCTTTTATCATTGTTGATAAAAAAGCAGTAACAGTTTATGTATTTGAGCAGGATGGTAAAGTACTAGCAACTACTACCTCATTAATTGGTAGGACAGTTGGAGATGATAATGCCCCTGGAATTGGACAAAAAAGACTCGCTGATATAACTATCAATGAACGAACTACACCTGCTGGTCGATTCGAAGCATCGCTTGGCTTTAGTGAGGAAGGAAAAGAAATTCTTTGGATTGATTACGATTTAGACTTATCCTTACACTCAGTCGTTACTTCAAACCCTTCAGAACATCGATTACAACGTTTGAGAAGCTCTCATTTAGCAGACCATCGAATTACCTATGGCTGTGTTAACGTTCCCGCACAATTTTATAAAGATTATATTCATATAATATTTGAGCATACCCATGGTATCGTCTACATCCTCCCTGAGGTTCATTCGGTTCTTCAAGTATTTGGACCCCATGCTTCTAGTTACAGTAATCGTTAATCACGAGATTCTATATAAAATGAGCTAATATAATATTTAATTAAGCTTATGAAAAACATCTAATAAATAAATCCCCATAATTTTTTAAGTTAATGTGTGATAACAGACAGTGAAATTTCTTTAGATGACGCAGAGTGAGAAATAAGTCAATTTTGACTTACGTAAAATTATTCTCTCTTTTTAATCTAAGGAAATGATATGGCTCTCGAACAAAAATTAAATACCGCTGTTGCAACGGCAGTAAAAGATTCTCACGTGAAGGCTGCCGAACATACCGATGCCGCAGCAGCAGCCCACAAAGAAGCTATCAAACATATTGACTCTGGTCATCATATTGAAGCCGCTCATCATGCTGCAGTTGCTCATGGACACATTGCACAAGCAACGAACCATAGTGAACAAGCTTTAGCGCACATTGCTAATGCTTCGTTAGTCAAGAAATAAATTTCCAATTCTTTATACCTCTAATGTTAGGGTTTTATGGTGATCAAAGACCAAATAAAATCTCATACTATAGACGCTAAGGGAAAAGTAAAGGAAGTTGTTGGAAAATTTTTTGGAGATAAAACTCCGGAATTTAAAGGAGTTATCGAAAAAAATGTTTGTAACATTTAATCAAAATTACCTGTATCAAAATGTGATAGGTAAAACCTTGTGTAATATTTTTATATTATCAAGCCTAGGAATAAATTATTTTATTTCTGGGCTTACTTTTTTTGTTATTTATTGGCTCACTAAAGCATGATTTTAGAGCTTTGATAATTTTAATTAATTAAAAAATATTTATAAAATTTTTATCAAATGGAAAAAATATGGAATTAAATACTTGTGGTTTAAAAGATATTAGTAGACCCACTATTAAGCAGATTTAGAGATGTGTGAGATTGGCTGAGTGTGTAAATAACAAAAATTGTCCTTATGATGATCACTTTAAGAGAAAATTTTTTACCGATCAACAGTTTTGGTCTCATCAAGTTACCTTTTAATATGATTTAACAAAAGATTAATTTTCTCTATCGATCAAGTTTCGAGATGTGAGATGAATATACGCCTATTAGTTTTAAAAAATAATAGGCATACGCCAATCATTTTTTATCGTAAATAGAGCATGTTCCTAGCCAATTTTCATAGTCAATATTTGTAACCATACCGACGAGGAATTTAATTGCATCGATTTTTTCAATCCAATTCTCATCGCTAAATTAAAAAATGTGTGAAATAGCTATGCATAGAAGTGAATAATTAGACTATAAATTAGTAAACTATTTGTGTGTTCATCAATCCCACACATGAATTAAGTATTTAAAATGTACCTTACTGAAAAAATATAAGAGACGATTATTTGTGTTGGGGTTAAAACCCTAAAGTGAATTAATTAAGAGCTCGCATAAGTGTTGTTTTGGTAATGATTTTTCTTCTATATGTACGGTAACGTACATATAGAAGCATTTTTATAACTATATTGTGTGTTACTTCACTAATTACTAATAATTAGGATTAAAGTACCACCATGGTAAACAAATTTATAAAAGATCATAATCTTCTGTTTCAGGCGATCCCCAATTCAGAATGGGAAATATTACTTCCACATATTGAAGAATTTGATCTCCCGCTTGGAAAAGTTTTATATGAGCCAGGTGTAAAAATAAGTCACGTTTATTTTCCATCATCCGCCATCGTTTCTTTGTTGTATGCTTTAGAAAATGGATCTTCTGCTGAAATTGCAGTGGTGGGCAACGAAGGAGTAGTTGGGATCTCAATCTTTATGGGAGGGGAATCTACCTCTAGTAGAGGTGTAGTTAAAAGTGCTGGGAAAGGCTATCGCATCAAATCAAAAGTTTTACTCGAGGAATTTAATCAGTCTATCCCTTTAATGCACTTACTGCTGCGTTACACCCAAGCATTAATCACACAAATGTCTCAAACTGCTGTTTGTAATCGGCACCATACTCTTGATCAACAATTTTGTCGTTGGCTCCTATTAAGCTTAGATAGATTACAAAGTAATGAACTTTTAATGACACAAGAGTTGATTGCTAATATGCTTGGTGTTCGTAGAGAAGGAGTAACTGAAGCCGCTTTAAAAGTTCAGAAAGCCAATCTCATCAAATATTCTCGAGGACATATTACCATTCTAGATCGAACAGGTTTAGAGAAAAGAACCTGCGAATGCTATCAGGTTGTGAAATCTGAATACGATCGTCTTTTACCAAATAAGATTGCCATTTAGTACGATAACCCACGGAGTTCTTCTAGTTTAAATTGCATACTCTAACTAGCATAATGATGAATTAAATTGTTAAAACCTTATTGCCTAAATATGGTTTAGGAATTTAACCGTGAGGCATAGCAAATGAATAAGAATGCACTGATTAATTTACTTCCAGAAAACGCTCAAGAAGATTTTTTTTCAAAAGCTCATCTAGTGGAGTTGAATTTATCCCAAGTTATTAATGAAGTTGACGCACACACTACACATATCTATTTTCCGAGAAATTGTTTTCTTTCTCTCACTCAGCGTATCGAAGGGTTCCCACTAATTGAAGTTGGGATGATTGGTAGAGAGGGTTTGTTAGGCTCTGAAATTATTCTTGGTGCTCGTAATAATTCCTTTGGAGCATTGGTCCAAGGTGCTGGATTTGCTTGGAAAATTGATTCCCAAGTTTTTTTAAGTCAAATTAATAAAAGTATAGAATTTCAAGAAATCATAAAAACTTATCTTGCAGTTCGAATGAGTCAACTCGGATTATCCATTGCATGTGAACATTTTCATGAGATTGGGCCACGATTAGCTAAGTGGTTATTAATGAGTCAAGATCGAGCCCAATCAGCCACTTTTTTTATGACACATGAGTTTATTTCTCTTATGCTAGGTGTGCGAAGAGAAGGTGTTACTAGCGCGGCTGTAGATTTTAGGAGAAAGGATTTAATCGATTACCATCGTGGTGAAATGAAAATACTTAATCGTGTTGCTTTGAAAGCAGAAGCTTGTAGTTGTTATCAGCAAGATAGAAAAATTTACACTTCATTTATGCAGTAAATCAATTTAATTAAAGACCTTAAATTTAAGTTGAAATGATAAAGAGCCAGATACACGATTACCAATCGTTGGAATAATAATTATATTTAAGCCAAACCTTTCTCCTTCGATAGTTACGGTTGGTAATGCTGCAGGAAACCATCCCCCATTGTTATTGCTTTGATAACCGTTAAAGAATCCGGCTACTAAACCTATATTTGCTCGACCAATTGCAATGGGTTGCCAGTAAGCTCCAAGATAGTTTGATTGCTCGTAGTGACTGTTGCGAAATGTACCTACCGTTAGTGATGCTACTGATGAAAATTTATATTCACCACCAACACCATAATTAAAACCATTGAAATCTTGGCTTTGATCAAAATGATATGACAAAAGACCTGGAGTTAACCAAAACTCACTTTTTTCTGTTGGGGTAATAATTTCAAATGGCCCATACGAATTTGCCATGCAATCGCTAATAGAAAAGAGGATCAGAAATTTACATAACAAGAGTGTAAAATTTTTTTTATTAATCATGTTCACTTCATACGGAAAATGTTGGTGCTGCCTGACATAGAAATTACGCCATAAAAAATCTAAAGTACCACATGGCGAACATACAAATTACTGAGATGTGCCTGGC
This sequence comes from Burkholderiaceae bacterium, assembly GCA_947448695.1. Lineage (GTDB taxonomy): Bacteria > Pseudomonadota > Gammaproteobacteria > Burkholderiales > Burkholderiaceae > Polynucleobacter. The sequence continues at coordinate 4,495 of CANFOL010000001.1, forward strand.
TCGAAGTATTGATTTTGCTTTTCAAATAACTTTATTTCCTCTTCTAATTCATCTTTGCGAATGCCATATGCTTCTTGAAGTTTTTCAGCTAATTTGAATCGTATATCAAAAAATCATTTCTTATTGATTATTGGTTATCTTGCGCCATTGAATGCTCATCCTGCCTTGTAAATTGTGGCAAATTTTCATCAATGATATCCCAATCTATATATTTTTTTCCTCAGAAAGAGCATTCATCGTAACTCTTTAACCGTCTTCATTAAGTACGCTGTCGAACATAAAAAAAGATATTTATTATCAGCCATATGTTTTGTTGTGCTCGGTCATGAAATCATTGAAAAGCAAATTAACTCAAAGTTATTTGATCAAAGGAAATTGATGTGTTGGGAATTATCGTAGTAGTCCTTATATTGATAGTTTTAGGCGCCATTCCGACTTTGTCGCATAGTAGAAATTGGGGTTACGTACCGTGCGGAGGACTTGGTTTGATTGCATTCATCTTACTTATTCTTCTAACTGGCAGAATGTAGTTACTTGATGATAAAAATATCAATAAAATTGAATCAAACTATCTAATGATGTAAAACGGTTGGGGGTGTTTTATCACTAAAAACTGGTACCATAAGCTCAGTGTAATTATTCAACTTATATTATAAAAGGCCGTTACGGCCTTTTATTGATTGTGGTAAGACCAGTTAGTCTTGATTATTTTGGTTTAGGTTGTGTTTTATTTTGGTTTTTTTCGTGCTGATCATAGATGTAGCCACCTACGGCGCCGACTGCGGCACCACCTGCAGCGCCCCATAAAAGTCCTCCACCAGTCAGCGCGCCAATACCTAAACCTGCTGCAGAGCCTATTGCAGCTCCTGATAACGTTCTTTGTTGGGTATCATTTAAATTTGCACAAGCAGATAAAGCTAGAATAATAGTTGTACTTAAAATAATCAGTGTCTTTTTCATGATGTATTCCTTTTATTTGGGGCGAATGATTTCTTTAATAGCATTACCGGGGGAATTATTTGAAGATTCGCATGGAAATCGAACGGCTAAGAACCGCAATAACGTATCTGCAGCAGGAGCGGTGTTGTAAACCGAGTTTTGTTTTACCCAATTGACAAACTGATTCATCACTTCGCGGCGAGAAGGGGCGGGCTGAATCACACAAACAAAATCTGGAGCTCCTCTTGGGTGTCGAGTTACTAAATACGCGTCATAAACTCCTTGACCGTAAACATCACAGTAAATTTGTGGTTGCGGACTAGACTGATCGCCACATACGCCAACTAATTCCTGAGTGCTAATTGCTCTAAGCCCCTCCGGAGCCGCAATTGCAACTCCAGTACACACTATCGCTGATACAAAAAATAGTTTAATTTTTTTCATAGACAACCTTCGCTTTCTTAAGTATTGAACTAACTTAAAATTAGTCTAGAAATTTTCTATATTTTGGTCTGTCTGCTATCAGACATATGGTGCTTGAAAATAAATGCTTATTTAGAGTATTGATATTGTCTGATCACAAATTTACTAACCATTTTGGAGCACTAAATTGATAGTGTATGTTTTTGTATTGCCATCATAAAAAATGTGAAAATTGTCGAATCATAAACTTATGAACTAGAAAAAAATCTTTCATAATGAACCGGGTTTAGGTTCTTAAAAGAGAACTCTTTAATTGGGGTAATAAATTGTCCTAAGTTTCTGTCTAGGGCCATATGATATGGACTATCATTGTATAAATTATAAAATTAAATATTAAAGAGACTAGACTTAGAACTCTAGTTTTAAAAAGGTAGCATTTGATCAATATGAACCCTAGGAATAGAAGATGAAACTTGGTTGTTACAGTAATGGAAAACTTGCGTTAATTGAAGGCCAAACGGTATATTCTTTAGATAAAGTAATGCACTCATTGGGTATTTCTACAATGGAAGATCTGATTAAATATTGCGCATCTCATCCCGGTGCGCTGCATGAAATTGAATCTGGCAGAGGTGGAGCTCACAATGTCAATGAGATTCGTTTAGAGTCGCCACTTTTAAATCCTCCTGCGATATGGGCGGCAGCATCTAACTACAAAGCACACCAAGAAGAAATGATCGGGCGCGTTGGTTCAGTAGTTCGCTCAAATTTGACTCAAGATGAATTAATGGCAGAGATTTTTCTGAAACCTAATTCATCAATCACGGGACCTGGTGGGCCGATCATATTGCCTAAAATATCTAAGCATGTTGATTTTGAATGTGAGTTGGCTGCAGTGATTGGTAAAACAGCAAAAAATGTATCGAAAGAAAATGCCTTAGATTATGTTTTCGGATACACGATGTGTTGGGATATTAGCATCCGTGATCCTTGGGGCATTGGTCGTCAAAACACCAGAAATATTCGTAAAGGATTTGATACTTTTTGTGCATTAGGACCTTGGATTGTTACCAAAGATGAAATCAAGGACCCACATGTTTTACATCTTACTGTTGAGCAAAATGGAAAAACTGTCATGACTGCTAATACTGCTGACATGATTAATAATCTGTCTGATTTGATTCGTTTTTTATCTGAAGTTTCTACACTAAAACCAGGAACTATCATTACAACAGGAACACCCGCTGGAGTATCTAGACTTGAACATGGAGATCATTTAAAAGGCGTGATGGACGGTATTGGTTCTATGGAATTACAAGTCGTCAACGAGATATAAGATTTTAAGTTCACAATGAAGAGCTGAGTTCAGATTAGAACTTTAGAGTACCTAGTCGGGAATAATTTTTTGTAAAAATTCTTGAGTGCGAATTGATCTAGCGCCTACATTACCAAAAAATTCTTCTTTACTACAATCCTCCACAATTCGGCCTTCGTCCATAAAAATGACCCTGTGACTCACTTTTTGTGCGAAGCCCATCTCATGGGTTACGCACATCATGGTCATACCTTCTTTTGCTAATTGGACCATTACTTCGAGAACCTCTCCAACCATTTCTGGATCTAAGGCTGAAGTAGGTTCGTCAAATAACATGACTTTTGGATCCATGCAAAGAGCTCTTGCAATTGCCACACGTTGCTGTTGACCACCTGAGAGTTGCCCAGGAAATTTATCTTTTTGCGCCATTAATCCTACACGATCTAAATATTTGAGGCCATGTACAAGAGCTTCGGATGGTGACCGTTTTAGCACCTTGATTTGTGCGATTGTTAAGTTTTCAGTAACCGATAAATGCGGAAACAATTCAAAGCTTTGAAACACCATACCGACTTTTGAGCGCAGCTTTGAAAGGTTCGTTTTATCATCTTGAAGTGATGCACCATCCACAATAATAGTCCCTGATTGGAATGGCTCAAGTCCATTGATTGCTTTGATAAGCGTAGATTTTCCAGATCCTGATGGACCACAAATTACAACAACTTCTCCTTGCTCTACTTGGACGGAGCAGTCATTTAAGACCTGAAACTGTCCATAAAATTTGTTGACGTGATGAAGTTCAATGAATGCCATAAATTTGTTTTCTGTATTTAGCGAATGATAGCTACTTTATGTTGAATTTTCTTAACGATACTAGATAGAGTAAAACAAATCACAAAATATACAACAGCAGCAAAAAGATAAGTTTCGATGGGTCGACCATAGTTTTTTCCGGCGACCTCAAATCCTTTTAATAGATCATACGCACCGATGGCGTAAACCAAAGATGTATCCTGAAATAGAATAATGGTCTGGGTCATTAAGACAGGAATCATATTCCGAAAAGCTTGGGGCAAAATAATGAGACTCATTTTTTGTTGATAGTTCATGCCAAGGGCGTAGGCAGCATTATTTTGCCCATGAGGTACTGAGTTGATACCAGCACGAATAATCTCTGAGAAGAAGGCTGCTTCAAAAGCAATAAAAGTGATGTAAGCAGAGAGTTCTGCGCCAATGGAGCGACCTATGATGGAAGGCATCAATAAAAAGAACCAAAGGATAACCATCACGAGTGGAATCGAGCGCATGATGTTGACATACCACGTTGCAAAAGAAGTGAAGACGACATATTTCGACAAGCGCATGAGGGCCAGTAGTGTTCCAAAAAAGATGCCACCAATCGTTGCAATCACGGTCAGTTGAATACTAAACAATAATCCTTTGAGAATAAACTTCTCAATTAAATCCCAAGTGTAAAAAGAGAGATCTAGATTCATTAATGAGCTCCAGTATTAGCTGGCGCAATAAAACCAGGAATACGCGTTTTGAGTTCAATCCAAGCCATTAAACGATTAACACTAAAAGCGGTGATGATATACAGGGCAGTCACGCCGAGATACATTTCAATACCTTTTGAGGTTTCTTCTTGAGTTTGCATTGCAAAAAGCGTTAATTCCGAAACGGATACTGCAAATGCAACAGCAGAGTTTTTAACGATATTCATACACTCAGAGGTTAGTGGTGGAATCACAATCCTCATAGCCATGGGTAAGAGAACGAACCGATACGTTTGTACTTTTGTCATTCCTAGAGACTGAGCGGCCATCCGTTGACCCTTAGGTAAAGAGAAAATACCGGCCTTCATTTGTTCTGCGATTCTGGCAGACGTAAAAAATCCTAGAGCAATGCTTACTAGAAGAAAAGATGGAAAATTTTTAAGAGTGGGGATCAGCATCGGGATGACGTGATACCACAAAAATACCTGTACTAAAACCGGTATATTACGAAACAGTTCTACCCAGGCATTAGAAGAAAAAATGAGAAATTTACTTAAAAGTGAGTCATTCGATATTGTTCGAAGTGTGCCGACTGTAATACCGATCACAAGAGCAATGAATAATGCTAGGGCAGATACAGCAACAGTCCAGCCCCAGGCTGTTAGGAGCCAATCAAGATAGGTGGGATCACCAGCACTTTGCCCAAATTGAAAGAACTCCCCAAAACAACGCGGGGAGTAGGTGTCATCAAAGGTACTTTTACAAAATATCTGAAAATCAAGTGACATGAAATCAAAGAGTCACAAGTTATTTTTTAACGTAATCTTCAGCAGGATTATCGTTCGGGTTAGCCCAAGCATTTTTCGTATTTTCGGATAAATCAAGTCCTACACGATTTCCTTTGGGGGGAATCGGTTCTTGAAACCATTGTTTATACATTCTAGCGATAGTGCCATCTTTCATCATTGCTTTAATTGAGTTATCAACTTCTGTTTTGAAGAGTGCTGGAGACTCTTTGCGCACCATGATAGCGATGGGTTCGACGCTGAGTACTTCACCAACAATTTTGAAGTCTTTTGGATTTTTAGCATTCGCTATATTACCTGCCAGAATAGAGCCGTCCATAACGAAGGCATCAGCGCGACCAGATTCGAGAAGTAAGAAACTATCAGCATGGTCTTTACCAAACACTTCGTCGAAATTAATACCGTTTGCGCGCTCATTTTTACGTAGTAACTGCACAGAAGTGGTACCTGTAGTAGTTGCTACTTTTTTGTTCGCTAATTGTGAAATAGACGTGATATTAGAGTCAGCTTTAACCGCAATCCGAACTTCCTCTACATAGGTAGTAACAGCAAAGGAGACATCCTTTTGACGAGTAGCATTATTGGTGGTTGAGCCACATTCGATATCAACAGTACCGTTTTGAACGAGAGGGATACGATTTTGTGAAGTAACAGGTTGGTATTCAACTTTTAAAGAGGTTTTTAATTTCTTCTCTAAATCTGTAATTACGCGTTTACAAATTTCAACATGAAAGCCAGTATATTTGCCATCACCTAAAGTATATGAGAGTGCACCAGAAGAGTCACGTACGCCCATTGTGATGGTTTTTGATTCAGTAATTTTTTCCATTGTTCCAGCTTGAGTGGAGCACACTACACTCACGAGTGCGCTAGAAAATAAAATAACTTGAATTAGCTTCTTGTGTTTCATTGTTTTACCCCGGGTACGGTTGTTGATGACATCAATTTATCATAGATTCTTTAATGCTATAAGTGTTAAATTTTGGGGAATTTTCGCGCTGCCCAATAAACGGTACCTGAAGGGCCATATTTTTCAGAATGGGGCGTTTCAGGATCCATCGTAAAGGTATCACCGATTTGTAGATGTTCAGTTTGATTATTACGAGTGAGCCACATTTCACCTTGAGCAACAACTGCATGAACTGCAAACTCATGCGTATGCAGTTCACTTACCGAATTTGCAGCCCATTCTCGAATAGTTACATTGTCATATCCTTTTTCAGTATAAGTTTTAGTAAATTCTTCGAGGTTGAGCGCATTCATATTAGGTCCTTTTATTTAGGTAAATAATTTTTTGACTTTTGCTGGTGAGAGGGGAAGGTCGTAAACTCTACCATTGGTAGCCATTGCAAGTGCATTAGCGATCGCACCTACAATTGGAGCATTACCTTCACCCACACCAATAGATTTTTCATTGGGGCGATTAATGAGTTCAACTTGAATATTAGGGACATCCTCGAAGCGCAGAATCGGATAGTCTGCCCAAGATGCTGTTTGAATACCGGTTTTGTTGAATTTAATCTCTTCAAAAATTGACCAACTAATCGCTTGAATCAAGCCACCCTCAATCTGATTTTTAAAGCCATCAGGATTGATGATTAAGCCGGCTTCTGCAGCCGCCCAGACATCGGTAACACGGATCTTACCATTAGCATCGATTTCAATATCAGTAACTACTGCACAATAGACCTGTAGATTTTTGTATTGAGAAAATGCCATACCGCGACCGTATAACTTGCCATTCTTTTTCACACGTTTAGGGTTCGGTTTCCAGTTGGACATTTCAGCGACCTTCAGAATTACGTCCTTACCACGTTGATTTTGAAGGTGACGAAGACGGAATTCAATTGGATCAGCATTTGCTTCTTTTGCTAGCTTATCCATCATTGATTCAATCGCAAAAATATTAGCAAAAGCACCAAGAGTTCTGAATGCGGAAACACGAACTGGCATTGCTCGGACTAAATGATTATTAATTTGTTGATTTGGAAAACTGTACAAAGGGATACCATTTCGATGAGAACCACCTGCAGGTAAAGGAATATTGGTTACGGGAGATCCTTGTTGAGGATTTGCCATATACCAACTACTAATTAGGTTATTACCTTCTTTTTCACCGGGTCTTGTACTGTGTGTATTGCTGTAAATATCTTGCGTCCAGTCGGAGATATTGCCACCCTCATCAAGGCTGGCTCGAATCTTGACAGTCATTGCGCTGTTATAAGGCTCCCACTTGAACTCATCATCGCGCATCCATTGCACACGAATATGTTGATTAGGAAACTCCCTTGCAATCAGAGCAGCGTCGAGAGCCACATCATCGGCGCCACTTTGGCCATACATTCCAGAGCCTTCACGATGGATACAAATTACTTTTTCAGAGGGAACTTGAAGGGCCTTCACAATATCTCTTTGAAGTGGATACATACCCTGGGCATGATTGTAGATGGTAGTAACACCATCTTTAAGTATGGCAATCGCACAAGAAGGTCCGATACTTGCATGGGCTAAAAATGGTTTAGTAAACTCACCACCAATGATTTTTTTACCCTGTTTTGTCGGATCTTTTTTGACCCCATGTTCTGTATCAAGGTTCGGTGAATCAATCATGGTTTTGAGCCATTCTGCTTGGGTATTGGGAAGATCATTCGCCATTTCCCATTTTGATTGCTTCTTTGCCACATTTAAAGCATTAATGGCTTGCTCTTCGCGCTTAGCAATCACAGCTAAAAAACTACCATTTTTGACAATCCCAACTACCCCAGGCATTGACTTGATAGTGGATTCATTAACGCTAATTAATTTAGCTCTTGGTGCTGGAGGACGAACTATACGAGCGTGCAGCATGCCGGTGAACTTCATGTCTTGGATATAAGCTACCCCGCCAGATACTTTTGCCGGAATATCAATTCGTTGGACAGATTGACCAATATATTGAAAATTATTGATACCTTTAGGCTTATATTTGCCGTCAGCTTTTTGTTGGAGAAGCTCTGTAGAGGTGAGCTTCCAATAATTAACAGTTTCACCATTTTTAGCTGTAATTAAACCATCTTTAATACTTAAATCGCCAACGGGTACATTTAGAGATTTCGAAGCTTTTTCTAAAAGAGTTCCTCTTGCTTGAGCGCAAGCATAGCGCAGGGCAAGGCCACCAAATTCAACTGATTGGCTACCGGAGGTAACGCCTTCGTTAGGAGCGATCCCTGTTACACAAGGAAGAATATTGACGCGCTCTATATTGACATCCATTTCATCTGCAACAATCTGTCTGAAAGCCGTTGCTATACCTTGTCCGAATTCAACTTTACCTGAATAGACATCAATTTTTCCAGCTGGGTCTACATAGAGCCAGCTATTGATATTCAGGTTATTTTTTAAATCAATTGGCAAGTCGGGGGCAGTATTATCAGCAACTAACTCATTACCAAAAGTAAAACCGATGACCAGGCCAGTACTTTGAAATAAAAATTGGCGACGTGAGTTTTTAAATGGGGCGTTCATGCTAACTCCTTCACTGCTAATTTGACAGCTTTGAGGATTCTAGAATAAGTTCCACAACGGCATAGGTTGCCATTGAGAGCACTTTTAATTTGGTTATCACTTGGATTTTTATTTTTATCTAAGAGACTTTTAGCACTCATCATCATGCCGGCAATGCAATACCCACATTGAGCAGCTTGTTCGGCAATAAATGCTTTGTTAAGTGCCTTTAAGACGGGATCATTTTGATAATTTTCTAAGGTTGTTACATTTCCAGAAATTGCACTTACGGGAGTAATGCATGACCTAATAGCATTGCCATTAACAATCACAGTACATGAACCACACTGACCCGCGCCACAACCGTATTTGGCGGAGTTAATGTCGCAGTCATTACGCAGGGCATATAAAAGAGGGGTTTGAGGTTCGATATCCACATTGTGTGATTTACCGTTGACCTGGAGTTGAATGGCCATATTTGCTCCTATTGGTTATATTTATATCCCTATAATATAACTGAATTTAGCAATGCTTACTCTAAGGTACATCCCTAAGTAAACAGTTTTATGACTAGATCTTAACAACCTGATTGCGCGTCACAATCTCACCCCAATTGACATACTCCTTTTGGAGATATTGATTTGCTTCTTCAATGCTGCCACTTGTTCGAGGAAGGCAGCCAAGAGATATGAGTTTTTGCTCTACTTCTGGGGTTGACATCACTTTCATCAGTGCTGAATATGAGGTGTTAATTTCAGATTTTGGTGTGCCTTGTGGATAGATAAACATAATCCAAGTTGCAGCTGTAAAGTCCTTGTAACCTTGTTCAATAAAATTAGGGACGTCTTTATACACTCCACCGAGTCTTTTTGAACTACCAACTGCAATGACCCTTAACTTTCCTGACTCTACGTGCGGACGAACTGCGGATGCAGTTTCCAATGCCATTGTAAGATTGCCAGCAATGACGTCTGTTAGGCCAGCAACACTGCCACTATAAGGAACGTGGAGGGACTGAATGCCCGCCCGACGTTTAAATTCCTCAAGAGCTAAGTGAGAAACTGTGCCAATACCAGAAGATGAGTTACTCAGTTGGGTTGGGTTTACTTTTGCGTAATCGACTAATTCCTTTAAGTTTTTAATAGGTAAATTAGGGTTAACAGCTAAAACAAAGGGTAAGTCACCAACTAGTCCAACAGCACTAAAGTCTTTTTGAGAATTGTAGTTAACACTTTTGTAAATATGTGGGTTGGTAGCAATTGCCGACATATGGGCGAGCATCATGACACTCCCATTGCTCGGGGATTGGGCTAATTGACCAAGGGCAATACTTCCACCTTGACCTGGACGATTTTCAATGACGTAATTATCGTTGGTAATATGCTGTAATTTCTCAGTTAAAAAGCGCGCCACTTGATCTGTGGCTTGGCCTGCAGGAAAACCTACAATCACCTTCACTATTTTTCCAGAGTTGCTTTGTGCAAAAAGATGGGGAACTGTAGCTAAAGACCCTAAACCGATTAATAGTTGGCGTCTCAATGACTGGAAATCAGAAGATGTCATCATCAATTACTTTAAGATGATTTCAGCAAGAATAACAATACCCGCGCCAACTGCAGCAGCAATGATCAACCAAGAAGCAGGTACTCGATTCTCTGAGGTACTAGATGCTTGCATTGGAGATGCTACGGTATTTGCTAGAGGAGTATTCGTAGTTGGGTGTTGCGCTTGAGCATCTAAAGTTTGGTTAGCTGAAGGTGTTTCTATGGAAGGCGTTGATAGACCGCCTAGCTCTTTATTAAACGCCTTAAAAAAATCATCAGACATTTTTTTGGCAACACTATCAATCAATCTAGAACCAATTTGGGCAAGTTTTCCACCAACGTGCGCTTGCGCAGAGTAAGTAAGTTCAGTACCACCATCTACGGGTTTTAAGGTAACAGATGAGGATCCTTTTCCAAAGCCAACAGCACCGCCTTGCCCTTCAAAAATAAGAACGCAAGATTGAGGCGCATTTGCTTCTGTTACATTCAGAGTGCCATTAAATTTAGCTTTTAAAGGACCTATTGCTGCAGTGATGATGACTTTAAACATATCTGGGCTCACTAACTCAACAGACTCACAACCAGGCAGACATTTTTTTAAAACATCGGGACTATTTAATGCATCCCAAACGGCTTGTTGACTTGCAGGAATAATTTGTGATCCAAGGATTTCCATATGACTCTCTCTTGTAAATGTGTTTAATATTAGTGAGCTTTTTTCTTCATAGCAGCAGAGGTATTGACCATCGAATGAATACTTCTTGCATAATCAATCGCACCGGCTTCATCCATTCTAGCTGCATGATGCGTATATTCTTTTAAACCTAAGATTGCAGGGCGAGGCCTTGACAGAAGAACTTGAATAAAGTCTTCCACTTTTTGCTTGAGTTCATTTGCAGGGTAAACCTTACTTGTAAAACCAAGTTGGTGAGCTTCATGCGCATTGATAAATTCTGCACTATAGGCCATGAAAAGCACTGCATTACGATTAATCCGGTCATATAAAGCTGACATGACCATGGTGGGCATGACATTGTGCTCAATCTCAGGAATATTAAATGTAGCCGTATCACTTGCAAAAGATACATCTGCAAGAGCAGTAATTGCAGCGCCAAAGCCCATCACACGCCCTTCTACCGCTACGATCACAGGAACTTTACAGTCACGAATCGATTTATAACACCCAAAAATAGAGTCATATTCGGCACGCCGCTCATAAGCCTCAGGAGATGGGGGTGGGGCATCGGCATTGCGTTTTCTGCCGGTACAAAAATCAGGGCCAATACTACTAATCAGAACAGCGTCCGATTGAAGATGCGCCTGGTCGATTGCTTGGCTAGCGGCGAGTGCCATTGCATCACTAACAGCATTATCTAAAGGACGGTTGAATGTGATTCTTAACAACCGACCATCTTGTTTGATTTGAACTTCCGCAGTCATGCTTGCTCCTTGAGTTTAATTAGTTATATCTTGTTGAATGGCATTCCAAATAGCGTTTGGTGTCATCGGTAAAAAATCAATAGATTTGTTGATTGTAGCTAAAGCGTCATTGATTGCATTAGCAATTGCTGCTGGGCTTCCTAAATAACCAGCTTCACCAGATCCTTTTTGACCAAACTCAGTTAAGGGTGAGGGTGTGCAATGATCAATAATGGTGATGGCAGGCACTTCTGCAGAGCTTGGTAGTAAATAATCCATAAATGTTCCGGACAAAAATTGTCCTTCAGGGGAATAGGCAAATTTCTCCATGAGTGCAGCCCCTATTCCATGCGCAATCCCGCCAAAGGTCATACCATGGACAACATCAGGACTGATCATAACGCCACAGTCATGACCACAAACGTAACGATGAATTTTGGCTTTTCCAATTTCCGGGTCAATACTGACGAGAACCACATGTGATTCAAAAGAGTGACATGGGTACATTTGAACACGCCCTTGACTATCAGGAAGATCTCCGCCTGTAGGTACTTCCCAGACAAATTTTTCTTGAAGCCCGGGTTCCATATCTTTCGGCATTTGATGATATTTACGATGGGCAATAGCAACTAAATCTGCCCAACTGATTGTTTTTTCTGGAGCATTGCTTATAAATATTTGATCACCAGTAAATGTTAAATTTTCAGAAGAAACATGGAGTTGTTCAGCTGCAATGAGAAGGAGCTTTGATTTGAGTTTTTTAGCTGCCCCAGCGGCAGCGCCACCCAACATGATTGCCATTCGACTGCCCACTGGGCTATTAGACGGTAGGGCGTTTAATGAATCTGCATGTAAAACGCGAATAGAATCTGGATGTTGCAATAAAACTTCCCCAACTACAGTAGAAACAAGAGTTTCATGAGATTGACCAGAAGTCGAAGTTGCCATTAGAGCGGTTACGCGCCCCCCTAAATCAATCTTTACTACACAGGATTCCATCCATGTGGTCGTTTCATTTTTGGAGTTAAATAGTGGTTCAAATGAAGAGTTACCGCCAGATGGCTCTAAACAAGTGGAGACTCCTATGCCAGCTAATTTACCTTCAGCTCTTAGGGTATCTCTTTGAGCGATCAGTTGGTTTAAATTGGCCTCGGCAAGAGCTTTATCAAGTACTGTTGAATAATCACCAGAATCATAATGAGTACCACTTGGAATGAGGTATGGAAATTCCTCTTTTTGAATTAAATTACGCTTGCGTAGACTGATAGGGTCCATTTTTAAAAAGCGTGCCACTTTATCGATGCCTGATTCTAGAGCATAGTTCGTTGGGGCTTGACCAAAGCCTCTTACTGCCTCTTGAGGGGTTTTATTTGTTAAAACAGCTTGTGCTAAGTATGCAACACTTTTTATACGATAAGGGCCACAAATGGCTCCAATCGGTTTGCCAAGTTGCAGAGGTGATCGGCCTGCATATGCGCCTATGTCTTCTAAAGCACGCATTTTCATGCAAGTGATTTCCCCATCTGTTTGAAATCCTAAAGTAACCTCAAAGAGACGATCAGGACCTTGCATATCCCCGCCACGCATATTTTCCAGACGATCTTCAATAAAGCGAATGGGTTTACCTAATTTTTTCGCAAGATAGCCAACCAAAATGGCATGTTTTAAACCTCTTTTAACGCCATAACTACCCCCCACATCCACATCATAATGAACGCGAACTGCATTAGAGTTCAGTTGCAGTGCAGTTGCAATTTGTTCAGGGTACTTAGGCATTTGAACGGATGCCCAAATATCTAAAATGCCTGTGGCATCAGACCACTCACAAGTTAATGCAAAAGTTTCAATTGGAACTGTCGAGCTTCTTGCCCACTTGACGCTATAACTTAATTGGTGGTCACTCTTAGCAAAGTCTTCCTCGACAGGACCCCATACAAATTGACGATTAAAAATTAAGTTAGTTCCAGCATCGCTATGAACCAAGTGGCAATCATCTTGAATAGCAATCTCTGGGTCTAATACATAAGGTAACTCTTCGTAATCGACTTGAATTAGTTCTGCAGCATCTTCAGCAATCGCTCGTGATGTTGCGACTACAACGCAAACCCACTCGCCAGAGTAGCGAGTAACTTCATGAGCTAGGGGAAAGCGTTTTACTGCAGGGGCATCTACTCCTGGCAATACTGGTAAAACTGCCGAGTTAATTTCGGCTCCTGTGACAACAGCCTCAACCCCTGGAATAGCAAGTGCTGCAGCGGTATCTATGTTTAGAATTTTCGCACTCGCGTAAGGGCTTGCAACAATGGCTATGTGTAAGGTCCCAGATTTGAGAACATCGCCGGCATAATTACCTTTACCGACTACAAAGCGACGGTGCTCAACTGCACGGCGGTGTTTGCCGATATAAGTAAATTCGTCATAATGTGAAGATTGACTCATAAAGTTTCCTTGGTGGCAAAGACAACTGCATCCACAATTTGTTGATATCCTGTACAACGACATAAATTCCCGCTAATCGCTTCCCTAATTTCTGCCTCGCTAGGATGAGGATTTTTATTGATGAGTGCTTGGCAGGTAATCAACATACCCGGTGTGCAGAAGCCACATTGCAATCCATGTTTCTCACAAAACGCATCCTGAATCTTTGATAATTGACCACGTTCAGGAGCTAAGCCTTCTACGGTTGTCACATCAAGACCATTTGCTTGAACTGCAAACATGCAACAAGACCGAACCGGTTCGCCGTTGAGCAGGATCGTGCATGCTCCGCAAATGCCATGTTCACAACCAACGTGAGTACCAGTTAGACGAAGCTCGTCACGCAAAAAATCAACAAGGCTAGTGCGCGGTTCAACGGTGGCACTAATTTTTTTGCCATTAACATTCAGATCTATTGAAATGTTTTTCATTGGTTTTCTTTCCGCCTAGCGAAGATTGTTTTGAAAAGAACTAGTTGCCATTGCGAGAGACTGCTCGATGGTTCTACTTAATAAAGTTTTTGCAAGGTTGCGACGATAAGCTGCGCTTGCATGTAAATCACTTGCGGGCTCAGTTTGTTGGATTACTTGTTCAGAAAATTCAAGGATCATTTCTTTCGATAAGTTTTGCCCGATTAATGACGATGTGATATTTTCGAAACTATAAGGTGTTCCACCCATACCACCAACACCGCAATGCAGGCGGATTAATTTACCACTGACGTCAACTTGTAGTTGTGTAGCAGCTGAAGCCATCGCAAAATCACCTTGACGAATCGATGTTTCTTCAAAGGCATAGCCAATTCCATTACCGCCCCAAATCGGCCAATCGATTTGAGTGAGGCATTCTTGAGAATCTAAAGTAGTCCACATGGGGCCTAAGAAAAAGTCTTTGGCAGAAATAATTCGGTGGGTATCCAGATTTTCGCAATGGATTATGGCTTGCAAAATGACCGCAATGAGCGGTAATTCTGCTGAAGGGTCGGCATGAGCTAGGCTTCCGCCAACTGTTCCACGATTGCGAGTTTGATGATGTCCAATCCAAGGAACTACTGTCGAAAGTAGTGGTATTTGAGCAGTTAAAGAATGATTTTCTAAAACAGATTGTTTGACACCCGCGCCAACGCGAATAGAGTCTTCAAAAGACGAGATAATTTGCAATTCATCAATGCGAGAGATATCAATGAGGTGGCTAGGTTTTGCAAGACGCATTGCCATCATAGGTACAAGGCTTTGACCACCTGCAATTAGTTTTACATCATCACCATACTCATTCAGCAAATTTTTCGTATGAGTTAAATTTTCTGCAAGGTGGTAATCAAAAGGAGCGGCTTTCATGGTGGGGTATTCAAATCCTTGTATGGTTCTTTTCAGAATAGATTAACTTCTGTATTATTACCTATTTATTGTTCCAAAAACTCACACTATTATATTTAATAAGCAAAGATGTATAACCAAATATGAGGAAATTACCCCCTTTAAATGCAATACGGGCTTTTGAAGCTGCTGCTAGGCATGTGAGTTTTACTAAAGCAGCTCAGGAATTACAAGTAACGCATGGTGCCATTAGTAAACAAGTGGCTATTTTAGAGGGGTGGTTAGGCATTGATTTGTTTACTCGCACTAAATCTCAAGTTGTATTGACGTCTTCTGGAAAAGATTTTTTAGCCTCTTTAACGCCTGCGTTAGATAGGATTGCTGTAAGTGCTTCTCAATTAATTGATCGGTCGGTCGGAAATACTTTTCAAATTAATGCACCACCGACATTCAATCTTCGTTGGTTGATACCACGGATATCCACATTTCAAAAAAAAATTAATCATCTTGAAATCAAATTAACTTCTTCCATCGAACCGATTGATTTTGAGTCAGGAGAATATGATGTTGCGATTCGTGGCGCTTCAGTTGCCCTGCAGAACCATATATCAGTCCCTTTCATGACTGAGACAATTGTGCCTGTATGTCATCCCGATTTGATGGAGCATGGTCGATTGCAACAGGTCAGGGATTTAAATCAACAAACTTTAATTAGTTACAACACTGAACCATACGCATGGAAACATTGGTTAATCGAAGCCAATGCCTCTCATATTAAACCCGCAAATCATTTGGAGTTTGAGCAAATGTACTTTGCCCTACAAGCTGCTGCTGAAGGTTTGGGGATTGTATTGGTACCATTATTTTTAGTTGCTGACGAAGTTATTTCAGGCAAATTAACCTTACCTTTTGGACTTTTAGGCGCCAGAACTCGAAGATATTTTCTTCATGCACCACTCTTGATCCCTCAGAATCCCGTGATAGAAAAATTCACAACCTGGTTAGCTCAGGAGGGACAGGACACTGAACTTGCGATTGATACTTTATCTAAAAATATGAACTTTTAATGTATGAGATATTTTCTAGATGAAAGTGATATCATTTTTTTAAATTTGATGACAAGGCATTCCTAATGAAGCAATCTTCCACCTACAATGATTTACAGCAACATATTGATGAATTAAAGTCTAAAGGGCTCTTACAAGTCATTGATCAGCCTATAGATAAAGACTCTGAAATGCACCCACTGGTTCGCTGGCAATTTGTTGGTGGTATGGCAGAAGCTGATCGTAAAGCATTCTTATTTACCAACATCGTCAATGCTAAAGGTCGTAAATATGATATCCCTGTTTTAGTCGGAGGATTGGCTGCTAATCGATCAATCTATGGTATTGGAATGGGTTGTGCGGTTGAGGAGATTCAAGCAAAGTGGGAAAGAGCCATTCAGAATCCCATTCCACCTGTCATGGTTGAAGGGCCTATTTGCCAAGAGGTAATATTAGAGGGTTCCGCCTTGCAAGTTGAGGGTAATGGCTTAGATATGCTTTCTATTCCGATTTCAACCCCGGGATTTGATAGTGCACCAACCCTAACCGCAACCAATGTCATCACCAAAGATGTGCAAACGGGCGGACAAAATATGGGAACTTATCGTTGCCAACTCAAGGCACCGGATCGTTTGGTTGTTCGTATGGCAACTCGAGTGGGAGGTGCTGGCGGCTATTTGCACTATTTAGGTTGGAAAAAAGCTGGTCATAAAACCATGCCTTGTGCCATTGTGTTGGGTTGTCCTCCTTATGTTGCATTTATGGGACCACAAAAATTACCAATTGGTGTGGATGAGTTTGATGTTGCTGGAGGTCTAGCCGGTGAACCTATTCAGATTAGTAAGGCGCATTCGGTAGATCTGCTAGTTCCTGCGCAAGCAGAAATTGTCATAGAGGGTTTGATTGATCTAGAATGGTTAGAGCCAGAAGCGCCATTTGGTGAGTCTCATGGACACGTGGCGCTTGAGGAATTTAACTTGCCAATGAAGATTACTGCTATCACGCATCGCTTCAAGCCAGTTATTCCCTCATACATTAGTCAAGTAGCACCAAGCGAATCGAGTGTTATTAAGCGAGTTGCTTATGAGCCTTTATTCTTCAATTACCTAACTAAAACCTTAGGTATTAAGGGAGTCAAGCGGGTTTCTTTGCATGAGCCTTTAACTGGTTTGTTAAGAGTAACAATTATTACCGTTGCTCAAAATATCGCGAAGACTGAGATTTGGCGAGCCTTGTATGGGGCTGCATTTTTCAAGGGGGATTGTGGCAAGATTTGTATTGCTGTGAATGAAGATATTGATCCGGATAATGCCGACGCATTATTTTGGGCAATGGCTTATCGAATGAATCCTGTAAAAGATGTTCAAACGCTTGAGCATCGTGGCCAGGGTCATGGTCCCAAAAGAGAAAATGATGGTGAAGAGGACTCAACTTTACTGATGGATGCTACGATGAAAGGCCCTATGCCGCCATTAGCATTACCTAAAGAGGAGTATATGGTTAAAGCCAAAAAAATCTGGGAATCTTTAGGTTTACCTCCACTGAAACCTCAAGCGCCTTGGTATGGCTATACATTAGGTGATTGGTCAAGTGTATGGGATGCAGCAGCGAAACGAGCAGTAGATGGTAACTATTTAGAAAATGGTGAAATTAGCAAAACCCAGATTAGAAATGATGTCACCGCTGAAACTAAATTTCGACCAGATGAAACTATTTAATAGGAACTATGAATGACAAATCCTCAACGACTGATTGTTGGTATTAGTGGTGCCTCTGGAATCATTTACGGTATTCGTATTTTACAAACTTTGGCGGATTCAAATGTGGAAACACATTTAGTGATGTCTGAATCCGCACGTTTGACTTTAAGTTCGGAAACTTCGATGAGTGTCAAAGACGTAGAGGCCTTAGCGAGTGAAGTTCATCATATTAAAAATATAGGCGCTACGATAGCCTCAGGATCCTTTAAAACAATGGGGATGGTCATTGCACCTTGTTCGATTCGATCTTTATCTGAGATTTCTTGGGGGATGACGACGAGTTTACTCTCCCGTGCAGCAGATGTAGTTTTAAAAGAACGTCGTCGCTTAGTACTTTTGGTTCGTGAAACGCCATTACATGCAGGGCATTTAAAGACGATGTTACAAGCCACCGAAAATGGGGCAATTATCATGCCTCCAGTACCGGCTTTTTACGCTCAACCAGCGACGATTGATGAGATGGTCAATCATACGGTTGGTCGTTGCTTAGATTTATTTGATATCGACACAAAACTAACAAAACGCTGGGAAGGAATCGGTAAATAAGATGAAAAATAGAAAATGTTTATTAAAACAACTAGCTAGTATTTTTTGCGCAATTGGGATTGCCTTGCAATTTACAAATTTCGCTAATGCAGCGGATGTTTACCCAAGTAAACCGATTCGCTTAATTTTAGGTTACGCACCAGGAGGAGTGGCCGACATTACCGCACGTTTAATTGCGCAGAAAATGTCTGACTCTATGGGACAGCAAATCGTCGTTGATAATCGGCCAAGTGCCGGCGGAATTGTAGCTGCACAAGCGGTAGCCGCTGCAGATCCAGATGGATACACTATTTTGCACCT
Organism: Burkholderiaceae bacterium; assembly: GCA_947448695.1. Classification (GTDB taxonomy): domain Bacteria; phylum Pseudomonadota; class Gammaproteobacteria; order Burkholderiales; family Burkholderiaceae; genus Polynucleobacter. The sequence continues at coordinate 23,366 of CANFOL010000001.1, forward strand.
TAATTACGGTAACGCAGTAAGTGAAGCTATTTTTAAAAAATTACCCTACGATATTCAAAAAGATTTTGAGCCAGTGTCATTAATGGGTTCATTTGATGTCTTAATGCTGGTTGATAAAAACTCCGATATTCAAAGCGTGGCTGACTTTATTGGCAAGGCTAAAGCAAATCCAGAAAAATACAACATTGGTTCTGTTAGTGCTGGGAGTGGACAACACATGTCCGCTTCATTATTTAAAAGTATGACAGGTTTACAGGTTGAAATAGTTCCATATAAAGCAACATCTAATTTATTCATGGCACTTAAATCAAAAGATATTTCCGTTGCGTTTGAAATTATTTCGCCGGCTATGGCAATGATAAAAAGTGGAGATTTAAAACCATTAGCAGTATCGAGTTCGAAACGGTATGAGGCTTTATCAAGTGTTCCTACCTTAAACGAAAGTGGTGTTAAGGGTTATGACGTGGTTGCCTGGAATGGTATGGCAGTCCCTGCCAAAACTCCTAAAGCAGTTATTGAGCGCTTAAATAAAGAGGTAAATCTTGCATTAAAAGATCCTGAAGTCAAAGCTAAGTTTCAATCAGTTGGCATTGAACCAAAAGGTGGAAGTGCCGACGACTTGAAAACACTTTTGGCTAATGAAATTGCAAAATGGAAAAAATTAGTATCACAACTTAATATGGAAAAACTTTAAGAAGGTTTGTTTTAAAACAACTATGAACCAGTCCATTTTATATGTTTACTATAAGCTTCAGCCGATAGATCACATTGTTTTTAAAGATGGTATCGCTCGCTTGCAGCAAGAAATAGAAAAATTTGATTCGTTACTAAAATTTCAGATATTACAACGTCCTGAAATTGGTAGTGATGGAAATGAAACATGGATGGAGGTTTATCATCATCCCAAAGGAATAACACCTTTAATGATTCAGCAAATTAATCAAATTGCTTTATCCTGTGGATTACCTGAGCAAAGAAAGAATGAACTTTTCATTCCTTTGCGTTAATCCGATTTAAATGACTGAGAGAATGAAATGCATATTGTTGTTTTAGATGATTTTGAAAACGCACTTGCCGTTTTAAAGAATAACCCCACCGTAAAAGAAAAAGCTACGATTGATATCTATCAAGATCGTCTTGTTGGTGATGCTTTGGTTACCGCATTAAAGCCTGCAAGCGTGATTGTTATGAATCGTGACAGAACTCCTCTCAGAAAAGTTTTACTTGATCAACTGCCTAATTTGCAATATGTTGTATTTACTGGAAGCAGAAATTTACTCATCGACTACGACGTTTTAGAAGAGCGGAAGATACCAGTGAGTTATACCGAGTTTGGACCATCCAAAGAAACTACCGTCGAATTAACCTGGGCCCTTATTTTAGCCGCCTATAAGAGGATTGGCCAGCAAAGTCAATTGATACAAGATGGTAAATGGCGGAATCAACACTCCATATTGCCTGCATTGATAGGAGAGCGTTTAGGAGTCCTTGGGCTTGGAAATATTGGCGCTAAAGTCGCCAAAGTGGGCATAGCCTTTGGTATGGATGTGGTAACTTGGAGTCCTAATATGACTCCAGAGCGAGCTGCCGAGCATGGCGTCAAGTCCGTAAGTAAAGAAGAGTTGCTTAGCACTTCCAAAATTGTGACATTGCATTTGGTGCCAGGTGAAACCACCAGAGGAATTATGAATGCACAAACGCTTTCCCTGATGAGAAGTGATGCTCTTTTAGTAAATACATCTAGATCAACATTAATTAAAACACCTGACTTAGTTGAGGCTTTAAAGACAGGCAAACCAGGGATGGCTGCTCTGGATGTTTATGATGATGAACCGCTACCTCAGGACAATCCATTTAGACAATTAAATAATATACTTATGACTCCACATTTGGGATTTGTTGCACAGCCTGTATATCAAAGGCTCTCTCATGGTGCAGTCATGGCGGTTGAAGCTTGGCTTAAAGGTGAGCCCTTAGTTAATATCGTCAAAAAGTAATTAATTAGGTGCATAATTCAAATACTAACTTTTTTATTGATAAAGGATTTTTATTATGACAATACGACTTGGCGACCAAGCTCCAGATTTTGAGCAAGACTCATCCATTGGTAGAATTAAATTTCACGAGTGGGCGGGTAACTCTTGGGTAATTTTATTTTCTCATCCAGCTGACTTTACACCTGTTTGCACAACTGAATTAGGTTTAACAGCTAAGTTAAAGCCTGAGTTTGATAAGCGTAATGTTAAAGCTATTGCATTATCTGTTGACCCAGCTGATAAACACGTAACTTGGATTAAAGACATTGAAGAAATACAAAAGACCGTAGTTGGTTTTCCGATTATTGCCGACGAAGACAAAACTGTGTCTAATTTATATGACATGATTCATCCAAATCAATCTGCTACTGCAACGGTTCGTTCACTTTTTGTGATTGATCCCAAAAAAGTTGTGCGATTAATGATTACGTATCCAATGAGTACTGGCCGTAACTTTGATGAAGTTTTACGTGTTGTGGATGCCCTGCAACTTACTGATGCTTATACAGTAGCGACTCCAGGCAACTGGAAAGACGGCGATGACGTCATTATTCCGATGACAGTACAAGATCCTGAAGTGATTAAAGCAAAGTATCCAAAAGGTGTTACATCACCAAGACCTTATTTACGCATCACGCCGCAACCAAATAAGTAAACTTTTAAGTACCATCAAAAAGCCCGCTTTAGCGGGCTTTTTACCTATAATGGTGTTTTATATTTGAAACCAAAAGATTGATGGTTAGATTTTTATTTAACTCAATGAAGAGACGATTCATTCTAGTAGCGATCATCGCTAGTTGTTTTTTCATACCTTTAAAAACTGCCCTTGCCCAGTTTAGAGAAACTATTTCTATTGCGGCGGCAGCTAACTTAAACGGTGTTTTGAATGAGTTAATTCTACAATATACGAAACAAAGTTCTCAATCGGTGAAGGTTGTTTATGGCTCATCCGGACACTTTTATCAACAAATGACACAAGGGGCAAAATACGATATTTTTTTATCCGCCAATGAAGATTATGTTGATCGTTTAGTTAGTCAAGCTTATTCCAATGATGCAGGGGTTGTTTATGCTCGTGGAAGATTAGTTGTTCTAGTAGCCAACAAATCAAGGATCCTTCTTACACCAGATCTAAGTGATTTTCAAAAAGCTATTCAAGATGGTCGGCTCTCGAAATTTGCTATTCCAAATCCAGTATTAGCCCCATATGGAGCTGCAGCAACTCAGACTTTAGAAAATTTAAAACTTACCAAGGTGTTTCAACCAACATTGGTAATGGGGCAAGATGTTGGACAAACGATGTTATTTATCCAGGCTGAGGCAGCCCAAGCGGGGATGGTGCCCTGGTCTATGGTAAAACAATCTAAAACAATCCAACCGGAATCGTATCTACTCATTTCAGAAAAATTACATCAACCTATTTTGCAAAAAATGTTGCTATTTAAAACTGCAAATCCTTTAGCTAAAGGTTTTTATGATTATTTACAATCTTCAGAAGCAAAAAAGATTTGGCGTCAATTTGGATATGAGTAAAACTTAATTATGGATTGGCAAGCACTCTCTCTCTCGATTCAATTAGGATTATTGACGAGTATTGTCTTAATACCGCTGGGAATTCTCGTATCTTTTTGGATGCAAAGACAATCAATAGTGGTCAATCAAATACTAGAAACGCTGTTTACTCTCCCGCTTGTCTTACCCCCAACGGTGCTTGGATACTATATGCTTGTTGGATTTGGTAAAGGCAGTTGGCTGGGGGAGTGGTTAAATCATTTAACTGATGTTTCATTTGTTTTTTCTTTTGCAGGAATTTGGTTAGCTAGCTTAATTTTTAATATTCCATTTGCATGGTTGCCCATTCGAAGAGCTTTTGAAGCGATTCCACAAGATTTAAAAGATGCATATAAAACCTGTGGCTTGGATTCATGGCAAGCGTTTTGGAAAATTGAGTTACCCCTTGCGTGGAAGGGGATAGTAACTGCGCTTATTATGACTTTTACACATACATTAGGTGAGTTTGGAGTGGTTCTCATGGTGGGCGGTAATATTCCTGGAACTACCAGAACTGTCTCAATCTCGATTTATGATCAAATGCAAACCTTGCACATGGATGAAGCGGGCATAATGGCTTTAATCTTATTAGTCATTTCATTCTTAGGCTTATTAGTAAGTCAATGGATTTTGGCTCGTCAGCATAGTATTTCTCGTTATAAAGCTTAAGTTCATGTTGCGAGTTCAACTTCAATCTCAAGACCCTGTTTATTTAGATATGGCCTTTGAGTGTCAAAATGGGCAGCTTTTAGCTCTTGTGGGGCCTTCTGGAAGTGGCAAGACCAGTGCATTACGTGCGATTGCAGGACTTCTTCCGATTGCTGCTGGAGAAATTTCTATCGGTGATACTACTTGGTTGGATACTGAAAATAACTTATTTGTTCCACCAACGAAAAGATCGGTGGGGATGGTGTTTCAAAACTATGCATTATTTCCCCATCTAACGGCATTTCAAAATATAGAACTCGCATTGCCTAATCATCTTTCTCATGAATTTATTGAGAGTTTATTAAGTGATATGGGATTGATGGACTTACATAAGCGCTATCCTCACGAGTTATCCGGTGGACAGCGTCAGCGTGTTGCATTAGCTAGAGCTTTTGCTCGCCAGCCTCAAGTTTTATTACTAGATGAGGCATTTTCTGCAGTAGATCATCCAACGCGTAAAATTTTGTATGAAGAGCTCATTAAACTTCGGCAACGGATTGAAATTCCGATTGTGATGGTGACTCATGATCTGCGCGAGGCTAGGCTTCTCAGTGATCAGATGTGTATTTTGGATCAAGGTAAATCTTTACAGCAGGCAACACCAGCCCATATCTTCTCGAGTCCCAGGAATGAACGAGTAGCTCAGTTAGTTGGACTCTCCGACATTTATTCAGGTACTTTTTTCAAAAATGAACAAGTCGACTCTTTAAATGGTAAGCAAATTGCTCATTTACAGTGGGGGCAGGGGATTCACTCTGTTGTCTTGGAAATTAACGATAAAGGTCGCTTACCCAATCACACAGAGGTAAAGTGGGTTATTTCAGGAGAGTATGTAGATTTATCCTTAACCAAAAAATTTAACGTTAATAGTTTTGTAGCCAGGGTTAGTAAAATTTTGCAATTAGGAGATGTTTCCAGTTTAACTTTGTCCTTAGATTTGCCATTCTCACAAGAGATGCATCTTGAGAGTACTACGCGCATGGTGAGAGAATTAGCCTTAGTGGAAGGTAAAACAATTTATTTATCTTTAGATCCGGTGGGAATTCATATCATGCCAGTCTATTCTGACCCGAGCGTAAAAATTGCACAAAAAAAATTACGTGAAAAACCCATTCAAGTTGGTGCTATTTTGTTGGTGGCAGGTCAGGGTAGTCGATTGGGAGATATTCCAAAATCATTAATGAAGATAGATGGAGTTTCCTTACTAGAGCGACACATCGTGACGTTAAATTCATTCGTTACTCAAGCGACAGTTGTTGTTACTGGTTTTTATGCCGACTCCTTACGACAAGCACTTGTAGATCAAGAAGTACATTGCGTTCACAATGAAGATCCTGGAGCTGGACAGTCGAGTTCAGTCAGATTAGGTTTAGAAGCTTTGTATCGAATGAATCAACATCTTGATGTAGTTTTAATGATGTTAGGTGATCAACCGTTTTTAAATGAAGCGGACATTAGGCAATTAATCGAAAATTTCAAAGTGCGTAAATCAGGTCAATTTTTATTGCCAATGGTAGAGGGTAAAAGGGGTAATCCTGTTTTGTTATCTGGAATGGCCCTTAGGAGCATTATTGAACAGGGGGATGATTTAACGGTACGTCAATATATGGACACTCATCCTGAAGAGGTGGTTTTTTGGGAGAGTGCTAATCATCATTATATTTTTGATATTGACTCTCCTGGCGATGTGATTGATTTTCAGAATAAAACAGGTTTCAAAATTGAGTTACCATCACAACAATGATAAAAGAGGTTGAATGGTATGGAAAATATTGATATTACTGTGCTTCGGCAGCTACTTACTTGGCGCAGTGAGAATAAAAAAGCACTACTCGTAACAGTGGTTCGTACTTGGGGATCATCACCAAGGCCGATTGGTTCGATTATGGCTTTATGTGAAGACAGTCGAGTCGTTGGAAGTGTCTCTGGTGGTTGCATTGAGGATGATCTGATACAACAACATCTTGAACCTGGAGCTTTAAAAGATCAATTACCCCGTCTAATGCAGTATGGTATTACTGCTGATGAAGCGCATCGATTTGGATTACCTTGTGGAGGGACTTTAGAACTGTTATTGGAGTACAACCCACAAGCCCAAATTCTAAAGGAGTTAATTGCATACTTAGGTCAGGGTCAACTAGTATCAAGATCTTTGGATCTGACGAGTGGTGTGGTAACTTTAAGGATCACTGATCAGCCTGCTGAGCTTGTCATCACCCCTAATTCTTTAATTAATACCTTTGGTCCAGAGTATCGGATGCTCATTATAGGTGCGGGTCAAATGAGTGAATATTTGGCGACCATGGCTTTGTTTAATGGTTTTTCTGTCACCGTATGTGATCCAAGAGAAGAGTACAGATCGAGTTGGTCAGTGCCTAACGTTGGACTTGATTTTGGTTCTCCAGATGATATGGTTACTAAATTTAAACCAGATTCAAGAACATGTGTGGTGGCTCTAACCCATGATCCTAAATTAGATGATTTAGCACTTCTTGAAGCTTTAGAAACTGAGGCATTTTATGTTGGAGCGATTGGCTCAAGGCGCAACAATGCTTCTAGAAAGTTAAGGTTGATAGAGCATTTTGGGCATTCTGAAAAATCCTTAGAAAAATTACGTGGACCGATTGGGATTTACATAGGTAGTAAAACGCCATCAGAGATTGCAGTGAGTGTAATGGCGGAAATTTTAGCGGTTAAAAACGGGGTCACCTTACCTAGAGAAATGTCTGTTGGGATTGCTAAGCAAGGCTTGGATTCAGAATAAACAGAACTTAATGCACATTAAAGTAATGTGCAAGAACGCCTAAAAATCCACAAACGAGTAAGACCCGCATAATACTTTGGGTATATTTGATGATGGCGATACTAGCCACTACCATGATGGATAAGGCAAAGATGAGATGTTCGTGCTGTACAAGTGGATTAAGATCATCAGGAAATAGGGTATGAATGGCAAAAAATATGGCTAAATTTGCAATGACACCTACGACGGCACATGTGATGCCATTGAGTATCGGCATTAATTTCAATTCCGAGCGTGTAGATTCAATAAAGGGACCGCCTAAAAAAATAAAACAAAAAGAGGGCATAAAAGTAAACCAACTCACTACTAGACCACCAAAAATTCCTGCAAGGATGGGTGAGTCCATTAGTAAAGCGTGACTATAAGAAGCAATAAATCCAATATAAGTGACAACGATGATCAATGGCCCCGGAGTCGTTTCACCTAAAGCTAAACCATCCATCATTTGTGCCGTAGTTAGCCATTGAAAGTTTTCCACCGCGGCTTGAAAAACATATGGAAGAACTGCATACGCTCCACCAAAGGTGAGAAGGGCGGCTTTCGTAAAAAACCATGCAAGTTCAGTAAATAAATGTTGAGGACCAAAAAAAGCTAATAATGCTCCAAAAGGTAGTGCAAAAGCCAAGAATGAAACAGCAAGAATAATAAAAAATGGTTTGATTTTAAAATTCGTATGCGGTAGTTGATCTGAGTCATCATCGATGAGTGCTCGGGCACTAGATTGGATAGACTCTTTTGAAGAGTGGGCTGAACCATTGGAGTTCATCCACTCAGGTTTGATCTGGGAGACTAAAAATCCTAGGATCCCAGCACCAATAATGATGATGGGGTAAGGAATGTTGAATTGCATTGCCAATAATGCGGCAAGTGCAATGGCAAAATGAATGGGCTTTTTGAGGATTTTTTTACTAATTCGATAGCCTGCAGCGATCACAATTGCCGTGACCGCTGGCTTAATTCCTAAAAATATACCTTCAATGATGGGAGAGTGACCATAGACAACATACATCATCGACAGGAGAATCAAAAGTAGTAATGCAGGAAAAATAAATAAAACTCCTGCGATGATGCCCCCGAGGGTACGATGCAGTAACCAGCCCATGTAAATAACGAGTTGTAAAGCTTCTGGACCTGGCAAAATCATGCAATAGTTTAGTGCGTGTAAAAACCGCTTTTCTGAGATCCAATGTTTCTTATTGACCAGTTCGTGATGAACGGTTGAAATCTGACCTGCAGGACCACCAAAACTAATAAATCCTAGTTTGATCCAAAAAAGAATTGCCTCTTTAAAAGAGGCATTCACGGTGTTTTGCATACTTGATTATTTATATCGCACTCATACCGCCAACGACTTGACTATATCCAGCATCCACATAGGTAATTTCACCCGTAATACCGCCTGCCAAGTCTGACATAAAGAATGCTGCAGCATTGCCCACATCATCAATGGTTACATTACGGCGAAGGGGCGCACTTTGCTCAACGCTATTGAGAATCTTACTAAAGTCTTTAATGCCGCTCGCAGCAAGAGTTTTAATCGGGCCTGCAGAAATACCATTGACACGAATGCCCTGAGAGCCAAGAGATTGAGCTAAATAACGTACACTTGCTTCTAACGATGCTTTGGCTAGGCCCATCGTATTATAGTTAGGGACCACGCGCAGGGAGCCTAAATAAGTGAGAGTCAATAATGCCGCATGAGGTGTAAGCATCTGTTGAGCCGCTTTTGCCATTGCAGGAAAACTATACGCTGAAATATCATGCGCAATACGAAAAGACTCGCGGTTTAAGCCCTCTAAAAAATCACCAGTAATAGCATCTTTTGGTGCAAAGCCAATGGAATGAACAAAACCATCAAATTTGGGCCATGTTTTACTTAAATCGCTAAACAACTGGGTAATTTGCTCATCGCTACCGACATCACAGTCGAAAATAAGTTCACTGTTAAACTCCTTCGCAAAATCAGTGATTCTTTCTTTAAAACGCTCACCCACGTAGGTAAATGCCAATTCAGCACCTTCCCGATGACAAGCTTTGGCAATACCATAAGCAATAGAACGATTGGATAAAACGCCAGTAATCAGAATTTTTTTACCTGCAAGAAAGCCCATATGAATATCCTTTTGATAGAGAGGTGTTAACGAATTATCCCAAAATCTAGAAGTCACTACTACAATTGTGAAAAACTGAACTGAATTGCAAGTTGTTAGAATAATCAATAGCTAATGAAAATACTAATCTTTATCTTAAGTCTTCTATTTATGCCCCAATATTCATGGGCGGGGCATGCATTTGCCCAATATGGAAGTCCTAAGTATCCAAAAGATTTTCTTTACTTTGATTTTGTAAATCCACAAGCCCCTCAGGGCGGTACACTGACTCTAGCGAATCCCGATCGACGTACCAGTTTTGATAAATTTAATCCCTACACCTTAAGAGGGGTAGCTGCACCTGGTATTTCTGGATTGTTATTTGAATCCCTTGCGATAGGAAGTGCAGACGAAACTTCGACGATTTATGGATTAATTGCAGATGATATGACTTTGTCGAGTGATCATTTGTCTATGACATTTCATATTCGTTCTGAGGCAAAGTTTAGTGATGGCAGTCCAGTCTTAGCTAGTGATGTGAAATACAGTTTTGATACTTTGATGAGTAAGTTAGCTCATCCAAGTTTTCGTAATGTTTTTGCTGACTTCAAACAAGTTGTAGTCCTATCCGATCGACTAGTAAGGTTTGACTTCAAAAGTAGAACTGGAGAAGCACCCTTGCTGGCTGGAACGATGCCTATTTTTTCTCCGAAGTGGGGTATGAAACCTGATGGTACAAAAACACCATTTGACCAATTGGCGTTTGAAAATCCGATTGGTAGTGGTCCCTATATCATTGATTCCTATCAGACTGGTAGGAATATTATTTTTAAAAAGAATCCCAATTATTGGGGAAAAAATCTCAATGTTCGCGTTGGCAACTTTAACTTTGACCGCATCGTCTATAAATTATTTAGTGATGATACTGTGCGACTAGAAGCCTTTAAAGCAGGGGAGTTTGATGCCATTGTCGAATATCGTGCAAAGCTTTGGGCTAAAAGTTATGTTGGCAGAAAATTTGATCAAGGCCTGTTAGTCAAAAAAGAATTCGAACATCATAATGGTGCTGGTATGCAGGGTTTTGCAATGAATACTCGCAAGGAGTTGTTCAAGGATCCAAGAGTCCGGCAAGCGCTAGGATTGGCTCTTGATTTTGAATGGCTTAATCGGCAAATTTTTTATAGTCAATATAAGCGTTTAGATAGTTATTTTTCTAATTCCTTGCTAGGGGCGAATTATGAAATGAATAGTGTACCTTCAGGAGAAGAGCTTAAGTTATTAAAAAGTCTACAACAAAAATATCCTGGAGAAATACCACCAACTGTATTTGGGCCGATGCCATCAGCTGTCAGCACAGCACCCCCAAGCTCACTTCGGGCTAACCTGCTTAAAGCAAAAGAATTGTTGGCGCAGGCAGGATGGACATATCGCGATGGCGCTTTGCGTAATGCAGCTGGTCAAGCATTTGAATTTGAGATGTTAGAAGACAGTCCTTTTTTACTTCGTATTCTGACTGCTTATATTCGTAATTTAGAAAAATTAGGTATCAAAGCAAATGTGCGTACGACAGATAATGCTCTTTATCAGCAGCGACTTAATGAGCATGATTTTGAAATGACGACGATTAGGTATCAAGATTCACAAAGCCCAGGAAATGAATTATGGGATCGATTTGGAAGTGAGGCCGCAACGCAAAAAGGGACTGATAATCAGATTGGAGTGCGCTTGCGCAGCGTTGATGACTTAATTGCAATGATTACAAGAGCAGAAGAGCGCGAGAATTTATATATTGCAACAAAAGCGCTCGATCGCATCTTAATCCACAATTATTTTGTTGTGCCACATTGGTATAACCCTACGCACCGAATTTCCTACAACACACAGTTGGGTGTTCCCAAGCCGCCACTTTATTACACAGCTGAGGCATGGATAATTGGTAATTGGTGGCGTGATACAAGCACTTCTAGTCAGAAAGAATCAAGATGAGACATGGATTAGCCCCATACATTGTGAAACGTTTATTGTTGATGATTCCCACCTTAATCGGTGTCTTGACGATTACCTTTGCCGTGGTTCAGTTTGTACCTGGAGGTCCTGTCGAGCAAATGGTTTTAGAGCTAAAGGGGCGAGGTGGTGCTGGCGTTGGTGCTGGTGAGTCTACTGGTGGTGGAAGTACCTATCGAGGTCGCCAAGGAATTGATGAAAAAAATCTTGCCGAGATTAAAGCACTGTACGGCTTTGATAAGCCGCCCGTGGAACGTTACTTTAGTATGTTAGGAAGATTTGCACGATTTGATTTGGGCCAAAGTTACTATCAGCATCAGAGTGTTTGGGAGCTAGTTATTTCTAAACTGCCAGTTTCTATCAGTATTGGCTTATGGACATTTTTTATTACGTATTTAATCTCTGTACCTTTAGGTATTTCTAAGGCTGTTCGTGATGGCACCCGATTTGATACAGCGACAAGTATGTTAGTTTTAGTTGGTTATGCAATCCCTGGATTCGTGATGGGCATTTTGTTATTAGTTCTATTTGGTGGAGGAACTTTCTTGCAAATTTTCCCTCTTCGGGGCTTGGTGTCCGATAATTGGGAATCGCTGAGTTGGTCTGCCAAGATTCTTGATTATGCATGGCATCTTGTATTACCAATAACCGCTTCTGTTCTTGGAAGTTTTGCCGTGATTACGATGCTCACGAAAAATTCTTTTATTGAGGAAATTCGTAAGCAATATGTCATCACGGCAAGAGCAAAAGGTTTGCCAGAACGACTCGTCATGTGGCGTCATATTTTTCGTAACGCCATGATTCCACTTGTCACTGGATTTCCAGCCGCATTTATTGGGGCATTTTTTGCAGGCTCCCTCTTGATAGAAACCCTATTCTCATTGGATGGTCTTGGCTTAATGTCTTTTGAAGCAGTGATGCGCAGAGACTATCCAGTTGTTTTAGGAACATTGTATATCTTCACTTTGATAGGTTTGTTCACAAAATTAATATCTGATGTTGCATATGTTTTAGTTGATCCTCGTATTCAATTCGATAGTCAAGGATCTTGAGATGGCTTTGATTAAAAAGAAAAATACTGCTTGGCAACGATTTAAAAGTAATCGCTTAGGCTATTACAGTTTATGGATTTTTATGATAGTTTTTGGGATTAGTTTATGTGCGGAATTAGTCGCAAATGATCGACCATTAGTAGCGTCTTACGATGGTCAGATATATTTTCCCATTATCAAAGATTATCCTGAGACTGTATTTGGGGGTGACTTTGAAACTCCGACTGATTTTCATGATCCTTTGATTCGTAACAATCTTCGAAAAAAAGGTAATTGGGCAATCTATCCCTTAATTTCATACAGTTATCTGAGTTTGAATTATTTTTCTAAACAGCCAAATCCTGCTGCGCCCTCATCAGACAATTGGATAGGTACTGATGATCGAGGGCGAGATGTTCTTGCGCGACTTCTATATGGATTTCGGATTTCCGTTTTATTCGGCTTGGCACTTACCGTGGTTGGAGTCATGATTGGAGTTTTGCTGGGTGGTTTAATGGGCTACTTAGGCGGTAGTTTTGATTTAATTACGCAACGAATTATTGATATTTGGCGTTCGTTACCTGAGCTTTATCTTCTCATTATCTTAGCCTCCGTATTCACCCCTAATATTTGGTTGTTAGTTATTTTGCTTTCCTTGTTTAGTTGGATTAATTTGTCGGATTATGTTCGCGTAGAGTTTTTTAGAAATAGAGGCTTAGAGTATGTCAAGGCAGCTCGCGCCTTAGGTTTGACGAATTGGAAGATTATGTTTAAGCATATTTTGCCCAATAGTTTGATTCCAGTGATTACTTTTCTTCCTTTTCAAATGAGTGCTGCGATTTTGTCATTAACAAGTTTAGATTTTTTAGGATTGGGAGTTCCACCGGACACGCCAAGTCTAGGAGAGTTACTCTCACAAGGAAAATCGAACTTAGATGCCTGGTGGATTTCTTTATCTACCTTTATTGTTCTCGTGGGTACTTTGTTATTACTAACGTTCATAGGTGAAGCTCTCCGAAATGCATTCGATCCGAGAAAAAGGGGATCGATGTGAAAGAGCACTTAAAAATCACCCAGTTAACAATTCAATTTGGTGAAGGTCGCAAAGAGCGCAAGGTTGTTGATGGGCTCAATCTTGAGGTTCCTCCCGGTGCTCGAGTTGCGATTGTGGGAGAATCAGGATCAGGTAAGTCTTTAACCGCATTATCTGTTTTAGGCCTTTTACCAGATGGCGCTCAGGTTTCTGGTCATATTCACTGGGGTGATAAAAATTTATTGCGTGTCCCGATTGAGGAATTGCGCAGTATTCGTGGACGAGACATTGCCATGATTTTTCAAGAGCCGATGACAGCGCTTAACCCTTTGTTTACGATTGGATATCAAATCATCGAAGCGGTCATGATCCATGAACCTTTTATTGGCAATGAAACAGCTCGGAATCGAGCGCAAGAAATGCTGGAAAAAGTTGGTTTACCTGATGTAAAAAATAAAATGCAAGCCTATCCACATCAGTTATCTGGCGGTCAAAGACAACGGGCGATGATTGCTATGGCTTTGTCAACTAAGCCTAAGTTATTAATTGCGGATGAGCCAACTACAGCACTTGATGTTAATTTAAGAAAACAGATATTAGAGTTAATACAAGAATTGCAACAACAATCTGAGCATCAATCGATGTCAGTATTGCTCATTACGCATGACCTTAACTTGGTCAAGAGATTTGCACAGCAAGTTGTAGTGATGCATCAAGGTAAGGTTGTGGAGTCAGGAACAACACAAGAAATCTTCCATGCTCCAAAATCACCTTATACACAATCCTTGGTTAATAGCCATCCCGAATCTAATTTATTACCAATCATTCCCTTAGCTACGCCTCTCTTGGAAGTAAACAATATTGGCGTTTCTTATCCGTCAGCAAAATCAGGCTGGAGTCAAATACTTGAATTTTATAAAAAACCAGCTTTTACATCCGTTTTAAGGAAGGTCAATCTAGATTTACGTCAAGGTGAGACCCTGGGTGTTATAGGTGAGTCCGGTTCAGGTAAAACCACCTTAGGGATGGCATTATTAGACTTGCTTGGTGGTACGACAGCCAAGGTTGAAGGGGATATTGAGATTTTGGGGCGGAATTGGAAGCAAATTAATCCCAAACAAAAACGAGAAATGCGAGCTAAGTTTCAGGTCATATTTCAAGATCCATTTGGATCTCTTTCACCGCGTATGTCAGTTGGGCAAATCGTCGCAGAGGGTCTTGACGTCCACCAGGGGCATCTTAGCAAAGAGCAAAAATTACAAAAAGTTTCCGAAGTTCTTGCTGAAGTGGGTTTAGAAAGAAGTGCGATCGAACGATATCCCCATGAGTTTTCGGGAGGTCAAAGACAGCGCATTGCTATTGCTAGAGCATTGATTTTAAAGCCGGAAATTTTAATTCTTGATGAGCCAACATCGGCCTTAGATGTCACAATTCAAAAGCAAGTATTAACGCTATTGACGGATTTACAGCATAAATATAATTTGGCTTATATTTTTATCAGCCATGACATCGCAGTAGTTCGGGCCATGTCCCATCGTATTATGGTCTTGCAACATGGGGATGTAGTAGAGTTTGGTGATACCGAAGAGATGATTCGTTCTCCAAAGTCGAAATATACTGAGCAATTGATTCGAGAGGCTTTTTGATAAATTTAGGTTGAAAATAGTTGTAAATTTGTTTAGACTATTAACAAATGGATGATATAAAATAGTATTCTATGAAATTTCAACGACTTACAAAATACTCCTTAATTACTTCTTTAGTGATTTCTACGGTTTTTGCCCAACTTTCCAATGCTCAGTCATCGGAAGAGGCTACTTCGCCTGCAGCTCCGAAGCAGAGTTTTTATGGCAAAGTTGCAGGAACTGTATCGGATAGTACTTCATCTCTCATCAATAATGCGATGCAATTGATTGGTGTGCGTTATCGCTGGGGTGAAAAAGTTCAGACAGGCTTTGATGCTAGTGCTTTTGTGAAATATGTTTTTAAAGATAACTTAGGCTTCTTATTTCCGGCTAAGGCGGGTGAAATGAGTAAAGTTGGATTACAAATCTCAAGAGATAACTTAAAGCCAGGTGATTTAGTGTTTTTTAATACCTTACAGCGTGAAAATTCTCATGTCGGTATCTATGTTGGTGAAAACAAATTCATTCACGCACCAGCCCGTGGATCTGGAGTTCGTGTGGATGATATGACTACTGTTTATTGGGATAAGCGCTTTGATGGCGCTCGTCGCGTGAATCCGGCGATAAAAGATAGTATGCAAATGGATTCCGTTATCAAGTAAAAATTTTTATTGAATACAAAAGGCAGCTTAGGCTGCCTTTTGTATTTTTATTTGAGTATGGATTTATTTTTTCTTAAATTCTTCAATCTTATTTTTCAGTTGAGTCATTTGTTGTTGCATAGCGATTTCTCCAGCCAAAATTGCGGCATTGCGTGATTTAAAATCAGTGCTTTTCATTTGGGGGAGTTGAGGAACTACAATCACATCCGCTAGGGGTAACTCTAAATTGGTGATGCTGCGCCCCATGATAGTTGTTGTTTGTAATAGAGTGCCAAGTACACCGCTGACATTTTGATCAGATGGGTCAGATGAAATATTCACTGCGATAACAATCTCAGCCCCGAGGTTTCTTGTAAATCTAATAGGAACTGGAGAGGTAAGGCCTCCATCCACATATTCTTTTCCTTGAATGGCTGTAGGCATAAAAATTCCAGGAACGCTACTAGATGCTCTGACGGCTTGTCCAGTATCGCCACGCTGGAATAGGATGGGATTGCCTGTTTTTAAATCAGTAGCAACAATTCCAAGGGGAATTTTCATTTGTTCGATGGGGCGATTTTTGACTAGTTGATTGATTTTAGACTGCAGGGCATCACCTTTAATCATGCCCCCCATCTTGCCAGAAAATGGATTCGTCCAATCTGTAATTGTGGCTTCATCTAAATCAATCGCAATTTGTTGAAGTTCATTCGCAGAAATGCCTGAGGCATAAATAGCGCTAATCACGCTTCCAGCGCTACTCCCCACGATGATATTGGGCTTGATACCATTTGCCTCCAGGACTTTAATCACGCCAATGTGAGCAAAGCCTCGAGCGGCTCCACTACCCAACGCTAGTCCAATAACTGGATTTTTATTCAAAGGAACAGGCTTACTCATCGAGTCTTCTGAGGTCTCTTTATGAGAAGGCATCATAGAACACGCAGAGAGTATGACAAGAGCTAAAATGAGGGTGATGCGCAAAAAGGAGTGATTAAAGTGAAGAAGTTTCATGGGAGATGCTGGCGGTATTCAATCTAATAGGTGAATAGCTGAGAATAGGGACATCAACTATTTGGATTATCTCTAGGAATTCGATATAATATCCTATGCAGATAAAAAGCATACCTAAATTTGTCCAATTACATTCGTCAAACACGTTTATTTGTCACCTTTGACACTAATTCATTCGATCTTTCTAGTTAGAGCAAAGTCAAATCGTTGCGAATAAAAACATAGTGGATTATTGAATTCCATTACTTTTGTTAGAGTTAGAAGAAAGTTATTATTGAAAGTAATTTCAAACCTCAATTATGATTGAAAACCACTACAAGCAAGTGCTTGAAACAGCGCTTTTATGCAGTCCTGAGCCGTTATCGATTAATGAACTCTCTCGCCTGTATGGGGATGAGGTAACTCCTGAGAATATTATTACTTGGCTACATGAGTTACAGAATGATTGGTCAGAAAAAGGTATGGAGCTCGTTCATATTGCAACTGGATGGCGTTTTCAAAGCCGGTTATCCATGCGTGAGTACCTTGATCGAATGACGGTTGAAAAACCACCGAAATACTCACGAGCTGTGATGGAGACCTTAGCCATTATTGCTTATCGTCAGCCAGTCACACGTGGTGAGATTGAAGAAATACGTGGCGTTACAGTGAGTTCGCAAATTGTTCGCCAATTGGAGGATCGCAATTGGATTGAGGTGATTGGTCACAAAGATACCATTGGTAGACCAGCACTGTATGCCACAACTAAGCAGTTTTTAGACGACATGAGCATACCTAACTTGCAATCATTGCCATCCTTAGAAGATGGCGTCGTGGTAGACCAAATTGCACAACAAGTCATCAACTTTGAACAAGCTTTATTAGATGAGTCTGCAATAGACAATGCCTTAGAAGAAGAGGCGCAAAATTTAAGTACTGAGCATGAGCTGAGCGATGATGAAGAAGTTCAAAACCCTGATTTAAAAGAAAAGAAGCCGAATAATGACTGAAAACGATATGCCTGATAGTGCACCTAAGTTGCCCAAAGTGGAGCCATCAGATCAGAGTCAAGCTTCAGATCAAATTGCAAACTCTGCCAAAGATGGGGAGGTAGGTACAGAATCTAGACGCCCCAGAAATCCTCGCTTTGGACGCAAAGGTGGCAAGTATGGTGCTAAAAGACCGCGCCCTGAAGAAGGCGGTAATGATCAAGTACCAACACCCGAGGGGGTTAGTACCAACCCTAGGCCGAGTAGACATCGTCCTGGCGGAAGAGGGCCCCAGGTAAGGGCGCCAGCAACTAATAAGCCAAATCCTCTTAAAGAGCAAAGTGAGATGTTGTTTGCGCAGGTTGTATCAGGGGAGTTTGATGCAATTTTAGAAACGCCAGAAAAATCACACGCTTCATTGAATAGCGATATGAGTGATGAACAATCACAAGAAGTGATTGTTGATCGGAGTTTAAAGGCTCTAGAAGATGCCCAGTCGCGTGAATGGAAAGAGGATCAGGATGCTGACTCCTCTGAAAATGAAGAGCCTATTAACCAATATCAATTTGCAAATGTCAATGAATTGCCGATGTCTATGCGAGATGAAGTATGGTCAGATCTGGATGGCTTAGATGATGATGTTGAAGATGAAGATACCGTCAAATTACATAAAGTATTGGCTGATGCTGGTATGGGGTCTCGTCGAGAAATGGAAGATTTGATTATTCAAGGACGAGTCTCAGTCAATAGTATGCCTGCACATATTGGTCAGCGTATTGGAGCGACTGATCAAGTTCGCATTAATGGTAAGTTAGTTCATCGTAAGATTCAGACCAAACCACCAAGAGTATTGATGTATCACAAGCCTACAGGTGAAATTGTGAGTCAGTCAGACCCCGAAGGTCGTCCAACCGTATTTGATCGTTTACCAAAAGCTAAAAATGGCCGATGGATTGCTGTAGGCCGTCTAGACTTTAATACCGAAGGTTTATTGTTATTTACTACCTCTGGTGAATTAGCCAATCGCCTGATGCATCCAAGGTATGGTATCGAGAGAGAATATGCCGTTCGTATTTTAGGTGAGCTCGAGCATGATCAAGCGCAACTCTTAAAAAATGGCGTTACTCTCGAAGACGGCGTAGCTAAATTTTTGCGACTTGCTGATGGCGGCGGTGATGGCGCCAATCGTTGGTACCAGGTTGCCTTGACTGAAGGTAAAAACCGTGAAGTTCGACGTATGTTTGAAGCTGTAGGTCATATGGTTTCTCGCTTAATTCGGACAAGATATGGCATATTTGTTCTTCCTCCCCGCTTAAGAAGAGGTCAGGTTGAAGAAGTACCTGCGGATCAGGTAGTGCAATTAATGAAGATGGCGGGCTTAAAAACAGCTAATCTTAACCTCTCCGGCGCAGGTAAACCTCCGCAGCGTGGTCATGATCGCCAGCAGGATAGCCATGGTCAGCCAGACCCTATGCAAACATCTGTTTCTTACTGGGGATCTCGAGAGGCTTTAAAGATGGCTGATGGCCATCTTGGTCTTACCCAGCATCGAAGTGGTCAAAACGGTCAAAACGGTAATGGTAATCACCCTTCAGGGGCGAAGAAAAATGGCCGAAGTAACCAAGGTCGGCCTGGCGCGCGGGTATCTCATGAGCATGGATTTGCAGGAGCTGCCGGCAGCGGTAGTCCAAATCCTCGAAATGCTAGGAATTCAAGAAACGTCAAAAGTCGACCCAAATCTAACTTTAAGGGGCCAAGAACAAAGAAATCTAGTGAAATGGGATAAATTCGTATATAATTCTATTTTGATGAAATTTGCAAAAGTTTTGGTAAGAAATGGGCATTTGCCCATTTTTTTTTGCAGAAAATGTTTTATTGAAGTTGAATAATGATGGTTAATCCAAACCAAGTGATTGCTGAAGTAGTAGAGAACTTAGGGTACCAGCTCGTTGATATTGAACGAGAAGGTCGGGGTTTACTGCGCGTCACAATTGAAAATAAAGACTTTAATATTTTGATTAATGTGGGTGACTGTGAAAAAGTGAGTCATCAACTAACGTATACATTACCAGTTGAAAACATTCCATTTGATAGATTAGAAGTTTCTTCACCTGGAGTGGATCGTGTTTTAAAAACAGCGCAGGATTTTGATCGATTTAAAGGCTTAGAGATTACTTTAAAACTTCATATTGCGATGGGTAACCGTAAAAATTTTACTGGGATTTTGCAGGGTCTTCTAAGTGGTGACTCGCAGTCTCGGGATGCAGTTTGGGGGTTGTTGATTGAGCCAAAGCCTGGTGAATCAGCAATGCTTGAGTTTTCATTGGCCGACGTTGATAAAGCGCGGTTAGTTCCAGTACTTGATTTCAAAGGAAAAAAATCATGAGTCGTGAAGTTCTCCTCTTAGTAGATGCATTAGCACACGAAAAAAACGTAGATCGTGGCGTTGTCTTTGACGCTTTAGAAATGGCTTTAGGTTCTGCAACTAAAAAGCGTTATGACGGTGAGGTAGACATTCGCGTTGCGATTGATCGTCAAACGGGGGAGTATGAATCTTTTCGACGTTGGTTAGTTGTTCCTAGTGAGTCAGGTTTACAAGAACCCGATAAAGAAATTTTGTTATTTGAAGCTCAAGAAGAAATTCCAGACATTGAGATTGGTGAATACATTGAAGAGCAAATTGAGTCTGAAGCATTTGGTCGGATTGGCGCGCAAACTGCGAAGCAGGTTATTTTGCAACGTATTCGTGATGCAGAGCGTGAGCAAATTCTGAATGATTTTTTAGAGCGTGGTGAGAAAATCATGAATGGCACCGTAAAGCGTGCTGACAAAAATGGTTTGATTATTGAATCAGGTCGTGTAGAAGCTTTACTTCGTCGTGATCAAATGATTCCGAAAGAGAATTTAAGAAGCGGTGATCGGGTCCGCGCATATATTCTAAAAGTGGATCGTGAAGCCCGTGGACCACAAATTGAGTTATCAAGAACTTGCCCTGATTTTTTATTGAAATTATTTGAAAATGAAGTGCCAGAAATTGAGCAGGGCTTATTGGAGTTAAAAGGTGCTGCAAGAGATCCTGGCATTCGTGCAAAGATTGCTGTAGTGACTCATGATAAACGGATTGATCCAATTGGAACGTGCGTAGGAGTTCGTGGTACACGCGTGACAGCTGTCAGAAATGAAGTTGCTGGTGAAGCAGTCGATATTGTGCTGTGGTCTGAAGATCCGGCTCAGTTTGTAATCGGTGCATTAGCTCCAGCTCAAGTATCGTCGATTGTGGTTGATGAAGAAAAGCATGTGATGGATGTGGTTGTTGATGAAGATAATCTTGCTATTGCGATTGGTAGAAGCGGTCAAAATGTGCGGTTAGCTAGTGAGTTAACTGGATGGCAGATCAATATCATGACCCCAGAAGAGTCAGCGAAAAAACTTGAAGATGAAGTTCACAAAGTACGTGAACTCTTTATAGCTAAATTAGATGTTGATGCTGAAGTTGCTGATATTTTGATTGAAGAGGGCTTTAATAGCCTTGAAGAAGTTGCTTATGTTCCCTTGAGTGAAATGCTTGAAATAGAAGCCTTTGACGAGGATACTGTAAATGAATTACGCACGCGAGCAAGAGACTCTCTTGAGGCGATTGAGAATACAGCAAGTGGTGAAGTTTCTCAGGATCTGAGTTCGGTTGATGGTATTACTCCACAAATGATTGAGCAATTAAATGCTCATCAAATTTCTACTCGTGATGATTTAGCAGAACTCGCAGTTGATGAGCTAGTTGAGATGACTCAGGTGGATGAAGAAAGTGCCAAGACCTTGATTATGACGGCACGAGCACATTGGTTTAATTAAAGAAGAGGGATCGCATGGCGACCACAACTGTAAAGATATTGGCTGAAGAGTTAAAGCGTTCGACCGACAATGTCCTAGAGCAATTGCGATCGATTGGTATTGAAAAAAATGCAGTAACAGATACGCTTACGGATAAAGAGAAGAAGGTACTATTGGATCATATTGAAAAAACACCGGCACCAATAGATGCTAGTGGAAGAAAAAAAATCACGTTAACCAAGCGTGAAACGAGTGAAATTCGTCAATCGGATTCTGCTGGAAGAACTCGAACGGTTCAAGTCGAAGTTCGTAAAAAACGTGTTTTGGTTAAGCAGGATGAAACCCCAATTGCTGAGGTTGCAACGAATCCTGTGGTTGTTGAAGCCGCCAAGCCAATTTTAGATGAGCAAGAGTTAGCTAAGCGTGAAGCTGAAGCAAGCCGTCAGGCAGAGTTATTGGCTAGACAAGAAGCTGAGTTACATGCTGCTAATGAAGCAAAGAAGTTGAAGCAGCTAGCTGCTAAAGAGGCTGAAGAAGCATCTAATAAAAAGTTACCAGAGCCAGATAGTAAGACCTTGGTTCCTGAAGTTGCTAAAACGCAAGAAATAATTGCAAAACCAGTGGTTGAAGAAAAAGACACGGCTGAAGAGGATTTAAAATCGATTCGTGCAAGAAGAGCTATAGCTGAAGCTGAAGCATTAGCGATACGTGAAATGATGAGTACACCTTCTAAAGTATTGAAGGCACCACCTCCACCGGCACCACCAGTTGTTGAAGATAAAAAAGGTACATTACATAAGCCAGTAAAGACCGAAAGTGCTGAGGATAAGAAAAAAGCACTTGTGAAGCCGACTGGAAAATTAATTAAGACGTCCGAGACTTCTTCCACATGGCAAGAAGAAGGCGTAAAGAAAAAAACAACTCTTAAAACTCGAGGTGACTCTACTGGAGGATTAGGTGGTGGTTGGAGAAGTGGTGGTGGTAAAAAGAAATCGCATTCATCGCAATCAGATGTTGCGACTAATTTTGTTGCGCCTACAGAGCCAGTGATCCGTGATGTTCACATACCTGAAACTATCACTGTTGCTGATTTATCCCACAAAATGTCCGTCAAAGCTGCTGAAGTAATCAAGCTCTTGATGGGTATGGGGCAAATGGTAACAATTAACCAAGTTCTGGATCAAGACACAGCGATGATTATTGTTCAAGAAATGGGACACGTTGCGCACGCTGCTAAATTAGATGATCCTGAATCTGATCTTGGAGAGCAAGCTCATGTTGATGCAGAGCAATTTACACGACCTCCAGTTGTGACGGTGATGGGTCACGTCGATCACGGTAAAACTTCATTACTCGATAAAATTCGGTTTTCAAAAGTGGCTTCAGGTGAGGCCGGTGGGATTACTCAACATATTGGTGCTTATCACGTAGAGACACCACGTGGCATGATTACTTTCTTGGATACACCAGGTCACGAAGCATTTACCGCTATGCGTGCCCGTGGCGCGCAAGCAACTGACATTGTGATTTTGGTGGTTGCGGCTGATGATGGTGTGATGCCGCAAACAAAAGAAGCGATTGCACATGCAAAAGCTGCTGGCGTACCGATTGTTGTAGCGGTGAATAAGATTGATAAGCCAGAAGCTAATTCTGAGCGAGTTAAGCAGGAATTAGTTGCTGAACAAGTAGTACCGGAAGAGTACGGTGGTGACTCACCATTCATTGAGGTATCTGCTAAGACTGGAATTGGTATTGATGATCTATTAGAGAACGTCTTGTTACAAGCTGAAGTTTTGGAATTAAAAGCACCGATTCAAGCGCCTGCAAAAGGACTAGTCATTGAAGCAAGATTAGATAAGGGTAAGGGTCCTGTAGCAACGATTTTGGTTCAAAGTGGTACTTTAAAGCGTGGTGATATGTTGCTTGTTGGGCAATCCTTTGGACGTGTTAGAGCGATGCTCGACGAAAATGGTAAGCCGTGTAATGAAGCTGGACCATCTATTCCAGTTGAGATTCAAGGTTTATCTGAAGTTCCAGCGGCCGGAGAAGACGTTTTAGTCGTTTCTGATGAACGTAAAGCACGAGAAATTGCGCTGTTCCGTCAAGGTAAGTTTAGAGATGTAAAACTTGCCAAGCAACAAGCAGTCAAACTTGAGAATATGTTTGATAATGTTGGTGAAGGAAGTGTTGAGACAAAATTCTTGCCGATCATTATTAAAGCCGATGTTCAAGGTTCTCAAGAAGCTTTGTCTCAATCGCTGACGAAACTTTCCACACCTGAAGTTCGAGTTCAAATTGTGCATGCGGCAGTTGGTGGAATTACCGAGACTGATATTAATTTAGCGGTTGCTTCGAAAGCTGTTGTGATTGGTTTTAATTCACGTGCAGATGCATTAGCGCGTAAGTTAGCCGAATCTAATGGTGTTGATATTCGCTACTACAACATTATTTATGATGCTGTTGATGAAATCAAGGCGGCGATGAGTGGCATGTTAACGCCGGATAAGAAAGAAGAAGTTACAGGTATGGTTGAGATTCGACAAGTCTTTACTGTATCTAAAATTGGCTCAATTGCAGGTTGTTTGGTGATAGATGGCGTAATTAAACGTACTTCTAAAGCAAGATTACTGCGTGATAATGTGGTTGTTTGGACAGGTGAGTTAGACTCTCTGAAGCGCTTTAAAGATGATGCAAAAGAAGTGCGTGCAGGTCTTGAGTGTGGACTTTCTCTGAAGAACTACAACGATATTAAAGAGGGTGATCAATTAGAGGTATTTGAAGTTACAGAAGTTGCAAGAACTCTATAAAAACCCATGGCAAAAGCTCCTAAACACCGCAACCAACGCGTTGCGGATCAAATACAGAGGGATTTGGCGCAGATCATTCCACAGGAGATTCGTGATTCCTCTATGGGGCTTGTTACCTTGCAATCGGTTGAATTAACTCCAGATATGGCGCATGCCAAAGTCTATTACTCTGTTTTAGGAGCAGACCCTGAAATTGCGGCGCGAATTTTTAAAGAAAAAGCAGGTTTATTACATTCGATTCTTTTTAAACGTTTGCATATACACACTGTTCCTACCCTGCATTTTTTTCATGATCAATCCATTGAGCGTGGCATTGAAATGTCACGTTTAATCGATCGTGCGTTACAAAATTCAGTTCCAGAAAACCCCAAAGAGGAACTTTAATGCGCAATGAAATATTGCGCTGGACCGATGGGGTTGTACTTTTAGACAAACCTCGCGGGATCAGCTCTCAAAAAGCAGTGACGATGGTCAAGCATGCATGTCATGCAGATAAAGCCGGTCACACTGGAACTTTGGATCCATTAGCAACCGGTTTATTAGCTGTTTGTTTAGGTGAGGCCACTAAATATTCACAAGATTTATTTAATGCTGATAAATCGTATATTGCGACCTTATTGTTTGGAGTAAAAACAGACAGCGGTGATTCTGAAGGAAAGATCATTGCGCGAGCTGAAGAGCCTACTAGTTTATGGATTGAAAGTTTCTCAGAACAATTACAGCAGATAGTACCTCGATTTATGGGGAAAATTTCTCAAGTTCCTCCCATGTATTCAGCGATTAAGCGAGATGGTAGACCTCTTTACGCTTATGCAAGAGAAGGAGAAATGTTTGACCTTGAAGCACGAGAAGTTCATATAACAGAATTAGAGGTTTTATCCTGTGCATGGCCGGTTGCGGTGATTAAAGTTAGTTGTAGCAAAGGGACTTATATCCGTAGCTTAATCTCTGATATAGGAGATGCTTTAGGGTGTGGTGCTCATATGACTGAGCTGCGCCGAACTCGAATTGGGCATTTACATCTTAGAGAATCTCAATCCATGGATGAGTTGGCGGAAGATGTCAAAATGATGGAAGTGGATTCATTAATTACGCATGTTCCAGCGATTGTTTTGGAGCATCATTTCGCCCTGCGTTTAAAAATGGGTCAGAGAATTAATCTAAGAGAGCTACTTTCTCAAGGAGCCGATGACCTGCTGAGTCAACCGATTCTTAGAATCTATCATTTACAGCAAAATTCAAAGCAATTTATGGGGCTTGTTGATCAAAAAAATGGGGTATTACATCCCAAAAGATTATTAGCCACCGATCGTTTGGAACACGTATTAGAGCAAGGATTAATTTCACAAATTTTCAGTACTGACACATCTATCAAGCATCATTTACAGAATTCTCATTTTTAGTTTTTATTTTTGAAAGTATTACGATGACACAACGCGCTATTAGAAACATTGCAATTATTGCCCACGTCGACCATGGAAAAACAACCTTAGTTGATCAATTACTTCGCCAATCCGGAACGTTTAGGTCTAATCAGGCAGTTACCGAACGGGTAATGGATTCTAATGATTTGGAAAAAGAACGTGGCATTACCATTTTGGCTAAAAACTGTGCTGTTGAATATGAAGGCACACACATCAATATTGTGGATACGCCAGGCCATGCCGATTTTGGTGGAGAGGTTGAGCGAGTATTGTCGATGGTTGACGGGGTATTACTTTTAGTGGATGCAGTTGAAGGACCGATGCCACAGACACGTTTCGTTACGAAAAAGGCGTTAGCTTTGGGACTTCGTCCTATTGTTGTCGTGAATAAGGTGGACCGTCCTGGTGCGCGTATTGAATATGTTGAGAATTCAACATTTGAATTGTTTGATAAATTAGGCGCTACAGAAGAGCAGCTAGATTTTCCAATTGTTTATGCTTCTGGTTTGAATGGATTTTCTGGGTTAAGTCCAGATGTGCGAGATGGAGACATGCGTGCTCTATTTGAGACCATTATTAAACACGTTCCTGTGCGTGATGATGACACCACTGGTCCATTGCAATTACAGATTTCTTCCATTGATTACAACAGCTATGTTGGCAAGATTGGGGTAGGACGTATTTCACGTGGCACGATTAAACCTGGAATGGATGTGATTTGTATGAATGGAAAAGAAGGAACCCCATTCAAAGGTCGTATTAATCAATGTTTGAAATTCAAAGGTCTTGAGCGCGAACAGGTTTCTGAAGCAATTGCTGGTGATATTGTTCTGATTAACGGAATTGAAGATATTGCGATTGGTACCACTATTTGTGCAGTAGACAATCCAGATCCATTGCCGATGTTAAAAGTGGATGAGCCGACCTTAACCATGAACTTCATGGTGAATACAAGTCCTTTAGCTGGTCGTGAAGGTAAGTTTGTTACTAGTCGTCAATTAAGAGATCGTTTAGATCGTGAATTGAAAGCCAATATGGCGCTACGAGTTAAAGACACGGACGACGATACTATTTTTGAAGTATCTGGTCGTGGCGAACTTCATTTAACCATTCTGATTGAAAACATGCGTCGTGAAGGTTATGAACTTGCGGTATCACGTCCAAGAGTAGTTTTTCATGAAGACGAGAATGGTAACAAGTTAGAGCCTTTTGAAAATTTAACGGTTGATGTAGAGGACACCACACAGGGTTCTGTGATGGAAGAGTTAGGTAAGCGTAAAGGTGAGTTACTTGATATGGTTAGTGATGGTAGAGGACGTACTCGTTTGGAGTATCGAATTCCTGCTAGGGGCCTTATTGGGTTTCAGGGAGACTTTTTAACGATGACTCGTGGAACAGGTTTAATGAGTCATACCTTTGATGCTTATGATCTAGCAAGAGACGGTATGTTAGGAGAGCGTCATAACGGTGTTCTGATTAGTCAAGATAATGGTGAAGCGGTAGCTTATGCCTTATGGAAATTACAAGATCGTGGTCGTATGTTTGTAGTGCCTGGTGATCCTTTATATGAAGGAATGATTATTGGTATCCATAGCCGCGATAATGACTTGGTAGTGAATCCAATTAAAGGTAAGCAATTAACAAACGTGCGAGCATCTGGAACAGATGAGGCAGTGCGTTTAGTTCCACCTATTCAGATGTCCTTAGAGTATGCCGTTGAATTTATTGCGGATGACGAGTTAGTTGAGGTTACTCCAAAGAGTATTCGACTGCGTAAGCGTTATCTCAAAGAGCACGAGCGTAAAAAAGCGTCTAGAGATTAATTCAGATGATTTAGGTTCTTCTATTGTGAATAAGAATCTACAAAATTTGAATGGTGTTGGGCCAAGTAAGGTTTTTCTCCCCGAAGGACCTTACTTAACCATACTAGATTTTTTAGAAAGACGCTTCCCACGAGGTACAAGAGCCGGTTGGGAAAATCGTATGCTCGCTGGCAGGGTCTTCAACCAAGAAGGTCAGTCACTTCGTCCTGATGCACCATATTTACCAAGATCTATTGTTTATTACTATCGTGAAGTCGTAGAGAATTTTGTTATTCCTTTTCAGGAAAGCATTATCTATGAAGATGAATATGTATTAGTAGCAGATAAGCCGCATTATTTGCCGGTGACACCAGTTGGGCCCTATATACAAGAGACATTATTGGTTCGACTTCGACAACGCACTGGCATCGATGAGCTCAGTGCCGTGCATCGCTTGGATCTTGAAACCGCGGGTTTAGTGATGTTCACGAAACAGGCTTCTTCAAGAAATGTTTATGCACAATTATTTCGAAACCGTTTGGTAGACAAAACATATTTAGCAGTTGCATCTTATTCAGATGAACATGCATGGCCAATCGAATATAAAAGCCGGATTGAAAACTCCCAGCAGTTTATGAAAATGCAAGATTTTGAAGGTGATGAAAATTCGATTACGCAAATTGACATCATTGAAAGAATTCGAAATTATGCTTTATATCAATTAAAACCTTTGACAGGAAAAAAGCATCAACTCCGGGTTCATATGAATGCTCTTGGGATACCGATTTTGCATGATCAGATTTATCCGAGTATGAGGGCATATTTGGCACCGCAGAATAGAAACTATGACAAGCCAATGCAGTTATTAGCGAAAAGCTTGGCATTTACAGACCCTATAACAGGTCAAGAGCATTATTTTGAATCTCACTTAAAACTTCAGTGGCCTAAGATTGATCTAATTGATCAAAGTTAGATATAAATAAATTTATAATGCTTGGTGGAATAGTAAAGAAATCATTGGGTTAAATGAGAAATTATTTTTTAAATTTAACTTATATAAATCAATAATTTATTAATTATTGAAGCCTAAATAAGTACCTAAATTCTAGATCTTAATTTTCTATTTATTTGTCTATAAGGGTTTTCCATAGATAGTATTTTTTTGAAAATAGATTAGCATTTGATCATTAGTTTACAAAGGAGATTTATATGTTTGTTTCAAATATGCGTCGTCGTTTATTAGTAGCTGCGGTTACTATGATGGCTTCTATCGGTATTGCGTCTGTATCTGTTGCTCAGAACAAGCCACCATTAAAAATTGGTTTTGGTATGGGTTTAACGGGTGGTATGGCCGCCAACGGAAAAGCTGCCTTAGTTTCAATGGAAATTTGGCGTGAAGAAATTAATAAAAAAGGTGGTTTATTAGGACGTCAAGTTGAGTTTGTTTACTATGACGATCAAAGTAATCCTTCTTTAGTTCCAGGTATTTATACAAAATTATTGGACGTTGATAAAGTTGATTTGATCATCTCTGGTTATGGAACAAACTTAATTGCTCCAGCAATGCCAATCGCGATGCAACGTAATTTGTTATTCATGACATTATTCGGTACCAATGTAAATGCTAAGTTTAATTATCCTGGCTATTTCCAGATGATGCCAAATGGTAAAGAGCCTGCAGTTGGATTAGCCGGTGGCTTCTTTGATGCAGCAATGACTGCGAAGAAGAAACCTACATCGGTAGCAATTGTTGGTGGTGATAATGAGTTTGCTGCGATGACGATTGAAGGTGCTCGTGTTGTAGCCAAAAAATACAATTTAAAAGTTGTATACGACAAAACATATCCGCCAAATACAACTGACTACACTCCAATTCTCCGTGCGGTTCAAGCAACCAACCCAGATATCGTGTTCTTTGCCTCTTATCCAAACGAAACCCCAGGTGTTATTCGTGCAGCGCGTGAGATTGGCCTGAAAACTGAAGTGTTTGGTGGAACTATGATTGGTTTAGGTTTTGCTGCAGTCAAAAAACAATTGGGACCTTTACTGAATGGTGTTGTTGGGTATGAGTTGTATGCTGCTGAGAAAACAGTGAACTTCCCTGGTATTGATGCATTCTTAAAAATCTATCAATCACGTGCCGAAAAAGAAGGTGTTGATCCTTTGGGTTATTATTTACCTCCTTACGCATACGCTGAAATGGAAATCTTAGGCAATGCAATTGAAAAAGTGGGTAGTTTGGATCAGAAAAAACTCATCGACTATATTCGCGCAACCACACACAAAACAGTTGTTGGTGATGTGAAGTTTGCATCAAATGGTGAGTGGGAAGTAGGTCGTCCGATGTATGTTCAGTACCGTGGTGTTAAAGGTAATGACATTGATCAATTCCGTAAGGCAGGTCCATCAGCGATTATTTCCCCTAAAGAACTTAAGTCTGGCGAGTTGATTACTCCATATCAAGAAGCAAGTAAGTAATACTTCCTTTTAATCAATCCCCAATCGTTCAGATTGGGGATCTATTTACAGAATTGAGTTATGGATATTTCTTTAGATTTGCTTTTTAATGCAATCGTCTCTGGAGTGTTGCTCGGAGGTTTTTATGCAGCAATGAGTTTAGGTATTTCAATTTCATTTGGTATGTTAGATATTGTGAATATCTCCCATCCCGTGATGATTATTCTTGGGGCATATTTAACCTGGTGGTTAAATGAGAAGTTCGGGATTGACCCCATACTTGCCGCCTTAATTATGGCGCCATTTTTTTTGTTATTAGGTATCATAATTTACCGAATTTACTATGACCGTTTTGAAAGAGACGCAGGCGGAGGAGATTCCTTACGTGGCCTAGCCTTTTTCTTTGGGTTGCTTTTCATTATCGAAATGATTTTAATATTGTTGTTTGGAGTTGACTATCGCAATGTGAATACTTCATATACCGATGCATCACTCAATTTAGGTTTTGTGAATTTGCCATACAGATTATTAATTCCATGTTTACTGTCTGTTGGACTTTTATTGCTCATCCGTGAATTCTTTAGAAGAACTTACTTTGGTCGTGCGGTGAGTGCCGTTGCGCAAGACCCACTGGCTTTGCAATTGATGGGAGTCAACCCAGTCAAGATTAAAGGTTATGCTTTTGGTTTATCGCTCATGGTCGCTGGGTTCAGTGGCGCAATGCTCATGATTATTCAAAGTGTTCAGCCTGCTGCAGGTCGTGAGTATATTGGACTCGTCTTTGCTGTATGTGTGTTAGGTGGCATGGGTAATTTGATGGGGACTTTATTTGCGGCCATGATTTTAGGGATTGCTGAGACGATGACTTCAACGTTTGCTGGTCCTTCATGGGCACCTGCGGTATCTTTTGGCTTACTCTTATTAACTTTAGCATTTAGACCACAAGGAATTTTTGGAAAATGAAAAATAATTCAAAATTCCTTTTTGGGATGCTACTTTTTGCGGTAGTCCTAGGTTCCCTTCCATTCTTAATTAAGTCTGAATATTTCTTCTTTGCCGCATATTCGGTATTGCAGTTTGTAATACTAGCAACTGCTTGGAATATTTTAGGTGGTTATGCGGGATATGTGAACTTTGGGTCTGCTGCATTTTTTGCGATTGGGGCCTACTCTACTGTTGCTGGTTTTAAATTACAATTGCCTCAAGGAGTCAACATATTATTAGGGACTTTTATTGCTGGTTTAATTGGTTTGGGCATGGGGTATTTAACTTTACGACTCAAGGGAGTTTTCTTCTCCATTGCTACTTTGGCACTATCAGTTGTATTGTTAACGATTGTGATAAATACGCCGTTCTTAGGAGGTGCTCGAGGGGTCTATGTCATTGTTCCTCGTGAGTCACCGATTGGTGTAGGGCAGTATATTCATTGGTTGTATTTTCTTATCTTAGGGATGGCCATTCTTTCAGTCACAGTTGCACGGTACATTCAGCATTCATCATTAGGCCAGGGTTTAATGGCGATTCGTGATGATGAACTTGCCGCTGAAGGTTTAGGTGTGCCTACACTTCGCCTTAAACTGATTGCAACCACAATTAGTGGTGCGATGATGGGTCTAGCGGGAACGACCTTTCCTTACCTCATCACCTATATGGAACCGACGGCAGCTTTTAACTTATCCTTCGCTGTGAATAGTATTGCGATGCCAATTGTTGGTGGTTTGGGGTCTTGGTTAGGGCCATTAATAGGCGCATTGCTCTTAGGAACAATTCAGCAAGTTGCTTCTGTGACTTTGTCATCAACCTGGAATTTATTGATTGTTGGTGGCATGTTGGTTTTCTTTGTGACCTTGGCTCCGAATGGAATCATGGGTATTTTTAAAAAGAAATAATTTAATATGACAAATCATTCACAAGAACCTCTCGTAAAAGCCACAGGAATTGTTAAAAAATTTGGTGGTTTTACGGCATTAAATAATGTGGAATTAGTGATTCATCCGGGTGAGCGATTAGGATTAATTGGTCCTAATGGTTCAGGAAAAAGCACCTTGGTGAACTGTATTTCTGGTATGTTGAAGATCGATGGAGGAAGTGTTAGTTTACGTGGTGAGGATATCTCCTCCTTAAGTCCGCATGAGCGTGTTCATGCCGGTATTGCAAGAAGCTTTCAGATTCCTAAACCGTTTAAATCAATGACGGTTCTTGAAAACATCAAGGTTGTGATTAATTTTTCTGGTAATTTACGGGCAGATGCGGGTGAAAATCGTAGCATTGATGAAAAAGCTTTCGCAATTGTTCAAAGTGTTGGATTGCAGAATAAAGCTGATGCGATTTCTGCAGGATTAACACAAGTTGAATTACGTAAACTTGAGTTAGCGCGCGCGATGTCTGCTAACCCACAATTATTAATTGCGGATGAAGCTCTAGCGGGCTTATCTGGCGCTGAGGTTGATGAAATTCTCGAGCTGATTATGGGTATGAAACAAAAAGGTATCTCTGTATTAATGATTGAGCACATTATGAGCGCAGTCATGCAGTTTTCAGAGCGTTTAATGGTCTTAGTGGCGGGTACTAAAGTTGCTGATGGTAACCCACAAGATGTAATCAATAATCCCGAAGTGATAAAGGCATATCTTGGCGAATAAAATTATTCTTAAAGACATTAATGCCGCGTATGGAGCGGTACAGGTCTTGCATGGTATTTCCATGGAAGTTTCTAATGGTGAGACGGTTGCATTACTTGGTACAAATGGTAATGGTAAATCGACTTTGATTAAATGTGTGGCTGGACTAGTAAAGCCTACTGCGGGTCATGCTGAGGTGGTGATTGATGATGTCACGCATGACCTAAGAAAACTTGCTCCTGAAGAGATCGTTAATTTAGGTGTAGCAATGGTTCCAGAGGGAAGAAGATTATTTCCACTACTGAGTGTGAAAGAAAATCTTTTACTAGGGGCCTCAAGAACACATGCCAGAGCTCATGTGAACGAAACGATGGAATATTGTTTTGAGGTATTTCCGAAGTTACGTGAACGTGCAAGTCAACGAGCTGGAAGCATGAGCGGTGGTGAACAACAAATGGTGGCACTCGCACGCGCTTTAATGAGCATGCCGAAGATTTTGTTAATTGATGAGCCCTCCGTAGGTTTGGCGCCGATCATCGTAAAACAAATGATCGATAAAATTGGTGAATTAAAAGTACAAAAAGGTTTAACTGTACTGATGGCGGAACAAAACTTTACACAAGCGATGCGGATTGCAGATCGAGGCTATGTGATTGTGCATGGTGAAATTAAGATTGAAGGTAGTGCTGCAGAGCTTGCCAGCAATGATATTGTTCGTAAGTTATATATGGGTGTTTAAGACAAGGGTTATATAGTGAAATATTCTTTACCAAGTGAACGCGTTCCTTTTGTTCCTATTGTTGATCGTCCGCAATGGAATTTACCCAACGGCAATAATTTATTAGTTTGGATTATTGTGAATGTGGAGCATTGGACAATGGCCAATGCCATGCCAAGAATGGTTTTAAGTCCGCCGATGGGGCAGCCCTTATTGCCAGATGTACCGAACTGGTCTTGGCATGAATATGGAATGCGTGTAGGTTTTTGGCGTATTTTTGACGCATTGGTACAAAGAAATATCGTACCAACATTAGCAACTAACGGTATTGTTTGTGAATCTTATCCAAGAGTAGTTGAATCAACCTTGAAACACGGTTGGGAAATGATGGGTCATTCTTATGTTCAAGGTCCAATGCATAAATTACCTAATCAATTAGAAGCAATTGAAAAAACGATCTATACCATTAAAAATTTCACTGGTCAGGACCCAATTGGCTGGGAAAGTCCTGGACTTACTGAAAATGATGAAACGATTGATCATTTATCGAAAGCCGGCATTCAGTACGTTGCTGACTGGCCGTTAGATGATCAGCCAACCTGGATTGAGGCATCGCCTAAACCAGTCCTATCAGTTCCTTACACGGTTGAGACAAATGATATTCCGATGATGTTGTTGCAACAACATCGTGGCGATGAAATGCTTTTGCGAGGTAAGGAACAATTTGATCGTTTGTTGGCTGATAGTCACACGATACCTCGTGTGATGGCAATCAGTGTTCATCCCTACATTACTGGTGCTGCACATCGTATCGGTTACTTTGAACAGTTATTAGATTATGTGCAATCGAAGAAGGGTGTATCGATTCGCACGGGTGAACAAATTAATGATTTATATCGTGCCCAGTTCCCTGCGCCGGTTAGTAAGAAATAATAACAATAAATAACTACAACACTTAAAACTAACTGGAACCGCATCGTAGATGCGGTTTTTTTTATAACTCCTCAGGAATGAGATCATCACTCATGATGATGTCTGAGATATCCACAGCGGTTTCTTCCATCACTCGATGAGCAATACCGATGTGATTATTTTTAAGTTCTTCTTGACCTTGTGCAGTCATAAATTTTCCGAGATATTGGGCACGAGCAATGACTCGTTGGCAAGGAATTAGACGTTCTTTTTGATATTGTTCAAGAGCTTTTGGTGTTGCGCCATGAAGTTCAATATTGTTTACGATAGATAATGCATCTTCGGCTGCTTTCGAGACCCCCATACCGACATGAGGTCTTGCAACAAAACTGGCATCACCCATGAGAGCTACGCGGTTAAATGCTACTTTTTCAGAATACACATCATAAATAGGTTGGAAAAATACCATACCAGTTTTTTCAAGAACCTCTGCAAATTGAGGTGCTAGATTATTTTTAGCTGCTTGCCTTACTGCTGCGATATGTTTCCAATTCACTTGTATCGGAGAAATACCTTGCGGGTGGAAAACACCATCAGCATCTGTTAACAGATCTTTGAGGACTGTATCCTCTGGAGCTTGTCGGTACCAAACAAAGTTATATTTACGATGACCAATGCTTAAATCATTATTATTTCCAGCAACCGGGTAGCCTAACATTTGCTCCCCTTCTGGTAAGCCAAAACTAAAATATGGAAATAAAGTATCTTTCATGTACTTACTTAATGCGGCTTCTTCACAAACACCACGCCATGCAACGTAGCCTGTATAGACAGGCTTAATTTGTGGAGCCAAGATGGCACGAATCACTGAGCGAAGACCATCGGAGGCGATTAAGAGTTCACCATTGTAGGAAGTTCCATCATCACAGTGAACCATGACTTCTTGGCTATTTTCACCAAACGAAACCACATTTTTTCCAGAGTGATAATTTTTTTCCGGGAAATTTTCTTTCAGTAAATGGTAAAGTCGACCCCAAGAGGTAAAGATTTGCGGCAGTTCTAGATCCGCTATCGTATTTCCTTGTTGATCCAAAGTCACACGGCGCTGCACGGGCACTCCAAGATCGTGATCAATTGTTATTCCGCACATTTCTAAAGCTTTAATCAGAATAGGGTGGGGTACAATACCCGCCCCACGACCATCAAGCGATCCGGGTACCTTTTCTAAAATATCAACTTCATGACCTTTGCTACGAAGTAAATTCCCTACAAGCAGACCACCCAGTGATCCGCCAACAATAATAATTTTTGCCATAGTTTGATTTGAA
Organism: Burkholderiaceae bacterium; assembly: GCA_947448695.1. Classification (GTDB taxonomy): domain Bacteria; phylum Pseudomonadota; class Gammaproteobacteria; order Burkholderiales; family Burkholderiaceae; genus Polynucleobacter. The sequence continues at coordinate 58,767 of CANFOL010000001.1, forward strand.
ACTTTAAGCTTTTGCCGTTTGTTGAATTTTTAGATCTAAGTCAGTTCTCTCATGTGCTGGGTAGTTTAGTTCTATCACAATACCATTGGGGTCGTCTAAAAATAGCTGATGGAGTCCGATCGTTGGCACTAGACGTTCTCGACATGGAATTCCTAGACTCGATAAATGATCTAACATCTTTTCTAGACCGGTGGCAAAAAAAGCTACATGATCAATAGCACCAGTACCATACAGTGTTGGGAGCTCACGATCACCCAAGTATTGAATTAAACCTTCTTTATCATTAGGGTCTATACCTACAATATGAACTACGGCATTGAGATAACTGGAGTGGTCAGAATCTGATTTATAGAGCCAATAACCAGGAAATGGGAAGTTGGGACGGGGGCCTGGAACTAAGTCGAGAGTTTTCATAAAAAAATCCCGTGTCATATCGGCATCAGGACTACGTATAGCGATATGATTAATGACTAATTCACCCATGATTTGCTCCTCGAAATCAAATTATTTTTGTAAGATATTTTTCATCTGCAATGTTGAAATAATAGCAGTATTATTGAGTAAAATAAAAATCAGAATTTAAAAAAGCTTCATTACACATTAGGAGGCAGACATGAAAGCTGCAGCATTTAATTACCAAAAGGTTCACTCTATTGACGAAGCCTTAACCCTTCTTGCCAATTATGGGGATAATGCAAAACTAGTTGCTGGTGGACAAAGCATACTTCCAGCTCTTAATATGCGATTATCGAATCCTGAAATCTTGATTGATTTGCAGGGAGTTTCTGAATTAAAAGGAATCACTGAGAGCGGGAATATGGTTCGCATAGGTGCGATGACAACCCATACAGAAATTCAGAACTCAGAAATTGTTCAAAAAAAATTACCACTCCTAAGTGATGCTGTTCCACATATAGCGCATCGAGCTATTCGTAACCTTGGTACTTGGGGTGGTTCTTGTGTATTGGGGGATCCTGCTGCTGAATGGCCTGCATGTGCGATGGCGCTAGATGCTGTAATGGTCATCGCGGGACCACATGGTCAGCGTAAAGTAAATGCTAAAGATTTTTTCTTGGATTTATACACCACTGCATTGCAAGCTGATGAGATTTTAGTTGCCTCAGAATTTACCATTCCACAGACTAACAGGGTTCACTATTTTGAAGAGCTTTCACGGCGGCATGGTGATTATGCAGTGGCTGGTTTAGTTTGTAGTGTAGAGTTCGAGCAACAACGGGTTAAGCAAAGTCGATTGGTGTATTTTTCAGTTGCATCAACACCACTCATGGCAGAAAGTGTCCAAGGGCTTATGGAAAATAAAACCCTCAGTGAAATCACTGATTCTGCATGGATTGCACAGGCTCAAGAAATCACTAGAACTGAAATCCAAACAGTCGCCGATTTAACTAATTCAGCGGAAATGAAAAAACATTTAGTTGGCGTTTTATTGGAGCGAGCAATACAAAATCTAGCAATTAAAAAAATATAGAAGAGATCGATATGCAAACAACATCAATCACGATGATCTTAAATGGTCAAAAAATTCATGCAGAGGTAGAGCCTCGTCAACATTTAGTTGATTTTTTACGCGAAGATCAAGAATTAACTGGATCTCATTTAGGTTGTGAGCAGGGTGCGTGTGGAGCGTGTACCGTTAAGTTGGATGGCAAAATTGTCCGAGGTTGTTTAGTATTGGCTGTGCAAGCCGACGGATCTACTGTTGAGACCATAGAAGGTATGAGCGCCTCAGGAGCTTATCGAGATCTTCAACAAGCCTTTTTAAAAATGAATGCCTTGCAATGTGGCTTTTGTACCTCCGGAATGTTAATGGCAGCTGCTGAATTAATAGACACACAGCCAAAAGCTACCCGAACCGAGATTAGAGAATGGATTTCTGGTAACTATTGCCGTTGCACTGGATATCAAACCATTGTGGATGCCATTGCCTATGTTCTTGAAGAACGTCAAGCAGCAAAAAAATAAGGAGACATCATGAATAAACCTAAAGAACTCCCAGCACTAGCCCCAGTTACTAATGAACAACGCTATATTGGTATGAGCGAGCCGCGTCATGGCGCAAAACGTTTAACAGAGGGCCTTGGAAAATATATTGACGATTTGCAATTGCCAAAAATGGTTCATGTCGTATATTGGCGTTCTCCTGTCGCCCATATGAAAATTAAAAAAATTAATAAGGCGGCAGTTTTAGATATGCCGGGTGTTGTTGCAGTAATTGATGGACAAGATCTAGCTAGTGTATGCAAACCTTGGGTTGCAACATTGAGTCATTTGGCTGGCATGAAATCTGCACCACAGCATGCATTAGCCATTGATCGCGCATGTTGGCAGGGTGAACCTGTAGTTGCTGTAGTAGCGCAAACTAGGGCACAAGCGGAAGACGCACTCCCTTTTTTGGATGTTGAGTGGGATGAGCTACCAGCTTTATTAGATATGCATCAAGCTCTTGATCCTAAAGAAATGGTTTTACACCCAGATTTGGGAGACAACATCTGCTTTAAACGATCCCTAGATACGGGAGATGTTGATGCACAATTTGCTAATGCTGCTGTAGTGGAGGACGCGACTTTTACATTTGGTCGTCATACGGGAGTTACTTTAGAGCCACGTTCACAAATTGCCCATTACACTCCAGATGGTCGCTTGACGGTATATCACTGCCAACAAGCACCGCATATGATGCAAGATTTATATTGCCGCCAATTTGATTTAAGTGAATCAGATGTTAGAGTAGTTTGCTATGACGTAGGCGGATCCTTTGGGATTAAAGTGCACGCGTACCCAGATGACTTTGCTACGGTTGGGATCTCCATTCTGCTTAAACGTCCCGTTAAGTATGTGGCTGATCGCTTGGAGTCTTATTTAAGCGATATACATGCAAGAGAGCACGTTATTAAAGGCCGCATCGCCGTCTCAAAAGATGGCGATATTTTAGCTTTTGAGATTGATGATTTAACCGGTATTGGGCCTTACTCCATGTTCCCGAGAACAAGTGCGATTGAAGGTAATCAAGTAGTTAACCTCGTTGGTGGTCCTTACAAACATCAACAATATCGTGCGAATTTAAATGTCGTATTTCAGAATAAAACCCCGACCTGTCAATATCGTGGTGTAGGACATCCAATTGCTTGTGCTGTCACAGAAGGCCTAGTTGATTTAGCCGCCAGAAAATTAGGTATGGATCCACTGGAGTTTCGTAAACGTAATGTAATTCCAGATGATGCTTATCCTTACACGGGTGTTTCTGGAATTAAACTAGAAGTACTTTCTCACGAGCAGTGCTTAGCGAAAATTGAAGAGTTAATGGATTATCCAAGTTTATTGGCTGAACAAAAAGCTTTGCGGGAGAAGGGTATTTATCGTGGGATTGGTTTTGCCACACTCATTGAACTCACTAATCCAAGTCCGGCCTTTTATGGTGTTGGTGGGGCACGTATTGCCTCACAAGATGGGGCAACCATTCGCATGGATCCGACCGGTGTTATTACAGTATCAGTGAGCGTTGGGGAGCAGGGTCAAGGAGCAGAAGGGATATTTGCACAAATTGCAGCAGATGCAGTGGGAGTCCCTATTGAGAATGTTCGCTTAAAGACCGGGGATACGGAGACGATTCCTTATGGTGGCGGAACTTGGGCCTCACGTGGCGCGGGAATTGGTGGTGAAGCGGTCCTATTAGCTGGGATGGCTTTGCGTGAAAACATCCTCAAGATTGCTGCCAATATATTAAAACTAGATGAAAGCCAATTAACCGTTAAAAATGGCAAAATTTTTGACCGTTTAAGCAATGAAGAAAAGATTCCACTCAGTGAAGTTGGTCGAGTGGGCTATTACAGAACTGATTTATTACCTGCAGGTTTTCATCCTGAATTAACGGTGACTAGACATTACTCACAAAAAGACTTTCCATTTATCTTTACCAATGGAGTTCAGGCGTCTTATGTGGAAGTTGATGTCAACACGGGTTTTATTAAGCTTCTTAAACATTGGGCTGTTGAAGATTGCGGTCGTGTGATCAATCCGATGTTGGTGGATGAGCAAATGCGCGGAGCGATTGTTCAGGGTATCGGCGGGGCTCTTTTTGAAGAGTGTTTGTATGATTCACAAGGGCAGATGATTAACGGTAATATGGCTGATTATTTGGTGCCAATGGCTTCAGAAATGCCTGATATCGAAGTGGCACACGTGCAAACGCCTACAAAATCATCCCTGCTAGGAGCAAAAGGAGCAGGAGAGGCAGGAACTGCTGGAGCGCCTGGTGCAGTTGTGAATGCGATTAACGATGCGATTGCACCATTTGGCGTTCACAATTTTGACCAGCCGATAACTCCTGAGAAAATTCTCCGAACTTTAAAGAAGATTTAACTTTTCGAGTAAAGGACTGGATCGATACCGCTCACCCTTGTAGTTCAAATCTAGTTGATCGATGATTTGAACGACCTGGGTTGAGCGCCATTTTTCCAGCCACTCAAAAGGACCAGCTGGGTAATTCACCCCGAGCTTCATTGCTTGATTGGTAGCATCCATTGAGCAAACTCCTTGAGTAACTGCATCGCAAGCTTCATTAATGAGCATAGCTAGAGTTCTTGCAACGATAAGTGCAGGACTATCTTGGATGCGGATCGGAATAAATCCAAGGTGATATAGCCAAGAAGGGGCTTCTTGGAGCCATTCAGTAGAAGCATTTTGTGCGCTTGCCCAAGCAATGATGGTTTTTTCTTGTGGATGTAAACACACATCAAATACCGCAACATGAGAACCAAGCGATGATGCAGTTTGGCCATCTGTTTGCCTGAGGTGATAGCCATTCACATCAAGACCTACCCAAGAACTCTGTTTTTCTTGAGAGAAAGATACGCCTAACTTTTGTAGTTGACTACCAAAGTACTCAGTTAAGTGATTGTCCCCGTGAATGATCATAGCTTTTGATTTGTTGAGAGGACTTGGATGAAACTCAGGGAGCTTTGGTGTGACTGCACCTTCAGAGTAATCATAAAAGCCATGCCCCGATTTACGTCCTAATAAACCACCATCAACCAACTCTTTTTGCACAATCGAAGGAGTAAACCTGCGATCATAAAAAAAGGCTTCAAAGACACTTGAAGTTACTGCAAAGTTGGTATCATGACCAATGAGGTCCATGAGTTCAAACGGACCCATTCTGAAACCAACTGATTTGATACAGGAATCAATTACTTGAATTGAAGATACTTGTTCTTGAATCAGAGCTAATGCTTCTGCATAAAATGGTCGAGCGATCCGGTTCACAATAAAACCTGGAGTAGATTTTGCATGAACAGGTGTTTTACCCCAGTGGATTGATAAATCAAATATTGAAGATGCGACCTCACTTGATGTTTGTAATCCAGAGACCACTTCGACTAGTTTCATAAGGGGTACAGGATTAAAGAAATGCATGCCCACTAAGCGATTGGGATGTTGTAAGCCATTGGCGATGGCGGTCACTGATATTGAAGAAGTATTCGTTGCTAAAATACAATCTTGCGAAACAATTGTCTCCAACTCTTTAAAAAGAGATCTTTTAATATCTAATTTTTCGATAATTGCTTCAATCACAAGTTGGACATGAGAGGCTTGGGCTAGAGAAGAAATAGTTTGTATTTTGGAAAGGGTAGACTGCGCCGCATCTTCCGTTAATTTTTCTTTTTTGATGAGACTTGAAAATGTTTTTTTAATATTTTCAATCGCCTGTTCAGCCGCACCTACTTTTTGATCAAATAAGAGTACCGTATGACCAGACTGCGCTGCTACTTGAACAATACCAGCGCCCATGATGCCTGCGCCAATGACTAATATTGGTTGATTTTTTAGTTCCAAGAGTCAATATCCTAAAAAGTGATTAGTAGGTTTCTAGATGCAAACGACCTTCTGATTTTAATGAACTTGCAATAGAGTCCCATGATAAGCCAGCTTTGTTAATGATGTCTTTTAATGTCTCCATGACGCCATGTTCCATATCTTTTAATCCACAAACATAAATATAGGTATTGGCCTGAGGAATTAATTTTGATAGATCCTGAGCACGCTCGCGCATGAGGTCTTGAACATATTTTTTTGGTTGATTTGGAGTGCGCGAAAAGGCAAGATTAATATCAATAAAGTCTGTAGGTAAATTTTGCAGTGGACCAAAGTAGGGCAGTTCTTCAGCAGTTCGAGCCCCAAAAAATAGCATTAACTTACCCTCTTCGTCATGATTTTGTTTTACAAGGCGACGACGCCATTCAGTCATGGCACGCATGGGGGCACTTCCAGTGCCAGTACAAATCATAATGATATTGGTATTGGCATGATTGGGCATTAAAAAACTAGTACCAAAAGGGCCAATCACTTCGACTTGATCACTAACCTTCAAGTCACACATAAAATTCGAAGCAACACCTTTTACAGGATTTCCTTGATGATCTTCTAGAACTCTTTTAATAGTGAGGGATAGATTGTTATATCCGGGTCTTTCCCCATCTCTAGGACTGGCAATGGAGTACATTCTGGCATGATGGGGTTTGCCATTTTGGTCAACTCCAGGAGGAATAATACCGATGGACTGACCTTCTAAAACAGGCATGAGTTGATCACCAAAATCCAAGACAATATGATGCGTATCATAATCTTTACCAACTTGAGTCACACGCACATTTCCAGAAACAGTTGCTTTAATTGATTTTTGTTGGGCTTTTGGACCGTAGAGATTGATATAAGGGTGTGCGGCTGACCAAGGGGGAATCGTTGAGCCATATTGGATTACTTGCGCTGGTGTTATGGTGGAAGTAGATTGCTCCATTTTTCCTATTGGTAAAGACTCGCTGATGTTTTCATCGGAAGCAACCCTTTCCTGTTCATCTAATGCTGTTGGAAGCTCATCCCAGAGGAGTTGTTCCGCGATGGAATAGGCTTTGACCTTTAGTACTTGACGCCAGTTATCAATAGATCCCGTGGGGCATGGAGAAATACAAGCCATGCATAAATTACAGATACTTGCATCAACAACATAGTTTCGATCATCGTGTGTGATTGCTCCAATCGGACAAGTTGCTTCACAAGTATTGCAACGAATGCAAATTTCTGGATCGATGAGATGTTGTTGAATTAATTCAGTACTTGAAGTCATAGGTAGCAAAGAACCCTAATAGGGAGTAATGATGAAGATATCTAGTTTACAAAAGAGAGCACATGTGTGCTCTCTTTTATTGATTTTAGTTGAATCGAATGTACTCGAAATCAACTGGTTGACGGTTAATGCCAATCATTGGAGGAGCGATCCAGTTGGCGAATTTTCCTGGCTCTACTACACGACCCATGAGGCTTGCCACATATAAGCGGTCTTCAATAGTCGGCAGCCAAACATTTTTCTTCGCTAACCACTCGTTGTCACTGATTATTTGGCCCGCGGGTGAGACTTTTACTCCTGATAGGGCACCAATATTTCGGTTGAATGCTTTATGAGGTACTTTTAAGCGGAAATTGAAGCCTGCTTTTTCAATGACTTTATTCCAACGTTCAACACCACCAATGCTATCTTTGATGTAATCATCACGTAAAACTTCATTTAAAGCATTGAGCATTGGGACTTCTTTTTCAATCAAAGTGCCGTTGACAGCATTTAAAACTCGATATGAATCATTTTTCAATGAGTGGTCATCTTGACGTTTACCTTCTTCGTAGCGACCTTTTAAGCCAGTGGAGTAAAAAGTTGCAGCATTAGATGACTCATCAGCACCGAACAGATCAATTGTTACCGAGAAATGGAAATTTAAATAACGCTGGAGTGTTGGGAGGTCAATTACACCTGCAGCACGTAATTTAATAGGATCATCTGTTTTTAATTCATTCATCACTTGGCAAGTCCGTTGAATGACACGAGAAACACCGCTTTCACCAACAAACATATGATGTGCTTCTTCAGTCAGCATAAATTTGGTTGTACGAGCTAATGGGTCAAAACTTGACTCCGCTAATGCGCATAACTGAAACTTACCATCACGATCCGTAAAGTACGTAAACATAAAGAAGCTTAACCAATCAGGAGTTTCCTCATTGAATGCTTGCAAAATACGTGGATTATCTTCTTGACCGCTGCGACGCTCGAGTAATGCCTCACCTTCTTCGCGACCATCACGACCAAAATATTTATGTAATAAGTACACCATTGCCCATAAGTGACGACCTTCTTCAACGTTGACTTGAAACAAGTTACGCAAGTCATATTGACTAGGCGCTGTCAGGCCTAAATGACGTTGTTGTTCAACAGAAGCAGGTTCTGTATCACCTTGAGTCACGATAATTCTTCTTAAATTAGCGCGATATTCCCCAGGAACATCTTGCCAAACTTCTTCACCTTTGTGATCACCAAAATGAATTTTTCTACCTTGTTCAGCTTGGTTTAAAAAGATACCCCAACGATAATCCGGCATTTTGACATGATCAAATTGTGCCCAGCCAGATGGATCAACGCTCACAGCGGTACGTAAATACACATCAAAATTATGGGAATGGTCAGGACCCATATCATTCCACCAATTGATGTAATTCGGTTGCCATTGCTCAAGCGCGCGCTGTAGGGTGCGATCTTCACTTAAGTTGACATTGTTAGGAATCTTATCGCTGTAATTCATAGTAGACATGGTGATCTCCAAGGTAGGTATGGTGTGTAAATTTAAACTCTGTGCCAATCGAATTGGGCTTTATCGCCTTTTCCGTAAACTTTTAATGCGCCTTTTTCTCCAACAGCATTTGGTCTTTGGAAGATCCAGTTTTGCCATGCAGTTAAGCGACCAAAAATTCTGGTAAACATATTTTCTGGACCATTAAAGCGTAAGTTGGCTTCCATTCCAGTTAGAGCGTCAGGTGACATGGAAACTCGTTCTTCAATAGCAATACGAATTTCATCATCCCAATCAATATCATCAGGATTTGAAGTATTTAAACCGAGAGCAAAGGCTTGGTCTGCATCGAGCAGTTTGCCGGCTTGTTCATGAATCGCACTGATCGCAGGCTCTTCACCATAGAATCTCCTAGCAAGACGACTTTGACCAGTCGCCATTGGGTAAATTCCAAAATTCACATCTGTAACCATGATTTTTGGTGTATTTGTTTCATTATCTGGAAGGATTAACTGATAGATACGGTCGCATGTCAGGGCTAATTCTAAGAAAGTACCGTTAAAACAAGAACCTTCTTCAATTAACGCAAATAAGCTTCTTGAAGAGACATCAAAGCGGCTGAGGGTGCGCCTTAATAAACCAATAGTTTCTCTGACGAACCAATGATCTTTATGAGCCATGAGTGTATTGTCCATAGCACTTACTGCCTCATGATTACCCTGAGTTTTAATAATCCAAATACCGATATCTAATTCATTGGTGCGCATGTTGAGAATTGCATCTTCTAATTCTCTTGCCATCGCAAAGGGATACCAATTCGAGCTTTGAGCTTCAATTTCCTTAATCGATTGAACTGCATTGGTTTTTGGTGAGTGGATGGTGAAGGTTGCAACACGTTTCGAACGATCTATAGATACTTCAACATGCTCATATTTGAGAACATCATCAGAAATAGTGCGGTTGAGTAGAGTGATTGGAACACCACTTGTATTAGAAGGACGATCACTCATTTTTGCTAAAGCATGCGCACGGTCTAAGATTGATTGTTTAAAGACGGCAGGTTTAACGATGTGATCAACTAAACGCCAATCTTTCGCTTTTTGACCACGAACACCTTCACTTGTTGTGCAGAAGATATCGGCTAAATCATGACGTACATGGCGTTTATCAGTGATACGAGTTAGACCGCCAGTCCCTGGCAATACACCAAGGAGGGGAACTTCAGGAAGGCTGACAGCGCTTGATCGATCATCGACGAGTAAAATTTCGTCGCAAGCAAGAGCAAGTTCATAGCCACCACCAGCACATGCGCCATTGACAGCCGCTAAAAATTTCAAGCCGCTGTATTGTGATGAGTCTTCTAAACCATTACGTGTTTCATTCGTGAATTTACAAAAATTCACTTTCCAGGCGTGACTTGAAACACCTAGCATGAAAATATTTGCACCAGAACAAAATACTTTTTCTTTTGCGCTAGTAATAACCACGGTTTTTACTTCAGGATGTTCGAAACGAATTCGGTTAATGGCGTCATTTAATTCGATATCGACACCCAAGTCGTAACTATTGAGTTTTAATTTGTAACCAGGGCGAAGACCACCGTCTTCATCAAAATCTGCCGTGAGAGTGGCAATTTCGCCAGAAAATTCTAAATTCCAATGTTTGTAAATGGATGGATGAGTTTGGTAGTCGACACGATTAGCGATATCCATAGAGCCTCTTAATTAGTTCAAATGATTGACAATACAAGCATAATAATTCATGTTTTATTTTTGTCAAGCACTTTTATGCATCTTTTGGCAGATTTTTTGGATTTTGTATGGCATTTCTTACTAAGTCACGAAGTTGAATAAAAGTATCCTCAATATTTCTTAAGCTGGTATTAATACTAAGGTGTGCTTGTGAGTAAAAAGGTGATCTTCCTTGCAGAATTTTTTTCAGATCTTCCATCGCTTCTTTGCTATCCGCCATAGGTCGCATATCTCCTTGAGCAATCACACGTTGCATATGATCCTCAGGTTTGGCTTGCAGCCAAACAGTAGTACAGTGGGCAAGGACTAAGTTAAAACTTGCAGGGTCGGAAACAATACCTCCTGGAGTTGCGATAACCACTTCTGGATAGATTTGAATCGTTTCTTCAATCGCGCGTCGTTCATACCGACGGTATGCATTCATGCCATAAAGTCCTTGAATTTCTGAAACAGAGCAGCCAGCAAATTTTTCAATTTCACGACTAAGTTCAACAAACTGATAGCCTAAGTCCTCAGATAACATATGGCCTAGAGTCGATTTTCCGGCACCGCGTAAACCAATCAAGGCGATGCGTGAATGCTGTATTGATTGTTTTGGTGAGGCTTGTAAAAGTTCTGTTATTTGAGAACGAATAGTCCGTAAAGTGGCTTCGTCTTTATTTAATAAAAGTTCCCGAATCATTAGCCATTCGGGAGATAAAGTGGTGGGATCACCAATCAGTTCAGCCAAACTACAATTAAGTGCTTCAGCAATTTGGGTCAACACTAAAAAAGAAGCATTCCCTTTGCCGTACTCTAAATTCGCTAAATGTCGTTCAGAAACATTTGCTCTGAGGGCAACATTTTTTCGAGTCAAGCCTCTTCTAGCGCGCAGTGTACTAACGCGTTCACCTAACATCTTTAAGTCATTATTTTCGAGTTCGCTCATCACATTTTTCTAAGTTTTGGATCCATATTTTTTAGAACTATATTAGTAAATACCCTTGCATATGAATTATAGTGCTTGACAACATATTTTTATCATTTTAAAGTCTAATCTGCACAATAATTCATATTTTGGAGTTTTGCAAGATGTCTCAAATACCTCAAGTTACAGAAGTACCGCAAAATCAGATGGCTTATCGTCAGTTGTTATCGACTTTAACTGCGTCTATTCAGGCTAAAGCGTTGAATGATGATCTTGATTACTGGTTGAATGAACACCATGGTGTTGGTAGTCCGCTGTATGAGGAGTTAAAAAACTTAACGATTGCTGGTGTAAAAGAGTCTTGGTTATGTAATCGTGAAGGGGCTGGCATCAAGTACGGTCGAATTTTTAAACCCTCTGAGGACTTAAACGGATTTTCGGTAGATGTTGTGGATATGGAAAATATTGTTGGACCTCGCCATATACATCCATTAGGTGAAATTGATTTAATCATGCCAATTTCTGGGGATGCTTTATTTGATGGTCGTTCTGCTGGTTGGATGGTGACTCCTCCAGGAAGCGAGCATGCTCCAACCGTTTCGAATGGCAGAGCGTATGTTTTATATCTGTTGCCTCAAGGGCAAATTCAATTTATATAATCTTAGGTCGATATGTCAGAACTTTTAGTAAATTATGTAAGTGGACTGTGGCAATTGGGTTCTGGATCAGGAAGTACACTTTTTGATCCTGTTCTTGGAGATGAATTAGTTCGTGTTGACGCAACCGGCCTCAATTTACAAGATGCATTTCAATTTTCTCGTGAGCAGGGAGGTCGTGCCTTACGTGCTTTGGGATACAAAGATAGGGCTGAATTATTAAAGTCGATTCTAGAAGTACTTCAAGCTAAAAAAGATTTGTATTATGAGATTTCACAAAAAAATAGTGGCACCGTCAAAAATGACTCTGCTGTTGATATTGAGGGAGCGTTATTTACTTTGGGTTATTACGCCAAATTAGGACAATCTCTCGATAATCATTATTTTTTGAAAGACGGAGATCCTGCAAGACTTGCCAAAGACCCATTATTTCAATCACAACATATTCTGACTCCAACTCCGGGAGTCGCTTTACTCATTAATGCGTTTAATTTTCCAGCATGGGGTTTGTGGGAAAAGGCTGCTCCAGCATTATTAAGCGGAGTCCCGGTAATGATCAAACCTGCTACGGCAACTGCGTGGCTAACTCATCAGATGGTAAAAGATGTCATTGAAGCAAATATCCTACCTCCTGGTGCTTTATCTATTATTTGTGGAAGTTCGAATGGCTTACTCGACCAATTGCAGCCGTTCGATGTGGTTTCATTTACAGGATCAGCCGATACAGCAAAAATTATTCGTTCGCATCCAGCTGTTACAGAACAATCTGTCCGAGTCAATATTGAAGCTGATAGCGTGAATAGTGCCTTATTGCTTCCTCAGCAGGTGAGTGGTCCGATATTTGATCTTTTCATCAAAGAGGTTGTGCGTGAGATGACCGTTAAATCGGGTCAAAAATGTACAGCAATTCGAAGAATATTTGTTCCTGAATCTGATGTGAATGTAGTTAAAGAAGCTTTAGTTGCAAGCTTATCAAAAACAACGGTAGGGAATCCGCGGAATGAGTCCGTGCGAATGGGAGCATTGATCAGTCGTGCACAAAAGCAAACAGTTCTTGATGGCATTTCAAGATTTAAAGGATGTGCCCAACTATTTTTTGACGGTTCCTCACAGAATTTGATTGATGCTGATGACAACTCGTGTTGTGTTGCCCCTACATTATTTGGATTTGATAAAGCGAGTGATGCGATGTTAGCTAAGGATATTCATCAGACCGAGGTATTTGGACCAGTAGCAACTGTTTTGCCCTACGAGAATTTATCTCAAGCTTTAGAGATGATTGCCATGGGAGAAGGGTCTCTGGTGGCATCCGTTTACGGTGATGAAGTAGTTGAGCTTGCACAAGTAGCGGCTGATTTAGCAGCCTTCCATGGTCGATTACACATCATCTCATCCGATGTTGGAGCAATGCATACCGGTCATGGAAATGTGATGCCTCAGTCGATTCATGGCGGACCTGGTCGAGCAGGAGGTGGAGAAGAGCTCGGGGGGTTGAGAGGTTTATCTTTTTATCATCGACGCACGGCCATTCAAGGTAGCACACAAGTGATTGAGGCGATGTTCAGTGGGAGTAATTCATGAGTCAAGTCCAACAAGATCTTGGAACTACTTTTAACTTTGCACAGTATGTGATGACTGTGAATAAGGAGAGATCAGATAAAACAGCCTTTATAGATGATGATGGATTCATCACGTATGGTGGATTGGCCGAAAAAATTGCCCAGTTTGGAACATCATTACTTAAAAGTGGTATCAAGCGTGAAGAGCGTGTTTTATTACTCATGCATGACTGTAATGATTGGCCCGTCACTTTTTTAGGAAGTATGTATTCTGGGATCGTACCAGTTGCAGTCAATACTTTATTAACTGCACAAGATTATGCTTATATGCTTGCGCATAGCAGAGCGCAGGTTGCGGTTATTTCTTCAGCACTCATTCCCGTATTAATTGAGTCTATCAACATTGCTGAACAAGAACATGGGCATGAGATTTTAGAAGTGATTGTTTCTCATCCAACCATTGAAAGTCGGCGTATGTTTCTTGATGCAAAGCCGGATATTGAGTGGATTGAGATGGAGGACTTTCTTAACGAAGCTGGAACCATCGTTCCTCCTGCTAAAACTCATCCAGATGATCCAGGTTTTTGGTTATATTCTTCAGGTTCAACAGGAAGACCAAAAGGGGCCTTGCATACTCACGCGAATCCTTATTGGACAGCGGAGCTTTATGGCAAGGCAGTATTAAATTTACAAGAGAGTGATATTTGTTTTTCAGCAGCAAAAATGTTTTTTGCTTATGGTCTAGGTAATGCTTTAAGTTTTCCATTAACTGTTGGGGCATCAGTTGTTTTAATGGCTGAAAGAGCCACACCTACGGCATGTTTTAAACGCTTTACTGAATTAAAGCCAACCGTCTTTTTTGGAGCACCAACTGGTTATGGAGGCATGCTCGCTAGTCCTGAATTACCATCCAAAGACCAAGTTTCTCTAAGGATGTGTTCATCTGCTGGTGAGGCTTTGCCACAAGATTTAGGAGACCGTTGGACTCGGCATTTCGGTTGTCAGATTATTGATGGTTTAGGTTCAACTGAAATGTTACATATTTTTATTTCTAATTCACCCAATGATGTCCGTTACGGAACTTCAGGTAAACCTGTGCGGGGCTATGAAGTGGAATTGCGCGGTGAAGATGGCCAACTTGTTCCCATTGGAGAAATAGGTGACTTATTTGTAAAAGGACCTAGTTCAGCCGTCATGTATTGGAATAATCGGACCAAATCAAGAGAAACCTTTCAGGGGGCTTGGACTAAATCTGGTGATAAATACGTGTCTGATCAAGATGGGTACTACACCTACTCGGGGCGCAATGATGACATGATTAAAGTAAGTGGTATTTATGTGTCGCCATTTGAAGTAGAGGGTACTTTAGTTCAACATCCGGCAGTTCTTGAAACTGCCGTCATTGGTGTTGCTGATGAGGCTGGATTAGTGAAAACGAAGGCATTTGTAGTCTTGAAGCCAGGTCATCAAACAACGATTGAAGAACTACAGTTATTTGTCAAAGATAAATTAGCTCCATATAAATATCCACGCATGATTGAGTTTGTGAATGAATTGCCGAAAACAGCAACAGGCAAAATTCAACGCTTTAAGTTGCGTGAACAAGAACAATCGAAGAAATAATTATCTATGGCTTTTATTGATATTCAATGGCGTAATCAGCCGATCAGAATCGAGTATGAATGGGTTGGTGAACCTCATTCTTCAAACACTATTCTCGTGTTTTTGCATGAAGGTTTAGGTTCGATTGCGATGTGGAAATATTTTCCAGAGAAACTTTGTCAGCAATTAGGATTAAAAGGTCTTGTGTATTCAAGGCCCGCGTATGGTCAATCGACACCTAGACCACATGATGTAAAGTGGGGCGTTGATTTTCTACATCAACAGGCGATAGAAGTCTTCCCTGAATTCATCAAAGCATTACAGATAAACCAACCCGTTCATCTTTTGGGGCATAGCGATGGGGCTTCTATTGCCTTATTAGTAGCTGCTCTTCAACCGCATCTGGTGAATAAAGTTGCCGTGATAGCACCGCATATATTTGTCGAAGATAAAACAATTCAAAGCATTACAGAAGCTAAAGTCAATTATGAAGAAGGATCATTAAAAAAAGGACTTTCTAAGTATCATGAAGATGTTGATTCTGCTTTTTGGGGTTGGAATGATATTTGGTTAAATCCTGATTTTTTGAGATTTAATATTACAGCTGAGCTCAAAAGGATATCCTGTCCTCTTTTAGCGATACAGGGATCAGACGACCCCTATGGGACAATGGCTCAGGTGAAAGATATTGTGAAATTTGTAAAACATGCGCGGGTAGTTGAAATACCTAATTGTGGTCATTCTCCCCACCGCGATAGCCCTATAATACTTTCTGATACTTTAAAACAATTTGTCTAACTATTTTTCCAATTCAAACACGTGATTTTTATATAAGGAGATTTCCAATGAAAGGTCTTAAATTTAGTTTAGTCGCTTTAGCGATGGTTATTCCATCAGCTTTTGCTCAAAGCCAACCTCCTCTTAAAGTTGGAATGATGTTGCCCTATAGTGGGACTTTTGCAGCCTTAGGTAATGCAATTGATAACGGTTTTCAGTTATATGTGAAAGAGCAGGGTGGGAAAATTGGTGGTCGTGAGATTACATATGTAAGAGTTGATGATGAATCTGAGCCATCAAAAGCTACAGACAATATTAATAAACTCATTAAACGAGATAACGTTGATGTCGTGATTGGGACAGTTCATTCTGGAGTTGCCATGGCAATGGCTAAAGTAGCTAAAGAAACTGGCACCACCTTAATTATTCCAAATGCTGGAGCAGATATTATTACAGGCCCGATGTGTGCAAAAAATATTTTTAGAAGCTCTTTTTCCAATAGCCAGCCTGGCTTTGCGATGGGTGAAGTAGCCGCGAAAAAAGGTTATAAGAATGCGATGACTATTACTTGGAAATATGCTGCTGGTGAAGAATCTGTTAAAGGTTTTAAAGAAGGTTTTGAAAAAGGTGGTGGAAAGGTTACTAAAGAATTGACACTGCCTTTCCCTGGAGTCGAGTTCCAAGCATTGTTGACGGAAGTTGCTGCTGCTAAGCCGGATGTTGTTTATTCATTTTTTGCCGGTGGTGGTGCCGTTAAATTTGTGAAAGATTATGCTGCTGCAGGCTTAAATAAATCAATTCCTTTAGTTGGCCCAGGATTTTTAACGGATGGCACTCTTGAAGCTCAAGGTGAATCTGCGCAAGGTATGTTAACTGCTCTGCATTATGGGGACAATTTAAATATTAAACGTGATAATGAATTTAGACTAGCTTATGCTAAGCAATATAGACTGCAACCTGATGTATACGCTGTTCAAGGTTACGACGCGGCGCAAATGTTAGCAGTTGGTTTGAAAGCAACCAAAGGTGATATCTCGAAAAAAGATGATTTTGCTAAAGCAATTCGTGCCACTAAATTTGATAGTCCACGCGGATCTTTCACTATGTCTAATGCAAATAACCCAATCCAAGACTTTTATTTAAGACAAGTGGTTGGTAAAGAAAACAAAGTGATTGGTATCGCAAGTAAGTCACTGGCTGATCCAGCTCGTGGTTGTACGATTCAGTAAATTTTTATTAGCCCATTGATGGATTTTTCGACTTTTTTAATACAAACGTTGAACTCAGTTCAATATGGGCTTTTGTTATTTTTAGTTGCTGCAGGCCTCACTCTCATTTTTGGCATCATGGGAGTGATTAATCTTGCCCACGGTAGTTTTTATATGATGGGTTCATATCTTGCCTTTGCTTTATCTCCAGTCGTCGCTAATTCTTTTGGAGGTGGCTTAATTTCTACTTTCATCATTGGGCTTTTAATAGCTATCATCCTTGGGTACATCTTAGAGTGGCTATTCTACAGTTACTTATATGAGCGAGATCATCTTCAGCAAGTATTGATGACCTATGGATTAATTTTGGTCATCGAAGAAATTCGTAGTTTATTAGTTGGAGATGATGTCCATGGAGTACCGATTCCAGATTGGTTATCCGCGAGTATTAAGTTGAGTGAGGTCATGACCTATCCCGTCTATCGATTATTTATTTCTGGAGTTTGTATTTTGCTTGCTTTAGCTATGTTTTTAGTTTTAAGTAAAACTAAATTAGGCATGATGATTCGAGCGGGAAGCGTTAATCGCGAAATGATTCAATCTTTAGGCGTGAATATTAAATTTCTTTATCGAATTGTTTTTGCTGCAGGCATCGCAATTGCTGCATTTGCCGGGATGGTTGCTGCGCCTGTGTCCTCTGTATATCCTGGAATGGGGCAAGGAGTCCTCATCATCTGCTTTGTGATCGTGGTAATTGGTGGTATTGGTTCCATCAAAGGAGCTCTAATTGCTTCACTTCTAATTGGCTTCATTGATACGTTTGGGAAAGTCCTCTTGCCAGAAGTTGCAGGAGTGCTGGTATACGTTTTTATGGCTGTGATTTTGTTATGGAAGCCTAGTGGATTATTTAAGGCGGGTTCATGAACAAATCCCAATCTTTATTTTTAGGTATTTTATTTGTAGTATTAATTGGTTTGCCTTTCCTTGGATCTGAATATTATGTGGATTGGATGACAAAGACCCTGATTTACGGAATTTTTGCACTGAGTTTAGAACTTCTAGTTGGAACTACTGGTTTAGTTTGTTTTGGGCAAGCTGCATTTTTTGGGATTGGCGCGTATGCAGTAGTTAAGATATCTGCTGACCATGTTTCACCAGATACAGTTTATCTTTTACCGATATCGATGTTATTAGCAGGCGTCTTTGCATTATTTGTTGGCGCTTTATCCCTAAGAACTAAGGGCGTGTATTTTATTATGGTCACTTTAGCGTTTGCACAAATGGCCTATTATGTTATTCACGATACTCCAATTGGAGGTGGTACAGATGGTATATATTTATACAACAAACCCTCTTTGTTCGGTTGGTCAATTTCTTCCTCGATAGAGTTTTATCTCTTTACGGTGGGTTGTCTGTTTTTTGTCTTTGGTTTATTAGGACTGATAACACATTCACGATTTGGTAGAGCTCTTACCGGAATTCGTATTAACGAATTAAGAATGAGAGCCATTGGATATGAAACCTACAATTACAAACTGATTGCCTTTGTTATTTCTGGGATGATTGCTGGACTTTCAGGTTACCTATTTGCGGTAAAAGATGGATTTGTAAATCCTGAATTATTAAGTTGGCATTTATCTGGCGCAGTCTTAATCATGATTATTCTAGGTGGTTTAGGTCACATACGAGGAGCTTTTATTGGGGCTTTTGCATTTGCTCTTCTTGAAGAGTTCTTCCGGTCTGAGACTATATTTGGATCCTTTGCGAAGTATTGGCATTTAGGTTTAGGACTTTCAATTATTCTTTGCGTAGCATTTTTACCAAAGGGTTTATTTGGTATACCGTCTATTTGGAAATCTAAATTAACTGGCACAAAGAATGTACAAAACAATTTACAACTTGAGGAAAAAGAATGACTCAAGCTCAATCGGTTATCTTCATGCGTGGAGTTAAACTCACCAAACGTTGGGGTGGTTTAGTTGCAGTGAATGAAGTTGATATTGATTTAGCCTTAGGTCAAATTCATGCCGTTATTGGCACCAATGGCGCAGGAAAATCTACCCTGATTAATTTATTATCTGGGGAACTGCCATTAAGTTCTGGAAGCGTAGAATTACTAGGCAATGATGTTACAAAAAAATCACAACCTGCAAGAGCCCATTTGGGACTAGGAAAAAGTTATCAACGAAATACGATTTTTCCTGAATTAACTGTGTTAGAAAACTGTCGATTATCAGCGCAATCACGATTGCAAAAGCCATGGTATTTTTGGCAGAATGGACAGCGCTGTACGATCAGTAATCAGGCAGCACTTCAGACACTTGAAAAAACAGGTTTATCCTCAGTAATTCATCGACAAGCAGGACTTCTCTCGCATGGACAAAAACGACAATTAGAAGTTGCTATGTGTTTAGCTACTGAGCCAAAAGTACTCTTATTAGATGAGCCATTAGCAGGAATGGGAGCTGACGAAACAGATCGTATGCTGAATTTTTTAATAAGTTTACGTGGTGATCATGCAATTATGTTGGTAGAGCATGATATGGACGCAGTCTTTAAAGTTGCTGATGTTATTACCGTCATGGTGAATGGTTCTGTCATTACTAAAGGTTCTCCTTATGAGGTTAGAAATAATCCAGAGGTTCAAACTGCTTATTTGGGTGAGTCTATATGAATCATTTCTTAGACGCGAAAGATATTCATGCTTGGTATGGCTCAAGTCACGTTTTACATGGTGTTGATATACAAATTAATCCTCATGAAACAATTGGTTTATTGGGTCGAAATGGTATGGGTAAAAGCACGCTGATTCGCGCCTTGCTAGGACATGTTGAGCAACGCTCCGGCAGTATTATGATTAATGGCCATAACACTTTGGAGATGAAAGCATATCAAGTTGCAAGATTGGGTGTGGCATACGTTCCTGAAGGAAGAGGAGTTTTTCCGAATCTGACCGTTAGAGAAAATCTCATCATGTCAGCTCGACCGGGTAGTAAGGGACAATTAGATTGGACTCTAGATCGTGTATTAACCACTTTCCCACGTTTAGCCGAACGAATTCATCATCTAGGGGAGCAACTCTCGGGTGGAGAACAACAAATGTTATCGATTAGCCGTGCTTTAATGACACACCCTGATTTATTAATTTTGGATGAGGCTACAGAGGGTTTGGCACCATTGATTGTTGCTGAAATTTGGCGCGTGATTCAAGATATTCGGCAGGCGGGTATTGCTACCTTGATTGTGGATCGTGATTGGCGTAAGGTTCTCCACCACACAGATCGAGCAATTGTTCTACAAAAAGGGCAGGTAGTCCTGTCAGGTCATTCTTCAGAAATAGTCAATCATCCTGAACTGATGAATTACTTAGGCGTTTAAATTGGGTAAATGATGGAGTTCGGAATCATTTCTGAATCATAGATGCATAGTCTAGAACGTATTTTTAAACCGTTTTGTGTGATTTGTAGTTCATCGATATAACGACCCACATTAAATACCGTGGTTTCTTGGCTGAGTTTGGTTCTAAATACAGAATAATTTGATTCACAAAAAATAACATTGTTATCCACTTTGTGGATGAGTGGCATACCAATAATATGGCGTTGATAATAGGGGTCATGAAACAAGGTCTCGGAGATTCCATAGGCACGATCTTTCAGCATTCCCTTGGAGAGCATCGCTAAAGTGCAAAGCGGAAATCCTCTGTCGAAGTTTTCTCTAGGTTGTATTTTGTAGATACAATCCTCAACAAAAAGATCAACCCATTGATCCCATTTTTTTTCATCAACAATGTGAGCGTAAAGGGCATTTAGATGAATCACTTGTTGAACATGGTCATCCATCGTTAAATCTCCATCACTTTACGCCAATAGTTGTACATTCCACGAATCAAAGTTTCGGTGACCATATGCTCGGTATTTTCAACTTCAACACCACCGAGTTCTGCAATCACTTGGTGTGACGGTTTTTGTTCAAAGCCCATTTGAGAAAGTTCAATTACTTCCCCATCGTCAGCAGAAACAAAGCCGGCTGGACCAAATAAATTAGCCTGAATTAAACGGCGTTCGGTCATTTCGGGAGTGTCATTTGCAAAACCAAAATGGGTCCAAACAAAATCAAAAGATCCATTCCCATTGGGTTGAATATGCCTTGTAGAAACACTATTGACCTGTTGTTGAATAATGACTGATGGGAAAATCGTCAGCATGACCGCTGTTGGTCCGTTCCACCAATCTTCTTGGACAATATCAATCAATCTTTTATCATTGATTTCCATAGCATCTTTAAAACTAGTAACACCGGCGGTTACTTCTTGAGACTTTACGCCGGCATTACCTCGTGTTGAGATCATTGCAGCATGACGAAAATGACGATCCATACGCAGTTTTGATTCATTATCGGCACGCCATAGGCCATAAGTAATAAACCAAGTATGCAGTAAACCCGGATGGTAAGGGTCTTTAATGTTTTCTTGCATCAACTTCCAGTTACCTGGAATGCGTTGTCTGTTATAGCCCAGTATAGTTAATTCACGACCATCAAACAAACGATCGAAGTATTGCAACATATCAGGACCTAAATAGTCCTTGAGTGATTCTACGGAGTGATCAAAGGAAGCAAAGATAACACCACCGCGAGAAGAGACTTTCAGGCGATTAAGACTGTGGTCAGCTGGACTAAAATCTTTCGGCATTCCCCCTTGGATTTGCCCATCTTTTTTCACACCTCGGCGAAACGGAACACCTTGTAAGTCACCCTTTAAGCTATAGTTCCATTGATGGTAAGGGCAAACGAATTCTTTTTTATTACCATGTCTTTCACGGCAAAACTGCATGCCACGATGGGCGCAGACATTTTCAAGAACGTGGATAACACCCTCAAGATCTCTAGAGACGATGACAGATCGCTCACCAATGACAGTGCGTTTGAAATCTCCGGCATTCGGAATCTCAGCTTCTAACCCAACGTAACACCAATGCTGGTTATAAAAAAGGCGATCTAACTCTTTTTTGTATATATCTTTATCAGTGTAGGCCCAAAAAGGGATTCTACTAGAGCCAGATTCTAGCCAATGATGATCGGTTGGAAAGGTCGTATTTGTCATGACGGAATTGCCCTAGAAAGATTAATTGTACTGAAACTAAATCGAACTTTAGAAATTCGATTATTCTATACAGCTATGACTATAAATTAGAGAAATATAGATGAAAAATATCCGTATCGATTTTGTTTCAGATGTGGCTTGTCCATGGTGTGCTATCGGCTTAGGTTCTTTAGAACAGGCTATAGAGCAAGTTAAGGGCGAAATTCAGGTGGAGTTACAATTTCATCCATTTGAGCTTAACCCTAATATGCCAAAAGGTGGTCAAGATACATTAGAGCATCTTACTCAAAAATATGGATCTTCTGAAGAAGATATTCGAAAAAATCAAAAGCAGATTCAATTAAGAGCAAAAGACGTTGGTTTTCCATTCCATGAAAATGTTCGACCAAGAGTCTATAACACCTTCGACTGCCATCGACTCCTCCACTGGGCACAAACAGAAATCAGCTTAGCTTCTCAGTATTTATTAAAACGTGAATTACTCACTTCATACTTCACTTTAAATGAAAATTTAGATGATCCTGAAGTTCTTTTAGGAGCAGTTCAGAGAGCGGGTTTAAATGTTTTACAAGCTAAACAAGTTCTTGAATCTGATCAATACACCAATGAAGTTCGAGAGGCATTGGAGTATTACAAAACGATCGGTATAAGTGCAGTTCCATCAGTCATTGTGGAAGGAAAGTATCTGATTCAGGGTGGTCAACCAGCCGAAGTGTTTGCCAATGCATTGCGACAGATCTCTGCGGAGCAGTCCTCTAGTGAAGTTGAATAAAGAGTTCACTTGATAGAAATCACACCTGAATATGAAGCAGTTTTAGCAGCGATTGCGAGAAAAGATCCTTATATCTTTATTAGTGGGCGAGCTGGGACTGGTAAGACAACCCTGGTCAATTATCTGCGCAATAACATGACTGAGCAGGTTGCTGTAGTTGCACCAACTGGTGTGGCTGCGTTGCAGGTTCGCGGGGTCACTATCCATTCGTTTTTTCGCTTTCCCCCACGTCTGATTTTTCCAGAAAACGATATTAAAAAATTAAAAGATCGGCGTTTATATAACAAGTTAGGTGTTCTTATCATTGATGAAATATCGATGGTTCGGGCAGACATGATTGATGCTATTGATATGTTTTTACGTGTTAATGGCCCAAGAGAGGGTCACCCCTTTGGTGGAATACAAGTTATTTTTGTTGGTGATTTATTTCAATTACCACCTGTAGTTCGTCAAGAAGAGATGGAAGTTTTGCGAGAGAGAGGCTATGAAGCCGCTTATTTTTTTAATGCCAATATTTTGCACCGTTCTGAGTTAACTTATATTGAGCTCATTAAAATTTTTCGCCAAAAAGACCATTCCTTTACACAATTACTAAATAAAGTGCGGATGAATCAAGATGCAAGTAGCGCATTACAAATCATTAATGAAACGTGTTACCGACCTAATATGGGGGCAGATAATCAGGCTATAACACTAACTACCACGAATCAGAGAGCAGATAGTATTAATGCCAAAGAAATGCGTTTACTAGATACAGAAACTCGAATTTATAAAGGTCGTATTGATGGTAAGTTCAACATTGATGAAAGAAACCTACCCTCGCCCCTAGATTTAACCTTAAAGTTAAGTGCTAGAGTCATGTTTACCGCGAATGATCGCAATATTCCGAGGCGTTGGATGAATGGTACCTTAGGTAAAGTAGTGCAATTTGATACAGACTCCATCACAGTTGAATTAGATGTGAGTACTACTGCAACATCGAAATTAAGACATCTAGTAGAAGTGCCCATTTTTGCCTGGGAGTCTTACCAATATGAGTTTGATGAAAAAGAACAGCAGATTAAACCTATCGTAAATGGCAAGTTTGAGCAGTTTCCATTGATGCTTGCTTGGGCGGTTACCATTCATAAAAGTCAGGGAAAGACGTTAGAGAAGGTTAGAGTCGATTTAACTGGAGGGAGTTTTGCGCCAGGTCAGGTCTATGTAGCCTTGAGTCGATGTACAACTCTTGAAGGAATTGAGTTACTGCAGCCTATAAAAAATAATGACGTGCGCACTGATGCGCACGTCAAAGAGTTTTATCGAAAACTGAATTAATTACTTTTTCGATTTTTTCTTTGCTGTTCCCTTTTTCGCCATTGGCGTAGACCAATTTTCGAGAACCTTATAGACAACTGCGGTATCGTCTTTGGCATGTCCTAGAGCGTTGGCAGCGTTATAGACTGGAATACATGAAGCAAATACAGGTGCTGGCACAGCATAAGATTCAATCGCACCGCTAATCAGATGCATATCTTTATTCCAAACATCAATTTTCATGGTGGCATCACTCCAAGTACGATTAGCCATTGCAGGACCTCTAACTTGGAACATTCTTGAACTACCAGCGCTATTGCCTATGACTTCCACGATTTGATGTGCATCTAGTCCCATTTGCACGCCCAATAAAATTGCCTCAGCAGAAGCGACATTGTGAATCGCTACCAAATGGTTAGCGACTAGCTTCATTTTCATACCTTGGCCGAATTCGCCGATGTTGTACATCGCGCGAGCAAATCCTTCGAATACTGGAGACATTTTTTGGATGGCTTTTTTATCACCACTCGCATAGACCACTAGATCTTTAGTTTTGGCTTGTGCGCCAGTGCCGGACAATGGGCAATCTAAAAGAATCATGCCAGCTTTTGCAAGCACAGCGCGAGCCGCCTCTTTGGCATCGATAGGCAGAGTTCCTAATTCAGCAACAATCGTACCTTTATTTGCCGTGCTGACAATTTCATTAACAACACTCATCAGTGCGCCAACAGAGGGTAGGGAAAGCAAAATATAATTAGCTTTAGCAGCAACATCTGCCACAGTTTTTTGTATATCAATACCTTCTTTTTTCATTATCTTTTGTTGATGAGGACTTGGATCAAAGCCATAGACATGAAATCCAGCTTGGTTAAGATTAGAGGCCATTGCTGAACCCATGATGCCTAGTCCGATAAATCCAACGACTGGTTTCACATGCATTTGATCATCTTTTTTCGTTGAAATACGTGTTGCAGGAACACGCGCTGAAGTTGATTTTTTTGTCGTTGCCATAAATTTCCTATTCGGTTAACGAAAGTTAGATAAAAGAATGAATTGCATCTAAAAATGCGTGAGGATCTTGGAGTTGGGGAACATGCGCAAGTCCTGGTAATATTTTTAACTGCGCATGAGGAAGTAATTTTGCCAGTTCCTCTGACATCGCGACAGGAGTTGCCTCATCAAGCTCACCAACGACCACTAAGGAAGGTATTTCTAAATTGGTAACAAGAGGTCTTAAGTCCATCGTTGATAAAGCCTCACAAGCCCCTTGGAATGTATCCATATGGATATTTAAAAAGCGTTCTTTACGATCAGCAATTAACTTTGGATGTTGTTCTTGATATTCTGGCGCAAATAAACGACGCATAGCCACATCAGCAATAGCAATCAAGCCTTTATTTTTGGCATTTTCAGACATGCCTCTAAAAGCAGCGCGACCTGGTTCAGAAAAACAAGCACCACAATCTGCCAAGATTAATTTAGCAGGTAATTGAGGATGTCGCAGAGCTGTATTTAAGGCGACAAATCCACCGTAACCATTACCCATAAAAATAGGTGCTTGAGAAAGATTTAAAGAATGAATGACATGCGCAATTTGATCGGAAATGAGATCTAAAGAACCTCCAACAAAGTCAGAGTGATCAAAACCAGGTAAACTTAATTGAATGACTTGATGTTTTTTGAGTAGGGTTGGTGTAATTAAATCCCAACTGGATTGATCCGCTAATAGAGAGTGGAACAAGATGATAGCTTGTCCAGAACCTGCAGATTTAAAACTTAAATTTTTACCTTGATTACTAATTTGATGTGTTTCAAAAGAATGCGTTTGCATGGGAATTTGTCTCTATGTTTGTATTGTTTTTGTTGAGTGAATGATAAAAATACATGCATTACTAACTCGTTGTAATATAACATAATCAAGGCATTACACATTAAAAACTATTGGAGACTTCAATGACAATTCAAAGTACTTTTTTATATCGATTTATATCACTATTTCTTTTTCTCTTTGCTACCAATATAGCGTTCGCAGGTCCGAATGATCCGATTCGAGTTGGCTTTTTGACAATTAAATCAGGTGCATTAGCTGCAGGTGGAATACAGATGGAGGATGGTTTAAAGCTGTACTTGAAAGAGCGCAACAATATGATTGCAGGTCGTAAGGTAGAACTTTTTACAGCGGATACCGGTGGGCAGCCAGCCATTACTAAAGCCAAAATTCAAGAATTAGTTGAAAAAGATAAAGTCAATGTTGTGATTGGTCCTTTGGCAGCATTTGAAGCTCTAGCGGTAGATGACTATATTCGTAAAGCAGAAATCCCAACCATTTCACCCTCCGCTGGTGCGGAAGATTTAACGCAGCGTAAGCCCAATCCATGGTTTGTAAGAGCTGTTGGAAGTTCAGCGCAACCCAATCATCCCTTTGGTGAATATGTTGCTAAAGAGCTTAAATACAAACGCATAGCAATCTTAGCCGACGATTTTGCTTTTGGGCATGAGAATGTTGCAGGCTTTCAAAGAACCTTTGAAGAAAACGGTGGGAAGGTTGTACAAAAGCTTTGGTCACCTCTTAATACGGCTGACTACGGAGCTTATATTAGTCAAATTAAATCAAACGTAGATGCGATTTATATCGCTTATGCGGGTAGTAATGGCGTGAAATTCTTACGTCAATACAAAGAGTATGGCATGCAAGGAAAGATTCCGGTTTTGGGTAATATGACCGCCGTTGATGAGGGAATTTTAGGTTCAATGGGAGAAGAGGCGATTGGTGTGATTTCACCAGGTTGGTATGCTCAAACGATTAATAATCCTAACAATAACAAGTTCAACCAAGGGATGCTCACGAATTACAAACAAGCCCCAGGATATTATTCTGTAGGTGCTTACGGTGCGATGTTGATGCTAGAACAATCTTTAAAAGACAATAAATCGAATATTGAAGATAAAAAATCATTTATGAATGCACTGCGTAGTGTACAAGTTGCGAATGATCCTAGAGGGAAGATTACCCTTGACGCACTCGGAAACCCTATTATGGATATCTATATTCGTAAAGTCGAGCGTGTAAACGGCAAATTGACGAACACGATATTGAAAACTTACCCAGGAGTGACACAATTCTGGAAATATAAGAGCTCAGAGTTTTTAGCTAATCCGGTATATTCCAGAGATTATCCACCCTCTAACAATATAGAGAAATAAAAAAAGGGCTCATACAATGAGCCCTTTTTCTTAATGATAAAAATTACAGCTTAATTTTCATCATTTTGACTGCATTACCACCTTCAATTAATTGACGATCGGCAACGGATAATTTTTTCACCCCACGGATGGTTTGCAATGGATGATCATCTGCCATATCGTATGGGTAGTCAGTGCCAAGCATGACGTGATCAGCGCCGAAGCGACGGATCAAGTTGCCGAGCATTTCTGAATCATGTGTAATCGTATCAAAATAGAATTTCTCTAAATATGATGAAGGCTTTTTCTTAATCACGGTACGCGTATCTTTACGAGCTCCCCAGGCATGATCCATACGTGCCCAGTAGTGAGCTAAGAAACCGCCACCATGTGCACAGATGAATTTGATTTTAGGATAACGAGCCACCACGCCATCAAAAATCAGATGGCTAACTGCTACAGTAGTTTCTAATGGATTACCAATCACATTATTAAAGTAGTGGTTCGTTAAACGCTCACCTTGAGTAAAGCCTAATGGGTGCATAAAAATCACGCATCCTAATTCATTGGCTTTTGCAAAAAACTTTTCTAGACCCAAACTTGGATCTGTAAGGTTTTTACCATTCACGTTAGTACAAATCTCAACTCCCTTAAGCCCTAAAGTTTTGACACAATACTCTAATTCTTTTACGGCCATATCAGCATTTTGCAAAGGTACAGAGCCCATCCCAACGAATCGATCAGGATTGCCAGCAACTACATTAGCAATACCATCATTTACTTCACGTGCAAGACTTGCACCTAGTTCAGCTTCTGTAAAGTAAAAGTAATGATAGGGCGCTGGAGCAACTGCTTGGATATCTACACCCATTTTGTCCATATCTTTTAAACGCTCTTCAACACCCATTAGTTTAGGGGCGCGAGTTTTCATTTGTATAACGTTAGTTTCATTGGTTAGTTCAGTAGCAAAGATCACAGTCGGATCATAAGACGCAGCATTCAGATGGGCAGTTTTTGCATTCACTACAGGGTTTAAATAATGACAATGAATATCAACAACAACATGTTGACCCTTACGATTTTTAACTACTCGTTGTGTAGGACTTGTTAATTTTTTAGCAGTTGATTTCTTTGCTGGAGTTGTAGCACTCTTCTTGCTTGCGGCTTTAGCTACCGCTTTACCAGCAAGCATTTGAGGAGATTCATAAGAGCCATGTTGATGACTTGGGTCTGAGCAAAGTGCGGAACAGGTATAGAACATAAAAGCCTCTTTAAAGTAGGGGTGAAAAATTAATTGTAAGTAGATTAGATGACTGGTTTTTTAAAACACACCAAGATGTTTCGTTGCTAGCTCTGGGTTAGCTTGAACTTCGGCAGCACTTCCATAATAAGCGAGTCTTCCTGTGTTCAGAACTGCCACATCATCAGCAACAGACATTGCAAGTTGGAAATTTTGTTCGACTAAGATGATTGACAAGCCTTCATTCTTGATTTCCTTAATACCTCTTGCTACCTCTGCAACGATCAACGGGGCTAACCCCTCAGAGGGTTCATCTAAAAGAAGTACATCTGGATTGCCCATCAAGGCGCGACCAATCGCAAGCATTTGTTGCTCGCCACCAGAAAGAGTTCCAGCACGTTGTTTAATCCGATCTCTTAATTGGGGGAAGAGATCAAAGACGCGTGAAATATTCCAGGGATTTTGAATTTCTCTATTTTGGGCCGCTACTTTTAGATTTTCTTCAACTGAAAGGCTTGGAAAAATTCTTCTTCCTTGAGGAACTAATCGAATGCCAGCGCGGGCGATTGTTTCTGGTTTTTGACGAGCAACAGGTTTACCAAACAAAGTAATTTCACCAGTTTTGGCGGTTACCAAGCCGGCAACAGTCATCATTGTCGTTGTTTTACCTGCACCGTTTCTCCCAAGAAGAGCAAGTAAAGAGGATTTCCTAAGCGTCAAAGAAACATCATGAAGGACATGACTATCCCCGTAGTACGAATTGATTTTATCGATAATTAATGCATCAGTGGCCAAGATAGACCTCCTGTGTTTTTGGATCATTGACTACAGCATCACGGTCGCCATCGACAATGACCTTACCGTATTGCAATACTAGAATTTTTTCAGCGAAAGCTAAGGCCATTTCCATATCATGTTCAATCATGACAATGGTTACTTCTTTCGAGATGTTATTAATTAAGTCAGCTACGACCACACGTTCATCTTGAGATAAACCTGCTAAAGGTTCATCTAAAAGCAACAATTTAGGCTTTTGGGCTAAGGCAAGGGCTATTTCAACACGGCGTTGTTCACCGTAAGAAATTTCAGACACTTTCCTAAATGCTTGCTGCTTCAAACCAACGCTATCCAGGAATTCAATCGCCTGATCATATAATTCATCTTCAGTGGTAAGCGAATTAAAAATATTTTTCTTACGCTGATGAATTCCTAGGAGGGATAAGACAACGTTGTGTGCCAAGGTATCTTGTTTAAAGAGAGTAATAATTTGATAAGTTCTACTCATCCCCATATGTGCTCTTGCATGCACAGGTTTTTCAATCACCTCAGTGCCGAAAATACTCACTGAGCCTGAGTCAGGTTTTAAATCGCCAGTAATTTGAGCGAAGAGAGTCGTTTTTCCAGCTCCATTAGGTCCAATAATTAAACGGCGTTCACCAGGATTTACTTGTAAAGAAACATTTTGGGTTACAGCAATACCACCAAAACTCTTTTTAAGGTCTTTCACTTCAAGAGCGAGTGTCATGGCTTCTTACCTCCAAACAAACGACTCTTTAATTGTGTGAAACCTGGTGCCATACCTGCAGGCATAAAGATCACAATAAAGACAAAAATAATTCCCAGTAACATATTCCATCGCTCCACAAAACCAGATACATAATTTTTCAGAAGAACAATTAGAATCGAACCTAAAATTGGGCCAGCAAGCGTGCCAGCTCCACCAGCAATCACACAAAGAAGAGCCTCGGCAGATGATGTAATAGAAATCACACTAGGGTGGATATATTTATTGAGGTAGATATACATGAGACCTGAAACTGCACCAAAGAAACTTGCCATGACGAAAGTGATCCAGCGAATCATCCATACGTTATAACCCAAGGCACTCATACGCTTTTCTTGATCACGTGTGCCTTTGAGGGTTGAACCAAAAGGTGAGTTTACAATGCGAGCAATGAAAAATAGACAGACGATAGTGATGATGAGGCAGAACCAATAGAAATTATTTGAATTTTCGAGATTAATTCCAAATGGAGTTGGGCGTGTCAGACCTGCGATCCCATTATCACCATTAGTCAGACCAACCCAGCGGTAACCAATACCCCAAATGATTTGGGATAATGCCAAAGTCAGCATTAAGAAACTCAGCCCAGAAGCGCGCAGTGAAATCCAACCAAAGATAGCTCCTACAAAGGTCGTAAATACGAGAGCAATGACAGCCGTATAGTCATGCGTCATACCAAAATTCTGGAATAACCATGCAGATGTGTAGGCAGCTAAACCTAAATAGGTGGCATGACCCAAGGAGGTAAGGCCACCATAACCAACCAGTAAATTTAAACTTGCAGCAAAAACCACAGCGACCATAATTTGGCTACCTAGGTTCACATAATACTCACCAAAAAATAATGGCAAAATGATGAGAGTGGCGACGAGCACTAAGTAAATTACATATTTTTTCATCATGCGCGCATTGTTCCAAAAAGACCCGATGGACGAAATGCAATCACAAACACCATGGGTAAAAACAAGATCACATAAGCTAAATCAGGTACTAAAGCAATACCGAAGGTATAGATAAAGCCAATGATAAAACTTGCGACGAAAGTGCCTACCAGACTACCGACACCGCCTAAAATAACCACAATTAATGCCAGGGGTAACATATCCGCATCTAAGCCGGGATAGGCATTCAGCATTGGACCACCGACCGTGCCGCCAAGTCCAGCCATGAGAGCACCAAGACTAAAAACAATAGTAAATAGTTGTGAGGCAGGAATACCTACAGCACGAGCCATTTGCATGTCGTCAACACCTGCGCGGATCATGGCACCTAATCGGGTTCTTTCCATCAATAGGTAAAGTAAAACAGCACAGATCATTGAAATTAAAAGGACGACTAAACGATAGGTTGGAAAAGTAAAGCCAAACATTTGCATCGGGGCGCGTAACATTTCTGGGGCATTAATTGGAATTGGATCTCCCCCCCAGATCATGAGGCAGGCATCCGCGGCAATAAATGAAAGACCTAAAGTTGCTAATACTTGACCTTGTGAATTGCCTGAAAGACTTCGCAGAATAAAGCGTTCGATGATGGCGCCCAAAAGACCGACCACAGCCATAGCAACAATAGCGGCAACAACTAGACTATAACCTCCGCGTAAAACTGAGGCAGCAATGTAAGCGCCAATCATGAAAAGAGATCCGTGCGTTAAATTGGCAATACGCATGAGACCGAATATTAATGCAAAACCGGAGGACAACATAAACAGTAGTCCCCCGAGTGCAAGACTATTCAGGGTTTGAATGACCCAAAATTGCATATATTAATTTCTAAAAAAATGATTATTCTAAGTTTCTAGCTGGCGGCCATTCTTTGGAGTAAACGGGGTTAGCTAAGAATGCCTTAGGATCATATTTCCAGAATTGGCTCACATTGGTATAAGTTTTTGTAACGACGTTAACTAAACGACCTTCTTTACGTTCAACTTTACGAATATAGACATCACCAACCACATTACCATAGCTATCAAACGTTACTGGACCTCTTGCTGTTGGAACGTTCGTCTTTTTCAGCGCTGCCATCAAAGCCTCTTTATTACTAGCGTTGCCATTAATGGACTTCAGGGCAGCATCAAGTACGGCAGCATTTGTAAAAGTTGCAGCTGCATAGAAGCCTGGATCATAACCTTGTGCCTTACGGAATGCCGGAGCAAACTTATTATTAATTGGATTATTTAATTCAGCTGAATACCAACAAGCCGTTTCAATACCAAGAGCTTCATCACCCATATTCTTAAGAACAGCTTCATCAAGAGCAGTCATACCACCAACAATCGCAATTTTGCCTTTGAGGCCATATTCATTCATTTGACGAATAAAACGGAATCCATTCGATCCTGCAAAACCCAAGAAGACTGCATCAGCATTCGTTTTCATTTGGGCAAGATAGCTACCATAATCAGGAACTGTAAGAGGCGGGAAGAGGCGTTGGACAATCTTGCCACCATTTTCTTCAAAAACACGTTGGAAGCCTGCGACCATTTCGTGACCGTAGGCAATATCATCGGCAACTACGACCATGCGCTTGTATCTTTTGATATTGGCACAATATTCAGCCATTGGATGGGCGCATTGTGAAGAAGTTGACGTGGGGCGAACAAACCAAGGATTCGCTTTACGTTGTGTCATATCTTCCGCAGCAGCGACTGAAAGAGTTGGAATCTTGTTATCACGAATATAGTCATCCACAGCTAAGGCTTCAAAAGCAGCTAGAGGACCCATGATGACATGAACTTTATTTCTTTCATTGAGCTCAGAAATTTTAGTTTTTGTATTTGCAGGAACGCCACCAGTATCAGCGACAGTGAGTTCGACCTTACGGCCACCCAACATGTTGCCATTTTCAGCTAACCACTGCTTTAAACCTAGTTCCATATCTATACCACCGGATGCCAGAGGACCAGTTTTAACGGTTAATAAACCAACACGTACAGGTTCATTGCTTTGTGCAAATAGGTTAGGAACTGCAAGCCCAAGTCCTGCGGCAGCAGAGCCTTGTATAAACGAGCGACGATCTAAAGTCATATTGTCTCCAAATGGTTAAATTTCATTTTCGATAATTCTAAATGATTATTTGATCATTTAGAATTATGATTGATTTACTAAGGTATTACAAACATCCGTGTTTAGCTATGTGCAAGATTAATCCAATATGCCCTGATAAAACATAAGGGTTATTACTTAGTTCTTAAGGTGAGGCAAATCTAAGGATTTTGAATTAACATCTCATACATAGAGAGTTATTACATTTTTATTGAGTTTCAAAAGCAGTTTTAATGATTATTTGATCATTACTATAATGATGTTTAATTAGCATCTTTAAAATGAAGTTAACATTCAATTATTTAAGGGGACAAACATGAAAATTGGACTTCTTGGCACTGGGAAAATGGGTAGTGCCATGGTAGAGCGTTTAATCAACTGTGGTCATGAGTTGGTTATTTGGAACCGATCGGTTGAAAAAACCGCTCCCTTAGTTGCTAAAGGAGCTACTTTAGCTGGATCACCTGCTCAATTAGTTGATCAAGTGGAGATGGTTATTTCCATTTTGACGGATGCGCAGGCAATTGATACTTGTTATCGAGCACCAGGTGGCGTCCTTTCTACTTCCGTTGCAGGAAAATTATTCATTGAGATGAGTACCGTAAGACCTGTAACAGCGATTGCCATTGCAAAGGATGTCAGTGCAAAGGGTGGTGCAATGGTCGATTGTCCAGTTGGTGGAACAGTAGGACCTGCTAGAGAGGGTAAATTATTGGGTTTGGTTGGCGGTGAAGAAAAAGATGTTGAACGCGCAAGACCCATTTTGGAGCAATTATGTCGTCGCGTAGAACATGTTGGTCCAAGTGGATCAGGTGTTCGATTGAAGCTTACTGTTAATTTACCTTTGTTAGTATTTTGGCAATCGTTTAGTGAGGCATTGTCATTATCATCCCAATTGAATATCTCACCAGAGCGATTGATTGATATATTGTCCGATACCTCAGGTGCGCCTGCGATGATGAAAGCTAGGACTCCTGTATTAGTTTCTACATTAAAAGGAGAGCCACAAGCTCCTGCTGCTTTTACGCTTGATAATATTCGTAAAGATTTGCGCACTATGATTGAGGAAGCTCAGTCAAATGGTTGGAATATTCCTGTTACGCAAGCAGCGCTTACTGAGCTAGATAAAACATCTGCGGCTGGATTAGGTAATGTGGATGGTACTGCTGTCCCAGCTTGGTTCATTCAAACTTACTGTAAATAAACTCTTAAAGAACGATGACAACTTCTACTCAAATACTACTCAATGGGCAAAGCGTTACTGTAAACGCTCCAGAAAATACTCCATTACTTTATGTTTTACGAAACGACCTGGAACACAAAGGAACTCGCTTTGGTTGTGGCACAGGAAATTGCGGTGCATGTACAGTGATGGTCGATGGACAGCCGATGCAATCTTGCGATATGCAACTTTGGGCAGCCTCTGGCAAAGAAGTGATTACGGCAGAGGGTTTAGCAGATGACCCCATTGGTCAGTTGGTACAAAAGTCGTTTATCGATGAGCAAGCTGCTCAGTGTGGGTATTGTATTAACGGTATTTTGATGAGTGTTACTGCCTTACTGAAGAAAAATACACAACCTAGTAAAGAAATATTAATGGAGTCTTTGAATCGACATTTATGTCGTTGTGGGACCCATGTGCGTATTTTGCGTGCTATCGATCGTGTGATTCAACAGTTAAATGAAAAGAGGGCGGCATGAGCAATTTTACTCTTCCTGCAAACATCGTATCGAACCCAAAACTATCGCAATGGTTTCGTTTGGATCAACTCCCATTGGTGACAGTCTGTTCTGGGAAGGTTGAGCTCGGACAAGGTATACAAACAGCCTTGCAACAAATCGCTGCTGACGAATTGGGAGTTGATCTCGAGCAAATCCATTGGATTGCTGGCGATACTTATCTATCTCCTGATGAATGGTATACCGCTGGTAGTTTATCTATTGAAAATGGCGGTGCTGCACTTAAAGTTGCGTTGGGATTTGCACGATTTTTAGCGATTCAAGTTGCGGCAAAACAATTAGGTGTATCTACAGATTCGATCACGATTGAGCATGGTATTTTTACAAGTAGTGAGTCGAAACAACAAGTCACGTATCAACAGCTGGCTAAACAGTTAGATCTTAATGTCGAGATTCTTTCAGATGAGCGGATTGTTTCTAGTAAACAACAAGTCATGACAAAGTGGGTTGGAAAAAGTATTGCTCGAGAAGATTTACTTAGTAAGTTATCTGGAGCGGCTTTTATTCACGACTTCACTTTACCTAATATGCGACATGCGCGCATGATAAGAGCCAGTCATGTTCAATCCACAATTACTCAGGTAGATATAGAGAAAATTCAGCAATTGTCAGGCGTAGAAAAAGTAGTACATAGTGGCAGCTTCCTTGCTATTGTAGGCAGTAACGAAGCTTTACTCGTTCTTGCGCAAGAAAAAGCACATGCCTTTGTTACTTGGCAGACTCCTTCATATGTTCAAGCGCAAACTGAAACTGAAGAGATGATTACCGCACTACCTGCGGGCGATGATATAGCCTATCAACAGGGAACGGCAGATGCAGTTCATAAAAAAGTTAAGGCGAGATACTCAAGACCCTTTATTGCCCACGCTTCGATTGGTCCTGCTTGTGCGATTGCTCACGAAAATGATGGCATCTTAACTGTTTGGTCGCACACGCAAGGATCTCATTTAGTTAAAAATCAAATTGCCGTTGGATTACGTCAGGATCCTGCTACTGTCAAAGTCATCCATCTTCATGGTGCTGGGTGTTATGGCCATAACAGTGCTGATGATGTCGCCTTTGATGCAGCTTTTATTGCCAAAATGACTGGTTTACCTATACGAGTTCAATGGAGTCGTGAAGAAGAATTAACTGCCTCACCATTTGGATCTCCAGGCGTAGTAGAGTTTGAGGTAGGTGTCGATGAAACAGGCAGGATCATCAATTGGCAATCTGAAATTTGGTCACCAACTCATATTCATCGACCAGGATGGTCAGGTAAGCTTAATTTATTGGGGGCTTGGATGATTGATCCGCCGCATCCAATGGATGAGACCAAAGATAATCCTTTGCCGCAAGGCGGTGGTTTACGCAATGCGATCACCTTGTACAACGTTGACTATCAACAAGTAAGACATCACATGATTCCGCAGGCTCCCCTCAGAACCTCAGCTCTGAGAGGACTTGGTGCGTATTTGAATGTTTTTGCAATGGAATCTTTTATCGATGAAGTGTCCCAAGAGTTGGGGCAAGATAGTTTGGAGTTTAGGAAAAAACATCTATCTGATCCAAGGTCGATTACTTTACTAGATACCCTTGCAAAAATGGCAAATTGGTCAGATAGAGCTAATTTACCTGAAGGCACTGGATTAGGAATGGGATTTGCGCGTTATAAAAACAGTGGCGCATATTGTGGTGTGATGGTTCAATTACGCGCCGAAGAAAAAATCTACATTGATCATGTATGGTCTGTTTGTGATGCTGGAGAAGTTATTAATCCTGATGGACTCATCAATCAAATTGAAGGCGGTATTATTCAGTCGATTAGTTGGACCTTAAAAGAGATGGTGACGTGGGATGCTGCGGGCGTCACTTCAGCAACTTGGGACACCTATCCGATTTTAAATTTTGACGAAGTTCCACGGGTTGAGGTAAAACTACTCAACCAGCCCGGAGTTCAGAGTTTAGGGGGTGGGGAAGCCTCGGCAGGACCTACTGCCGCTGCGATTGCTAATGCCTTACAGCAAGCATTAGGAGTCAGGGCAAGAAACTTACCCTTAACCCCTGATCGATTAGCTCAGTTAATGAGTTAATGCTTGAGAAATGACGAGATTACTTATCCCCGGTATCGGGGGTAAGTCCAGCGGCTTGAATACCAGCTACTGCACAAATTTCATCATTATCTGATGTATCGCCTGTCACTCCAACAGATCCAATAATGTGATTATTGGCATCACGAATTAACACACCACCAGCAACTGGGACCATTTTACCTTCGGACATGACATTTAAAGCAGTGAAAAAACCAGGCATTTTTTCGCCACGACGAGCGATTTCACGGCCCCCAAAGCCCATTCCTAATACACCCCAAGCTTTGCCGCGAGCAATATCTTCACGCAAAATACTACAATGATCTTCACGAAGTAAGGCCTTCATATGGCCTCCAGCATCAAGAACGACGACTGTGAGCGGATGAAAATTCATTTCACGCCCTTTTTTTAAAGCAATTTGAGCGATGATAAGAGCTTGTTCTAAATTAACGTTTGACATACGTATTCCCTATTAAGATTATGAAGTGTGATCTGCTGCACAATGATATTTACCCTTCCAAAAAAACAGCGGGGCAGTATCATCAGAAGTATTGTAAGAGTAACTCGTGACACGACCTATAAAGATAAGATGATCTCCACCATCCACATCACGCTCTTTTTTGCAAATAAAGTGTCCTAGGGTATTTTCAAGAATAGGGATACCTTCTGGACTTAGATGGTGTGCAATATCTTTAAATTTATCTTCACTGGGTCTGGCAAAGTGGTTAGAAATATCTTTTTGCGACTCTGACAAAATATTCACGATGAAAGAAGGTGACTCCACAAATGCTTGATGACTTGGTGCGCCGCGCACTTGTGACCAAAGAACTAAAGGAGGGGAAAGTGATACGGAGTTAAAAGAACTGACCGTTACACCGAACATTTGACCAGATGAATCAGTTGTCGTGATGACAGTTACCCCTGTGCCAAAATGCCCTAAGGCATTTCTAAAATCTCGTTGGTCAAATTCAGGGGATTGTTCAGGAGTGTCTTTTGCATTACTTGAATTCGTCATGATCTGTTCTCACATTTATTTTACCAATAGTAATCGCTTGATCATTAGTTGTCAATAAATTCTATTTAAGGAAATTACTTCATAAATTATTTATAAACATATGAAAATAATGGTTAATATTAAAATTATACGCCTAATAAGGGTAAACCCCATTGAAATAATTATTCATAAAATCGGTATTCGAATCGCTTGTCAAAACAAAA
Organism: Burkholderiaceae bacterium; assembly: GCA_947448695.1. Taxonomy (GTDB): domain Bacteria; phylum Pseudomonadota; class Gammaproteobacteria; order Burkholderiales; family Burkholderiaceae; genus Polynucleobacter. The sequence goes on from CANFOL010000001.1 coordinate 97,087, forward strand.
AACATATAATAAAGTGATCGTACGATCTCTTTAAATGAGTCATTTCATTCATCAATAAATAAGGTTAGACTAGCATGACAAACACTGCATATGTTCTTGAAGGTAAATTAGGTGCTCCAGTTTTATTAGTGGCAAATTCCTTAGGAGCTAATTACTCCATGTGGGATCCGCAGATTGAGGAGTGGAAAAAGAACTTTCAGGTTTTAAGATATAACTACCGTGGTCATGGTGGAACACCCTCTGTTGGTAATTTTGCAACTTCACAAGATTTGGCAGATGATGTGAATGAGCTTTTAGAAGCCCTTAATATTAAAGAAATATATTGGGTAGGTCTTTCACTTGGAGCTATGCTTGGGCTTTATTTTGCGGCTCATTATCCGCAAAAAGTCAAAGCACTTGCGTCTGCTTGTTTTCGGCCGAATCAAACATCTGAGTCCTTTGCGATGTGGGAGGCCAGAATTAAGACAGTTGCTGAAAATGGTATTAGTGGGATTGTTGCAGGAACTGCAGACCGTTGGTTAACGGAGGGGTTTCGTCAAGTCAATCCAAATATTGATCAAGCTTTGCGAGTCATGATCGGTGCAAATGAGCCAGATGGCTATATGGCTTGTGGTCATGCAGTGAAAGATTATGACCTCAGGCCTTATATTGGTAAAGTCTGTTGTCCCGTATTGTTAATTGGTGGGCAGTTTGATGGTGGAGCACCTGCAGCTGAGATAAGTAATTTGCGCGGTGTTATTCAAAACAGTGAATATGCAGAACTTCCTGGAGCGCACATTGCCAATTTAGAGTGTGCGGTTGAGTTCACGCGTATCGTCAATACATTTATGCTTGCGCATTAAGAAGGAGACTCTGATGTCAGTAAAACCTTTAAATGTTGCCGTAATCGGTTATGGTTGGTGGGGAAAAATTATTACCGCCACCTTGGAAGCTAGTCCATTATTAAATGTTGTGTTAGTCATTGAGAGTGACCCTAAGGTAGGCGAAGTTGCCAAGGAGTTTGGCAAGACTATGAATTTTGCCGTTGGTAAAGATTTTTCGGAGGCATTGGTGCATCCTGAGGTTGAGGCAATTGTTTTATGCACTCCGCATCAATTTCATGCAGAGCAAATTCAGTTAGCGGCAAAAGCTGGGAAGCATGTCTTTTGTGAAAAACCTCTTTGTTTAACTTATGCCGATGCACAGGCTTCGATTGCAGCGTGTAATGCGGCTGGTGTGAATTTAGGTATTGGACATGAAAGGCGTTTTGAGCCAGCTATAGTGGCAATGCGTGAAGAGATTGCGAAAGGAACTCTAGGGGTTGTGTTGCAGATAGAGGCTAATTTCTCACAAGATAAATTTTTTGCTCTACCACCAGATAACTGGCGCTTGTCTAATAAATTTGCACCAGTTGGGCCATTAACAGCTACAGGAATCCATTTAGTAGACTTAGCGATTGCAATTTTAGGGCCTGCAGAATCTGTTTGGGCTAGATTGTCGACAAGAGGAAGTCAGTTTGAGAATGGTGACACATTAGGAATCATGCTTGCATTCCCAGGCGGAGCAAATGCCTTGATTAGTGCTATTTTGGCAACGCCATTTGATGGACGTTTTTGTGTGTATGGATCAAAAGGTTGGATGGAGATTAGAGACAATACGCATCCAGAACATCCAACGGGTTGGAATGTCACGACCCAGTTACGCGGTCAGGAGAAGAAAACACACTTTATGCCTCCAGCACCTACAGTAAGGTTTAACTTAGAAGCGTTTGCAAATGGAGTAAGGGGTGTTGCGCCTTACCCTGTATCGCATCAAGAGATGTTAGCGAATGTAGGCGCCTTAGAAGCGATCATGCGATCTGCTGCATCAGAGAAAATTGAAGTAATTCAAGGGTAACTCCCTATAAAACAAGTGTTTATAAATGAATACATGATCAGTTAGAATAATGACATGGAGTTAAAAAAATAACATGTCTGCAGAAACAACTAAGTTAGAGGTATCGGCTTTAGAGGTTCAGCCGCGAAAGCGAATGAAGCGTGAGGATCGTGATCGTGAGATTGCGGCTGCGGCTGTTGCTTTTTTTGCAGAGGTGGGTTTTGATGGAGACACACGAGAGCTTGCAAGACGATTGGGTGTTACTCAATCTTTAATTTTTCGATATTTTCCCAATAAAGCAGCTTTAATTGAACGTGTTTATCAAGAAGTCTACGTAGGCCGATGGAATCCTTATTGGGAGACTATTATTGCTGATCGTAGCGTGCCGTTACAAGACCGTTTAATACGTTTATATAAAGACTACTCTAGGATTTCGTTAACCTATGACTGGGTGAGAATATTCATGTTTTCGGGACTGAAGGGTGAGGATATTAATACCCGATATTTGAAGTTTCTGCGAAGCAGAATTTTAGAGCCCATTGCTATAGAGGTTCGAGCAGAACTAGGTTTGCCATCGCCCGATGAGTTGCCACTCAAGTTGAGTGAAGTGGAGTTAGCTTGGGGGATTAATTCTCGAATCTTTTACCTAGGGCAAAGAAAGTGGATTTTCAATATGCCTCTTGATATCGATATTGACACAATTATTGAACATACGATCATTACCTATTTATCGGGTGCTAAAACAATGGTTCCAATGCTGATAAAAGAAGATTAACAGATTGTTTTATAAGATATTATTCTTTTTTCGTTAATCTTAATTCAATTTATTTATTAGCTCTTAATGTGAATAATCTAGGGTTTTTACCTATTGATGAGACATATTTTCAATCTTATAAATGATCAATTGATTACTTTTTGTATATAATTAACGAATTCCATTTTTTGACCGAAAACTACCGGGAACATGCTATGAAACTAAGTACATTTATGATGCCGATTCATCCTCCAGGCAGAAATCTAACTGAAACTTTTAACGAAGACCGTGAGGCTGTTATTTTGGCGGATCATCTAGGGTTTAGTGAAGCTTACGTTGGTGAGCATGTGACTGATGCTGCGGAGACGATTACGAACTCAATGATATTTCTTGCAAGTTTGATTTATCACACTAAACGAATTAAATTAGGCACTGGGACAATTAACCTACCGAATTCTCATCCGGCTGCGATTGCCGCTCAGGCAGCGATGATGGATCATATGTTAGAAGGTCGTTTTATTATGGGTATTAGTCCGGGTGGATTAATGTCAGATGCTGAAGTATTTGGTAATTTTAAAAGTGACCGTAATGCAATGTTTGTAGAGTCTATCAATACGATTCTAAAAATTTGGGAGGGGGAGGCACCCTACAATATTAATGGTGATTATTGGAAAATCTCCACTGAAAATACAATGATTCCTGAGATTGGTCAAGGTTACATTATGAAGCCTTATCAACAGCCTCATCCCTTAATTGTTGGTACAGCAGTCGCGCCATTTTCTAAAGGTGTTACAGAAATGGCTAAACGTGGTTGGCAACCTATATCTGCTAACTTCTTAATGCCAGAATGGGTAAAAACCCATTGGCCCAAATACGTTGAAGGACGTGAAGCTATAGGAGCAGTTCCTCATCCAAGTGAGTGGCGCGTTGCAAAAAGTATTTTTGTCGCTGATGATGAGGCAACTGCGCAGAGCTACGGTCGTGGTTCAGACGGCCCTTACTATGCTTATTTTAAGTCTTTGAGTCGTAAATTGGTTAATGGCGGCCGAAGTAATCTTTTCAAAGTAGATCCTAATATGCCAGACTCAGATGTAACTCCAGAGTTTGTTACGAATCGTTTAGTTCTCGCTGGAACCGTCAATTCTGTAGTTGATCAATTATTAAAATTTAGAGAAGAAGTCGGTGATTTTGGAAACTTACTTTATGCTTGTCACGATTGGAAAAATATTCCTTTAGCCAAGCGCTCCATGGAGCTGATGGCTAAAGAAGTTATGCCAAGAGTCAATGAAGCAATTGGTCAATCAGCAGATAATCCCGTTATTGCGTAAAGAGATCTTTAGCGATTTGGAGTAACTGTAAATCGCTATTTTTAGCTCCTAATATAGAAATACCCAGAGGTGCGCCTTCGTGCGTACAAATTGGTAAACTGATTTGTGGGGTGCCTGACAGGCCGGAAATACAGAGTAACTGAAAGCATTGTTTGCGATAGATTTCTAGCTCATCATTAGGGGCGTTTAGAAGAGGTGCTATCCCCGCCACAGTTGGAAGAACAAGAACTGAGTTATTTTGTAATAAATTACTCATCTTCAATTGTATTTCAGACCATCTTTTTTGAGCTTGAGTTTGTTGTTCAGAGCTTATATTACTGGCCATTTCAAAGCGAGCACGAATGGCTGGACTAATATCATCCCAATGCTGACTGACCCAAGCTCCAAGATTTTTCCATACTTCTGCTCCTTGCAAAATACGGAATTGATCGGCCCATTCGGCAAGAGACTCATTACCTAGAGAAACCTCAGTAAATTGGCCAAACCTTGAAAACTGTTGTCGAAGTACATCTGCAATTGCCGGGTTGATGACATCAAATGCTTCCTTGAGATAAACAAGTTTTGGACTTGAATGAGTTGCTGGTGAATCATTCGGTAATAAAAGAGTACCAAGTTGATGCAGTAAAGAAGCATTTTGAGTAAACCATCCCAAAGTATCAAAACTAGGAGCTAAACCGCAAGAGTTATCTAGAGGAATGCGCCCGTGTGTTGGCCGTATTCCAAACAAGCCACAAAAAGAAGCTGGGGCACGAATTGATCCACCTGTATCAGAGCCAATTGAAAATTCGACAAGACCAGCACAAACAGCTGCAGCAGAGCCACTTGATGAGCCACCAGTCATCCGCAGGGGGCTTGCACGATTGATGGGAGTACCGTAATGAAAATTATTCCCAAAGAGGTTGTAAGTCAGTTCATCACAATGGGATTTGCCATGTAGAGAAGCGCCAGCATCAAGAAGCCTTTCAACTGATGAGTTCGTATAGTTTGCTTGTGGGTGCGTATTTTTCCATGCTGGATTACCGAAGCCAGTATAAAAACCTTTAACATCAAAAATATCCTTTAACACGAAGGATTTTCCAGATAAAACACCAGAGGGAGAGCCTTCAATTACGCAAGTTGCATCAATCAAAGCGCCGACATCATCGATCATATTTTTCATAATTATTAGTTGAATAAAATTTGATTATCCAACATTTGTATCAATCTCATAAAGATAAAAATGATGAAGCCTAAAGGTTTTGAGACAATACAGGGATGGAATCATCTGAAAAAATACTAGCCGTGGCACCTATGATGGACTGGACTGACCGACATTGTCGCTCGTTTCATCGCCTCCTGAGTAAAAAGTCTCATCTTTATACAGAGATGATTAATACTGGTGCGATTATTTATGGAGATGTTCATCGTCATTTGGACTTTGATACTCAAGAGCACTATGTCGTCCTGCAGTTAGGTGGGAGTGATCCATCTGACTTAGCTATTGCAGCCAAAAAGGCCCAAGATTGGGGCTATGATCAGATCGATCTTAATTGTGGTTGTCCATCAGAGCGAGTCCAAAAAGGATCTTTTGGCGCCTGTTTAATGTCTGAGCCATCACTTGTTGCAGATTGTGTGAAAGCCATGAAAGATGCAGTATCAATTCCTATATCAGTCAAACATCGTTTAGGTTTAGACGATATGGATCCTAGAGTAGATAAGGATTATCAATTTGTTTTAGATTTTATGTCTGGGGTAGCACAAGCAGGCGCTAGTCAGCTTACTATTCATGCACGAAATGCTGTACTTAAAGGATTATCACCTAAGGAAAATCGATCTATACCGCCACTTCGATATGATGTCGCAAAACGTCTTCGAAAAGATCTGCAGAAGCATTTTCCTCGAACGAAGGTATTGCTCAATGGTGGTTTAGATCAGAATCAATTACTGGCCAATCATTGGCATGATTTTGATGGTTTGATGGTCGGTCGAGCTGCTTATCATACGCCAGCAATGATGCTTGGATGGGATAGGATGTTAGAAAGTCAAGGCACAGAGTTTGGGTATTTTTTAAATGATCAAGCGTGGTTAGAGATTCAGGAAAAGATTATTTGTTATGTACAAGCTTGGTTAACCCAATGTCAAAAAAATGGCGAATCTTTTTATATTGCTGCCATCACACGACATCTTCTTGGACTTGCCCATGGTTTGGGAGGTGCGAGAATCTGGCGTCAACAACTATCGGATCATCGAATCTTATCTACGATTAAAACGTATCAGGATATTGAGCACTTTTTTACAAAAGCAAGCCGTGAGTTACGTATTTTTTCAGATGAAAATGATGAAGATATCATGTCTGAGTTAGATCAATCATAAGTTGTCATTGGTATTCAATAAAATTACCCTATTGAAAATTTAGCATAAAAAGGAAATCAAACATGATGTTTAAAGCTCTTGTACTAAATAAAGAACCTCAATTTTCTGCGCAGATTGAAGAGGTGGATGAAGCGCGTTTACCCTTGACAGATGTTGCAGTTGAAGTGCAATATTCCACAATTAATTTTAAAGACGGTTTAGCCATTACCAATAAAGGTCCAGTTGTCAGGCAATGGCCGATGATTGCGGGTATCGATGGTTCTGGTTCCGTCAGCCATTCCAGTCATCCCGATTGGAAAGTTGGTGATTTATTTATTCACAATGGTTGGGGTGTTGGGGAAACACATTGGGGATGTTTAGCACAAAAAGCCCACTTGAAAAGCGAATGGTTAGTGAAGTTACCTTCAGCATTTACTCAAAGGCAAGCGATGGGTATTGGTACCGCCGGGTATACAGCCATGTTGTGTGTCATGGCAATTGAAAATGCTGGGGCTAAGCCTAGTCAAGGTGAAGTTGTCGTTACCGGAGCCACGGGTGGCGTTGGAAGTGTTGCTATAGCGCTCTTAAGTCGCTTAGGTTATCAGGTGGTAGCCGTGACAGGAAAATTATCAGAAGAGAATTATTTAAAAGATTTAGGGGCTTCTAGAGTCATTGATCGTCAGGAGTTTACTGCGGCAGGAAAGCCATTGCAAAAAGAGCGTTGGGCAGCTGCGATTGATACTGCCGGGTCACATACTTTAGCGAATCTTTGCGCACAAATGCAATATGGAGCGCCAGTAGCTGCATGTGGATTAGCGCAAGGTGCAGATTTGTCACTTACAGTAATGCCTTTTATTTTACGTGGGGTTCAGCTTTTAGGCATTGATTCCGTGATGGCACCGCTAGCCAAAAGAAAGCTTGCTTGGGAACGACTTGGGCGTGATTTGGATGTAATGAAATTGGAAGCTATGATTGAAGATATTACTTTAGACCAAGTTCCAGAATACGCATCTGCGCTGATGGCGGGTCGATTTGCTGGTCGAATTGTGGTTAAAATTTAATAGTTTTTATCGAGTATTAACAGAGTAATCCCAGGGTTACCTTGCATATCTTTGGTGATTGAGTTTTTAAGAGCTGGAAAAGTCTTGAGTAAGTCTTGATATTGGGGGAGATGAGGGGAAAGCATTTCCCCAAAGTAAACCTCAATAATTGCTTCACCCCAAAGACCATTTTCCATTGCTTGACGAAATTCGTGACGAATATTGCCCCCACGACCAGATGAGCCATGCCCATGAATTACTTTGATGGCCCGAAGCCCTTTTCCGCGTAATTTTTCTAAATGGAGATGTAAGCGCTCAAAAGCCTCCTCGACTAAGGGCATATTTGATTCAAGATTAATTACTTGGCAACGCCATTTGGAATCAGAGTCTATGAATGACTCATTCGAGCCACAGAAAGGACAGTCAAGTGCCATGAGGTTTCTAGGGTTACCGCAGTCGGCACATACAGCAACTGGATTGGGCATTTTAAAAGATTGAGTTTTTTAACATATATAAGATTTAATAGGTATATTAACGGGTATTATTGACTTTTAGGAGAAGCTTCGATGTCTAATCAAAAAAAGTTAATAAGTTTGTTCTTACTGGCTGCGTTAGCTGGTTGCTCTAATACCGGCTCCAATTTTTCTCCCATCATAGATAAAAAGGGGATCGATGAAGCGAAGTATCAACAAGACCTGCTTGAATGTCAGAGCCTTTCAACAGAAGCCCAAGGTGCCGGAAAAGACGGTGCTAAAAAAGCAGCAGGTGGCGTTGTGATTGGAGCGTTGCTAGGCTTAGTTGGTGGTGGTAATAGTACGAATATTGCTCAAGCAGCAGGTATTGGAGGCGTTCTTGGGGGTGCCTCAGGTATGTATTCCGGCAATACTGAAAAAGAGACAATCATTAAGCGTTGTTTAGTAGGGCGTGGCTATAGAGTATTGAATTGACATATGCCCTATGCCTAAAGACAAGGGGATTTCCGCTCATCTTGGTTAAATACAGTTAATCTTTTGGCTATTTATGGCAATATATTGCCATGCGTACCTTGGTTTGCCTCTTGTTGTGTAATAGTTTAGCTGGTTGTGCTTTTGCACCGTTTGCCAGTTCAGCCTTTTCTGCTGCTACAACGTCCACTTTAATTGAAACTACTGCAATTAATGGCGCGAGTTATCTTACGACGGGTAAGGGTGTATCAGAGCATGTTATTTCAGGGATGGCGGATCAAGACTGCAAACTCTATAACATCATTGATGGCAAACGTGTTTGCCAAAATTATCAGCTAGATAAAATTCCGCAAAGAGATCTGACGACAAGGTATACAACCGTTGTTCCTGTTACTGTGGAGGACGTGATTCAAATACATACCAATCAACGGTAAAAGCTTAACCACTTCAAACCTTCGGAAGTGCCTTTGAGGGGTTTATATTCACAGCCAACAATACCTTCATAGCCCAAAGTATCTAAAAGATGTAACAGATACTCATAATTGACCTCGCCGACATTAGGTTCATTACGATGAGGAACTCCGGCAATTTGTATGTGGCCAATATAAGGTAAGTTTTTTGTCAGAAGATTTTCCAAATTACCTTCCATCAATTGCGCATGGAAAAAATCCATCATGAGTTTCACATTTGGTAAAAGAAGTTCTTTGATGACTTCAATCGCTTGCTCTTGATAATTAAGAAAATACCCTGGCATCGTTATGGTGTTGATAGGCTCGATTACAATATCAATATCGTAAGGTTCACAGGCAATTGCAGCTTGTTCAATACGTTTTAGATAACACGCCCTGAGTTTTTGATGAGAAACACCCTCGGGGATAATACCAGCCATCAAATGCAAATTGGGGCAGTCCATTGCTTGGGCATATTCAATGGCGAGTGCAAGGCCATCATCAAACTCTTTTTGGCGATCGGGAAGAATGGCTAGACCTTTTTCACCCGCTTGCAAATCACCGGGCGGTAAATTGAATAATTGAAGTTTCAGACCGTGGGTGGTGAGTTGATCAACAATCGCCTGGGCTGGATAGGTATAAGGAAATAGAAATTCGACAAATTCAAAACCATCGGCCGCAGCCAAACCAAAACGGTCAATAAAATCAACCTCTTGATACATCATAGAAAGATTTGCTGAAAAGGTAGGCATAAATAAATTATTTAGATAGGAAACAGTTATTTTTTCTGGGATTTTCTAGCTTGATCACGAAATTCCCAAGGTGGGATTGGATTTTCTTGAATCCATAACCCACGTTTATTTTGACTCGCTAGTTCTTGAGCTTTGGCATAACGATTAGCTTCTTCTTCAGGTTGGGTCTTTGCGTATTTTTTATAATGCCAAGCTACACCTTGTGAGATCATATATTCGTTAATATCTTCATCACCAATTTTGACAACACCTAGCGTCCTACTATATTTGTCTTTGCCCCGTGTTTCAACTTTTACATTTTGGGAAAAAACTTTATCACTGAGAGTTTTTTTTGCACGACTACCAAACGCTTGTGATTTTTCTGGACAATCAATTCCGATTAGGCGAATTTTAATTTGCTCATGTTTGTCATTGAGAATTGTGACAGTATCTCCATCGGCGATGCCGATGACTTTGCCAGTTATCGTACTAGTGGACTTAACAAAGTCCTGCGCTGATGTGAAATTAGCTAAGCTAAAAATACTTAAAAATAAAACAAAAATGAGTTTTTTTAGAAGATTCATTATTTCCTAACCATTTGAAAAAACTGATCATTAACTTAAACTGAGCTAACGAGGCATTAGTAACAATTTCATCCTAACTGATATATATTTTACATTGACTCTTGAAGCATCACTTCATAATCTTCGGATGTGGCGATTTTGGGATTCATCAAATGGCAATGATCTTTTTCGGCACCATGGATTATCTTAGGGAATAAAGATTTAGTTACCCCAAGCTCTTTTAAACCTTTTGGAAGTCCCAGTCGTTGATTTAAATCAATAATTGCTGGAATAACATCATCTTCAGACGATAGACCCATAGCTAATGCCATACGTGAAATTCTAGATTCTTCCATGACTGATGGTGCATCTTGGTTAAAGCGAATCACACTAGGAAGAAAAATAGCATTTAGAGTTCCGTGGTGTAACTTAGGATTGACTCCCCCTAAGCTATGACTTAAGCTGTGGACACAGCCTAAACCTTTCTGAAATGCCATTGCACCTTGCATGGAAGCAGACATCATTTGTAGACGTGCATTTCGATCCTGACCATTATTTGTAGCTTTTTCAATATGAGCCCATGCTCTTCTTAAGCCATCTAAAGCAATACCATCAGCTGGCGGATTAAAAGGAGCGGCCATAAAGGTTTCCATGCAATGTGCAATTGCATCCATGCCAGTAGCCGCGGTTAAGAATGGTGGTAATCCGAGCGTTAATAGAGGGTCGCAGATTGCTGTTTTAGGCATTAAAAACCAAGAGTGCAGTCCTACTTTTCTGCCATCCTCTAAGATCACAATAGCTCCCCTTGCTACTTCACTTCCAGTGCCGCTAGTTGTTGGAATTGCTATCAAAGGAGCAGCATTGGAGGTGATTTTTGATGATCCACCTTCAATTGTTGCATATGTTTTAAGAGGTCCGGGATGTGTTGCCAGGATAGCTACGGCTTTAGCGCAGTCGAGGGATGATCCACCTCCAAGAGCAATCAAACCGTCGCAGTGATGTTGATTAAAAAGCTTTGCGGCTTCTTGAGCAGCGGCTTCAGTTGGATTCGACGGGGTTTGATCAAAAATGGTGACCGGTAGATCTTTTAATTGAAGCAGTGTTTGAGAAAGAATACCTGCTTGTCTGATACCTTGGTCAGTAACTAGGAGAGGGTGTTTTATTCCAATACGCTCACACTCCATCGCTAATTTTTCTAAAGCACCGAATTCGATATGTATTTGTGTTAGATAATTTATTATTGACATATATAGTTTTTATGACAAAAAAGATTATGTTTGCCATATATTTTTCGTAAAGTTATAAGATTAGTAAATTCTAACAAAAAAATATGGGGGTATTTGTTAGATAAATCCTAAAATTATTTGAATTTAATTTATCCATCAGATTGATATTGACTCATTTATTCTTGGTGAAAATTTTAAGCAAGTAAGAGAACTGCAGGGTAAAACCCGCTCTTCTATTAGTCAACAATTATGTTGTTCTGAATTGCAAATTCAATAAATTAAAGAAGGTGGAAGGTCTTTTTTTACACAGAGTCACAAAAACTAAAAAAGCCCTAAAAATGGCGCAACTCCGAGGAATGAAACACGATCAGGGATTTTTGGGCGTTGCTCTAGCACTAATAAGTAAATTAAATTTTGATGGTTTCCACGTGATGAAAACGCTTTCTCAAATGGACTCTATATACGCAAAGTATTGAACTTAAAGAAGTTCATTTCTATGGCGTACAGAGCCTATGAAATCGATTTTAGTCAGCCAGCCTAGAGAAAAAATGAATCGGATATATTTTCAAACTCAGTTCCTTCATCGCTGAAATTAAATGCCTTTACGGATCATAATTCCGGGATGGTAACACTTGATAATTGGTTAAATTACAGCGCTAACATTATTTCTGAATAGTCATAAAAGAAATCCTGGGTAGGGATTCTTTTGCCTTTTGGTTTATCATCCTATCAAGTCTAATTAAAACAACTTGAAAGGCAGCGAATCATGGATTATGTTTATACTCCAGAACCCATTCCAAGTGTCCCTGTGCGGGGCTCACACTTACAATATGCTGTTTCTAGAATCTTCTGTGTGGGAAGAAACTATGCTGCTCATGCAAGAGAAATGGGCTTCGATCCTGATCGTGAGCCGCCATTTTATTTCACAAAGGCAGCTAACTCTTTAGTTTTAAGTGGTGCAACTATCCCCTATTCGCTAGGTACTAGTAACCTCCATTATGAAATGGAATTAGTCATAGCAATTAGCAAGCCCGCATTTAGAGTCTCTGTTGAAACTGCACAAGATCATATTTACGGTTATGCATGTGGTTTGGATATGACCAGAAGAGATTTACAAATTAAAAGTCGAGAAATTGGTCGTCCATGGGATTTCGGTAAGGCATTTGAAAATTCTGCAGTAATTACCCCATTGGTTCCTAAATCAGAAATTGGTGAACTTAACCTTGGCAATATTGATTTGTTTGTGAATGGAGTTACCAAACAAAAAGCGGACTTAAAAGATATGATTTGGAACGTTTCAGAGATTATTTCTAATTTATCTGAGTACTACCATTTAAATACCGGTGATTTGATTTATACAGGGACTCCAGAAGGAGTAGGTCCGGTTGTAACAGGCGACCATTTGGTCGGAAATATTGATCAATTAGGAAGTTTAGAACTTCATATTGGTCCTGCAGAATAAATATTGTTGAGATTAAATGATTAATAAAATTTTAAGTAAGATGGAAGATGCCTTTAGTGGTCTAAAGGATGGTGCAACAATTATGATTGGTGGTTTCGGGGGATCTGGTATCCCCCATGATTTAATTGATTGCCTTGTTAAGCAAGATGCTAAGGAACTAGTCATTATCACGAATAATGCAGGAAGTGGAGAGACTGGGATAGCTGCTTTGTTAAAGGAGCGTCGGGTAAGAAAAATTATTTGCTCATATCCTCGAATGGCTGACTCTCACCATTTTGAAACTCTTTATCGATCAAAACAAATCGAGTTAGAGTTAGTTCCTCAGGGAAATCTTGCAGAGCGAATTCGTGCTCAAGGTGCTGGATTAGGTGGTTTTTTCACTCAAACAGCTTATGGAACTCTATTGGCCCAAGGTAAAGAAACACGACTGATTAATGGTAAAAATTATGTCTTTGAGACACCCTTAGCCGCTGATTTTGCTCTTATTAGAGCTTTGCGCGCGGACCGTTATGGAAACTTGGTATATCGTAAAGCAGCTCGTAATTTTGGTCCAGTCATGGCAATGGCCGCCACTACAACAATTGCGCAGGTCCATGAAGTTGTTGAGATTGGCGAGATTGACCCTGAGACGGTAGTCACACCAGGAATTTTTGTTAAACATGTCGCACTAGTTAGAGGTGACGCATGAGTCAAAATAATTTAAAGCCCATTACAAGAAATGAGATTGCCCAGAAAATAGCTCTTCATATTGAGGAGGGGGCTTATGTCAATCTCGGTATTGGAATGCCTACATTGGTAGCCAACTATTTGCCTGATGATAAAGAAATCTTTTTACATTCCGAAAATGGGATTTTGGGTATGGGGCCTGCTCCAGAAAAAGGGCAGGAGGATTGGGACTTAATCAATGCGGGTAAACAGCCTGTAACCCTTGAACCTGGAGGAGCATTTTTTCATCAGGCGGATTCTTTTGCAATGATGCGTGGTGGTCACTTAGATATTTGTGTACTTGGGGCTTTTCAAGTTTCACAAACTGGCGACTTGGCAAGTTGGCACACTGGAGAGGTTGATGCTATTCCTGCTGTAGGTGGTGCAATGGATCTTGCAGTAGGAGCCAAAAAAACCTTTGTCATGATGGAACATCAAACAAAAGATGGGGTTAGTAAGTTAGTCGAGAAATGTACCTATCCATTAACTGGAGTAGCTTGCGTAGCAATGGTATTTACAGATCTTGGTATTTTTGAAATTACCCCTAAGGGGTTTTTAGTCAAAGAGTTATTTAATGGCATGAGTTTAGAAACTGTTCAAGCTGTTACTAAAGCTCAATTAATTATAGGAAATTGAAATGTCAAATGTAATACCTGTTGCTTATATTTGTGATGCCGTTAGAACACCGATTGGTCGCTATGGTGGCATCTTATCTAGTATTCGTACTGACGATTTAGGCGCTTTGCCGATCAAAGCTCTGATGGCCAGAAATCCATCGGTAGATTGGACAAAGTTAGATGAAGTAGTTTATGGTAATGCCAATCAAGCGGGTGAAGATAATCGTAATGTTGCCCATATGAGTTCATTATTAGCAGGATTACCTATTGAAGTTCCAGGCTCAACTGTCAATCGTTTATGTGGATCGGGAATGGATGCTATAGGTGTTGTAGCACGTGCGATTGCTTCCGGACAAATACAGATGGGCATAGCAGGTGGGGTTGAGAGTATGAGTCGTGCGCCATTTGTGATGCCAAAAGCTGAAACTGCCTTTTCTAGAAATAATGCGGTTTATGACACAACAATCGGATGGCGTTTTGTTAATCCATTGATGAAAAAAATGTATGGTGTTGACTCGATGCCAGAGACTGCACAAAACGTCGCTGATGACTACTCTGTATCTCGTGCTGATCAAGATGCATTTGCTTTAAGAAGTCAGGAAAAAGCTTTAGCCTCACAAAATAATGGACGTTTAGGTAAAGAAATCATACCTGTCAATATTACATCCAAAAAAGGTGAGGTTTTTACTTTTCTATTAGATGAACATCCACGTTCAACAAGCATTGAAGCTTTACAAAAATTAAAGCCTATTGTTCGACCTGATGGTAGTGTTACTGCGGGTAATTCATCGGGTGTCAATGATGGGGCATGCGCTGTTTTGATTGCATCTGAACAAGCAATGAATCAATATCAATTAAAACCACGAGCAAAAATTTTAGGTATGGCTACTGCAGGAGTGCCCCCAAGGATTATGGGGATTGGTCCTGCACCGGCGAGTAAAAAATTATTAGCGCAGTTAGGAATGACCATTGATCAGGTTGATGTCATTGAACTTAATGAAGCATTTGCAGCACAAGGAATTGCGACGCTTCGGGAACTAGGCGTTGCAGATGACGATGCGCGAGTAAATCCAAATGGTGGCGCTATTGCACTTGGACATCCTTTAGGTATGAGCGGCGCTAGATTAGTGACTACAGCCCTTTATGAGTTAGAACATCGTCAGGGACGTTATGCCCTCTGTACGATGTGCATTGGTGTAGGGCAGGGTATTGCGATGATGATTGAACGGGTTTAAATAGACCTTTGATGTCATGGTAAAACAAAATGTGAGCACCATTGTTGATGAAGTGATTCGAACCAGAAAATCTGTCCGATCCTTTTTACCAACATCGATACCCAATCAAACCGTTTTAGATATTATCGAAGTTGCAGGGAGAGCTCCTTCGGGATCCAACATACAACCATGGAAAGTTTATGTGATTGAAGGCGCTGCCAAAGAGCGACTTTCTGATTCTGTGAAGGCCGTATTCAATGACCCTGTCTTACGGTCTTTACATCGTCCAGAATATATTTATTATCCTAAAAACTGGGTTGAGCCATTTTTATCTAGACGTCGTAAAGTTGGTTTTGATTTATATAAATTAGTGGGTATTGCTCGTGGTGAAAATCAAAAGATGCATGAACAACATGCGAGAAATTTTGATTTTTTTGGCGCTCCAACCATATTGTTTTTCTCCATACCAAGAATGATGGAGCAGGGTAGTTGGTTAGATTACGGAATGTTTTTACAAAACATTATGATTGCAGCGAATGGCCGTGGAATTGGTTCTTGCCCTCAAGCTGCTTTTATTTCTTATCACAAAATCGTCGCAGAGCACCTTGGCTTTGCTGAGGATGAACAATTGGTCTGTTGTATATCACTAGGTTACGAAAATACACAAGCTCCAGAAAATCAACTCCTCACGGAACGTATCCCTGTTCAGGAATACGTTCGATTTGTACAAAACTAAGTTATTTCTTTTTCAAGGCTTGTTCGTCAAGACTTTTTAATAAAGCCATTTTTTCTTTAATTTGAATTTCTAACCCGCGATCTGTAGGTAAGTACCATTGTGGATTTTTCATGCCTTCAGGTAAGTAGGATTCACCAGCGGCATAGGCATGTGGTTCATCATGAGCATAGCGATACCGCTGTCCATAAGCTAAATTTTTCATTAACTGAGTTGGAGCATTTCGTAAGTGTAGAGGAACCTCTTGACTAGAGTCCTTTGCTACATAATCTTTTGCAGCATTATAAGCGTTATAGGCAGAGTTGCTTTTTGCAGCCAGCGCTAAGTAAATTACCGCCTCACCCAAGGCTAATTCCCCTTCGGGAGAGCCTAATCTTTCATAGGTTTGTACGGCATCTAAACATATTTGAATAGCTCTAGGATCTGCAAGACCGATATCCTCCCAGGCCATACGAATGATTCTTCGACCTAAATATAATGGGTCAGCTCCACCATCGAACATTCGACATAGCCAATAAAGAGCAGCATCAGGATGAGATCCTCGCACGGATTTATGAAGTGCGGAAATTTGATCATAAAAATGTTCCCCACCTTTATCAAAGCGCCGTCCTTGAGATTGAAGTACTTGGTTTAGAAGGATTTGATCAATAAAAAAATGATCTTTATTTATTTGATTGGCGAGAGCTTGATCGATCGCGTTTAAAAATCTTCGACCATCACCATCAGCAAAATTAATTAAAATTTGTATTGCCTCCTCAGAAACATCCAAGGGTCGCTTAATTATTTCCGGAATATTTAGCAGTAAAGTTCTAAGATGCTTTTCTTCTAGGGGTTTTAAGACATAGGTATGAGCTCGAGACAAAAGTGCAGAGTTGACTTCGAAGGATGGATTTTCTGTTGTTGCGCCAATAAAAGTAAGAAGACCTGATTCAACAAATGGCAAAAGAGCATCTTGTTGCCCCTTATTGAAACGGTGAATTTCATCAACAAAGAGAATGGTTTTTTTCTGATATTGTTGTTCAATTTGTGATGCTTCCTCTACAGCTTGACGAATATCTTTCACACCAGCAAGAACAGCAGACAAAGCAATAAAGTGATAATCAAAAACGGATGCCATAAGTCGTGCAAGGCTGGTTTTTCCAACTCCAGGAGGACCCCATAAAATCATGGAATGGATTTTTTTTGATTTAAATGCAATTTGTAATGACTTGTTTAATCCTAAAATATGCTCTTGGCCTACAACATCCTCAATTTTTTTTGGTCGCATGACTTCAGCCAAAGGTTTTTGGGGCCAAAGGTCTTTAGAATCCAGAGAAAAATGATTCAGCATGATGGATACTTTATTGAAATTTGAAATTGGAAGATAATAATGCCATGAATACATTATCCACAAGCCAACAAAGTTCTACTCATCCTGGTTATATTTTGACAATTATTTGTCCGGATCGACCAGGGATTGTCTATGCGGTTACTCAATTTTTATTTGAACAACAATGCAATATTGCTGATTCTGCTCAATATACAGACCCTTTTTCAGGACGTTTTTTTATGCGTATTCATTTTGAGCAAATAGAAAAATCCTTAATACTTAGTCAAATAGAGCAGGATTTCTCAAGTATTCAGAATCGCTTTCAGATGGATGCCAAATTTTACAGTTTGTTGCAACTGCCACGTGTATTAATCATGGTTTCAAAATTTGGTCATTGCTTGAATGATCTATTATTTCGGACTAAATCTGGTAATTTGCCCATTGAGATTGCTGGTATTGGTTCTAATCATCATGATTTCAATGATTTGGCAAAGTCATATCAAATCCCTTATCATTTTTTTCCAATTACTTCAGCTTTAGATGAACGTAAAAATGATGTTGAGCAACAATTGCTTGAGCTCGTTGAAAAAGAAAGAATTGATTTGGTAGTCCTTGCGCGATATATGCAGATATTATCACCCAGATTGTGTGAGGCTTTAGCAGGAAAAGTCATCAATATTCACCATTCTTTCTTACCAAGTTTTAAAGGCGCTAAACCCTACTTGCAGGCTCATCAACGCGGCGTTAAATTGATTGGCGCAACTGCGCATTACGTTACTACGGATTTAGATGAGGGACCTATTATTGAACAGGAGGTTTCGCGCGTCAATCATGCGATGACGCCAGATCAACTTACTGCGATTGGTCGAGATGTAGAGTCCATGGCACTTGCTAGAGCAATTCAATGGCATGCCGAACACCGTATTTTATTGAATGGTAAAAGTACGGTGATATTCCAATAGTTCGACAATTACACGGATTTACCAAGCTCAATTTTGGCGATAGCTGAACGATGGACTTCATCTGGACCATCCGCTAAGCGCAGAATACGTTGCCAGGCGTAGTGATATGCGAGTTCAAAGTCTTGACTAACACCGGCACCGCCATGTGCTTGAATAGCCCAATCAATAATTTTCCCAGCCATATTTGGGGCAATTACTTTAATCATTGCGATTTCTGCTTTAGCTACTTTATTCCCAGCGGTATCCATGGTGTGAGCTGTTTTAAGAGTTAATAGTCGAGCCTGGTCGATCATGCAGCGTGATTCTGCGATGCGCTCATGCCAAACGCCTTGTTCAGAAATTGGCTTACCAAATGCTACACGTTCTTTTAAACGCTTGCACATGGATTCTAAAGCGCGTTCAGCAGCACCAATAGAGCGCATGCAATGGTGGATTCGACCAGGGCCTAAACGACCTTGTGCAATTTCAAAGCCACGACCTTCGCCAAGAAGGATATTACTTGCAGGAACTCGTACTTGATCAAGAACGACTTCCATGTGTCCATGAGGAGCATCATCATAGCCAAAAATGGATAAGGGGCGAATCACACGAATTCCGGGCGTATTTGCCGGAATAAGGATCATGGATTGTTGTGTATGGCGAGGGGCATCCGGATCTGTTTTGCCCATAACGATATAGATTGCACATCGTGGATCCCCAGCACCTGATGACCACCATTTACGACCATTAACAATGTATTCATCACCATCTTTTTGAATACTGCATTGGATATTAGTCGCATCACTAGAAGCAACATCTGGTTCAGTCATTAAAAAAGCTGACCGTATTGTTCCTTTTAAGAGTGGTTCTAGCCACATATCTTTTTGTGCTTCGGTACCATAACGTTCAATGGTTTCCATATTGCCGGTATCTGGTGCATTGCAATTAAAAACCTCAGGGGCAATATGAGAGCGCCCCATAATTTCGCATAAAGGGGCATATTCAAGATTATTGAGTCCCTCAGGAGCGCGGTTAGAGCGTGGGAGAAATAAATTCCAAAGTCCCGCAGCTTGGGCTTTGGGTTTTAATTCTTCAATCAACTGTGTTGGGACCCAAGCATTTCCAGCTTTACGATTAGTAGCAACTTCTTCATAAAAGCGATGCTCATTTGGATAAATATGTTCATTCATGAAACTTAACAAACGCTGTCTTAATTCTTCTACTTTGCTTGAATATGTAAAATCCACAAATTTCCCCTCATGTCAATTGAATAATTGTAAACTGATAGTTCTTTGCCATCACGAATCATTTTTTTACTATGAATGATACGAAAGTATTGGTATAAATATAATTAACCTAATTACATTATTATTCAAAGTATGTTGATCATCTTATCTCCAGCAAAGACCTTAGATTTCGATGAGTATGAATTGTCTTTGCCAAACACATTGCCTGAGTTTATTCCTGAGGCGAGCCAATTAATTACCGAGTTAAAAAAATTCTCTACCCAAGACATCGCTAGCTTGATGTCTTTATCTGACAAATTGGCAGCATTAAATGCGGCGAGGTATTCTAGTTGGAGCAAAACATTTACAAATAAAAACAGTAAGGCTGCCTTATTCGCCTTTAATGGGGATGTTTATGAAGGTTTAGACGCCAAATCTTTAAATAAAAAGCAATTAGAGTTTGCCCAAAATCATTTACGAATCCTGTCAGGTTTATATGGGGTATTAAAACCCCTAGATTTGATGCAGCCCTACCGTTTAGAGATGGGTACTCGTTTAGAAAATAAAAAAGGGATTGATTTGTATCATTTTTGGGGCTCAAAAATAACTAAAGCAATTCAAGCAGAATTAGCATCGCATCAAAAGCCCATGGTACTTAACTTGGCATCTGATGAGTATTTCAAAGCAATTCAAGCTAAGGAACTAGGTTATCCCGTGATTTCACCAGTATTTCAGGATGAAAAAGATGGAAAGTTTAAGATCATATCTTTTTATGCAAAGCGTGCTAGGGGATTAATGGCACGCTATGTGATTCAAAATGCAATACAGGAGCCTATAAAATTAAAACATTTTGATCTTGAGGGCTATCAGTATGTTGAATCCTTGTCCAAACTTCATCAGCCTGTTTTTCAGAGAAAGCAACAAAAATAATGCCTATCTCAAAACCTTCTATTAAAACGGCTTTATCGACACGATTGCCCGCGAAGTCAAGAAACTCCCCTGAGGTTGAAAAATTAGTCTCTGAGGCATTAGCTCTTGCTGCTTCAGGAAGTAAGGTGGAAGATAGTTTTTGGGAAAAAAAAATATTTACTCGCCTTAATCGCTTATTGGGTAATCAAAATCAAGCGGTATTGGATGCTGCATTAGATCAAACATTTAAATCTCAAACAGCTGCATTTGAAATACTTGCTGATGCTATTGAAACAGCTTCTGAATCTTTGGTTTATGAATTCGAGGGTAAGTGTTATGAAGTTCTATTGATAGCTATACCAATGATTGCACAAACTCGTTATGCAATTCCATCGGGTCTGATAAGAACAGATTTAGTAGCAGAAACGGTTGAGTATTTGAAAGAGTTTATTTTTTCAAAACAAATTCATTTATCGATTGCTCCTTGGTTGTATAGTATTGATCAAATTCCTCAATCGCATAGTCAAACCCGTATGCTGTTGGAAAAAATGGCGAAATCAGCCGTTGAGCAATCAGATATTGTTTACCAATTAAAAGAAATGCCTGAAACCGTGCCTGTTCTAGCTGACCCTAGATTTATTCTGTGTGCAGTCGCTGCAGAAATTAGTCAACCTATGTTTATTTGGCAAGCTGAAGAGCCGATTCGTTTAGAAAGAGGTATAGCACTTAAAGAATGGCAAGCTGCGATGCACTCGGTCATGACTGAATTATTGCCTGGTTGTGAGTTTGAGATTTTGTTGCCTGATGCTTTTTTTACTAATTGTCGGGAAGCAGATAAGCGCGTAAGGCCTCTCAGCTTATCTGCGGCAGTGAATTATTTGGAGTCTTCACTTGGCGTTACGCCCGCGGAACTATCCTGTGTCGTTGCGCCATTTGGTAACGAGATTACAGATGAGTTTCGAATTTCCTTTGCGATTAAGGGGCATCCCGAAATTATTTATGGAGTGGTTTGGCCTTTGTATGACCGTGAAACGGTTTCCATGGATGACATTGAGAATGGCAATGAAGGTAATACGACCATTGAACTGATTTCGGATACGCTTCATCTAGCTGGGGTAGGTGATGTATTTAAACATGCTATGTTGTTTACTCCTGAGATGTGCGAAGACTGTGGCGTACCTTTATTCCCCAATCGATCTGCCGAAGTAGTGCATGCTGAAATGCCTGAGGACACTCCAGCACAACAGTTGTTATTTCATTAAATCCACTTCTTTAGATTTATCGACGACCGCCAAATTAGGGTGGTTACAGTAGTCCAGTAAACGTTGTCCAGCCTTGCTATCAAATAGCATCGCTTTTCCTGGAATAATGATCCAATCCATACGGTGAACAATATCTGAGAATCGAGAAACGCCATTGAGAGCTTCGATACCATTCATCGTATAAAGTTTTTTATTGTGAAGAAATAAATATTGACTACCAGATTGCGCTGTTTTCACTTTGACATTGTTTTCGCAAGTCCAAACAGTTTCATTGCCAGATTTGAGCATATTAAATTTCTTCTCATCCTCAGAAGAGGCTACTGAGGTTGAGCTTTTAGTGGTATTTGTCTTTTGGGCGTGTGCATCTGATTGATATGTCAGAAAAAAGACCCATAAAGATATACCCACAATAAAAAAGCGGATGCCCTTATATAGCCAGTGGTTATTATTTTTTTGCAAATGAAATAAATATTCAAGCATGACTAATTAAACCAATCTAAAGAGTTCAGCTGAGGGAAATTCTTCCCTGAATTTTTCGCACGTTGTAAAACCGCCCAGTAAAAACGATAACTTGCTCGATCATGAAGTTTACTTTCAAATTGTATTGGACCCCAATTCGCATTTTGTGCTGCTTGAAGAATCTGAATTGCCTCCGCGACTTGGTGATTTTGTGGACTAAACACTTCCACGATAACAGGTATTTGGTTTGGATGAATGCTCCATTTACGTGTATATCCAAATAAATCCTTAGCCTTTAGGCAATCATCCCGGATTCGAGCTAGGTCATGAATCTCTGTACAAACGTTATGTGATGGAATGATTGCAAAACGGTGACATGACGCGGCAATGTCAAGCATGGCGCGTTGGATCAATGGGTGAGTAAATTGATCTACATTCATAGCACTTGCTGGGATAGCGCCATAATGAGCCGACACAAAATCCATTAAACCAAAGCTTAGACATTCAATTTGGGATAAGGAGGCGATGTGCATCGCATCGGCCAAAGATGTATGGGTTTCAATGAGAACATGAATCGGAATCAGTGCTGTGACTTCATGTTGAGCCGCTTTGGAATTAATTTGTTCAATTAAATGACTGACTTGAACCGCTGATTCGACTTTGGGAATAGTGATGTAGGCAAGGCGATTAGCACATTCCTTGATGAGTATTTCAATATCTTGCGTAAAATGCGGACTTTGAGGGTCATGTACGCGAACTCCAACTCGACCAAATAGGTTTTCAGGGCCATTGATCAGACTTGCAACTAAATGCGCGTGATTCTCCTCTTCCCCAATTGGAGCACCATCTTCACAATCAAATGTGATATCAAAACAAGGCCCAAGCTCTTTTTGTAAAGCGAGGGCTTTTTTCATACGAATTTCAGTACCACAATAGTGATCGCAAACTGGTAAGGCTTTTGGGGCCTTACCTTCAAAAAGAACGTCTGATGGCTTCATCTATTTCCCTTTAATTAAAGGAGATGCTTAACTCCGTCTTGTTCTTCTAATAGTTCTTTCAATGTGAAGTCCATACGTTCACGAGAAAAGTCATCCACTGGAAGATCTTTAATCACGGTATATTCACCATTTTCACAGATCACAGGGAATCCATACATGACTTCGGCTGGGATACCGTAAGAGCCATCGGATGGAACACCCATCGTGACCCATTTACCATTTGTGCCGAGGTGCCAGTCATGAATATGATCAATCGCAGCATTCGCAGCAGATGCTGCAGAAGACAAACCACGTGCTTCAATAATGGCCCCACCACGTTTACCAACGGTTGGTAAGAATGTATTTTTATTCCATGCTTCATCATTGATGATTGCTTTAATAGATTTTCCGCCCACTGTAGCAAAACGATAATCTGGATACATGGTAGGGCTGTGGTTACCCCAAACGACTAATTTTTCAATATCGGCAACAGCTGCAGAAGATTTAGCAGCAAGTTGGGATAAAGCGCGATTGTGATCTAAACGTAACATGGCAGTAAAGTTTTTAGCTGGTAGATCTGGAGCAGACTTCATAGCAATGTAAGCATTCGTATTGGCTGGATTACCAACGACTAACGTTTTTACAGTTCTTTTTGCTACAGCATTTAAGGCTTTACCTTGAGCCGTAAAAATTTGGGCATTGGCTGAAAGCAAATCCTTTCTTTCCATACCAGGACCACGAGGACGAGCCCCGACGAGGACTGCAAAATCGATATCTTTAAATGCTGTCATTGGATCACCATGAGCAGTCATGCTTTGTAATAATGGGAAGGCGCAATCGTCGAGTTCCATCATCACGCCTTTTAGAGCATTTTGAGCTTTTTCATCAGGAATTTCTAATAACTGCAAAATAACTGGTTGATCTTTTCCTAACATATCGCCGTTTGCGATACGGAACAAAAGAGAGTATCCAATCTGACCGGCCGCTCCGGTGACTGCTACGCGCAGGGGTGCTTTTGACATAACTAGCTCCAAAATAATTAATAATAAAGGCTATCTGATAAAAAATGATTCATATTTTTATCCCACAGTGCATATATGATATCCATTATGCAAACCAAATATGATAATTCATCAGAAAAACATCTAGATTTACCACTTTATGCACAAATAAAGCTTAAATTTTTGATTGCTCTTGAGGCAGGTGTATGGAAAGCGGGGGAGTTGATCCCTAGTGAATTAGATTTGGCAGCCTCCTATGAGGTGAGTCAAGGCACCATTCGTAAAGCCATTGATGAACTAGTCAGGCAGCATCTACTCATTCGCCGACAAGGTAGTGGTACTTTTGTGGCTACACACCAGGAAGAGCAGAGTAAATATCGTTTTTTACATTTAGCTAATTCTGCTGGAGAAATGGAAGAGTCACAGAACAAAATTTTGCTCTGTACTCATCAAAAAGCTCCCAAAGTCGTATATGCGCCATTCAACATGCATGCAGAAGATATCTTCGTGCATATTCGACGATTAATGAGCTTTAGTGGTAAGCCCGTTGTTTTTGAGGATATTTGGTTACCTTGCCCTCTTTTTGGGGATTTGACACTTGAGTTATTAGAGTCATGGGCTGGATCTCTGTATGGCCTATTTGAAAGCCACTTTGGAGTACATATGACGCATGCTGAAGAGCGTATTCGCGCAGTTTTACCAAGTAATTTGGCTGTAGAGTATTTAGAAATTGATCAATTACTCCCTGTGCTGGATATTTTTAGAGTCGCTTACACCTATGGAGATAAGCCGGTTGAAGTCCGCCAAGCCCAATATATTAGTACAGAGCATCATTATTTCAACAGAATTAGTTGAAAGTTAATTGATGAAATAACTCAAGTTTTTCACAAAAAAATTCACGAAATCGCAGGATATGACAAAATTACGTTATCCGAATTTATTTGTAAAACAAATTTACTAAATAATTTGAGAAAATAAAAAGAGTTGTTAAAAGATTTTTACAGCACATACAATTAAAAGGAATAAGATGTCTGAAACTGTTGACACGAGCCCCAAGCCAGCTCGCCGCGAATTCAAAAATATTGGATACGGGCAAATTTTAACTTCCTATAAATTACCTTGGTCCGGAAAAGTTTCTATTTTGCACCGCGTGAGTGGTGCATTACTTTTTCTATCCTTGCCATTTATTCTTTACCTATTTGATAAGAGTTTGACTTCTGAGTTAAGTTTTATTACTTTTTCTGAGGTTGCAGGTAATCCACTGATTAAATTATTTTTACTTGCCTTGATTTGGGCTTTTTTACATCACTTTTGTGCGGGGATACGTTTTTTGATGTTAGACCTTCACAAAGGCATTGAAAAGACGCAAATTCAAAAAACGGCAGTAACTGTCCTAGTTGTGAGCTTATCTCTTACGGCAGTACTTGGGGCAAAACTCTTTAATTTATTCTGAGGTCAACATGTCAAAAAATAATATTGGTGCAAATCGACTTGTTGTCGGTGCTCATTACGGTTTAACTGAATGGCTATTGCAGCGAGTTACCGCTGTGATCATGATCGTTTTTACGATTCTCTTTTTGGGTGTTTATTTGGTTTTTGGAAATGCTACTTATGAGGGTTGGGCTAGTTTATTTGCCAATCAGTTCATCAAGATACTGACATTTCTAACATTATTAAGCCTTTTTTATCATGCCTGGGTTGGGATTCGTGACATTTGGATGGATTACATTGGTTCTGCTGGATTACGTCTAGCATTACAAACTTTTACTGTGTTGTGGCTAGTCGGTTGTGCTGGCTACACTGCTCAAATTCTTTGGAGGGTATAAATGGCAGCTATTAAATCAGCTATTCCACGCAGACGTTTTGACGTGGTAATCGTTGGGGCAGGTGGAGCGGGGATGCGAGCCTCTTTGCAATTGGCAGAGGCGGGTCTGAATGTAGCAGTTCTTTCAAAAGTGTTCCCAACACGTTCCCATACTGTCGCTGCTCAAGGTGGAATTGGAGCTTCTTTAGGAAACATGAGTGAAGATAACTGGCATTATCATTTTTATGACACGATTAAAGGAGCAGATTGGTTAGGTGATCAAGACGCGATTGAATTTATGTGTCGTGAAGCTCCTAAGGTTGTTTACGAATTAGAGCATTTTGGTATGCCATTTGACCGTAATGCGGACGGCACGATTTATCAACGTCCATTTGGTGGTCATACCGCTAACTATGGCGAAAAAGCTGTGCAAAGAGCCTGTGCGGCGGCTGATAGAACTGGTCATGCGATGTTACATACCTTATATCAAAGAAATGTTCGTGCACGCACGCAGTTTTTTGTGGAATGGATGGCGCTTGATTTAATTCGAGATGCTGATGGCGATGTTCTTGGTGTTACGGCGATGGAAATGGAAACCGGTGACATTCATATTTTAGAAGCGAAGTGTACGATGTTTGCAACTGGTGGTGCTGGTCGTATTTGGCAAGCGTCCACCAATGCATTCATTAATACTGGCGATGGTATGGGGATGACTGCGCGCGCAGGTATTCCGTTAGAAGATATGGAGTTTTGGCAGTTCCATCCTACTGGTGTTGCAGGAGCAGGTGTTTTATTAACCGAAGGTTGTCGTGGAGAAGGCGGTATTTTGCGTAACAAAGATGGTGAACGTTTTATGGAACGTTATGCACCTACGCTCAAAGATTTAGCACCACGTGACTTTGTGTCACGCTCTATGGATCAAGAAATCAAAGAGGGTCGTGGATGTGGCCCTAATGGTGATTACGTTGTTTTAGACTTAACGCATATTGGCGCTGAGACCATACATAAACGTTTGCCGTCTGTTTATGAAATTGGTATTAACTTTGCAAACGTTGACGTCACGAAAGAGCCAATTCCTGTTGTACCAACGATTCACTATCAAATGGGTGGTATTCCGACGAATATTTATGGTCAAGTAGTAGCTCCAAAGAATGGCAACCCAAATGAAGTTGTCAATGGTTTTTATGCTGTAGGTGAATGTTCCTGTGTATCTGTTCATGGTGCAAATCGACTTGGCACAAACTCATTGCTTGACTTGTTAGTATTCGGTCGTGCCGCTGGCAATCATATTGTTGCAACATCGTTAAAACAAAAGGAGCATAAGCCTTTACCTGCTGATGCGGCTGATTACTCCTTATCACGAGTTGCGGCTTTAGATAACTCTACTTCGGGTGATTACACGCAAGATGTGGCGAATGAAATACGTAACGCAATGCAACAACATTGTGGCGTATTTAGAACGCAAAAAATCATGGATGAAGGTGTTGCTAAAATGGCGGAGTTGACAGAAAAAGCCAAGCATATTCACTTAAAAGATAAGTCTAAGACCTTCAATACAGCCCGTGTTGAAGCTTTAGAATTAGCCAACATTGTGGAAGCTGCGAATTCAACAATGTATTCAGCAGCAGCTAGACAAGAAAGTCGTGGGGCGCATGCGCATGATGACTGTCCAGACCGAGATGATGAAAACTGGATGAAGCATACTCTTTGGTATAAAGAAAACAATCGTTTAGATTACAAACCAGTCAATCTACAGCCATTAACGGCTGAATCCATTCCACCTAAAGTACGTACTTTCTAAGAGGTTAATCATGAGTCAAAAGAGAATTTTTGAAGTTTATCGCTACGATCCTGATCAGGATGCAGCACCTCGCATGCAGACCTATGAGTTAGAGCTGGATGGAAGTGAAAGAATGTTATTGGATGCTTTATTAAAATTAAAGAAATTGGATGAGACCTTGACATTCCGTCGTTCTTGTCGCGAAGGTGTTTGTGGGTCTGATGCTATGAACATTAACGGTAAAAATGGTTTGGCTTGTTTAACGAATATGTTGACTTTACCAAACAAAATTACATTGCGTCCATTGCCAGGTTTGCCAGTAGTCCGTGATTTAATTGTTGATATGACGAATTTTTTCAAACAATATCACTCGATTCGTCCATATTTAGTCAACGATACACCTCCTCCTGAAAAAGAGCGTTTACAGTCTCCCGAAGAGCGTGATGAGCTCAATGGTTTGTATGAATGTATTTTGTGTGCTTCTTGCTCGACAGCATGCCCATCTTTCTGGTGGAATCCTGATAAATTTGTAGGCCCTGCAGGCTTACTACAGGCTTATCGCTTTATTGCCGATAGCCGTGATCAAGTAACCAGTGAGCGTTTAGATAACCTAGAAGATCCTTACAGATTGTTTCGTTGCCATACTATTATGAATTGTGTTGATGTATGTCCGAAGGGTTTAAACCCAACCAAAGCAATTGGTAAGATTAAAGAGTTGATGGTTCGTCGCGCGGTATGATTGCTGACGCGCAGACCCTTTCTAGACTTCGCTGGAGTGCTAGAAGGGGTTTGCTAGAAAATGATTTGATTATTGAGCGATTTTTTAATCGATACATTAATTCATTAACCATGGAAGATGTGTTTGCCATGGATCAGCTTTTAGACCTGAGTGATAATGATTTATTAGATTTACTGTTGAAGCGGAAAGAACTTGAAGGGGCTTTAGCGAATCCGGATGTAATTAAAATATTACAGATGATGCGCGAACAGTAGAATTTAGTGTTTAAGATGAAAAAATAACGAGCCGTGTTCTATTAATATAATGATTTGAATGGAAGGAAACCCTGTAATGACCCCCTCTGAAATTAAAGCCACACTATCTTTTTCTGACGGCTCACCAGCTATTGAGATGCCAATTTATAAAGGATCTGTCGGTCCTGACGTAATTGATATTCGTAAACTTTATGGACAAACGGGTAAGTTCACCTATGACCCGGGCTTTATGTCTACGGCGTCATGTAATTCCAAAATTACCTTTATTGACGGTGATAAAGGCGAATTACTCTATCGTGGGTATCCAATTCAAGAATTAGCAGAAAATTGTGATTTTTTAGAAACTTGTTATTTGCTTACAAATGGCGAATTACCAAGCGCAGAAGAGAAAAAGGCATATGATAGTCTTGTTATGAATCACACCATGGTTCATGAGCAGATGCAGTTTTTCCTCAGAGGTTTCCGTCGAGATGCACATCCAATGGCAGTATTAACAGGATTAGTGGGCGCAATGGCAGCCTTTTATCATGACGGTCTTGACTATGGCACTCCCAAAATAAGAGAAATTGCTCAAATTCGCTTAATCGCTAAAATGCCTACTTTGGTAGCTATGTCTTATAAATACTCTATTGGCCAACCGTTTATTTATCCCCAAAATAATTTGTCCTACACTGCCAACTTCATGCGCATGATGTTTGCAAATCCTTGTGAGGAATATAAGGTAAATGAAGTATTGGTTCGTGCTTTAGATAGAATTTTTATATTGCATGCT
This sequence comes from Burkholderiaceae bacterium, assembly GCA_947448695.1. Classification (GTDB taxonomy): domain Bacteria; phylum Pseudomonadota; class Gammaproteobacteria; order Burkholderiales; family Burkholderiaceae; genus Polynucleobacter. The sequence continues at coordinate 126,471 of CANFOL010000001.1, forward strand.
GATCATGAGCAAAATGCATCTACTTCAACTGTCCGTCTAGCTGGTTCTTCAGGAACCAACCCATTTGCTGCAATTGCTTCAGGAGTAGCATGTTTGTGGGGTCCTGCGCACGGTGGAGCAAATGAGGCCTGTTTAGAAATGCTTGAAAATATTCAAAAAATGGGTGGTGTAGAAAAGATTGGTGAATTTATTGCACAAGTCAAAGATAAAGATTCTGGCGTCCGCCTAATGGGCTTTGGACATCGAGTGTATAAAAACTTTGACCCACGGGCTAAATTAATGCGTGAGACATGTTACGAAGTTCTTAACGAGCTTGGATTACAAGATGATCCGCTATTTAAATTAGCGATGACTTTAGAGAAGATTGCTTTAGAAGACGAATATTTTGTGAGTCGGAAACTCTATCCGAACGTTGACTTCTACTCGGGGATTGTCCAACGTGCATTAGGAATCCCAACGGATATGTTTACATGTGTATTCGCATTAGCTAGAACAGTAGGTTGGATAGCGCAATGGGAGGAGATGATTACAGATCCTGAGTATAAAATTGGTCGTCCGCGCCAGTTATTTAATGGCTACCCAACTCGCTCAATATCAACAACCAAACGCTAATCAAGGAGATTGTATGGCTCGTACCTTATATGACAAACTTTGGGACGACCATGTGGTCTATGCAGAAGAAGACGGTACGGCAGTCTTATATATTGACCGTCATCTTTTGCACGAGGTAACTAGTCCACAGGCTTTTGAAGGACTTTCGCTAGCGAAGCGTCCCTTATGGCGTAATTCAGCGAATTTGGCCGTTTCGGATCACAACGTGCCAACAACGGATCGATCAGCTGGCATCAGTGACCCGATTTCTAAATTACAAGTAGATACATTAGATTCTAATTGTGATCGTTTGGGCATTACCCAATACAAGATGCATGACTTACGTCAAGGTATTGTGCACGTTATTGGGCCTGAGCAAGGGGCAACATTGCCAGGAATGACAATTGTGTGTGGCGATTCTCACACGAGTACACATGGCGCCTTTGGTGCACTAGCATTTGGTATAGGTACTTCTGAAGTTGAGCATGTTCTAGCAACCCAAACATTGCTTATGAAAAAAAGTAAAAATATGTTGATCCGCGTTGACGGAAAATTACCATCTGGTTGCACCGCAAAAGACATCGTGCTTGCAATTATTGGCAAGATTGGGACTGCAGGTGGAACAGGCCATACCATTGAGTTTGCAGGTGAAGCGATTCAACAGTTATCCATTGAAGGGCGGATGACAGTTTGCAATATGGCGATTGAAGCTGGAGCGCGATCAGGTTTGATTGCTGTCGATGAAAAAACGATTGAGTACGTGCAAAATCGTCCTTACGCACCTACTGGTCAAGCATGGAGTTTGGCAATCCAGTACTGGCGTGGATTACGCTCAGATGCGGATGCTGTATTTGATCAAGTGGTGCAATTACGTGCTGAAGAAATCAAGCCTCAAGTGACTTGGGGTACCTCTCCTGAAATGGTTTTATCGATTGATGATCGTATTCCAGACCCGGAAAAGGAAAAAGATTCTAATAAACGCTCTGCAATTGAGCATGCATTGGTATACATGGGTTTAACACCCAACACGCCGATTGATACCATCATGATTGATAAAGTTTTTATTGGCTCATGTACAAATAGTCGCATTGAAGATATGCGTGCTGCAGCTAAAGTCGTTGAACGACTTGGTAAAAAAGTTGCATCTAATGTGAAATTAGCGATTGTTGTTCCTGGATCTGGTTTGGTTAAAGCACAGGCAGAAAAAGAGGGTTTAGACAAACTCTTTATTGCGGCAGGATTTGAGTGGCGTGAACCAGGATGTTCCATGTGCTTAGCAATGAATGCTGATCGCCTAGAGCCTCAAGAGCGCTGTGCTTCTACATCGAATCGAAATTTTGAAGGTCGCCAAGGAGCTGGTGGTCGCACCCATTTAGTCAGCCCTGCAATGGCTGCGGCTGCTGCGATTGAAGGTCATTTTGTAGATGTGCGTAAAATTGCATAATTACTTAAAAAAGGTTAATTGATGAAACTTATTCAAGTTGCAATACTTTTAGTTGTATCCCATTTTTTAGTTGCTTGCTCAACTGTGGAAGGTATGGGGCGCGATTTACAAACTTTAGGTAAATCGATTGAAAAGACAGCAGGACCAACAAAGATTGAAGAGTTAAAGCCAATTGAACAGCCATCCGGTGCTGTAGTAACCCCTATTAAATAGATAATCATTATGCAAGCATTCAATGTCCATCAAGGTTTAGTAGTGCCACTTGATCGTGAAAATGTCGATACCGATGCGATCATTCCTAAGCAGTTTTTAAAGTCTATTGCTAAAACAGGTTTTGGCCAAAATCTTTTTGATGCCTGGCGTTATTTGGATCAAGGCGAGCCAGGACTTGACTGCTCTAAGCGTCCAATCAATCCAGACTTTGTTTTAAATCAACCGCAATACAAAGGTGGCAGTATTTTATTGGCAAGAAAGAACTTTGGTTGTGGCAGTTCTCGTGAGCATGCACCGTGGGCACTCGTTCAGTATGGATTTCGTGCGGTTATAGCGCCAAGTTTTGCAGATATTTTTATGAATAACTGTTATAAGAATGGATTATTACCCATTGTTCTTTCAAGTACGCAAGTAGATCATTTATTTAATGAGACCTTTTCTTTTAATGGTTATCAAGTAACCATTGACTTAGAAAAGCAAATTGTTATTGCTGCAGACGGCAGTTCCTATGATTTCGATATCACTCCGTTTCGTAAGTATTGTCTTATCAATGGCTTAGATGATATTGGCTTGACCTTACGTCATTCAGATAAAATCAAGAATTTCGAATCACAGCGTTTATTAAAAATGCCTTGGTTGGATACAAAGCTACCTTAAGTTTGGATTAATTATGAAAATTGCAGTTTTACCAGGGGACGGTATTGGTCCGGAAATTATTGCGCAAGCAAGATTGGTGTTAGATGCTTTAGGTGAGTCCTTCGAAATTGAAGAGGCGCCGGTTGGAGGTGCTGGTTATGAGGCAGAAGGTCATCCTTTGCCAGAGGGGACCTTGGCGTTGGCAAAAGAAGCAGATGCCATTTTATTTGGTTCAGTTGGTGATTTTAAATATGATAATTTACCAAGAGAGCTGCGTCCCGAGCAGGCTATTTTGGGTCTTCGCAAACACTTAGCTCTATTTGCAAATTTAAGACCTGCGATTTGTTATCCTGAGTTAACCGCGGCTTCCTCTTTAAAGCCAGAAATTGTATCTGGATTAGATATTTTGATTGTTCGTGAACTCAATGGGGACGTTTATTTTGGTTCACCCAAAGGTATCCGTACCGCAACGGATGGTCTTTTCCCAGGCGCACGCGAAGGTTTTGATACGATGCGCTACAGTGAGCCAGAAGTCCGCCGCATTGGACAAGTAGCATTTACTGCGGCACGAAAAAGAAATAAAAAAATCTGTAGCGTTGATAAGTCCAATGTTTTGGAGACCTCTCAGCTTTGGCGAGATGTCATGATTGATCTTGGTAAATCATATCCCGATGTTGAGCTCACGCATATGTATGTTGATAATGCGGCAATGCAATTAGTAAAAGCTCCAAAAGCTTTTGATGTGGTAGTTACTGGGAATTTGTTTGGGGATATTTTGTCTGATGAAGCGGCAATGCTGACGGGGTCAATTGGTATGTTGCCTTCAGCATCTTTGGATATCAACAATAAAGGCTTATACGAGCCAAGTCACGGTTCAGCTCCGGATATTGCTGGAAAAGGAGTGGCAAATCCTCTTGCTACCATCTTATCAGCCGCTATGATGTTGCGATATTCTCTTGGGAAAGAAGAGCAGGCTTTACGTATTGAAAAAGCTGTGCAACAGGTTCTTGCCAAAGGATATCGGACTGCTGATATTTACACTGCTGGTACCCAAAAGGTTGGTACCGTTGAAATGGGTCAAGCAGTATTGTCTGCCATCGTTTAAAACTATGTAATTTCCCCCTATAGGGCTCAGAAGTAATAAAATAGAGCCCTATTAATATTTTTTGATAAGGTTTGGAAATGGCACTTCCTGTTGTTGGTTTGGTTGGTTGGCGTGGTATGGTTGGTAGCGTCTTAATGGAGCGGATGCTTGCTGAGAACGACTTTCAATTGATTGAACCTCTATTTTTTAGTACAAGTAATCCTGGCTCGAAGGTCCCATTATTTGCAGGGCAGACATTAACGAAAAATGAAGAGTTATTGCTAGATGCCAATGATATCAAGTCATTAAAAAAATGTGACTACATTATTTCTACTCAGGGCGGTGATTACACCAAAGCAATTTTTGAACCTTTGAGGGCGAGTGGTTGGAAAGGTCATTGGATTGATGCAGCAAGCAGTCTTAGAATGAACCCAGATGCGGTCATTGTGCTTGATCCTGTGAATCATCATGTGATTAATTCAGCTTTTACGAATGGAAATTTAAACTGGGTAGGTGGAAACTGCACAGTTAGTTTGATGTTATTAGGTTTGCACGGATTGTTTAAAGCTGGCCTGGTTGAGTGGATGAGTGCGATGACTTATCAGGCAGCATCTGGTGCTGGAGCGCAGAATATGCGTGAGCTGTTGCAACAAATGGGCTTTTTGTTTAATAGTGTGCAAGCTGATCTTGCAAACCCAAGTTCCGCTATCTTAGACATAGATCGCCAAGTTACAAAATCCCTACAAAGTAGTGAGTATCCTAAAGCTCATTTCAGAAATACACCTCTAGCAGGAAGCTTAATCCCATGGATCGATGTACCCGTAGATCATGGACAGACAAAGGAAGAGTGGAAGGGCGGGGCAGAATGTAACAAAATACTTGGTTTACCGCCATTTAGAGAAGCGGGGAGCATTCCAATTGATGGTATTTGTGTCCGAGTGGGGTCAATGAGATGTCATTCCCAAGGATTGACTATTAAACTCAAAAAACACGTACCTCTCGGAGATTTAGAGCAACTGATTGCAAATGCCAATGAATGGGTAAAGTTTGTGCCCAACGATCGTGAAATGACAGAGCGTTACTTAACTCCAGCTGCAATAACAGGAACATTGCAGATACCCGTTGGTCGTATACATCAGTTAGCTATGGGGCCTGAATATATCGGTGCCTTTACCGTTGGTGATCAATTATTATGGGGAGCGGCTGAACCTCTACGAAGAATATTACGTATTTTATTGGAATCGAAGTAATGAACACAAGACTTCACACAAAATGTTTTTTTTTGATTTGGAGTCTTTTTTTCTGTCAAATATCTTTTGCATTATCTTTAGGGGCATTAAGTACTTCATCTGCTAAAGAAGATGCATTAGAAGCCAAAATTTTGATTTTAATGAGCGCTCAGGAGTTGAAGACCTTGAGTGGTTTTGAAGCTCGCTTAGCCGACCAAAGCCTATTTGAAAAATTCGGATTACAAAAGCCGAATAACGAATTTGTTCCCAATATATCCCTTCAAAAAGATAGTGCTGGTAAACCTGTTGCAATCACTCTCAAGTTTTCTAAGAAAGGCGTTGAATTAGAAAAAGCCTTTAATGATTTAGTGATTGAACTCAGTTGGTCAACAGGAAAAATTACCCGTGTATACACAATTTTAAATACTCAATCTAAAGAGATACAGGTTCAAGCTGGTGATAACCTAGTGAATATCGCTAGTCAAATTGCACCGCAATTAAGTGGCGTTGAGTTCAATCAAGTTTTAGTCGCTTTGTATCGTTTAAATCCTAAAGCTTTTTATGCGGGGAATATTAATCGTTTAAAACAGAGTGAGGTCTTAACAGTGCCAACGGCAACGATGGCGGCATCGATTCCTGAGCGGGAAGCTTGGGAGTTTGCGGCTGCAGGAGCGAAAGATTATCGTGAACGTCAATTGAATCGATCCACTGAAGCAAATTTAAAAAATAATAATCGTACCTATCAACCGGCGCAACTTAAAGATGGTTTTAAAGATCGATTAAAAATTGGATCTTCACAAAGTGACTCAGAACAAGCGATAGCACAGGCTAAATTAAATGAAGATATGATTGCCCAACAAAAAATGTTGGAGAAAGCTCAACAACGGATTGCTGAATTAGAACGTAATATCTCAGATTTAAAAGAAATTAATGCGAAAAAAACTTTAACCACTACTATATCTAATCAGATTAACTTTGAACTATATGGAATACTTGCTGGCATAGCTGCCTTGACTGGTATATTTTTATTTGGAGTATTACGCAAATCTTCACCTTATCAAGTCACATCCAACACGGCATCAACTCCAACATCAAAAGCCCCCCCTCAATTGGAATCCACTCATTCTGATCCGATCATTTCTCCTGACATATATTCAAACAGGAATGATGAAGAGCTTGAAGGTGACCCTCAGGTAATTAGTACGCAGGTAGGATTGAGTGCAGCGCAGCCAGAAATTCCAAAGCATATCAAAGAACTATTTTCAAGTATTGATTTGAACTTATCTTCTACACCAAGCAAACCAGACGTAATCATTAACTCTATAAATGAGGTTCCAGTTGCACCACTTGCAAGCTCTAAAACTTCACTAAGTGGTTATTCACTAGATTTAGGTGTGAATGCTAATCCTAACCCTAGTTCATTAAGCTCTCTCAAGCCAATACTTAATTCAGATGAACAGAAAGTGAGATTAAATCTTGCTCGCTCTTATATAAAAATTAAAGACTTTGAGACTGCCAGAATTTTATTGACCGACCTTGTTGAGCTTGGTGAAAATGTTGATAGAGATATTTATACCCAGGCCTCTGAGTTACTTGTGGAAATTTCGTGACTTTTCAAGCTCAACCGGGCAACAATAACGAATTAAGACGAATTGCCATTGGAATCCAATACGACGGTTCACCCTACTGTGGTTGGCAAAGCCAAGTTCAACAAGCAACCATACAGGACCAAATCGAGTCTGCAATTAGTCACTTTATCGGTGGATTTAAAGAACCCATCATTCGCTTAACTGCTGCAGGAAGAACGGACACGGGTGTGCATGCATTGGGTCAAGTTGCACACTTTGATACTATTATTGAAAGGCCAGACTGGTCATGGGTAAGAGGGTTAAATAGTTTTTTACCGCCATCAATCTCGATTCAATGGGCCAAAGAAGTGCCATTTGAATTTGATGCAAGATTTAGCGCATATGAAAGATCTTACGCATACTATCTGATCACTTCGCCAGTTAAAACACCTCTTTTGCATCGAAAAGCCGGTTTTCAGATGTTGCCATCTAATAAATCATTGAGAGTTGATGAAATGCGTCAAGCAGCTACTTTTTTATTGGGCAATCATGATTTTTCTTGCTTTAGATCCTCAGAATGTCAAAGTAAGACTCCCATGAAGCATTTGTATCAATTAGATATCGTTGAAGAAGGGGCGAAATTGTTCTTTTTTTTCAGGGCGAATGCGTTTTTACACCACATGGTGCGCAATATTATGGGAAGTTTGCTGCATGTTGGCCTTGGAAAAGAGTCTGTTCAGTGGTTTAGTGAGCTTTTATTAAAAAAAGATCGATCATTGGCTGCGCCCACGTTTTCAGCAGATGGGTTATATTTAGCTCAAGTAGGCTACCCTGATCAATTTGAAATTCCCTTACCGAATTTTGATTTTAGTGTGATTCCCTCAGCATATTTACATCAAGTTTTTCGTACATAGGCACTAGAAGGTATAAAAGAATGAGTTTATTGAAGTATGATTCCCGCCATACAGGCATAAAAATTTGTGGCTTGAGCACTGAAGTAGATATTAAAACTGCCCTGGATCTAGGTATTGAGGCGATAGGGTTGGTTTTTTATCCACCAAGTCCAAGATGTTTAAATATGCTGCAAGCTTCTAAGTTATCGCGTTTACATGATGGAAATTTACAGAATGTAGTTTTGGTGGTTGATGCAGACGATGCCTTGACTCAGAGCATTAAAAGTCATTGCAAAATTGATATATGGCAGTTTCATGGAAATGAAACGCCAGAGCGCTGTTCCGAAATCGCAGGTGATTTACCTTGGTTAAAAGCAGCAAGAGTAGATGAAAAATTCCAACTAGACGAATTTTGCCTACAATATAGGGATGCATCAGCTTGGATATTAGATGCCGTTGTAGAGGGTTACGGTGGTGGTGGAAAAACATTTAATTGGGATTTAATACCGCAGTCATGGATAAAAGAAAACGCGCATCGGGTCGTTTTGAGTGGTGGATTGAAAATCAGCAATGTTGTTGAGGCAATTACCCATTTTCGACCACTAGCAGTGGATGTATCGAGTGGGGTTGAGATTTCCAAAGGAAAAAAAGATCCCGAATTAATGAAACAGTTTGTAATGCAAGTCAGAGAGATTGATCAATCTCTGATCTAGTAAAAAAGGATAACTTATGTATGATTTTCCAGATACGCGCGGACATTTTGGCCCTTATGGGGGCATATTTGTATCTGAGACCCTCATGTATGCACTTGAAGAGCTCAAGCAAATTTATGCAAAATATCAACACGACCCAGAGTTCCTTGCGGAATTTCACCATGAACTAAAGCACTTTGTTGGTCGACCTAGTCCGATTTACCATGCCAAGCGATGGAGTGAGCAGGTTGGTGGAGCGCAGGTATATTTTAAAAGAGAAGATTTAAACCATACGGGTGCGCACAAAATTAATAATGTGATAGGCCAAGCATTATTAGCCAAAAGGATGGGTAAGCCTCGGGTGATTGCAGAGACAGGAGCTGGTCAACATGGCGTTGCGACAGCCACGATTTGTGCGCGGTTTGGATTAGAGTGCGTGATTTATATGGGTAGTGTTGATGTGGCGAGACAGGCGCAAAATATCTACCGTATGCAGCTTCTTGGTGCAAAGGTGGTTCCTGTGGAATCCGGATCTAAAACCTTGAAAGACGCTTTGAATGAGGCTATGCGTGATTGGGTTACCAATGTAGAAAATACCTTCTACATCATTGGCACTGTAGCAGGCCCACATCCTTACCCAATGATGGTGAGAGATTTTCAAAGTGTCATTGGTCTTGAATGTATTGATCAAATGCCAGAGATGACGGGTGCGCAACCAGACTATGTCATGGCATGTGTTGGTGGTGGCTCTAATGCAATGGGAATTTTTTATCCCTATATAAACTATCCTGATGTGAAATTAATCGGCGTTGAAGCAGCTGGTTCTGGAATTGCAACAGGCATGCATGCTGCGGCATTATGTGCAGGCACACCGGGGGTTTTACATGGCAATAGAACCTATTTGATTCAGGATGCCGATGGTCAAATTATGGAAACCCATTCAATCTCTGCAGGTCTTGACTATCCAGGGGTTGGTCCAGAGCATGCATGGTTAAAAGATATCAACAGAGCAACCTATACTGCGGTTACTGATGAAGATGCTCTAGCTGCATTTCATACCTGTTGTGAGATCGAAGGAATTATTCCTGCATTAGAAACCAGTCATGCGATTGCTTATGCGTTTCAGTTAGCTAAAACATTGCCTAAAGATAAAACGATTTTGGTTAATCTTTCAGGTAGGGGCGATAAAGATATGCATACGGTTGCACAGGCTGACAAAATTAAACTATCACCAGCATAAGGTTGACTTTTTTATGGGACGTATTGAAGCAGTATTTTTAGAACTTAAATCTCTTGGTAAAAAGGGTTTAATTCCATTCGTAACAGCTGGAGATCCTGATTTATCGAGTACCTTGCCGATATTGCATGCCTTGGTTGAGTCTGGAGCTGACATTATTGAACTTGGTATTCCATTCTCTGACCCGATGGCAGATGGACCTGTCATCCAAAGAGCCTCGGAAAGAGCCCTTGCCAATGGCATGACCCTTTTAGAATGCTTGAAAATAGTAAAAGAGTTTCGGGTGACAAACCAAATAACACCCTTGGTCTTGATGGGATATGCCAATCCAATCGAGCATATGGGTATTGAGGTCTTTACCCAAAAAGCTAAAGAAGCTGGAGTTGATGGTGTTTTAGTAGTTGATTACCCGCCTGAAGAATGTACTGAATTTGCAGGCATTTTAAAAAATGCTGGTTTAAGCCCTATCTATTTATTAGCCCCGACATCATCACAAGAGCGCATCAATCATGTTTCAGACGTATCAAGTGGATATATTTATTACGTATCTTTAAAAGGTGTTACTGGAGCTAGTAACGTCAACATTGCAGAGGTAGCTACCATTACGGATCAGATACGTGCACAAACCTCTACTCCACTGGCAATTGGTTTTGGTATACGAGATGCGCAGTCCGCAAAAAAGTTAAGTCAAAGTGCAGATGCAGTGATTATTGGTAGTAAGTTAGTGCAGATATTAGAGGAGTCTCCTGCTGATACAAGGTTACAATCATTAAGAAGTTTTATTAGAGACATACGTACAGCATTAGATGAAAAATAAGAGATGTATTTTCAACAGATAACTAGAGGAATGATATGAGTTGGATTGATAAATTATTACCTCCGCAAATTCAGCAAACTGATCCTAGTCTAAGAAAATCTGTACCCGAAGGATTATGGGTTAAATGTGCATCTTGTGAAGCAGTCTTGTATCGAACCGATGTTGAGGCTAATCAATATGTATGTTCGAAATGTGATCATCATATGCGGATTAGGGCAAGATTGAGGTTGGATAATTTATTAGATAAAGAGGGGCGTTATGAAATTGGGCAAGAAATTGTTCCAATTGACCCCTTGAAGTTTAAGGATACTAAAAAATATACGGATCGTTTACAAGAGGCCATGGATAGTACTGGCGAAACCGATGCGATGGTTGTTTTAGGAGGCTCTATCCATAGCTTACCAGTTGTTATCGCCTGTTTTGAATTTGAATTTATGGGTGGTTCGATGGGGTCTGTAGTAGGTGAGCGTTTTGTAAGAGGAGCGCAGACGGCTTTAGATCAAAAAGTTCCATTCATCTGTATTAGTGCTACAGGCGGCGCGCGGATGCAAGAAAGTCTATTATCACTTATGCAAATGGCTAAAACGAATTCAATGTTAACCAAGTTATCTAAAGCAAAGTTGCCCTATATTAGTGTATTAACAGATCCAACAATGGGCGGTATTTCTGCTAGCTTTGCTTTTATGGGTGATATTGTCATTGCAGAACCAAAGGCTTTAATTGGTTTTGCTGGACCAAGAGTCATTGAGCAAACCGTAAGAGAGAAGTTGCCTGAAGGGTTTCAAAGATCTGAATTTTTATTACAAAAAGGTGGCATCGACATGATTGTGGATCGTCGGCAAATGAGAACTGAAATTGCTCAATTATTAGCTTTGTTACAAAAACAACCTACAGACTCGATCGCTTAATATCCTTGTGTTTTCTAAAGAGCCACATTATTTTTCTGATCTTAAAAGCTGGTTAGCTTTTTTAGAGAGTGCCCACCCTGTCGGAATTGATATGGGTTTGAATCGCATTAAGAAAGTTCAACAGGCCCTTGATTTTCAATTTAAGTGTCCAGTCATTACGGTTGCTGGAACAAACGGAAAAGGTTCAACCTGTGCTTTTTTAGAGTCAATCTTTTCAGAAGCTGGTTACCGCGTGGCTTGTCATACATCCCCCCATTTTTTAGACTTCACAGAAAGAGCGCGCATTGATCGTCAAAGTGTTTCTGAAGAGCAATTATTGGAACACTTTCATGCTGTTGAGACAGCGAGATCTTCACTTGATGAAATAGTCAGTCTTACCTATTTTGAATTCACCACCTTAGCCATTTTGCACTTATTTGCTTCCCTGAAATTAGATGTTGTGATACTTGAAGTAGGACTTGGCGGAAGGCTAGATGCTGTTAATATCATTGACGCTGACTGTGCGATTATCACAAGTATTGACCTTGATCATACAGCTCTGTTGGGCAATACTCGCGAGTTAATTGCAGTAGAAAAAGCAGGAATTATGAGGGCGGGAAAAATAGCTATTTGTGCAGATCCTTTACCACCTTCCTCTTTAATTAAATACGCAAATCAATTAGGAGTCGATTTATGGTTACATGGACGAGACTTTAATGTTTCAGGTGACCAACAGCAGTGGGGCTGGTCTGGTAGGACGAGGCGAATTAATGGCTTAGCATATCCTGCTTTGAGGGGCGCAAATCAATTACTGAATGCGTCTGCTGTGATAGCTGCCCTAATGAGTTTAAGAGATGTACTGCCCGTCGGAGTTCAGTCTATCAGGAATGGCTTTGCCATGGTCGATTTACCGGGTAGATTTCAAGTGTTGGCAGGTCAACCAACGGTAGTTCTTGACGTAGCCCATAATCCTCATGCAAGTAGTGCTCTAGCAGCTAGTTTAGATAAGATGGGTTATTTTCCCTTTACGCATGCAATTTTTGGCGTCATGGCAGACAAAGATATTGAAGGCGTCATTCGACCAATGTTGGAAATCGTTGATTATTGGCATTGTGTTAACTTACCTATTCCAAGAGCTGCTAAAGCTCAGCATCTGCAACACACTTTAGAAAGTATGGGTGTGAAAAATACAAATGAATCTGGAGTTACAAGTCATTTAACCGTTGAAGAAGCCTATCAAAAAACCTTCGAGGAGATTGGTCAAAATGATAGAATAGTGGTATTCGGGTCTTTCTTAACAGTAAGTGCTGTGTTGGCGTTGCAGAAATTACAAAAACACTGAAATACCTCTAAAAGTGCAGATAAATATTAATGATTTCATTTTTAAAATTTAAAAATAAAAAAAATCTAGAAGATAGTGCTATTCGCACTGAACCAAGCCTTAAATCTCGTCGTCAAGTTCTTGATGAAGATCAAGAAGTGATGTCTGAAAAACCTGAAGTTCAACGAGCCAGACATCGATTATTGGGGGCAGCTTTATTATTACTTCTTGCAATTATTGGTTTACCAAGAGTTTTTGATTCGGAGCCTAAAAAAATCAAAAATGACGTTGTTTTAAAGGTCGTTAGTTCGGTCACTGACTCTGTCAGCTCAAATGAAGAGAAAAAGCCTGTTGATAGTCCAGTAGTTCCTGAATCTATCTCTGAGGAGAAAGCGGTGGTAGTCAATAGCTCGGAGTTTAAAGAATTAAAATCCTCCAAAAATAATATTGCAGACAGTAATGAGGTCGTCATTGCAGAGTCTGCACCAAAAGAAGCTGACAAACCTAAAGCGAAATTTTATATTCAAGTAGCAGCGTATTCCTCGAATGATCGAGTCAAGAAAATGTCTGCAAAGCTCAAAGATTTAAAAATATCATCGTATGTTGTAGAGAGAAAAAAAGAGGCTGAAGGAACGACTTTGTATCTCTTGCGGGCCGGTCCTTACAACTCTAGGGATGAAGCACAAGTGGCAGTTATGAAAATGATTGAACTTGAGTTAACTCCAAAAATTATTGAAATGAAAACACCTCAATGATGAATACTTTTGCCTTTACCACCATTGATTTTATTGTTATCGGGATTGTTGCTTTTTCAGCAATATTAGGTTTAATTCGTGGTTTTATTCGTGAAGCTTTTTCATTTGCGGGTTTTGCTATAGCAATGTATGTTGCTTACCATTTTTCTGGCCTGATTGCCACGAAATGGTTAAGTACAGTTCCAGGTGGTGTTACTAGTCAGCATGCTTTAGCTTTTATTGGTATTTTTGTTGTCATTTTAATTTTGTCAAAAATCATATCAAGCTTATTTAGTAGTTTAGCGAACAAAATTGGTTTATCTTTTTTCGATCGTTTATTAGGGGCTTTTTTTGGAGCGATTCGAGGTGTACTTATTATTGTTGTGTTGTCTACCTTATTTGCCCTGACAGATATACCCAAAAGTTCAGAGTGGAAAGACGCTTTAACAAAACCTGGAATAGAAATGGCGGTTGGATTGATTCGTAATTGGTTACCAGAAGATTGGGCCAATCAATTAAAAAATGTCACAGATATACGTCAAGTACCTTAAATCTTCGAAAGTTAATCTATGTGCGGAATTGTTGGTTTTATTGCTAATGAGCCAGTCAATCAACTGATTTATGACGCATTATTGTTATTGCAACATCGCGGTCAAGATGCTGCAGGTATTGCAACTCATAATGGTTTTTCATTTCACATGCACAAAGCCAATGGCTTGGTTAGAGACGTGTTTAGAACGCGTAATATGCGAGGTCTCATCGGTAATTCAGGAATTGGTCAAGTACGCTACCCTACAGCAGGTTCTGCAAGTAGTGAAGAAGAGGCCCAACCTTTTTACGTGAATGCTCCTTTTGGGATTGTTCTTGCGCACAATGGAAATTTAACCAATGCTCCTAAGTTACGCGATGAGATGTTCCATCGAGATCGACGCCACATTAATACGAGTTCTGATACAGAAGTTTTATTAAACGTACTAGCCGATGAGATTCAAAGATCTACCAATGGAATTATCATGGATGCAGCATCTGCATTTCATGCATTAGAAAGTGTCTATGAACGCTTAGAAGGCTCTTTTGCGGTAGTGTCAATGATTGCCGGTCATGGATTACTTGCATTTCGTGACCCTCATGGGATTCGCCCCTTGTGTATTGGCAGGAAGGATGTCGGACAGGGTAAATCACAATGGATGGTAAGTTCAGAGTCTGTTGCGATAGAGGGCATTGGCTATGAATTTGTTCGAGATATTGCACCTGGTGAAGCCATTTTTGTGGATCTTGATGGCAACTTTGCAAGTCGTCAAATTGTGGCCGATGCTGATTTAAATCCATGCGTATTTGAGTATGTTTATTTAGCTCGCCCAGATTCATTTATGGATGGCATATCTATTTATGATGTGCGTATGAAAATGGGGGATTATTTAGCCCATAAAATTAGACGAGAAACAGATATAACTGACATTGATGTAGTGATGCCTATACCCGACTCAAGTAGACCTGCAGCTATGCAGGTGGCTAAATTATTAGGGATTGAATATCGAGAAGGATTTTTCAAAAACCGTTATATCGGACGGACATTTATCATGCCAGGACAGGCGGTACGAAAAAAATCAGTCCGTCAAAAATTAAATGCCATGCATGTTGAGTTTCTCAATAAATCTGTATTGATAGTTGATGACTCGATTGTGAGGGGAACAACTTCTTCTGAAATTGTTCAAATGGCCAGAAGTGCTGGGGCTAGAAAAGTAATATTTGCATCTGCTGCACCCCCGGTATGTTTTCCAAATGTATATGGGATAGACATGCCAACACGTGGTGAGTTAGTTGCTTACGGCAGAACTCTCGAAGAAATCAATGAGTTAATTGGCTCAGACCAGTTGATTTATCAGGATGTAGAGGACTTAAAGCAGGCAATACGTGATATAAATCCGATTATTAATGGTTTTGAGGCCTCTTGCTTTGATGGCAATTACATTACTGGTAACATTACAAATTCGTATTTAGATGCCTTAGAAGCTTCAAGATTGTCACCGAATTCTATGGAAGATCGAGGTGCAGAAGTTGGTGATTTTTCTCGTTCACAATTAAACTTACAGCTCACCGGGCTTGAGTAGGAAGTTAAGTACATGTCAGACCAAGATAAATTTGAAGGTTTACATCCCGATACCCTAGCGGTTCGTGCGGGTACTGTACGCTCGCAATTTAATGAACATTCTGAAGCAATGTTCTTGACGTCTAGTTTTGTTTATGAAAATTCGCAAATTGCTGCCGATCGCTTTGCCAACGCTGAGACAGGATTTATTTATTCTCGTTTTACTAATCCTTCCGTTACGATGTTTCAAGAACGTTTGGCCGCCCTCGAGGGTGCGCAAGCTTGTATTGCAACGGCATCTGGTATGGCAGCTATATTTGCCTTATCCCTAACGGTTCTCAAAGCCGGCGACCATATTATTTGTTCTAGAGCGGTCTTTGGGTCAACGATACAAATGTTTAGCAATATCTTGTCTAAATTCGAAATTTCGACAACTTATGTAGATCCAACTGTCATCGAAGATTTCTCTGCTGCCATGCGTCCAAACACGCGGATGGTTTATATAGAAAGTCCATCGAACCCTTTAACAGAAATCGCTGATATTAGAGCGATCAGTTCTATTTGTAGGGCGGCAAACGCTCTTTTTGTAGTTGATAACTGCTTTTGTACACCTGTATTACAGAAGCCATTAGAGTTAGGCGCCGATGTCATTATTCATTCAGCAACCAAATTTTTAGATGGTCAGGGTAGAGTGTTGGGTGGTGCAGTCCTTGGGTCTAAAGAACTTATCTCAAAGATCTTTGGCTTTAACCGTATTACAGGACCAACCTTATCAGCATTTAATGCTTGGGTTCTTTTGAAGGGGCTTGAAACACTTTCTTTAAGAGTTGAAAAACAAAGTGATAATGCTTTTGAGATTGCTTCTTGGTTAGAAACTTGTGCGATGGTTGAGCGAGTTTATCATCCGCAATTAGCATCGCATCCGCAACACGAATTAGCGATGTGTCAACAATTAAAAGGTGGGGCAATTGTGTCCTTTGTTGTGAAAGGTGGCAGAGAAAACGCTTGGAAGGTCATTGATTCAACCCAACTCTGTTCAATTACAGCAAATTTAGGTGATACTAGAACAACCATCACTCATCCTGCAACGACAACCCATGGACGTATGCCAGTAGCTGATCGTGAAAAAGCTGGCTTAGTAGAGGGCTTGATTCGATTATCTATTGGTTTGGAGCATGTCAATGACTTAAAAAAAGACCTCTCACGAGGTTTATCTCTAATTGGTTCATCGAAAGGATAAATAATGACCGTTGATATTACAACCCACAATCCAGAATTTTCCACGACAGGACAATTAAGTCCTGAGCAGGTAGGTGAAGTAGCTTCCTTAGGCTTTAAAAGTGTGATTGATAATCGCCCTGACTTCGAAGGTGGTCATGAACAGCCACTGCATATGGATATTGAAAAATTAGTAATAGCTAGTGGTATGCAATTTGCGTATTTACCTGTGATTAGTGGAGCCATAACGCAAGATCAAGTCCATCAGATGGCTGAATTAATTGATTCTTTGCCTAAGCCTATTTTGGCATTTTGTCGAAGTGGCGCGCGTTCAACCAATTTATACCATCTCGCCATGAGCCGTAGTTAATGCCAGCTCGTTTTTTATTTTTGGCAAGTATTTTGATCTTGTTTGCCGCACAATGGCAAGCACATGCAGGTGTTGCTCAAGATAAAGAACTTCAGGAAATTGACCTTATTCAGAATCATTTAAATACTCAATATGAGTGGATTCAGTATCGCTATGATCAGTCCAGATCTGAATGTTATGGAAAGTTTTGGATGCAACGCTGTACGGATCAAGCAAGAGTTGTGTTTTTAAAAGAGAAAAAAATAGTTCGGGATCAGGAAATTGCGCTTCATGACCGTCAACGGGTTGTGAATGAAATGATTAAGGATGAAAAAGATCAGCAACGTATTGCGGAATATCAAGATCCTAAAAAAGTTAAAGAGCGTGCCGAAAACAGAGCTAATTATGAAGAAAAACAGCGACTGCGTGCAGAGCGTGAAGCTGAATTAGAAGAGCGACGTAAGGATGCGAATAAGCGAGCTCAAGAAAATCGTAAAACCTCACCCCTTGATTAACTGTGTCTAAAGTTAAATCTCAGTATATTTGCCAAAGTTGTGGTGCAAGCTTTCCGAAATGGAGTGGGCAGTGTGTTGGGTGCCAGGAATGGAATACATTAGAAGAGTTTTTAGAAAAATCGGCAAACCAACGTTTTATTGGTTTAGCTAAATCGACACCATCTCAGAAGTTGTCGCAAATTACCCTTGAAGATTATGGTCGTATATCCACAACTATTCCCGAATTTGATCGTGTTTTGGGCGGTGGATTAGTAGATGCTGGAGTGGTTCTTATCGGCGGAGATCCGGGTATCGGTAAATCAACACTACTTCTTCAGACACTTGCCAGTTTAAGCCTAGCGGGTGAGTCTGTCATGTATATTAGTGGTGAAGAATCATCAGCGCAAATCGCGCTTCGCGCACAACGTATCGGATCATTTGCTCCTGATTTGGATGTTTATCCAGAAATTTTATTAGAAAAAATTATTCCCACATTAGAGGCAGTTCAACCTCGAGTTACGGTAATAGATTCCATACAAACCGTTTATTCAGAAGCTTTAAGTTCAGCCCCAGGCTCAGTTGCACAAGTTCGTGAATGTGCTTCTCAGCTAACACGTTTAGCAAAATCATCAGGTATATCTATTCTTTTAGTTGGGCATGTTACTAAAGAAGGAAATATTGCGGGACCCCGTGTTCTTGAACACATTGTTGACACGGTTCTCTATTTTGAAGGTGATCCCCAATCTTCGTTTCGTTTAGTACGCGCAATTAAAAATCGCTTTGGTGCTGTGAATGAACTTGGCGTGTTTGCGATGACAGATAAAGGTTTAAAAGGGGTAAATAATCCATCAGCTTTGTTTTTGTCGCAAAGTAATGCAAGCGTTCCAGGAACATGCGTGTTAGTAACACAAGAGGGAACAAGACCGTTACTTGTTGAAATACAAGCTTTAGTTGATCAATCACATGTGCCCAATCCTAGAAGATTGGCAGTAGGGTTAGAGCAAAATCGGTTAGCGATGTTGCTTGCTGTTATGCACCGTCATGCTGGAATCGCTTGCTTTGATCAAGACGTATTTTTAAATGCCGTTGGAGGGGTAAAAATTACCGAACCTGCCGCCGATCTTGCAGTGCTTTTGGCAATACAATCTTCATTAAAAAATAAACCCTTACCAAGGGACTTGGTTGTTTTTGGAGAAGTAGGCTTAGCTGGCGAAATAAGGGCATGTCCCCGTGGTCAAGAACGCCTAAAAGAAGCGGCTAAATTAGGATTTAAAAGAGCAATTATTCCTAAGGCAAACCTTCCCAAGCAATCTCAATTTGATCAAATGGAATTGATCGGTGTGGAAAGAATCGAAACTGCTCTACAAATAGTGAAAGATTTGTAAAATGCCAAGTATTCCAGAATTCAAAAGGGAAGATTTTCCGAAGTTAGTTACCATATCTACAAGGTGGTCAGATAATGATATTTACTTACATGTTAATAATGTCATTTATTTCTCTTACTTTGATACTGCAGTCAATCAAAACCTTGTGGAAAATGGAGTTTTAGAAATTGAGAACAGTGACGTGATTGGATTAGTAGTGAATAACCAATGTCAATTTTTTGCATCGATAGCTTTTCCGGATGTAGTTTCTGTTGGTGTAGCTGTCGAAAAAATAGGTAACTCGAGTGTCACTTATCGTTTGGGCATATTTAAAAATCAAGAAAATACATTATCTGCATTAGGAGCTTTTACGCATGTGTATGTTAACCGTCAAACCCATCGACCAGTCCCGATACCAGAAAAAACCAGATCTCTCTTTGAGACCATGTTGATCAAATAAAAAAGGAAGCATTTAGCTTCCTTTTTTATGAAGGTGAAATCAAATTAATCGATATAAGAACCGGAAGCTTTGATAATCGGAGCCCATTTTTTAATTTCAGACTCAACTTTACGTTTTAGACCAAGAGGGGTTACATCATCTGGGGGTGCAATCTCAACATTTAACTCAGCAAGGCGTGCTTTGACGTCAGTATCGGCCAATGCAAACTTGAGGGCAGCGTTCAGTTTTTCATTTACTGCAGTTGGCGTACCTTTTGAAGTGTACATTCCGTGCCACGCCACAACTTCGAAGCCTTTTAAACCTTGCTCATTGAGAGTTGGAACATTAGGCAGGCTAGACAAACGTTTTAGAGTTGTTGTGCCATAAAGGTTGACTTTATCTGCTTTGATATGGGAAAGGGTGTTTGTAGTTTGGTCACATAATAAATCAACCTGACCACCTAAAATATCAGTTATAGCGGGTCCAGTTCCTTTGTAAGGAATCTGTGTCAATGGGATGCCAAGTTGGCTTGTAAATAACATACCACAAAGTTGAGAAACTGCGCCAGGACCAGCATTCGCAAGGGTCACTTTATCTCGATTTTTTTGGATGTAAGCTAACAGCTCTTTATAGTTGGTTGCTGGTAAGTTTTTACGACCAATCAATGTCATTGGCGCATTTACAACCTGACCAATATATTCAAAGTCGTTTAAGGTGTCATATGGTAATTTGGAATAAAGAGCTGGAGCTGTAGAAATGCCAATATGGTGGAGCAGCACCAAATGGCCATCTTTTGGAGATTTTGCGACACGATTTGCCGCAATAGTGCCTCCAGCACCAACCGTGTTTTCAACGATGACAGTTTGACCTAAAAATTTGGTCATTGGTACGGAAAGCAAGCGAGCAACGGCATCTGTAGGGCCACCTGCTGCAAACGGCACAACGAGGGTTACGGGTTTAGTTGGATATTCCTCAGCTTGTATTGAAAATGAAATAGAAAAAATGACTAATCCAATGAAGGAAACTACATTTTTGAGTGGTTTTATCATGTTCATATTTGAGAATAAGTAAGGTTAAAGAAATGACATTGTAATCTTAATTAAGGGCCAACATAACTATGGTAAGTCCTTATGAAGAATCAACAAAACTTGTGCGGAACCAGAAGATACGGATAACCAATTAACATTCAACTCCGGGAATGCCTTGATGAAGTGTTCATATTCATTGCCAATTTCAAGTACAAGAGCTCCAGAATCATTTAAATAATCTTTTGCTTGATCAATAATGCTTCGAATAATGACCATACCATCTGCACCACCCGCTAGAGCTAAACTAGGTTCTTGAAGGTACTCTTCTGGTAATTGCTCCATGGAGCTTGAATTTACATAGGGTGGATTGCATAGAATGATGTCATATCTGTCATGATCGGATAGGGGTGGTAATCCATCAAATAGATCCCCGCAAAATAACTCAATGGATTCTTCGAGTTGATATTTTTCGATATTTAGCGCTGCTAATTCAAGTGCATCTGAGCTAATATCCGTGGCAGAAACTAACATATCTGGGCAAGCAATTGCCAAAAGGATTGCTAATGAACCGTTGCCGGTGCATAAATCTAAGGCACGCCCCCCTGGAGGTAGCCAAGGTTCCAAGGCTTCATCAGAAATCAGTTCTGCAATAAAAGAGCGGGGGACGATACTGCGCTCATCGCAAATAAAATCGTAACCCATTAACCAGGCTTCACCTAATAGATATGCAAGGGGTTTGCGCGATGTAAGACGTTCTTGAGCAATAACTTTTGCACGATCATAAGCTAGACTAGGGTATGGTTCATCGAGGCGATCTAGTGCATCGATTGGAGCAATATGAACGCAGTGTGACAATATCCAAAATGCTTCACTATCCGCATCTGGAGCACCATGCCCAAAAGATAAATTCCCATTGGCCAATAGCTCGCTTAAATTATCACAAGCATCGTTAAAAGAAAACTCAGAATGATCCACTATAAAAGAACTAATTCTTCGAGGGTGCGACGATAAATATTTTTCAAGGATTCGATATCATCTAAATTAACGTTTTCGTTAATTTGATGAATTGAGGCATTGATGGGGCCAAATTCCACAACTTGAGGGCAAATTTTAGCTATAAATCGACCATCACTCGTACCACCAGTTGTGGAAAGTTGAGGTTCGATACCCACTTCATCAACAATTGCTTTCGTTAAAGCTTGGCATAAAGTGCCTTGAGGGGTTAAGAACGGCTCACCTCCCTGATTCCAAGAAATATCGTAATTGAGTTGATGTTTATTTAAGATATTTTCAACTTGTGTCATTAAACCTTTAGCAGTACTTGAGGTTGCAAAGCGGAAGTTAAAATCAATAATAGCGTATCCAGGGATGACATTTAATGCACCTGTTCCTGAATGGAAATTTGAAGTTTGCCAAGTGGTTGGAGGAAAGTATTCATTCCCTTGATCCCATTCGATAGCGGCTAATTCTGATAAAACCGGGGCTGCTAAATGAATAGGGTTTTGTGCCAGATGTGGATATGCCACATGACCCTGCACACCCTTGATGGTTAGTTTTGCAGATAATGAACCTCTGCGCCCATTTTTAATGATATCCCCGAATTTTTTTGAGCTAGTCGGTTCACCCACAATACAATAGTCTAGCCGAACTTGACGTTCTTGTAATTTATTAACCACCACTACTGTCCCGTCTGTATTTTTAGGACCTTCCTCATCGCTTGTTAATAAAAAAGCGATTGAACCCAAGTGCTTAGGATGTTGCTTCACAAATTCTTCGGCTGCAACAACAAATGCTGCTAGGGAGCTTTTCATATCAGCAGCACCACGACCAAATAAATGACCATCACGAATTTCCGGAATAAACGGATCTGAAGTCCATTTTTCAAGGGGGCCTGGTGGAACCACATCGGTATGACCGGCAAAAACCAAACAGGGGGCATCACTTGCGCCACTGCCACGTCGAATAGCCCATAAGTTGGTTACGCGAAAATCCTCTGGCCCACTTAAAATCGTCTCACAACTAAAATCTAAGAGTTGCAGTCGACTAGCAATCAGAGCTTGGATGCCTCCGTCTTGTGGAGTAACGGATGGATGAGCAATAAGACCTTGGGCTAGTAATTGAGTATTTGTCATCGAGGAAGTCATAAAGCTCCCAATATGGATTGATAATCCACTTCCTTAAAGCCTAAATAAAGATTTTGTGAATTATCCAAAATAGGTCGTTTGATCATTGAAGGATTTTGTATCATCAAGGAAATAGCCCCCACTTTATTTTTTGATAGTTCTTTTTGCTCATCACTAAGATTTCGAAAAGTCATGCCAGAGCGATTGATTAATTGAGTCCATTCAACATGATTTAGCCATTGTTCGATTAAAGACTCATCCACACCCTTTTTTTTAAAGTCATAAAAGGTGTAATCCATTTGATGGTTTTCGAGCCATACCCTAGCCTTTTTAACAGTTTGGCAGTTGGGTATACCGTAAAGGGTAATGGACATGAGAGTTATTAATCTCTTAAAAGTTCATTAATAGCTGTTTTAGCTCTCGTTTGAGCATCCACTTTTTTAACAATCACAGCAGCGTAAAGGCTGTATTTGCCATCTTTGGAAGGGATCGATCCTGGAACTACTACAGACCCTGCAGGAACACGGCCATAATGCACCTCACCAGTTTCACGATCATAGATTTTTGTACTTTGACCGATATAAACACCCATCGATAAAACGCTATTTTCTTCGATGACTACACCTTCAACAACTTCAGATCTTGCACCAATAAAGCAGTTATCTTCAATAATTACCGGCCCAGCTTGAACTGGTTCCAATACGCCACCAATCCCAACCCCACCTGATAAATGAACATTTTTGCCAATTTGAGCGCAAGAACCAACAGTCGCCCATGTATCAACCATACTCCCCTCATCTACATAAGCACCAATATTGACGTAAGAGGGCATTAGAACAACATTCTTTCCGATAAATGAGCCACGTCTTGCCATTGCTGGTGGGACAACTCGAAATCCACCTTTCACAAAATCTTCTTGAGTGTATTTTTCAAATTTAGAAGGTACTTTATCAAAAAACTGCGTATAACCTCCAGCACTCATTATTTCGTTGTCTTGTAGTTTAAAAGACAATAAAACCGCCTTTTTAACCCATTGATGTACAGTCCATACACCAACTGACTCTCTTGAAGCAACACGAATTTCACCCTGATTAAGACCCTCAATTACCTCGGCAATGCTAGCCCGTAATTCAGGAGTGGCATTTTGATTTGATATCTGAGTACGGTTATCCCAGGCTTGGTCAATAATTAATTGAAGTTGATCTTTATTTGTATTTGTCATATGAGGATTTTCAGGAGTTATTACGATTTAATCTAATTATTTTATATCTTTGTTGCTAAATGAGGTAAAAACACAGATTGATTTACAAAAATTGATATCATCATGTTTTAACGGTGAAAAAATGTAAATCGTTGTGAGACTGAAATCAATCAAACTAGCGGGTTTTAAATCCTTTGTAGACCCCACCAACTTTGAGCTACCAGGGCAGCTTATTGGCGTAGTGGGGCCCAATGGTTGTGGTAAATCTAACATTATTGACGCGGTCAGATGGGTTTTAGGTGAGTCACGTGCAAGTGAATTGCGTGGTGAGTCGATGCAGGACGTCATTTTTAATGGTTCGGGACTGCGCAAGCCAGCAGGAAGAGCTAGCGTTGAATTGATATTTGACAACACAGATGGACGTGCGCAGGGGCAGTGGGCGCAATTTGGTGAGATTTCTGTGAAACGCGTCTTAACGAGAGATGGCGCTTCGAATTATTTAATTAATCAGCAAGTTGTTCGTCGTAAAGATATACAAGATATGTTCCTGGGTACTGGCCTGGGTCCAAGGGCGTATGCGATTATTGGTCAAGGGACTATTTCACGGATTATTGAATCAAAGCCTGAAGAGTTGCGCGTATTTTTAGAGGAGGCTGCGGGTGTTTCCAAATACAAAGAACGACGAAAAGAAACGGAAGCGCGCCTTGAAGATACCCAAGAAAATCTCACCCGTGTCCAGGATATCCTAAGAGAATTAGATGCTCAATTGATTAAATTAGAATCGCAAGCTGAAGTTGCTCAAAAATATACAGAATATCAACAGACGATCCATGAGCAGCAGCAAATGTTGTGGGTCATGCGATTAATTGAAGGTGAGCAAAATCAGAGTCAACAACAACAAATCATTCGCCAAGCGCAAATTGATTTAGAAGAAAAAATTGCATCAGTAAGGTCGATTGAAGCCGAGCTAGAGGTAAAGCGTAATCAGCAGTATGAATTACAAAATAATGTATCTCAAGCTCAGGGTGATTTGTATGAAGTTAATGCTCAAATTTCAAGAATTGAGTCTGAAATTAAATTTGCGAGTGACTCAAAGCAACGATTAGAAACTCAACTGCAAAGTCTTGAAACCCAATTATTGCGTTGGCAAGCACAGTTTGACCATGCGTCTGATCAGCATAGCAAAGTTCAGGTAGAAATTCAGCAAGCTCAAAATGATGATGAGGTTTGCCAATCTGATGTGAAAAGGCATGGAGCTGTTTTGCCTGATCTTGATGATCGTTGGTCACATTCCGAGCAACTTGTGAATCAATTAAGAAATATATTTAATGAATTGGATAAGCGAGTTGTTAGTAAGAATGCATCGATTCAAGGTATTAGTTCTCAAATTGAGCAATTAGAGCAACGTTTAGCACGCTTGCAAATTGATTTTGAAAAATTAATTAAGCCTAATGAAGAAGCTTTAAATACTGCAATTGATCGTAGTCAAAGTGCTATCAAGAAAAGAGATGAAGCACAGATCAAGTTACAGGGTTCAGAGCAAGCGGTTCCATTAGCCGACAAAGCTAGACAAGAATCCCAGCAAGCACTGCAACAAGCAAATCAAGCGGTTAGCCAAACACAAGCAAAATTGTCAGCTTTAAAAGGGATTCAAGAACGAGTTCAGTCACAAGGTAAATTGCGCCCCTGGTTAGAGCAGCATCAGTTGCATCAGTCGCCAAGGTTGTGGCAAAAAATTCAAGTGGAAAATGGTTGGGAATCTGCTGTCGAATCTATATTAAGAGAAAGAACTGGCGCAATTCAAACGAGTGATTTAAATGATTCAGTCAAGTTCGTTGAAATGATTCCTCCTGGAAGGGTTGCCTGGTTTGAGGCCTCAAGTAGTCAAGCAATTTCAAGACCGGCAAGTGTCAGCAATTTAACCCCATTGTTTAGTCGAATTATTGTTAAAGATTTGGCGCTAGCAAATGCATTACAAGAGTGGTTAGTTAATGTATTTGTTATAGATACAGTAGCTGATGCTTTATCTAGACGACAAGAATTACCGATTGGTGGCGTATTTGTTGCAAAGTCTGGTCATATTATTTCTCGAGTTGGTATTCAGTTATATGCTGAAGATAATGAACAGTCAGGATTAATTGCAAGGGCTAAAGAGATTGAAAGTTTAGAGTTGCAAATTAAATCTGAGCAGATCATCCTAGAAGAGGCGCAAAGTGAGCACTCCAGAATGCAATCTCATTATCAGATGGCACACCAACAAGCAATTAATGATCGCTTAGCTACTGAGCAAACCGTAAAAGATGCACATCGATTTGAAATGGAAACTTTGCAACTTAAGCAAGCAGAGCAAGAGTATTCAACCAAAGCAAATCAAGTAACAAATGATATTGTTGAAACCGAACAATCGATTGCTAATTTTAAAGTCACATTGACACAGAGCAATTCTGATCTAAATCAGCTTGATCAAGAAATTGTGGAATCTCGTGCGCAATTTGAAAAATCGCAAGTTGCACATCAAGAGTTACAAAAAGCAAGAGAGGATGCCTTAAAACATCATCAAAACTTGGTTTCTAAAGCTCAAGAGGCTTCTTATCAATTAAGAACTTTGCTTCAAAGGCAAAACGACTTGAATAGCGAAATGAAAATGTCTGCTGAGCAGATTGAGCAAATCAAAAATTCAGAGTTAAATATTCATCAAGATTTACAACAATTTTCTGACGTTACTTTACAAGATCAATTACAGGAACAATTAGGTATTCGCTCAGATAGGGAGAATGCTCTTGCCCAAGCAAGAACAATCTATGATGCCTTAGTATTTGAAGTTAAAACCACAGATGAGAATCGCATGGGTTTAGAGAAGTTTATTGAACCGATTCGTGAAAAAATAACTGCGGCTCAATTAAAAGAACAAGCATCTAGGCTGACAGTCGAGCAATTTAACACTTTATTGATGGAACAAAATGCTGACATCGAAAGTGTGAAATCCAAAATAACACAAGAATATCGTGTAGCGCAGTTGCAAATACAAGTGAATCAGTTGCAAAGTCAAGTTCAAGCCCTGGGGCCAGTTAATATGGCGGCTTTGGACGAGTTAAAAGCATCTCGCGAAAGAAAAGGCTTCTTAGATGCCCAGACTGCTGACTTAAATGAAGCGATGATGACTTTAACTGATGCCATTATGCGCATTGATGGAGAAACAAGGAGTCTGTTGCAAGACACCTTTAACCAAGTTAATCAGCATTTCTCCGAGATTTTCCCGGCTTTATTTGGTGGTGGTAATGCCAAGTTGGTAATGACTGGAGAGGAAATACTTGATTCTGGTGTTCAAGTGATGGCGCAGCCACCAGGCAAGAAAAATACAACGATTCACCTACTGTCTGGAGGCGAAAAAGCCCTTACAGCGATTGCTTTGGTATTTTCATTATTCCAATTAAATCCAGCGCCATTTTGTTTATTAGATGAAGTTGATGCTCCATTGGATGACGCCAATACTGCGAGATACTCTGATATTGTTGCCAAAATGTCGCAAAAAACACAATTTTTGTTCATTTCACACAATAAAATAACGATGGAAATTGCTAATCAATTGATTGGTGTTACGATGCAAGAGCAGGGTGTATCTAGAGTAGTTGCTGTGGATCTACAATCTGCTACTGCATTGACCCAGAGTGAATAAAATGCCTGATAGTGTTTTGCAATTAATTGAACAATTAGATTTACAAAAAGCGCTATTAATTATTGGCGCTTTGATTATTGTTGCCTTGATTTTCAACAACATCATACGAACACAGAGACTTAAAAAGCGCATGATGAGTAATTTCGCTCAAGCCGCTGCTCAAGATTTTTTAGAGTCTGGAATGTTGATTGAGCCCCATCTTGGCCCAACCTCAAATGATTCTGAGCAACAGTCTCGTTTGGGTATTTCAGATAATGCCCAATCTAGACCCCAAGGTCAGAGAATTACGCCTATTGAGCAAGATTCTTTGTCATCTAAAGTTGAAAATGAAAATTCTGAAGAGCCTTACAGCTCCCGTATGGACCCAAATATTGATTGTGTGGTCGCGCTTAAATTTTCATTACTCATTCAAGGTCAAGAGGTGATTGAAAAAATGTCACATTGGCCGACTAATCCAACTTATCGTATTTCCTGTGAAGGGTTAAGTGAAAAAGATACAAACCAAGCTTGGGAGTCAATTCAACCTGATCATGAGTATCTTGAATTACAACTGAGTATTCAATTGGCAAATCGCCGAGGGCCAATTAGTAAAGAGGATTTAGCAGAGTTTTTAGGTTTTGCATCTCAATTGGCACAGGATGTAGATGCTGAAATCGACTTACCGCCCATACCTCAGGTCTTATCTCAAGCTCAGGATTTAGATCAATTTGCCGTCCAATCTGATATTCAGCTAAGCTTCAACATAGTGCCGAATATGATCAGTTGGTCAACAAAAGATATTGAAGTTATATTGATTAAAAATGGATTTTTGCTTTCGCGAGATGGTTTATTTTTTAATTATTTTTTACAAAATCAAATCATCTTTAAGGCACAAATTCCTGGGGTAAATCTTTTGACGGATGACCTACAAAGTCTTCGTGTTAAGAGTGTTGTTTTTGCCCTTGATGTGCCGTTAGTACCTCAAGAATTTAACCCTTTTTCCAAGATGTTAGAGACCTCAAAATTGATTGCTCAAGAGCTTGATGGTCGTGTTTTAGATGATAATGGCCAAATTTTAGAATTGAGTTCGATTGATATGATTGTGGCGCAACTTCAACCGATTTATGCAATGATGGAAGAACGACAGATACCTGCAGGATCTTCATCTGCGACAAGATTATTTAGTTAATTTTGCATGTCTGAGCAACTTGACCAACGTTATGTTTGGCTAAAAGAGCAGATTGCTCAATTTGATCTAGCTTACTATCTCAATGATAGTCCACTGATTGCAGACGCTCAGTATGATGAATTATTTCGTGAATTACAAGCGATTGAAAAAACTCACCCAGAATGGATTAGTGCAGATTCTCCGACACAAAAAGTCAGTGGATATGTGAATCAAGTATTTTCAGAAGTGGTTCATGGTAGCCCCATGCTATCACTTAATAATGCCCTCACAGAATCTGAATTAATTGCATTTGATAAGCGTTGTCGTGAAAGCTTAGAAATATCGGAAGTTGAATACGCTTGCGAGCTTAAATTTGATGGTCTTGCTATTTCCTTGCTATATGAGAACTCTTACTTAGTTCGTGCTGCGACAAGAGGAGATGGTACTGTTGGCGAAAACGTATCAGATAATGTGATGACGATTTCGCAAATACCTCATCGTTTAATTGGGTCGAATTTACCGCAAAGAATTGAAATCCGTGGTGAGGTCTTCATGACACATGAAAATTTTCAGCAGTTAAATGTAGATCAAAGAAATTCAGGAGATAAAGAATTTGCCAATCCCAGAAATGCCGCCGCGGGTAGTTTAAGACAGCTAGATCCTAAGATTACGGCACAAAGATCTTTATCTTTTTTCGCCTATGGTATTGGAGAGCTTGTTCCACTGCAATGGTTACCTAAAAGACACTCAGAGCTAATGGATCAAATGATTGCTATGGGGTTGCCGGTTTGCGAAGATCGTTGCATTGCCCATGGGATAAATGAATTATTACAATTTTTTCAAAAAATTCAAGCGAGTAGAGATCAGCTTCCCTTTGATATTGATGGTGTAGTGTATAAAGTCAATACCTATCGACTACAACAACAACTCGGTTATGTATCTCGTGCCCCGAGATTTGCTGTTGCTCATAAATTTCCTCCTCAAGAAGCCTTTACGAAAATTTTAGCAATTGAAGTGCAAGTTGGCAGAACCGGAGCAATTACACCTGTAGCCAGGCTTGAGCCAGTTCTTGTTGGTGGAGTAACCTTGACGAACGCTACCTTGCATAATGAGGACGAAATTCTGCGCAAAGATGTTCGTGTAGGTGACACTGTAGTCGTTAGAAGAGCTGGGGACGTTATACCTGAGGTTGTTATGGTTGCTCAAGAAAAACGTCCCATAGACGCCACGGTATTTCGTATGCCATCAGTATGTCCTATTTGTGAGTCGCAAATTAGAAAGCTACCGGGTGAGGTCATTGCTAGATGTACAGGTGGATTATTTTGTAACGCTCAAAAACTTCAATCTATTATTCATTTTGCGCATCGGCGTGCAATGAATATTGATGGCTTAGGAGAAAAAATAGTTGAACAATTAATTGCAGAACAACTCATTAGAAATCCATCTGATTTATATCGTTTAGGATTAAATGCTTTATTGCGGTTAAACCGAATGGGCGAAAAATTAGCCACCAATCTATTGACCGCTATTGATCAATCGAAGCAGTCTTCATTAGCGAGAGTTATTTTCGCACTTGGTATTAGGCATGTTGGTGAAACAACTGCAAAAGACTTAGGGAAGTATTTTGGGTCTTTAAATTCATTTATTCTTGCGGATGAAGAAGAATTGTTAAAGGTAAGAGACGTTGGTCCTGTTGTCGCTCAATCTATTCGAGATTTCTTATCTCAGGCTCATAATATCGAGGTCATTGAGCAGTTGATGGCCTGTGGAATTAATCCAATCGAAAAAGTCTCAGAAGAAATCAGAATTAAAGCATTTATTGGTAAAACAGTAGTCATTACAGGTACTTTATCCACATTATCACGAGATCAAGCAAAAGAACTATTAGAGCGAGCAGGGGCTAAAGTTGCTGGTTCTGTTTCTAGTAAAACAGATTATTTACTGGCTGGATCGGATGCGGGAAGTAAATTAGAAAAAGCCCAAAGCCTAGGTATTTCTATCTTAGATGAAGCTAGTTTTTTTGAGCTTTTAAACATGCAGGATTAGTCAGATAGAGCTTCGATAAGTTCAGTTTCAATTTGAATTTGAAGTTTAGGATTCAGTTTTAACCTTTCACCATCAAGTAACAAAGTATCTTCAACGCGTTCGCCAAGGGTATTAATTTTTGCGTTCCTTAATGAAATTTGATGGTTCGCTAAAATTTTAGAAATACTATATAAAAGACCTCCACGATCATTGGCTGTCAGAGATAGGATGAACAATTCTCCTTTTTCATCAGGGATTAATTGAACCCTTGGTTGCATTGGAAAGGTTCTTGATTGTCTTGAAATTCTGCCTTTTTGGGCAGGCGGTAATGGGCCATCTTTTTTAAGCATTTCAACTAGTTCATGCTCTACCATTTGAATAATCGGACGATACTCTGATACTTGAACATCTTGCAGATAGGATACTTGAAAAGTATCTAATGCATAGCCATGTTTAGTAGTGTGAATGATGGCATCTTGAATTGAAAAACCATTGTGATCAAAATAAGAGCAAATTTTGGCAAAAAGATCGGATTGATCTTTTACATAAACTACTATTTGTAAACCTTCTCCAATCGGTGACAAGCGAGCTTGCACAACCGGAATTTTAGAGTCAATCACAAGATAGAGATGCCTAGTTATCCAGGCAATATCTTGTGCATCGTGCTTTAAGAAAAACCCGACGTCAATATTTCTCCAAAATGCAAGATGAGCATTTTGAGGTAGACCATGAAACCTTAATTGATCGATAGCCTCTTGCTGACGAATTTCTAATTGAGATGAAGTATCAAACTTAGCCCCGCCGAGATAATTCAGAGTAAGACGATATAGATCTTCTAATAATTTACCTTTCCAAGCATTCCAAACCTTGGGGCTTGTACCACGAATATCTGCAACTGTTAACAAATAAAGGGCTGTTAAATGTCTTTCGTCACCAACTTTTTTAGCGAACATTTCAATTACTTCTGGATCCGAAATATCCATTTTTTGAGCGATTTGACTCATGCTTAAATGTTGCGCCACTAGGAAAATAATCAGATCAGTATCTTCTTTAGAGAGGCCGTGTTGCGACGCGAATTTTTTGACATCCTTTTTACCAAGATCCGAATGATCGCCTCCTCGCCCTTTAGCGATATCATGAAATAAAGCCCCAAGAATAATCAGCCACGGTTTATCAAAGTTGGCAGCAAGTTCACTACAGAAAGGGAATTCATGGGATAGCTCAGGAACAAAGAATCTACGCACATTTTTCAATACCGTCAAAATATGTTGATCGACTGTATAGACATGAAATAAATCATGCTGCATTTGACCAACAATTTTTCTAAAGGGGGGCAGGTATCGACCTAAAACACTCGTTTGATTCATGATATTTAGCGAGCGATGAACACCTTGAGGGGACTGAATTATTTTTAAAAATTGTGAGCGATTAATGGGGTTATTACGCCACTGTGCATCCATGAGTTCGCGCACGTTATAAAGAGCTCTTAGGACTTGGGAGGATAGTCCGGTCAAGCCAGTTGTATTCGCTAGAAAAACAAATGTAGCTAAAATTTGATCAGGTCTTTTAGTAAAGAGCAAAGGGTCAATAATATCTAATTGTCCTTGACGTTCTATAAAGTTTTCAGAAATAGATCGAATATTTTGCGCTTCTTTGGGGAACAACAAAGCCTCAATATTTTGAATCAAAACTTCATTGAGTTGTGTAACTGCTTTAGCCGCCCAGTAATAGCGACGCATAATTTGTTCGCTCGCTCTTTTTTCTGGAGAGTTAACAAGACCAAATTTTTCTGCCAATGGATTTTGAATTTCGAAGGCGATTTGATCTTGGCGGCGGTGGCTAATTAAATGAATCTGTGCACGAATCGTTTGAAGAAGTTTATGGTTTTTTGTTAATTCAGTAGCTTCACGACCCGTAATAATCCCTCGTTTATTTAAATCCCTAAATGTGTTACCAAACTTTGCTGCTCGGGTCATCCACAAAATGACTTGAATATCTCTTAGGCCACCTGGACTTTCTTTGACGTTAGGCTCTAAAGAGTAGGGAGTATTTTGATATTTTTGATGGCGCTGACGAAGTTCCAAAAGTTTTTCTAGAAAGAAAGATTTAGGATCTAAAATTTCATCAAATTTAGATTCGAAACGTTGGAATAATTTTTTATTACCAAATAGAAATCTAGCTTCTAACAACGAAGTGCGAACAGTAACATCTTTAATTGACTCCTCGATACATTCATCAATACTTCGAACAGAAGATCCAATTTCTAAGCCCAAGTCCCAACAAAGAGTAATGAACTTTTCTATTTTTTGTGTGAAAGGGGAATCAGGTGAGTTGCATGGAGATGATTGAAGTAAAAGAAGTATATCAACATCAGAAAAAGGGAATAATTCATGTCGTCCAAATCCACCAACCGCAATTAAGCATGGCGACTCTTCTGCTGGTAAAGAATTCATTCCGCTATCAAGCCATGCTTTTTCTAGGACTTTACCCGCAGCAATGCTTAAACCTTTTGTTAATGTGCTTACCTGATGATTTTCTTCAAAAGCCTTGAAGATTTCAGTCTTCATTTCGAGAAAATAGTTCATGGATTAAGACTTGGGTGGAAAAGTAGAGCCAAACAATGGCCTTACTATTTCAGGTGGAATAGGGGAATGTTCAGAAACAGTTAAAACTTCCACTCCAGAGGCAGTAACCAGCACTGTATGTTCCCATTGCGCAGATAAACTACGATCTTTGGTTTTAACCGTCCACAAATCAGGCATTGTTCGAATTTCTCTCCGCCCTGCATTGATCATCGGTTCAATCGTAAAAGTCATGCCTTCAACTAAAGATTCACCATTTCCTGGTTTACCATAGTGCAAAATTTGGGGGTCTTGGTGGAAAACCTTACCAATTCCGTGTCCGCAATATTCACGAACGACGGAATATCCCGCTTTTTCAGCATGGGTTTGAATCACGTAGCCAATATCTCCAAGACGAGCACCTGGCTTCACTTGAGCAATACCTAGCCACATGCACTCAAAGGTAATTTGGCATAAACGGGTAGACATAATTGATGCTTCACCGACCAAAAACATTCGGCTAGTATCTCCGTAGTATCCATCTGGGGTGATGACAGTAATATCAAGATTCACGATATCCCCTGATTTTAAGACTCTCTCACCTGGTATGCCATGGCAAATCACATCATTAACAGATGTGCAAATGGACTTGGGAAAGGGGGGATATCCCGGGGGTTGATAGTTGAGAGGCGCAGGAATAGTGTGTTGTATATCACGCATATATTCATGGCACAAGCGATCAATCGTATTAGTACTGACACCTTCTTGAATATGTGGGGTAATAAAATCCAAAACTTCGCTGGCTAATTTGCCGGCATGACGCATGCCATTTAAATCAGATTCATCTTTAAATATTGATTTCATATTTGAATTATGGCTCAAAGTAGTTTATAATGCTAAGACTTTGTTTAGATGAATATTTTTTATTTATCAACAAAGAATCACGAGTCAAACCATCCGGGGTGCCGCTTTCAAGCGTAATCAGGATTTGACTTTAGTTTAAACCCTAAGGAGAAATTATGTCAGTGACAATGCGTCAAATGCTCGAAGCTGGTTGCCATTTTGGCCACCAAACCAGATTCTGGTCCCCTAAGATGGCCCCTTATATTTTCGGTCATCGTAATAAAATTCATATTATTAATTTAGAAAAAACTCTTCCGATGTATGAAGAGGCGATTAAGTTTGCAAAAAATATTGCTTCCAATCGGGGCACTATTTTATTTGTTGGAACAAAACGCCAATCTAAAGAAATTATTGCTGAAGAAGCCACCCGTGCAGGGATGCCTTATGTAGATGCAAGATGGTTAGGCGGTACTTTAACCAACTTTAAAACTGTGAAAGGTTCTATCAAGCGCTTGAAAGAAATGACTACTGCTCGAGAGAATGGCGAGTGGGATCGTTTATCCAAAAAAGAAGCACTGATGAATGAGCGTGAAATTGATAAATTACAAAAGTCTTTAGGTGGAATTCAGGACATGGGTGGTATTCCTGAAGCGGTATTTGTTATAGACGTTGGGTATCACAAGATTGCTTTAACAGAAGCAAAAAAACTTGGTATTCCTGTCATAGCCGTAGTGGATACTAATCACTCACCAGAGGGCGTTGATTTCATCATTCCTGGAAACGATGACTCAAGTAAAGCGGTCACTCTATATGTACGTGGAATGGTAGATGCAATCTTAGAAGGTAAAGCAAATTCTGTTAACCAAGTGCTAGAGTCAATTAAAGAAGCAACTGTAGAAGATCAAGTCGAAGAAGGGCGGGAAGATTAATGGTAGCAATAACAGCTGGAATGGTGGGAGAGCTTCGGGCCAAGACCGATGCCCCCATGATGGAGTGTAAAAAAGCTTTAACTGAAGCACAAGGCGACATGGCTCGTGCTGAAGAGATTTTGCGCGTTAAATTAGGAAGTAAAGCCAGTAAAGCAGCATCTAGAGTTACTGCTGAGGGCGTTATAGCTTCTTTTATTGATGGTACTCAAGGTACCTTGATAGAAATTAACTGCGAAACGGATTTCGTTTCTAAAAATGATGATTTCTTAAAGTTCTCTCAGGACTGTGCCAAGTTAGCTGTTCAGCATCATATAGCAAATGATGATGTTGCTGCATTATCTGCATTGCCATTAGATGGAAAGACAGTTGAGCAAGTTCGTACAGAGTTGATTGGTCGTATTGGTGAAAATATATCAATTCGTCGCTTCAAAGTTTTCCACCAAGGCGCATCATTGGTGTCATATCTGCATGGAACTCGAATTGGTGTCATGGTGGAGTTTTCTGGTAATGAGACGTCGGCAAAAGATGTCGCTATGCATATTGCTGCTATGAAGCCGGTATCTTTATCAACTGCTGATGTGCCTGCAGATAAAATCGCTGCCGAAAAAAGTGTTGCTGAACAAAAAGCGGCTGAATCAGGCAAACCACCAGAAATCGTAGCAAAAATGGTTGAAGGCTCGATTCAAAAGTATTTAAAAGAAGTTTCTCTTTTAAATCAATCATTTGTAAAAAATGATAAGCAGACTGTTGAGCAAATGTTGAAAGAAAACAATACAAGTATCCAATCGTTCACGATGTACGTTGTTGGTGAAGGTATTGAAAAGCGTCAGGACGATTTTGCGGCAGAAGTTGCAGCTCAAGTTGCAGCAGCTAAAGGTACCGCTTAAGAGTTTGTTTTAATTAAAAAAAAGGCGCTTTTTAGGCGCCTCTTTTTTAGCCCTTTATAATGTAATTATTATCGTAAATAGAAAGAACCTATATGCCTGCCTATAAGAGTGTACTTCTTAAATTATCTGGCGAGGCTTTAATGGGGAATGATTCTTATGGAATCAATCCTACGACGATAGATCAGATGGTGACAGAAATTGCTAAGGTAGTTCAGCAAGGTATCAAGCTAGCCATTGTGATTGGTGGAGGCAATATTTTCAGAGGTGTTGCTGGCGGTGCAGCTGGTATGGACCGAGCGACTGCAGACTATATGGGAATGCTTGCAACCATGATGAACTCTTTGGCGCTTCAGGATGCATTACGCAAAAAAGGCGTTGAAGCTCGTGTTCAGTCTGCTTTAAGAATGGATCAAGTTGTGGAGCCTTATATACGACCAAAGGCTATTCGTCACATGAATGAGGGCAAAGTGGTTATTTTTGCTGCAGGTACAGGAAATCCATTTTTTACGACCGATACTGCAGCAGCTTTGCGTGGTGCTGAAATGGGCGTTGATATTGTTTTAAAGGCCACTAAAGTTGATGGTATTTATTCAAGCGACCCGAATAAAGATTCAAATGCAACCTTGTATGAATCTATTAGTTTTGATGAGGCCATTATTAAGAATTTACAAGTAATGGATGCTACAGCATTTGCATTGTGCAGAGATCGTCAATTACCTATAAAAGTATTTTCAATATTTAAACAAGGGTCTTTACTCCGAGTAGTGAATGGGGAACAAGAAGGCACTTTAGTACATGTTTAATTAAGGAACTGTTATGTCAGCAAATGAAGTTATATCTAATGTAGATCAAAGAATGAATAAATCTATAGAGTCTTTAAAGGGTGCTTTGGCGAAAATCCGTACAGGCAGAGCAAGTACCGGTTTATTGGAGCATATTCAAGTAGATTATTATGGAAATCCAACCCCAATTTCTCAAGTAGCTGCTTTAGGTTTAGCAGATGCGCGAACAATTACGGCCACTCCCTGGGAGAAAAATATGATTGCGGTAGTTGAAAAAGCTATTCGTGATTCTGATTTGGGATTGAACCCAGCAACTCAAGGTAATGTGATTCGTATACCGATGCCCGCATTAACTGAAGAGCGTCGACGTGATTTAGTAAAGGTCGTCAAGTCAGAGGGTGAAGATGCGAAGATCGCGATTCGTAACTTAAGACGTGATGCAAATGAATCTCTCAAGAAATTAACTAAGGATAAGTTAATCTCTGAAGATGATGAGCGTCGATCGCAAGATGATGTTCAAAAACGTACAGATCGTTTTGTTACCGAAATCGACAAAATTGTGCAGGAAAAAGAAAAAGAAATCATGACAGTTTAGTCATTGAAATATATATTCTGATGGAGTAAGTTATTAATAGTTCAACCATAGAAGTACCTAAAACTAGTGTGATTCCTCGACATATTGCGATCATTATGGATGGTAATGGTCGTTGGGCGAATCAGCGTTTTTTACCTAGGGTCGCTGGACATTCTAAAGGCTTAGAGGTCGTTCGTAACATTGTTGAGCAATGCTCATCTCATGGTGTTGAGTTTTTAACCCTCTTTGCTTTTAGTTCTGAAAATTGGCGTCGTCCAAAGGATGAAATTAATTTTTTAATGAATTTATTCTTTAAAGCTTTAGATAAAGAAGTTGCCCGTCTTCATGTGAATAATATTCGTTTAAGGCTCATTGGAGATATGAGTGGGTTTCCGGAAAACATACAAAAACGAGTTGAAGTTGCGGAACGCTTAACTGAAAATAATACGGGATTAGTTCTAACGATCGCGGCTAACTATGGGGGTCGTTGGGATATCTTAAATGCTACACGCAAAGCACTTGCTCAAAATCCGCAAATTGATCCTGCCATTATCAATGAAGCTTGGCTTCATCCTCATTTAGCCATGTCTTATGCACCAGAGCCTGACTTGTTTATTCGAACTGGGGGCGAGCAGCGCATTAGTAATTTTTTATTATGGCAATTAGTCTATACAGAAATGTACTTCACAAATACATTTTGGCCGGACTTTGACACAAAAGCTTTTGAAGAAAGTTTAATTTGGTTTAGAAAGCGTGAGCGTCGATTTGGGCAAACAGGTTTACAGATCTTAGAAAAAACTATCGTCAAAAATGCTTAAAACGCGTTTCATCACGGCGATCGTTTTATTAGCCTTATTTATCCCCGTTCTTTTTTTAAGTCCAACCATTATTCTTTCATTAGTAGTTTCAATCCTGATATCTCTAGCTTCTTGGGAATGGGGTAGATTTATTTGGGGTAAGCAATCAAAATTTCCGATTTATTACAGCTTATTTATAGAAGCATTGTTACTCACATTGATTTATAGCATCCAATCAACTGATCATGCTCTTACTGAAACACTGAGTCATCTGATGATTGGTGTCTTATGGGTTAGTATCATTTTTTGGCTGCTCGGAGTACCATTTATCTTAAGTCGCAAATTGCAGTTTTCGATTAAGAATAATGGTGGGTTACTAGCCATTGTTGGCGTCATTATTTTTGTGAGTAATTGGTATGCCTTTACGGTTTTAAGAGATAAAGGATTATGGGTTTTACTTTCTGTGCTGATGATTGTATGGACTGCTGATATTGGCGCTTATTTTACTGGAAAGCAATTTGGCAAGCATAAATTGGCGCCCCAATTAAGCCCAGGTAAATCGATTGAAGGAGCTATTGGTGGTATGGTAGCTGTGTGCATTTTAGGACTTATATTTTACTCTTTTAATATATCTTCGAATAACTTTTTCAATATGTTCGCAGAACACAATAGTCGGATAGTTTTAATTCCTTTATGTATCTTTTTATCTGGAATGAGTGTTGTTGGGGATTTGTTTGAATCCCAGCTCAAAAGATTATCAGGAATGAAGGATAGTAGTGGGCTATTGCCAGGTCATGGTGGTGTTTTAGATCGTCTTGACGCTTTATTACCTGTTTTGCCAATTGCTGCATTATGTATTCAAGGAATATCATGAAAGGCTTATGTATTTTAGGATCTACTGGCTCGATAGGGGAGAACACCCTAGATGTAGTTGCTCGCCATCCTGATTTGTTTAGAGTGAAAACTTTAACTGCTAATGTTCAAATTGAGAAATTAGCCAAACAATGCATACAATTTCAGCCAGATATTGCAGTTGTTGCTAGTTCTGAATTAGCTGAAAAATTAAAATCACTTTTGCCAAATTCTTCTACTCAAGTATTGTTTGGTCCTCAAGGTTTAATTGAGGCTGTGATGCATCATCAAGTCGATACGGTGATGTCTGCAATAGTAGGAGCCGCAGGTTTAATGCCCACCATTGAAGCTGCTAAGGCAGGGAAAAGAATTCTATTGGCCAACAAAGAAGCATTAGTTATGTCTGGTCAAATTTTAATGGATGTTGTTGCTCAAAGTGGGGCGGAGCTATTACCAATAGATAGTGAACATAATGCGATATATCAATGTTTGCCACATAATAAACAAAGTAATCCTCTGGAGCTTGAAGAGCTTCTTCTTACCGCTTCTGGCGGGCCATTTTTACATCGATCTTTAGAAACATTGATTCATGTAACACCTGAAGAAGCTTGCGCGCATCCGAATTGGGTGATGGGTAGAAAAATTTCGGTTGACTCGTCTACGATGATGAATAAAGGGCTTGAATTGATAGAAGCAATGTGGCTTTTTCAAATGCCACAAGAAAAAATTCAGATTGTGATACATCCACAAAGCGTCATTCACTCCTTAGTAAGATATGTTGATGGTTCATTACTTGCACAGCTTGGAGAGCCTGATATGCGGACTCCAATTGCGTTTGGCTTGGGCTGGCCACAAAGAATCACCTCGGGAGTTAAGCCATTAGATATGATGCAGCTTGGACAGTTAAATTTTATGCCTGCTGACGTAAAGCGGTTTCCTGCCATTCCTCTTGCTCGAGAAGCTGCAAGATTAAAAGGGACAGCTCCAGCGATTATGAATGCTGCTAATGAAATTGCAGTAGAGAGCTTTTTGAATCGGCAGATTACCTATCCGCAAATTGTACAAATCATTGCACAAGTATTAGAAAATATACCATCCGAACCTGCTAGTTCTTTAGAGTTAGTTTTATCAGTAGATCAACTTGCAAGAGAAAAAACAAGACAATATATTTTGGAGACACGACAATGACTCTGATTTCTTTTTTAGTCGCAATTGTGATATTGGTAGGATTTCATGAGTTTGGTCACTATATAGTTGCCAAATGGTGTGGTATTGCTGTAGAGCGATTTTCTATAGGATTTGGTCCAGTGTTATTTCGAAAAAAACCAAGTAAGCCTTTAGGAACTGAATTTGTTTTATCCGCTATTCCTTTGGGTGGATATGTCAAGATGATAGATACTCGAACACACACGAACTTAAATGCTGAACAAATTGCACACGCATTCGATCAGCAAGTATTATGGAAGAGATCCAGTGTTGTTGCAGCAGGTCCGTTTGCTAATTTTCTCTTAGCTTTTGTCTTCCTATTCTTTTTATACATGAGTGGTCCTTTACAGGTAAAAGCTGTTTTGGATGAACCACCTCCTAATTCGATCGCAGCAAAATCTGGATTAGTAGATGGTGATGAAGTCAGGGGATTTGCCTTCCTACCAGATGATTCTGATGGGGTTGACATGAGTGTTGAATTCACGCCAATTGATAGTTGGAATCGATTGCGATGGAAGCTTTTAAGATCAATGATGAGTGAGCACGGATTTGTATTGCAAGTAGCTCATGAGGGAAGTGGTGATACTAGAGTTGCTTTTACTCATGAAGAAATTCAATCATTACAGCTGAAAAATGATATGTTCTTACAGTTAGGCTTGATTTTAAGTAAAGATAATCCTTTACCGACGTTTCGCCTAGAACTTGGCATTATTGAGTCAATTTCGCGATCATTTGAAAGAGTTAGTGACATTACTGCGGTTTCATCCCTAAGTATTTGGTCTTTAATTACAGGTAAAGCTTCTTTAAATCAGATCAGTGGTCCTATAGGAATTGCTGGTATGGCTGGTCAATCGGCTAATTCAGGATTCACAGCATATATAGGTTTTTTGGTTCTTATTAGTATAAGTTTAGGTCTCATGAATCTTTTGCCCTTACCTATGTTGGATGGTGGTCAATTAGTCTTTGATTTTTTTGAATTAATACGTGGGAAAGCTGTGTCGGCCAACGTGAGGGAATTTACATCAAAATTGGGTGTACTAGGAATACTAATCCTTACAGGAATTGCTGTTTTTAATGATTTATCTCGGCTTTTTCATGGATAATGGAGTGTAGAATCTAATCTATTGGATTTATGCATGAATCTGACAATAATTACATCGAATTTAAGAGCCATTTAGTTGAATATTAAGAAAAATAAATTACATCTCGCAGTTGCTCTAGCATTTAGCATAGGAACCTTGATTCATAGCGAGTTTGGTCTTGCGGCTGAACCTTTTGTTGTCAAAGACATTCGTGTTGAAGGATTACAGCGTGTTGAGCCAGGTACTGTCTTTAGTTATTTGCCTGTCAAAGTTGGAGAAACCTTTGATGACTCTAAAGGTGCCGATGCGATTCGAAGTTTATTCAATACTGGTTTTTTTAAAGATGTACAAGTCAAAGTTGAGGATAGTGTCCTGATTGTTTTAGTTGAAGAAAGACCTACGATTTCTAAAGTTGACTTTACAGGAATGAAAGAGTTTGAAAAAGAAGCTATTTTAAAAGCCTTAAGGGCTATTGGATTAGCTGATGCAAGATATTTTGATAAAGCTCTTGTAGATAAAGCTGAGCAAGAAATCAAGCGCCAGTATGTTAGCAAAGGTTTTTATGATGCTGAAATTGTAACCACTGTTACTCCTGGGGAGCGCAATCAAGTTTCGGTGTATTTTAATATTGAAGAGGGTATAGTTTCCACTATCTCTGAAATCAATATTATTGGCAATAAAGCATTCAGTGAAAAAGAACTTAGAAACCAAATGCAGCTTTCCGTTGGTGGTTGGTTTTCCTGGTACTCTAAAAATAATCGTTATTCGAAGCAAAAACTTTCTGCCGATTTGGAGACTATACGATCTTTTTATCTGAATCAAGGTTATTTAGAATTCCGTATTGATTCTACCCAAATTTCTATTTCACCTGATAAAAAGGGGATGTATGTCACCATCAATATTTTTGAGGGTGAGCAATATAAAGTTAAAGATATTAAGTTAGGTGGGGAAATGTTTGGTAAAGAAGAGGAGTTTAAGGCTCTGATTCCTATTAAACCTGGCGAAATTTTTTCATCTGCGAAATTAAATCTTGGTACAAAAGCAATCGCTGATGCCTTAAGTACATACGGTTATGCCTTTGCAACCATTACACCTCAACCGGATCTTCGTAGAGAAGAAAAATTGGTTGATATGTTGTTAGTCGTTGATCCTGGAAAAAGAGCTTATGTTAGGAATATTAGTATTTCAGGTAATGCAAAAACCAGGGATACAGTAATTCGTCGAGAGATGCGTCAGTTAGAAAGCTCTTGGTATGACGGTGAAAAGATAAAATTATCTAAAGATAGAATTAATCGCTTAGGTTATTTTACTGAGGTAGATGTTGGAACTCAGGAAATATCAGGATCGACTGATCAAGTTGATTTGAACGTAAAAGTTGCTGAAAAACCTTCGGGCTCTTTGAGTTTAGGTGCTGGATTTTCTTCTTCTGAAGGAGTTGTAATTTCTGCTGGTATTAACCAAGAAAATGCATTTGGTACTGGAACTAGCGTTGGATTTAACATTAATACTAGTCAGGTGAACCGAACCTTAGTCTTATCGCAATTTGACCCGTATTTTACTGAAGATGGGATCAGTAGATACACCGATGTCTACTATAGAACTTCTCGCCCATTGTATTACCTAGGCGATTCGGATTACACCATTATTAATACAGGTACTTCTTTACGTTTTGGTATACCTTACTCAGAGAAGGGGCGCTATTTTGTTGGCGCTGCGTTCGAGAGATTAGAGCTCAATACCACCCAAAACTCACCTTTAACTTATCAACAATATGCTGCGAGCATATCTGGGTACGATCCGACAGTTGTTGATGGCACTCCAAATGATCCTCATCTCGGATATTACTCTGGGAGTTCTTGGAATATTCCATTGTCAGTAGGTTGGGCAAAAGACGGTCGGGATAGTGCGCTACTTCCTAGTAGTGGTCATTATCAAGTGGCAAATGCTGAAGTCTCAATGCCAATTGATAAAATGCAATACTATCGCTTGTTCTATCAACATCAATATTTTTATCCCCTTACCAAAACTAATGTGATTGCTCTGAGTGCACAAGTGGGATATGGGCTGGCTTATGGGGATAAGCCTTTTCCAATTACGAAAAATTACTATATAGGTGGTATTGGCTCGGTTCGGGGCTATACACCAGGATCATTAGGGCCACAAGTTGAAAATAAATACTTAGGAATTTATCAACCGACCGGTGGATCATCCAAAGCAGTATTTAATGCAGAATACGCATTCCCTGTACCCGGTTCTGGAACTGATAAAACCTTACGCTTTTTTGTGTTTTTTGATGCTGGTAATGTGTATGATGGCGCCCCCAATGTGGGAGATTTAAGGTATTCATATGGTGCTGGTATTACTTGGATTTCTCCACTAGGTCCATTAAAATTTAGTTATGGTGTACCTCTGAATACAACTAGTTTGGATAAAATTCAAAACTTCCAATTTCAAATTGGAACAACTTTTTAATTATTTAAGGAAAATGGCATGAAGCAGTTAAATATCCGTTATTACCTGTCTCTATTGAGTTTGGTTGGCTTAACATTCTTTATCCAGCCTATTCATGCTCAAGAAGCAGGTACAAAAATCGCCTTTGTTAGCTTAGATCGTATTTTAAGTGAATCGAAAATGGCCAAAGATGCTCAAGCTAAAATGCAAGGCGAGTTTGGTAACCGCGAAAAAGAAGTTCGTGATGCCATCGCCAAGATTAAAACTCAAGCAGCTCAATTGGATAAAGATGCTGCGGTGATGCCAGAATCAGAAAGAATTCGGAAACAACGCGAGCTTGCCGATAGTGATCGTGAAATTCAACGTAAACAACGCGAATTAATTGAAGATACTCAGCGTAGAGGGGCAGAAGAACGTGCCAAAATTTTTGAAAAAGCTAATCAAGTCTTAAAATCAATAGTGGAACAGAAAAAATTAGACTTAGTTGTTCAAGAAGCAGCTTTTGTAAGTCCAAGAGTTGACATCACCAACGAAGTGATCGCAGCTCTAAACGCTAAGTAATTCCACAGATAACGTGGACCTAAACGGGGATGCTTAAACCTATTACCCTCGGCGATCTTGCTAGTCAGTTTGGCGCAGATTTAGATGGTGACTCTAATATAGTTTTAACAGGATTAGCTCCTTTAGATATTGCAGAGAACCAGCAAATCTCGTTCTTAGTAAATCCCTTATATCGACAACAAGCCTTACTCAGTAAAGCTGGCGTTTTAATCCTCAGTCAGAGTGATTACACTTTCGTCAAAAAAGCCTCTGAACACACCAAATCCTATTTAATCTCTCCCAATCCATATGCTTTATTCGCTAGGATAGGGCAATATTTTGAACAATTAAATATAAGCCCTTTAGTTGCGGGTATTCATCCCTTGGCAGATGTTCATCCATCTGCCAGTATTCCTCAATCTTGTACGATTGGCCCATTTTGTTCCGTTGCTGCTGGGGTAATACTTGGCGAAAAAGTTCATTTAGTCTCGCATGTCAGATTAGGTATAAATGTACAAATTGGCTCAGGGACGACGATACACCCCATGACAGTGATTTACGATGATTGTCAGATTGGCAAGCGATGCATTTTACATGGAGGTGTTGTCATAGGCTCGGATGGCTTTGGCTTTGCTCCAGATTTTTCAGCTCAGGGTGGCGAATGGGTCAAAATTCCTCAAACTGGAAGAGTTATGATTGGTAACGATGTTGAA
The DNA here is from genome assembly GCA_947448695.1 of Burkholderiaceae bacterium. GTDB lineage: Bacteria > Pseudomonadota > Gammaproteobacteria > Burkholderiales > Burkholderiaceae > Polynucleobacter. Next base: position 171,187 of record CANFOL010000001.1, read on the forward strand.
TGTGGAGCCTCAATGACCGTTGATCGTGGTGCAATGGCAGATACAATCATTGGAGATGGGTGCAAGTTCGATAATCATGTTCAAATTGGTCATAATGTAAAGATTGGCGCACACACTGTAATGGCAGGTTGTTCGGGCGTTGCTGGCAGTACTGAATTAGGAAGTTTGTGCGTTATTGGTGGTTATTCTAACTTTTCAGGCCATTTGAAAATTGCAGATCGAACAACTGTTTCTGGTGGAACCTCCATTACGAAATCCATTAAGGAACCAGGCTCCCATTACACGGGTGTATTTCCGTTTACCTCCCATTCTCAATGGGAAAAAAATGCAGCAATCATGCGTAGTATTGATAAATTACGTCAACAAATTAAAGATTTAACAAAAAAAGTAAAGTAGATAAAAAATGGTTAATGAAGTCAACTTAGATATTAAAAAAATTTTAAAACTATTACCTCATCGATATCCGATACTTTTAGTTGATCGAGTATTAGAGCTAGATCCTCGGTCTCGAATTAAAGCTCTAAAAAACGTATCTGTAAATGAACCATTTTTTCAAGGACATTTTCCGGATTATCCTGTAATGCCGGGTGTCTTAATCCTTGAATCACTTGCTCAAGCTTCTGCATTGTTAGCATTTTCAGAAGAAAAAGATGAAGATTCTTTATATTTCTTTGCTGGTATTGACAATGCTCGTTTTAAAAAACCAGTTCTACCTGGTGATCAATTAATTCTGAATGCTGAGGTTGAAAGATATAAAAGTGGTATTTGGAAGTTCAAGGCGCATGCCACGGTTGGAGAGGATATCGTCTGTCAGGCTGATTTATTATGCGCCTTAAGAAAAAGGGAAGCCTAACATGTCTTTGATTCATCCTACCGCGGTGATTGATCCCCAAGCTGTTATTCATCCTAAAGCGAGTATTGGTCCTTACGCAATTATTGGGCCACACGTACAGATAGGGGAAGGTTCATCGATCGGTTCTCATACCGTAATTGAAGGCCATACGCAAATTGGTAAAGACAATATCATTAGTCATTTTTCTTCGCTAGGTGGCGTTCCACAAGACATGAAATATCAGGGTGAGCCGACACAATTAATTATTGGTGATCGAAACACGATTCGTGAGTTCACAACAATACATACAGGGACTATTCAAGATAAGGGCGTTACCAGTATTGGGGATGATAACTGGATTATGGCTTATGTCCATATTGCCCATGATTGTGTTGTAGGAAACCATACTATTTTTTCTAGTAACGCACAGATTGCGGGCCATGTGGTTGTTGAGGATTGGGCCATTTTAGGTGGTATGTCTGGCGTCCATCAATTTGTTCGTATTGGTCAACACTCGATGCTTGGCGGTGCTTCTGCACTTGTTCAGGATATTCCACCTTTTGTGATTGCTGCTGGTGATAAAGCACAGCCTCATGGTTTAAACGCTGAGGGGCTTAAGCGGCGTGGTTTTTCACCTGAAACGATTACTGCTTTACGGCATGCCTATCGCCTTTTATATAAAGATGGTTTAACTTTTGAACAAGCCAAATTAGCGATTCAGGAGATGATCCATTCTGGTTATGAAGGCACTTCATTATTACCAGATGGTGTTGAAAAAATTAATGAATTTTTGAAGTTTATTAGTGCTTCAACTCGTGGAATCATTCGCTAAACTATGACGTATTTGATTACCTGCGTAGCAGGTGAGCCTTCTGGAGATATGCTTGCCGGACAGCTTTTACATGGTATTCAGCAGCACTCAGAATTATCCGATAGTCGTTTCTTTGGAATTGGTGGCCCAAAAATGCAAGCCTTAGGGTTTGAGTCATCTTGGCCAATGGATGTCTTAAGTGTTCGAGGTTATGTAGAAGTTTTAAGTAACTTATCGAAGATCTTAAAAATCAGACGGGAGCTGACTGAACGAATCGAAGAAGAGCGACCTGATGTTTACATAGGCATTGATGCACCTGATTTTAATTTGGCCATTGAAAAAAAATGTCGTCAAATGAAAATTCCTACGATACATTACATTAGTCCATCCATTTGGGCATGGAGATATCACCGTATAAATAGCATAAAAAAATCAGTAGATCATATGCTTTGCATATTTCCTTTTGAGCCAAAAATTTATCACGATGTTGGAATGCAGGCAACTTATGTGGGGCATCCACTAGCCAATCAAATTCCTATGCAACCTAATCCTCAGGGAGCAAAGGAACAGTTATCAAATCTGGGTTTATTAAGTTATGGTCCAATTGCGGCCAATGAGACAATCATTGCAGTTTTGCCAGGAAGCCGAGAATCAGAAATAAAGTATATTGCAAAAGGCTTTTTTGATGCCATGGTGATCATGCACAAAACCCATGGAAATAAAATACGATTTTTAACCCCTGTAGCGACCCCTAAACTTGGGTCCGCATTAGCATTTTTAAAACAAGAAGCGTTACAGCATTCTGCTGATATCCAAATTGAATTAATTACCGAAAACTCAAGCCTCATTCTCGAAGCTGCTGATTCAGTATTAATTGCAAGTGGGACAGCAACCTTAGAAGCAGCGTTATGGAAAAAGCCGATGGTCATCTCTTATTCTGTTCCTTGGTTAACCGCTCAAATCATGAAACGACAAGGTTATTTACCTTATGTTGGATTACCGAATATTCTTTGCCAAAGTTTTGTCGTTCCAGAGTTATTACAAGAACAAGCAAAGCCCGAGGTCTTAGCAAGAGGCACATTAGAATGGTTAGATCGTCCCAATCAAGTAGCTTCATTAGTTTCTATATTCGAGGAGTTACACATCCTTCTCAAACAACCCACAGAAACGCTCGTTGCTCAAGCGATTGCGCAAACGATACGTTCTAAATCTGATTAAATATTAATATGGAATTCATCTGTGGAATTGATGAAGCTGGCAGGGGGCCTTTGGTCGGAAATGTTTTAGCAGGTGCAGTGATATTGAATCCCGCCCATCCGATAGAAGGTCTTAAAGATTCCAAAAAACTCACTCCACAAAAAAGGGATTATCTGTATCAAGAAATCTTAAATCATGCATTAGCTTGGGGAATTGGTTACGCAAGTCCAGAGGAAATTGATGAGGTCAATATACTTCAGGCCACGATGATGGCGATGAAACGTGCTGTAGAACACTTGACTACGCAATTTGAAATAATACCTACACTACTATTAATTGATGGCAATCGTGCTCCAATCTTGCCTATCCAAACTCAAACGATCATTAAGGGTGATGCGACCGAATCTTGTATCTCAGCCGCATCAATCCTTGCAAAAGTTACTAGAGATCGAGAAATGATGGCATTACATCAACAATATCCAGAATATGGATTTGATCAACATATGGGTTATCCGACGGTTCTTCATTTAAAAAAAATAGCTGAGTTAGGTTTAGTTCCAGGATATCGCTTAACTTTTGGACCCATCAAGAAATTGCACTCACGAGAGCAGCATGGTTGATATTGCATCTTATTTTAGACTTGTACAATCACCTCAAAACGAGGTAATGAAACAAATCAAAATACACCTTGAGGCTGGGTCAAGGTCTGCTAAATTACGTAAAGAGTCTGGCCTTGCATGTATTGAAGGAATACATTTGGTAGATGCTTGGATACGTTCTAAGCGACTTTATCAGATAAAAACCATCGTGACATCGATACAAGATATTCAAAATCCAGAGATCTTCGCTACATTGGAGCACTTAATTGAAAAGTGTCAAGAAAATGATTGTGAATTTCCAGATTTGATCATGATTGAAGATAGCATGAAGTCTTCTTTTAGTAGTGTGGTCAATGGACCTTGTTTGATGGCAATGATAGAAATTCCCCAGGTTATCAGCCCATTTGGAGATCAAGTCGATACGATAGTCTTAGATGCTATTCAAGATAGCGGTAATGTTGGAACTATCCTACGAACTGCTTCTGCGGCAGGGTATCACCGTATTGTATGTACGGTAGGAACGGCCAATATTTGGTCCAACAAGGTCTTACGAGCTGCAATGGGTGCACATCTCCAGCTTGAGATTGAAGAGATGATGGACCCTCAAACCATCATTCAATCATCATCTCAAAATATATATGCTACTGCTGTAGATGATTCTGCCCATAACTTATATCAATTAGGAGATGCCTTAGCAAAACCTCACACCTTTATTTTTGGCAATGAAGGGCAGGGAGTTAGCAAACTATTTTTAGAGCACAGCACGAAGATTTATATCCCTCAAGAGGTTGGTGTTGAGTCTTTAAATGTATCTGCAGCTGCAGCAGTTTGCTTATTTGAAGCCAGACGAATTCGTCATAATTTTTGATTAATACGCAGTTTTATCAGATTTAATGAGCTGTAAGATAGTCGTTGAAATTTCCTCAATGGATTTGTGCGTGGATGACAACCATGGGATGTTATATCGTGCCATCATTGCTTGAGCTTCGTTAATTTCGTATCGACAGTTTTCAAGGGAAGCATATTTACTACCCGGCCTTCTTTCATGACGAATTTGAGATAGCCTTTGTGCTTCAATCGTTAAACCGAACAGTTTTGAATAATATTTGTTCAACTCAGAAGGCAGCACACCTCTTTCAAAATCATCAGGTATCAAAGGGTAATTAGCGGATTTGATACCGTATTGCATTGCTAGATAAAGACAGGTTGGCGTTTTACCACTGCGCGAAACGCCAACTAATATGACATCTGCTTCTTCTAGGTTTTTATGGGATTGACCATCGTCGTGTGCAAGGGAGAAGTTGATTGCTTCAATACGATTTTTATAACTTTCAGTTTCAATGTTTTGGTGAAACCGACCCATTGCGTGCGTAGATTTCAACTCAAGTTCTATTTCCAGTGGGGCAACAAAAGTATGAAACATATCTAAAACCATTGCTTGTGAAGAATTCATCAAATCATTAATTTCTGGATTCACTAAGGTGCTGAAAACAATAGGTTTTACACCGTTTTTCATGAAATTGCTGTTAATTTCATTTTGTGCTTGACGAGCTTTTTCGATCGTATTCACAAAAGGAATGCGAATTTGCTTAAATTCAGTTTCAAATTGGGCCAAAATTGAGTGACTAAAGGTTTCTGCAGTAATGCCTGTTCCATCTGAAACAATAAATACAGTGCGTGGTTTATTCGTCATATAAAGTTAGGCTGATAAAATTAGTATATTAATAAGTACAGATTTCAATTTTTAGAGAGTATCTATGTCTACAGAGTCCCACCAAAATGCTTATGTTATTCCATTTGAAGAGTTACGCATGGCTGACGTTGAAATTGTTGGCGGTAAAAACTCCTCTTTAGGGGAAATGATTTCACAACTTCATTCTAAAGGAGTTCGAGTACCAACTGGTTTTGCGACGACTGCACTAGCTTTTCGTGATTTTTTAAGTCACCATCAATTGACTCAACGTATCATTGATCGCTTAGCTGGGCTCAATATAGATGATGTAAAAGCCCTAGCCGCTGCAGGGCAGGACATACGTCGATGGATCATCGAAGTGCCCTTACAAGATCGACTAGAAAAAGAAGTACGTGCAGCTTTTGCAAAATTAGATGCAGATAGTCTTGGATCATTTGCCGTCAGGTCTTCAGCTACTGCAGAGGATTTACCTGACGCATCATTTGCTGGTCAACAGGAAAGTTACTTAAATGTCGTTGGTATAGAAGATGTTCTTTTACGAATTAAAGAGGTATTTGCATCACTCTACAACGATCGAGCGATTTCCTATCGTGTACATAAAGGATTTTTACATGCAGAAGTAGCTCTTTCTGCTGGAGTTCAACGCATGGTTCGGTCTGATAAGGCCTCATCAGGCGTCATGTTTACTTTAGATACTGAGTCCGGCTTTCAAGATGCTGTATTTATTACCTCTAGTTATGGTCTTGGTGAAACTGTCGTGCAAGGCGCCGTTAATCCTGATGAGTTTTATGTTTTTAAACCATCATTACGAAATGGTAAATATCCTATCATTCGTCGTAATTTAGGATCTAAATTAATTCAAATGCGATTTACTGAAGTGGGAGAAGAAGGTCGTGTTAAAACAGTTGATGTTCCCTTGGAAGCCCGCAACCGTTATTCATTAAATGATGAGGATGTTATTGAGTTGGCCCAATATGCGTTAATTATTGAAGAGCATTATCAAAGACCAATGGATATTGAGTGGGGCAAAGATGGTGTGGATGAAAAAATTTACATCCTCCAAGCTAGACCCGAGACTGTAAGAAGCCAGGCCGGTAATCAGGCGGAGTTAAAGTACCAACTTAAGGGTAACTCAACGGTGCTGACCCATGGTCGTGCTATTGGCCAAAAAATTGGTGCTGGGCCCGTACGTATTATCCATGATCCGTCTGAAATGGACCGAGTTCAACCAGGCGATGTATTAGTTGCGGATATGACCGATCCTAATTGGGAGCCTGTCATGAAAAGAGCCTCTGCCATTGTGACTAATCGTGGTGGAAGAACCTGTCACGCCGCTATTATTGCTCGTGAATTAGGTGTTCCTGCAGTTGTTGGCTGTGGTGATGCCACAGAAGTTCTCAAAGATGGTTCTATGGTGACTGTTTCCTGTGCCGAAGGTGATGAAGGAAAAATTTACGATGGATTAATTGAAACAGAGGTGAGTGAAGTTCATCGAGGTCAGTTACCTGCAATACCAGTCAAAATCATGATGAACGTAGGCAATCCTCAATTAGCCTTTAATTTTTGCCAAATTCCTAACCAAGGTGTTGGCCTTGCAAGACTAGAGTTCATTATCAATAATAATATTGGTGTACATCCGAGTGCAATATTGCAATATCCGAATGTTGACTCTGATTTAAAAATCGCTGTAGAAAGTATTGCCCGTGGGCATGCAAGTCCACAGGCTTTTTATATTGATAAATTAGCAGAAGGTATTGCCACGATAGCTGCAGCATTTTATCCAAAACCTGTCATTGTTCGCTTATCTGACTTTAAATCAAATGAATACAAAAAACTCATCGGCGGATCTCGCTATGAGCCTGATGAAGAAAATCCGATGTTAGGTTTTAGGGGTGCTTCTCGATATTTAGCAGCTGATTTTGCAAAAGCATTTGAGATGGAATGCACTGCCATTAAAAGGGTTCGAAATGACATGGGCTTAAGTAATCTTGAAATCATGATTCCATTTGTTAGAACAGTAAAACAAGCTGAAAACGTGATTGGATTATTAGCTTCTAACGGATTAATACGTGGTCAAGATGATTTAAGAATTATTATGATGTGTGAGATTCCTTCAAATGCCATCTTGGCGGATGATTTCTTAGAGTATTTTGATGGATTCTCCATTGGCTCTAACGACTTAACCCAATTGACTTTAGGATTAGATCGAGACTCTGGCATGGAGCTTCTTGCAATTGATTTTGATGAAAGAGATCCCGCGATTCTTTATTTGATAGAAAAAGCAATTCAAGCATGCTTAGCCAAAGGCAAATATATTGGAATCTGTGGGCAAGGACCTTCTGATCATCCTGATTTTGCAAGATGGTTAACTGCAAAAGGAATTACTTCGATTTCTTTAAACCCAGATACAGTGATTCAAACCTGGCAAGATTTAGCTAAATCTTAAATCATAAATAAACTAGGCTTCATTCTCGATGACGGGAATAGGGCCTAGTTTTTTGGGTAAAGTCAGTATCGGTAATAATTGCTGATCATTTTCCCAATTGGGCTCTTGAATAGACGTGACAATTTCAGTTAATTTTTGACCCCACAAATCTCTAATCATTGAAAAATAGGGATTATTCTCATCAATAGTAATAGCTTTTTCTTTTGAAAATGAATTGGTAGGGTATACAAAAAGATCTAGTGGTAGACCAACGGATATATTACTTTTTAAGGTTGAATCCATTGAGATCAGGGCAACCTTAGTAGCTAAATCAAGTGGCGTTTTATATTTAATAACACGGTCAAGTATTGGCTTGCCATATTTTGCCTCGCCAATTTGGAAATAACAGGTTTCTAGAGTGGATTCCACAAAATTACCAGCAGAGTAAATACTAAACAAACGAGGTTTTTCGCCTGCGATTTGCCCGCCAAAAATAAAACTACAGTTAAAGTCAATCCCAGCACTGAGTAATGATTTTTCATCACGTTCTTTTACTTTGCGGATGGCCATTCCAACGACGATTGCTGCATCATAGCAACTAGTTGCATTCCAAATATTGACTCCATCAAACATCGTACCTTGAGTAATAATTTCACGGACGGATTGAGAAATTGCTAAGTTACCGGAGCTAAGTAAAGTAAAAATACGGTCATTTGACTTTTGATAAAGGGTCATTTTGCGGAATGTGCCAATATCGTCGACACCTGCATTCGTGCGTGTATCCGATAAAAAAACTAATCCTTCTTGAAGGCAAATAGCAACGCAATAGGTCATGTCAGTGAATAATAAAGTTTTAGTAATTTATAAATTTAACACTTTTCAATCGTCACTTTAGAATTTAATTGTTCAATCCCGCCGCCTGAACGAATTCCCTTGACTGGAGCAACATGGGAGTAGTCACGACCAATAGCTAGACGAATATGGCGTTCATTACTAAAACAACCATTAGTAATATCAATACTGTGCCAAATTGCATTTTCAATATCAAAACAAACATCTACCCAAGCGTGACTGGCCAAATCAGAAGAGTATTCATCATAAAAATAGCCGCTCACATAACGTGCCGGTAATTTTAAATAACGACAAAGACCTAGCATGATGTGGGAATGATCTTGGCAAACCCCTTTTTTTAGCTTCCAGGCTTCAGAGGCAGTGGTGTTTGCATTCGTCATCCCTTTTTCATAGACAATATTTTCTTGGATTTCTAATGCTATTTGCATAATGGATTCTAATGTTGGATGAGTAATTTTCTTTCCAAGCAAATAATGTTTCATCTCATCAGAGGGTTCTGTCAAGGGTGTTTGTTGAATGAGATAGTAGGATGACACAGCTGATTTTGAATCAGCAAATACATACTGGTCTTTCGTTAGAACTTCACCCCTAGCTTCAATCAGCATTCCTGAGTAGTTATTGTCAAGAACAAAAACATGGCAAATATTACCAAAAGCATCAATTGATTCAGTTAATTTACTTGGGGCATTAATTTTCCAACGATCTAATAATTGATTTGTTGAGTCTTGAGGCGTTAGACGAAGCTCCTGAATAGAATGATGCACGGAGCGTTCATACAAATATTCGGTTCGATGGGTGATGATATAACGCATGAATTCTTAGCCTGATAACGGAATTAAATAGGTGCTACTAAATTCATCGGCAATATGATTAATTTTTTCTAAAAAACGTTGAATGAATTGATCTAGACCCTCAGAATAAATATCTTCGATGGTTGAATAATCTAGTTCTGATTTTAATTTTCCAATTAAACGTTCGATTTCTTTTGATTTACTATTTTTAAGTAAGTTAATGATTAGCAAAAGTTCGTTAACACACTTATTGAGAGACCTTGGAAGTTGGGAGTTAAAAACCAATAATTCAACAATACGCTCAGGCGTTATTTGATCGGAGTAAGTCTGCCGAAAGATTTCAAATGCGGAAACTGACCTCAATAGCGAAACCCAATGGTAAAAATCATAAGTTTCTGAGGTATTTTCAATCTTCGATAAAGTTATTTGATTATTACCGGTCTGGCTTTGTTGATTTTGAGATCGGTATTTTGCTTTTAAAATTCTGGCGGTGTTATCCGCTCGTTCTAAGTAGGTTCCCAGCTCCATAAAGTGAAGTGCTTCATTGGATAACATGGTGCCAAATACCACGCCACGAAATAGGTGACAACGATACTTAACCCATTCAAAGAATGCCGAGGGATCATGAGAGGAACTCTCTGGCAAAGACTGATTTAAATATAGCCAACTTAAATTTTGTGTTTCCCAGACCTCGGAGGGAATTGTTCCTCGAATAATTCTGGCATTTACCCGAGCAGCATTTAGACAACAGACAATACTGGATGGATTATCCTCATCGAAGATCATAAATTGCAGAATATTTTCCCGGTTATAAACAGGGTATTTACTTTCAAATAATTTTTCTAATAATGAAACATTTAATAGCTTACGCCAGCCCTCATGCATAAATTCGATGGGTTGTGGCATTAAAGATGTTTGGTATGCCACATCTAACATCCGTGCAGTATTTTCAGCGCGTTCGTTATAGCGGGCCATCCAATAGAGGCAGTCAGCTGTTCTACTCAGCATTATGACTCCAGTACCCAAGTATCTTTAGTGCCACCGCCCTGAGAAGAATTAACCACGAGGGAACCCTCCTTTAGAGCTACTCGAGTAAGACCACCTTGAACCATTTTAATTTGCTTGCCTGAAAGCACTAATGGACGTAAATCGATATGACGTGGAGCAATCCCGGACTCAACAAAAGTAGGGCATGTTGATAATGCTAGAGTAGGCTGGGCAATATATTTATCCGGATGATCGATTAAATATTTTCTGAAATTTTCTAATTCCGCAGTAGTTGCTAAAGGACCAATTAACATACCATATCCTCCCGCACCATGAGTTTCTTTTACTACTAAATCTTTTAAATGAGCGAGGGTATATTGCAAATCTTCTTTAATACGGCACTGGTATGTAGGTACATTTTGTAAGATAGGCTTTTCGTTGAGATAAAACTCAATCATTTTCGGTACATATGGATAGATCGATTTATCATCTGCAATGCCTGTACCGATAGCATTTGCAATACCCACATTTCCGGCTCGATAGGCATTTAATATGCCTGGGATACCGATACTTGAATCGACACGAAGTGAAAGAGGATCTAAAAAATCATCATCAAGTCTTCGGTAAATTACATCTACTAATTGTGGACCTTGAGTAGTTCGCATGAATACTTGTTCATTTTTAACAAATAAATCCTTACCTTCGACTAATTCAACACCCATTTGTTGTGCAAGGTAGGAATGTTCAAAATAAGCCGAATTAAACATACCCGGGGTTAGGACAACTACATTAGGCTTTCTTGAACTCGAATTAACTGAGGTTTTTAAACACTCAAGGAGTAAATCAGGGTAATGTTCTACTGGTGCAATTCGATGGCGCTCAAACAACTCAGGGAATAAGCGCATCATCATTTTACGGTTTTCAACCATATAAGAAACACCCGAAGGAACTCTCAGGTTATCTTCCAAAACATAATATTCTCCTTGACCAGCACGAATAATATCAATTCCAGCAATGTGCGCATAAATATTGCGTGGCACATCGACATAACGCATTTCAGGTCGATATTGTGAATTATTAAAAATTTGCTCTTGAGGAATAAGGCCTGCTTTTAAAATTTTTTCATCATGATAAATATCATGTAAAAACATATTGAGTGCTTTGACTCTTTGCTTCAGACCATCTTCGAGGACACTCCATTCATTTGCAGGAATAATACGAGGAACTTGATCAAATGGAATGGTTCTTTCAGTACCTTTTTCATCACCATAAAGGGCAAATGTAATCCCAATGCGACGAAAGATTAATTCAGCTTCAGCACGTTTATGAGCTATATGTCCATCGGCTTGACGCGAAAGCCAATCATCGAACGCTTTGTAGTGCGGACGAGCGAGGCCATCCTCACCAAACATTTCATCAAAAGGTTTTGTCATATCTATAACATAATGCTTTTCACTGAACAAATGATGGTAAATGTACCAAAAAAGACATATTTGCACATCAATAGTGCAATTGATTTACAGGTATTTTCCTCGACTAATTTGGGCTTTTTCTCTTACCCAGTCTCTTTCTTTTTGAGTTTCACGTTTATCGAACTGTTTTTTACCCTTTGCTAATCCAATTTCACACTTAATGCGACCTTTAGAGTAATGCAGGTTGAGTGGCACAAGCGTGTAACCTTTTTGCTCAGCTTTACCAATCCACTTATTGATTTGTTCTGCATGCATTAATAATTTACGTGTTCTTACAGAATCTGGATTTATATGGGTCGACGCTTCTGGTAGGGGACTAATGTGGGCACCGATTAAATATAACTCTGCTTGGCGAATGACAACATAAGCTTCTTTAATATTGCCACGACCCGCTCGAATTGCTTTTACTTCCCAACCCTCTAGGACAAGACCTGCTTCAATGCGGTCTTCTATAAAATAGTCAAAAAATGCTTTTTTGTTTTCAACGATGCTCATGAATACATTATATTAACTTCTCAAACAAAAAGTTGGAGTTGTTTTTCTAAATCATTGATAATATGATGAAATTGGAAGAAATATGGCAGACGTTCAAAAATCACTACTTATTCAGCACTCAGCCCAATGCATGTATGATTTGGTCACTGATGTAACAAAGTACCCAGAATTTTTACCTTGGTGTGGTGGCGTAGAAGTGTTTCAATCCACTCCTGAGTTAATGGAAGCAAAAATTAACATTAATTTCAAAGGGGTTAAACAATATTTCCATACAAAAAACATCCAAAAATCTCCTACTAATATCGACATGACCTTCGTTTCTGGGCCATTCAAAAAATTTGAAGGACGGTGGATTTTTACCCCTTTAACAGAGGATGCTTGCAAAATTGAGTTTTCCTTAAGATATGAATTTTCTAATTTTGTCTTAGATAAATTAATTGGTCCTGTTTTTAGTGTGATTGCGAATACCTTTGTTAATAGCTTTGTTAAAAGAGCTGACGATTTATATGGGGAATGAACCTGTGAAAGCAATTCAGTTGGAATTGTTTGATGCAAGAGAATCACCACCTAGACAAGTTTTTTTTACATTAAAGCCCCATCAAGCCCCCACAACATCTTTACTAGAAGCCCTTTTGCACATGAATATTGTGAAAGATAGGGATGATGTCCTTTTTCAAAAGAAGGGGGCGGTAGGGGTTTTTAGTGTACCGTTAGGCCCTGATGACCCAATTTACGATGGTGATCGTATTGAGTTATATCGACCGATTCTCATAGATCCTAAAAAGATTAGGCGTAAAAAAGCTAATCAAAATAAAGACGCCGAATTAAAAACAAAAGCCAAAATAAGAAAAGAGCGTAAAGAATTAAGGGAAATATGAACTTGTAGTACTTAAGCATTTATAATCATGTTTTGTGTCTAGGGGTTTTTATGCGTCTAATTAAAAAAGCACTTACCTTTGACGATGTGCTGCTAGTTCCTGCCTATTCGGCTGTTTTACCTCGGGATACTCTATTGGGTACTCAGCTTACACGTCAAATCAATTTAAAAATTCCTCTGGTTTCTGCTGCAATGGATACTGTTACAGAGGGCAAATTAGCTATTGCAATGGCTTCTGAGGGTGGAATAGGCATTATTCATAAAAACCTGAAGGCCGCTGAACAAGCCAGAGAAGTTTTGAAGGTAAAGCGTTACGAATCTGGTGTGCTTAGAGATCCGATTACCATTCCTCCAACCATGACTGTTCGTGAGGTCATACATTTATCAAAAGAGCACGGATTTTCAGGATTTCCGGTACTTGAAGGAAAAACGGTAGTTGGAATTATTACTAATCGTGATCTGCGATTTGAGGAAGATTTAGACGCTCCCGTGAAATCAAAAATGACTCCCCGTGAGAGATTAGTTACTGTGAGTGAGGGTGCTAGTTTAGATGAAGCTAAACGCCTCATGAACAAACATCGTTTAGAGCGTGTTTTGGTGGTGAATGATGCTTTTGAATTAAGAGGCTTAGTCACTGTTAAAGATATTATGAAAGCTACTGAGCACCCCAATGCTTCAAAAGATAATCTTGGGCGTTTAATTGTTGGTGCGGCAGTCGGTGTTGGGCCAGAAAATGATGAGCGTGTTGAATTATTAGTTAAAGCTGGAGTAGATGTCATTGTGGTTGATACAGCCCATGGTCATAGCCAGGGGGTTTTAAATCGAGTGCAATGGGTAAAAACGAACTATCCGAATGTGCAAGTTATAGGTGGCAACATTGCTACTGGAGAAGCTGCACTAGCTTTGGTTAAGCATGGCGCTGATGGAGTGAAAGTAGGCATTGGCCCTGGCTCTATCTGCACAACTCGAATTGTTGCTGGTGTTGGTGTGCCACAAATCACTGCAATTGAGAATGTTTCCAATGCTCTCAAGGGTACTGGAGTGCCTTTAATTGCTGATGGCGGTATCCGTTACTCTGGAGATGTATCAAAAGCACTTGCAGCTGGAGCGCATACGGTAATGATGGGATCGATGTTTGCCGGCACTGAGGAAGCTCCTGGTGAGGTTTTCTTATTCCAAGGAAGATCATTTAAGAGTTATCGTGGTATGGGTTCTGTAGGTGCCATGAAAGATGGTGCAGCAGATCGGTATTTCCAAGAGGATAACAGTGCCAACGTTGACAAATTAGTTCCAGAAGGAATTGAAGGTCAAGTTCCTTACAAAGGAAGTGTTTTAGCGATTGTTCATCAATTAACAGGTGGCGTAAGAGCGTCCATGGGGTACTGTGGGTGCAAGACGATTGCCGAACTACATGATCAAGCCGAATTTGTAGAAATTACTTCAGCTGGAGTTCGTGAGTCACATGTTCATGATGTGATGATAACGAAAGAGGCTCCGAACTACCATATTGACTAATTTTTTCCATAAAGATTTGATTCGTGCACGATAAAATACTGATATTAGATTTTGGGTCTCAAGTGACTCAATTGATTGCCCGTAGGGTAAGAGATCTTCAAGTTTTAGCAGAGATTTTCCCATATGATATTGATTCCGACTTACTAGAGCATAAGATCACGCAGGAGGGTTTCAAGGGCATTATTTTGTCGGGTGGACCGAATTCAGTTACTGAAGGTGATACTCCTAGAGCTCCAAATAATGTTTTTACTTTGGGGGTTCCTGTTCTTGGAATTTGCTACGGTATGCAAACCATGGCTCAACAGCTTGGTGGCGAAGTAAAGTCCGCAGAAACCTTAGGTAAAGCTCGAGAGTTTGGATATGCAGAGGTCAGGGCAAGAGGACATACAAAATTATTTAACGAATTAGCCGACTTCACAACCACTGAAGGTCATGGCATTTTAAAAGTCTGGATGAGTCATGGGGATTCCGTCACTGTAATGCCAGTCGGTTTTAAATTAATGGCTTCAACTGACTCATGTCCCATTGCTGGAATGGCCGATGAATACCGAAAATTTTATGCAGTGCAATTTCATCCAGAGGTTACTCATACTCTCCAAGGTACAGCAATCTTAGAGCGTTTTGTAAAAGAGATTTGTGCTTGCGTCCCTGATTGGGAAATGGGTAACTATATTGAAGAAGCTATTACCAATATCCGACAACAAGTTGGTAGCGATGAAGTAATCCTTGGTTTATCGGGTGGAGTAGACTCTTCGGTTGCGGCAGCTTTGATCCATAAAGCAATTGGTAACCAATTAACCTGCGTATTTGTGGATCATGGGCTTTTACGATTGAATGAAGCTCATATGGTCATGGAAATGTTTGCTCGCAACCTTGGGGTTAAAGTGATTCATGTTGATGCAACTAATCAATTTATGTCTCAATTAGCAGGAGTTTCTGACCCCGAGCAAAAAAGAAAAATTATTGGCCGTGAATTTATAGAGGTTTTCCAAAGCGAGTCTGGAAAAATTAAGAATGCCAAATGGCTTGCCCAAGGTACGATTTATCCTGATGTCATTGAGTCCGCGGGTAAAGGCAAAAAAGGTGCCCATACGATTAAGAGTCATCACAACGTTGGTGGTCTTCCGGATGATATGCACTTAGAACTTTTAGAGCCTTTACGAGAGTTATTTAAGGATGAAGTCAGACAGCTAGGAATCGAACTAGGCTTACCAAAAGAAATGGTACACCGACATCCTTTCCCTGGTCCGGGATTAGCAGTCAGGATTCTTGGAGAAGTTAAAAAAGAATTTACCCATCTCCTACAGCGGGCGGATGATATTTTTATAGATGAACTCAGAAAAACAATTGATCCTCAAACGAACAAGTCTTGGTATGATCTGACCAGTCAAGCATTTGCGGTGTTTTTGCCAGTGAAGTCTGTAGGAGTGATGGGGGATGGTCGAACATATGAGTACGTAGTTGCACTCAGGGCGGTTCAAACTCAAGATTTCATGACAGCGCATTGGGCGCATTTACCTCATGAATTATTAGGTAAAGTATCTAATAGGATTATTAATGAAGTCAGAGGAATAAATCGTGTTGTTTATGATATTTCAGGAAAACCTCCCGCCACGATTGAGTGGGAGTAGAAACTCTTACGTAAGCTGTTGATTTATATAGGTTTTGTAGTTACACAAAACAGACACACGTCCAACTAAGTTGTTGATTTAGTTGGGCGTTGGCATTAAAGTTACACGTAAAGCTACACAACGCTGTAGCCGTTCAAAAACGTAGTAACCCAACACACATATGCCGCTAAAAAAACAAACGTTTAATGAAGACGAGATAGAAATATACGACGAAGCTGTTGTGTATAAGCGTGGTGAGTATTGGCAAATGCGTATGTGGTTAGGTAAGGAAAAGAAATACGCACGTTTTAGCCTACGCACACGCAACAGGGATACGGCAATAGATAAAGCAAAAAAATATTATCACGAGCTAATGGCGCAGCAGTTGGCTGGTAAAACGTATTTTTCTAAAACAACAAAGCAAGGTGTTGAAGAATATTTGAAGCAACGTGCGTTAGACGTTGAATCTGAGTATATTGTTAAAGGACGCTACGGCACGATTAAAACGCATTTAGAACATTGGTTGGAGTTTATTGGGCGAGATACAAAGCTAAAAGAACTTGAACGCACAGATTGTGAAAACTATCTACATTCGCGCACTAAAACAAAAAAGAAAATCAACGTCAGTCAAACAACGGTAGCAAACGAACAAAGCTCTATCAACGCAATGATTGCTTGGTTATATAAGCGGAATGAGACATACATTGACGGATTTGACTTTAAGCCATTAAAGCGCATTGACAGAGGTGACGAAGCATTACGACGTAGCACATTTGAAGATGACGAAATAGTAAGAATAAAAACTGAGCTTGAGAAATATATTGCTGACGCAAAGAAAAACATAAACGAAGAAGGTAGCTTAGCAAAGGTAATAACGGGCTATTATTTGCTCATATCTATTATTACTGGGTTGCGCAGAGGTGAGCAGCTACAGCTGAAATGGAGTGACATTAAATGGCTTGAAAAGAATGTAAAAGGACAAGCTGCTGACGATACGTATAGCTTAGTCAAAATAACGGTGCGGGCAGAAACAACAAAGGTTAGAAAAACAAGACATTTTGTAGTTAAAGATTGGGAATATTTTGACGAGCTGTTTAAGTTGTTACAGCCGCGTTATTTCAAAGCAAACAAAGAAAATAAAAAAGCAAAAGCGTTTGGCGACACGTTGATTTTTAGCGCAAATGGAACGTCTATGCTAACGCCTCGTGCTATTGGCTATCACTTTGACAAAATAGTAGAGTTGGCTGAAGTGAAAGATACGGACACACGTGACTTAGTGCCATACAGCTTTAGGCATTACTTTATTACTGACAGAATAAACAGAGGCGCAACGCCTACACAAGTAGCGGAAACGTGCGGCACAAGCACAGCACAGATTGAAAAAACTTACTACCATACAAGCGAAGCGAAAATGATTACCAATGCGCTGCCGCAGTTTGAATATAGGAACGGGTTGCTTATTCCAAAGTAGCAGTAACCATTTTAGCTATGCCTCTCATTCGTCTTCCTATATTTTTTATTTACGCACGTTTATTGGGTAAAACACGCTTCTTTTGCGCCAATAACGCATTTTGTGGTGGTAATGGTTGCTGACGTTGCTGTTGTGTAGGGTTGATTTGCGCAGCAACGTTACTGATTGGGCTGCTGGCATTTGCGGTGGGGGTAGTGCTTGTTGTTGGTAATGGTTTGGGTGGGTATGCTGTTTTAGCTTGTGGGTATGGCTGAAGGCTGGGTTTTGCGTATGTGGGGGTAGGGTGTTTTTGTGCTGGCTGTTGGGGTGGGTTAGCAATGGGCTTATTGGGTGCTGCTAACTTAGGCATAGGCTTTGGTATTTTAGGTAGGGGTGCTGGCACAGACATACTGCGCTTGCTAATACGCTTAGTGCTGCGCTTAGCTTTCTTCTGCTGCTGTGCTGCTGCTTTTTGTTTCGCTTGTTCGTGCTGCTGCGTTTGTATAGCAGTCCATACGCTGTCGTTTACAAGTTTCCAAAGCGCAAGCTGTGCTTCTGCGTCTGCTATTTCAAATATTCTCATACGTTATGTTCCTATGTTGCTAATGTATTTATTGAACATAAAAAGTTAGTAGCGCAAAGAAGCACAAGCAGCACAGACTTATTTTGTAAAAGTAGAACGTAGCTTTGTGCTTGCTGCTTCCATTGCTGCGTCAAGTTCGCCTGCGTTTACTGCTGCGCTGATTGTTTCTAAAGTAGCAACAAGTTCTTTTGCTGAAGCAAGTTCAACAGCAGTCTTGCCTTTTCCTAAATCCAATACACGTGCGCCATAACGCACGTTGACACACAGCTTGCCGTTATCTGCGTTAAACGTCCAACTTTTGACACGCTTAGCAACAGCAACGTGTTTACGTTCGCCTGTTTCTGCGTCTGTAATGCTGCGTAGCTTTATTGGCGCATACGTGCTGCCGTTTTGTGCTGCTTTGGCAAGTTCAATCTGTTCTGCTAAACGTTTTACAAGTTTTGTGCGGCGCTGAACAACAGCAGAAAGTTGTGTGGCTTTTTTAGCTGTGGTTAGTTTCAAGTTAGCAAGTGTCATAGCGTTTTCCATTCTGTTTAAGTTGCTGTTAGGTTGCGGTATTTGTGCTGTTTTTGACGCAGCGCAGCAATAACAATAAGCTCGCAAAGCGTTGTAGGACAAGGCTTTTGAGGCATATGAACAGACTTGGACAAAATATTTAGCTTTTTCTGTTCAAACATAAATAAAGGTATGAACAATAAACAGCAAAACACGCATAAAAAAGCATACGTAGCAGCGCAAACAGACTATTTGGACAAGTTGGCACAGCATTGCGACTACGCACTTACGCTACAAACAAACTTGCCAACTTACGGCATAAGCGCAGCAACTATGGAAACGAGGTTAGACGCAACACGCAACTGCTTACACAAGTTCCGTATGCGTTTTAATCGCTTGCTGACAGGCAATGGATACAGACGCAATAACGACTACTTGCCTATTTTTATTGCTGCGATTGAAGGCACGCAAAACACATATGACAAAAACAGAACGCTACACATACACATAGCACTTGGCAACTTGCCAACAGCAGCAACACAAGAACTATTAGAAGACGGCATTAGGCAAATATGGGCAGCAACAGACGTAGGCACAGCAGACATACGGTTGGACAGGCTAACGAAAGGCACTGAGCAGCGTTGGAACAGCTACATAGGCAAAGAAGCACATTACAAATACAACAGCGAAGTTATTGACTACAGCAACACACAAGTGCCTAAAAAAATATTGGCAACTATTTAAT
This sequence comes from Burkholderiaceae bacterium, assembly GCA_947448695.1. GTDB lineage: Bacteria > Pseudomonadota > Gammaproteobacteria > Burkholderiales > Burkholderiaceae > Polynucleobacter. The sequence continues at coordinate 190,616 of CANFOL010000001.1, forward strand.
AAACAAACTTAGGCATAGCAGCTTGTCGTTTGACGCAGTGTTGACGACAAGCAAAACGTAATGAACAACTCGGAAGGACATTGGCTGACACTGAATGAAGTGTTAGTAGTCTTACTTTTGTCTAAACACTTTGAAGCAATCAAAACACACACAGAAGAACAAAGACACATAACGTGAATGACACTGAAGCACAACGAAGCACACAGACTGAACGCAACGTGATTTATAGGCAAAGTATGTTTGTTATACAAAGTAGCAAACGTAGGTAGGGGTGTAAAAATCACCAACCCAAAATGAAATGGGTATGTGCTGAAAATAGCAGCGTAAAAAAATAAAGATAGCAAACTGAAAAATGGGCAGCACGCTGACACAGCTACAAACGCTGCGTTAGCGTGTTTTAGCTTATACAAGCGTTTAACAAGCACAAGTGAATAGCAGCACAGCAAACGAAGTGGCTTAGCAGCTTGTAGGGCTTGTAAACGCATTGCTACGTGTGGCTTATTGACTACGAAATAACGGCGCAACGCACAAGCAGCAGCTAAATATGAATGAACAGAAAATACACAAAATGTGTTGAAACGCAAAATCTTCAACAAAATCAACGTGGTTTGTGCTGGCAAAAAGAGGTAGGAAAAACTTTGAACAGAAAACACAATATATGTAGCGAAACAGCATCAAAGCAAAGGAGCTACAAAATGGCACAAGCAGCAACACTCACACAGCAACAGCTACAACGTGTTTTAGATTATTTGCGCACACGCAGACACTACAAGCGCAATAGAACGATTATTTTGCTGACGCACTACGCAATGTTACGAGTGGGTGAGGTGGCAGCACTACGCTATTGCGACATATTAGAAGCAGACGGACAGATTAAAGCTGAAACAACGCTAACGGCTGCGCAGACAAAGGGTAAGAAGGGGCGGAAGATTTGGTTTGCTGAAAAAGTGAGAGTTGAACTTGCTGCGTATGTAGCAGCACACAAACCAAAGCAGCTTACCCAACCATTGTTTTACACGCAGCGCAGTGACGGCTTTACAGATAACACATTGACGCACATTGTGAATGGTATTTACAAAGGCGCTGGCATTAGTGGCGCTACGTCACACAGCGGCAGACGGACTGGGCTTACTAACTTAGCGGAACGGGGAGTTGGCGTAAGAACGCTAATGGCATTGGCTGGGCACAGCAATATGGCAACTACGCAACGCTATATTGACTTGCGCCCAGCTATTCTTAAAGCGGCAGTTGAGTTAGTTTGATTACAAATTTACAGATGTAAAAATTCTATTAGCTATCTGCTCCATAGCCCAGTTGCGAGGATGATTATCAACCCCAGCGTGTTCGAACTGCTTGACCTTTCTATCAGTATTAAACTCAGAATTAAACAGATCGCCTATATAGATGAATTTAAGATTTAGTAAATCACATATTTGTTTTATGACTTGATCTTTTGCTTGTGATTCCCACCAAGTAGATAGCATCAAAATATTATGGCAATTTTGTTTGGCGATTAGAGCAACTTGAGATACGTTTTTTATAAAAAAATCCAATTGCTCATTGTTTCCAATGTTATCTCCCAGCTGTATTACGGTCAGTGATGGTTTTTTTTTCAATAAAGTATTGACTTGCCTAAAAATCTCTGTGTCAATTATATTGATTCGCTCTATGTCCGCAAAATTGCCAATAAAAACATTTTCTGATTTTACATTTAGCCTTTGGAGTAATATATGGCAATAGTCATCTTCTTTATGCGTCGCTGCCATCCCGTGATTACTGATCCAGCCAATTTCTGGTGCTGGTCCGTGTAACGTAATGCTGTTTCCAATAAAAATAACTTTTAACTGATCCTCTGTTATTACATAATGTTCGCTAAATTCGTTAAATTTTTCTGAATCATCATAATTTTTACTAATGTGATTACTCTGGTTTTTTTGTATTGGTGTGGCTGAAGTCATTGCTGTTGCTTTCAAAGTCAGATTCAATGTCCATTTTAGAGGTGAGTCGTAGCAGCGTAAAGTGCTTTTGCGTTTTGTTGCGCAACGTGTAACCACAAGCGTGTAAAATCTTACAAACACAACGGGTTGCGTCAGCATATGCGGCTACGAAAACAACAAAAAAGTCACGCAAAACTTACACGCGGAAGAGTTGATATGCTGGAAGCCGCTTAAATGCTGGGTTTTTTACCTACGTTACTATTGAGTGGGAATGAGTATTTCCTGAAGCTAATTCATTGATTAGTAAATACTCTTACTTGAATGATGTCTTATTTTTGAGCCAATATTCCCATTCCAGGCAATGGATCAATAATGCCAATTTTTCTAAGTGCCCACCAATAGGTAGCCACATTCACGCCTATTAAAGGCTTTCCAAATTTCTTTTCAATCATTGGAGTAAGGGCAGAAACAGGTAAATTAGTTCCCACGTGAATAAGGGCTTGTGCTTGTGGATGATCCACTTGTTCAAATGCAGAAATAATTTCTTCAGCTGTAAAACGTGCAACAGCAGTTGGTCCAACAGACTTCATGCCATATGTTTTTGTAACTTCATACCCACAAGCTTCAAAGAAATTAGCAATCATTTCATCTGCTGGGGGCCAATATGGGGTGAGTATGGCAATTTTGGATGGATTTCCAATTGCCTCCAGCCCCGCAAGTACAGATCTTGACGGAGTAATGAAAGGGATTCCACATAAATTTTCTAATCGTTTTTCTTCATCGAGAGCGCGTTTTGCATCTCCTCTAAAAGAATGTATTGAATGTCCGTGAGCTACCACATGGGGCTCACATAATAAAACAGACTCTAAAGCAGTTTCCAAATTACCTTTTTCTGTTTCTAAGGCTAATTTATAGGCCTCTTGATCTTCATAAGGTCGAGGAGGAAGCAGCATGCGAGTGACGTGGTTTGTAACACCAGCAGGCCTCATTAATTCCATTTCTGGCTGAACTACCGTATTCGTTGCTGGAACGACAATAGCAACTTTGGCACGTGTTGCTAAAGAATCTGTTGAAGGTGTAAATTCAAACCTTGAAATTTGATTACTCATATTGCGTCCCTTATTTATTCAACTTTTAGATTACTGGATTTAGCAGCATCTGCCCAAGTCTTTATATCATTTGCTAATATTTGTCTAAATTGAGTAGGAGTATTTCCGAGATGATCAACGCCAATTTGCTGAAGTCTCGTTTGCATATCTGGTGTAGCAACGATTTCTTGAATTGCAGTGGATAGCTTATTAATGATGGATGCTGGAGTACCTGCTGGTGCAACAATACCATTCCATGTAATAGTTTTAAATCCTGGATATCCTGATTCTGCGATAGTTGGAACATTCGGTATCAGTGCTGATCTAGTTTCACTAGATACGCCAATAATTTTGACATTACCAGCTGCCGCGTGAGAAGTTAATTCAGATATATTTCCAAAGTACATTTCAACCTGCCCGCCAAGAAGGTCTGCAACTGCTGGAGCACCACCTTTATAACTGACGTGGGTCATATCCAAACCAGCACGATTGACGAACAGTACTGCAGATAAATGAGAAACACTTCCTGAGCCACCTGAGGCATAGTTAAGTTTCCCAGGATTATTTTTCACATATTGTGCAAATTCTTTTAAATTATTTGCAGGTACATGTTTTCCGATTGCTAAAACGAATGGGTTTGTACCAACGATGCTCACTGGAGAAAAGTCTTTAATGGGGTCAAAACCCGTCTTCGTAATAACAGGCAATATCGCCATGATGGGCATCGCAGCCATGAAAAATGTATAGCCATCAGAGGGCGCTTTTGCAACGTAATTAGCGGCAATCACCCCGTTAGCACCAGCCCTGTTTTCAACTATAAATGGTTGGTCAATTAACTTAGATAATTTTTCTGCCGTAATTCGTGCGATAGAATCTGTATTACCTCCAGGAGCAAATGGGACAATCAGCTTAATTGGGCGAGAGGGCCATGGATCTGATTGCGCAAGAGCGTTGAGTGAGAGGGGTGCTAAAGCCAAGAGCGCCAGATTTTTAGAAAGCGTCTTGAGGGTGTCGCGTTTCAAAGTTGGTTTATTCTTCATAGAAATTAAGCTTTATTGAATAAGATTTGCTGTTTGAATACTATTAATCATAGAAGAGTTCAGTAAATACTCTCTTCTTAAAACGTCATTTGAATTCATTTTTCTTAGAAAGGCAAACCGCTCTTGCCGAATATTTGGGTCTTTTTCCTCTAATTGCTTTTTATTTTTAACAGATAATTCTTGAACATATTGCAAGTTGACTGACTTTCTTTGTCTTTCATAGAGATTTAAAATTTCCAAATTGGCGTTTTCATTGATTACCTTACTCAACTTTTCTGTCAAATTAATTGCATCATGAATACCACTATTAAGACCAAAACCACCTAGAGGATTATTGACATGAGCTGAATCTCCAGCCAGTAAAACACGATGATGTCTAAATTGCTTTGCTACTCGTTGATGTACCCGATAAATGCTTTGATGAAGAATCGGTATGTCTTTTTGTAATTGTCCATTTAATGCTCTTTTCATGACTTGATTGCCATATTCCGGGGTCAATACAGCTTCATCGCTCAAGCTTTCATCAACTGGTACAGTCATCCGCCATAATCCTGGAGGTTTAACATCAGGCATTTTAAAAAAAGCAATCCATTGAACTGGATCGCTGATATAAGCATTATCAGCGTAACCTAATGGTGCGAGATCAAAGTTGGTGCTTATCACGCTATAGCGTTCTGGCCAAGTGTAGCCTTCAAACTCAATATCACAGGCTTTTCTCACAATACTTTTTCCACCATCTGCACCGATTACCCATTTTGCAGTTAATCGGGACTTTTCATCTTTACCAACCAAAAGAGAAACTTCATCCTCTGTTTGAGTTAATTCATGTAAAGGGTGGGAAAACAATACCTCTGCGTGAGGATAGCTTTGTAGCATTTTAAAAAGAATGGGTGTTAATCGATGTTGTTCAAGATGAAGCCGAAATGGATACTTGGTATCATTTTTTAAAATAGCCATATCCCACTCGACGATTAAGCCTTCTTCGAGGTCACGAGATTGCCATCTTGGAACTTGGATTCCAATCTCCATCATGGCTTCTGTAACTCCAAGAGGAGCCAACATCTCCAAAGTAGGGGGATGAAATGTACCAGCTCGAAGATCGATGGTGAGTGAAGGTTCAGCCTCAATCACCGTTACAGGAATACCATTGTGGGCTAATTGAAGGGCGCACAGTAAACCTACTGGACCAGCACCAACAACGACAACATTTTTTTTAATCTGTGCCATCTTTATATTAAATAACCAATACTTTGTCTGATGGACAAAGACTCTTCACCAACTAAAATATTTGCTAGCTCGAGAGCTAAATCAGGGGATTTAGAGTTTTTGCAAATACCTAATGTGTAGTCCGTATTTAGCTCAAGTTCCTGGGGCAGTAAGCCGATTAAATCAACCCCTGGGCAGATATTAATTTCGGTAGTTTGCGTTCCGCCAATAACATTGGAGTCAGGATCCAAAGCCATTTGTGCCATTGCTGTTGCACCATTAGGAAATGTTTTAAAACGGTTGGCTAATTCTTGATCTAAGCCCAGAGTTTTCATCACCTTCATAAAGTGGATACCTGCAGTAGATTTCTCCATGTCAGGAAAATAAAGGGCAGGCGCTGACCTAAAAGCTTCTTTAAGTTCTTGAGCAGTTGATATTGCTGGGGTTGGGCTAGTTCTTTTACTTGGTATAGCTATACCCGTCGGTACGATACCTAATGATCTTACAGACTTGATATCAACATGACCAGAAGCAACAAGCTCATCTACTAATGATTTTGAAAGAATCACGAGATCACATGGTTCACCCTGCAAAACTAAATCACGCATAGCACCGACGGCACTAAAGGTGCCGTTAATTTTGCATTGGTGGCTATTTTCAAAATTATCCTGAATACCTTTTACAACTCCAGCTGCAGCCCCACCACTTAATACTCTAATTTCAGTCATTATTTATTTTCAAGTTAAACATCAATCAGGTTTGATACCTGCAGACTTTACAATCGAAGACCATTTTGCAATATCGGATTCTAAATATTTTGTGAATTCTGGTGCAGTCATCACAAGAGGTAGGGCACCTTGTTTTGCCCAAGTATCCTTTACCTCTTGTTGGGAAATAATTTTTCTAATCGAATTATTTAAAGTGGTGACAACTTCCATAGGAGTACCCTTAGGTGCCATAAAACCTAACCAGATGGTAGCTTCATATTTAGGGACTCCGGCTTCATTTACCGTAGGAATATTCGGAGTAATTGCAGAACGACTTCTTCCAGTCGTTGCAAGAGCAACTACCTTATTTTCTTTCACAAACTCAGTCATGGTAGTTACAGCATCAAACATCATATCCACTTGACCTCCAATCACATCAGTTCTTGCGCCTGAACTGCCTTTATAGGGAACATGGGTGATATCTAGGCCAGCCATTGACTTAAATAATTCACCCGCCATATGATAGGGAGTGCCGTTACCGGAGGAGGCGTAATTATATTTACCTGGTGATGCCTTAACTAGGGCGAGTAGTTCAGGTAAGTTTTTAGCGGGAAATTTTGGATTAACTACCAAAATTAAATCAGAATAATTAACCGGAGCAACTGCAACAAAATCTTTCATTAACTGAAAAGGCTTATTAGGAACTAATGATTCATTAACTGTCTGTGTATTGGACATCATGAGTAGGGTGTATCCATCTGCCGGAGATTTGGCTGCAAAATCTGTACCGATAATAGAACCAGCACCAGGCTTATTCTCAACAACAAAGGATTGTTTGAGGTCATCTTGTAATCTTTGTGCCATAAAGCGAGCATAATTATCCGCTGGACCACCTGCGGCAAAGGGGACAATAATTTTGACTGATTTAGTAGGGTAAGCTTGCGCAAGCAGGAGGCTTGGTAAGCATAAGAACGTTGCAATAATATAAGAGAAAATTTTCATGTGTCTCCTTCAATGGGATAATTAATATACTTATAATTTACCACTTTTAGGCTAAAGCTTCCCATCTATCAATAGCTATGTCAGGACAACAAAATTTCACTGAGGGCAATATACGCAGGCTTGCTTATCAAGCGCTTATAGAAATTGATCCCTTATCAAAAAAAACTTTAGTTGATAAAATTGAGTCGTCTATTTCTTATGATGATTTTTTCATTCAAGATCCCTCAACTCAAGATATTTGTGAATCATTGGTTCCGGGACGCCCTCAACATCCACAGTTAGTGAATCCTTTGTTAGTAAAAAAAAGATCGATGCACACTATTGAGGGAAGAGCTATTGCTATACATGCATTAGCGCATATTGAATTTAATGCTATTAATCTTGCTCTTGACGCTGTTTGGCGTTTTTCAGATATGCCGGATCAATACTATTTAGACTGGTTAAGGGTGGCTCAAGAAGAGGCTAAACATTTTTTTATGTTAAAAAATCACCTTAAAACTCTTGGCTATGATTATGGGATTTTTCCCGCACATGATAGTTTATGGGAAATGGTTGAAAAAACAAAAGGGGACATACTTGCTCGAATGGCACTTGTCCCCAGGACTATGGAGGCCAGGGGATTAGATGCAGTTCCGTTGATCCGGGCAAGGTTTTTGCAAGCGAAAGATATTGAGATGGTCAACATTTTAGATATCATCTTACAAGACGAAATAGGTCATGTTGAGATCGGTAATCGCTGGTTTAATTATTTGTGTAGAGATCGAAAAGTCGAACCTATACCAACATTTAAATTATTATGTACTGTTTACAATGCCCCTCATTTGAGAGGTCCTTTTAATATTCAGGCTCGAAAGCAAGCTGGTTTTACTGACGCTGAAATCGATTTTTTACAGGATAACCATTCATGAGCAAGGTGATGTTTCATAACCCTAACGAGCTTAATTTACTTGTCGGTAAAGAAGTTGCTGTTAGTGAATGGTTAGAAATCAAGCAATCTATGATTCAAACATTTGCCGATTGTACAAATGATCATCAATGGATCCATACTGATATTGAAAAAGCAAAAAAAGACTCTGTTTACGGCGCAACGATTGCCCATGGATTTTTAACGTTATCTTTGATACCATTTTTTTTGGAATCCTGCATAGAGTATCCCTTTGCTAAAAGATCGATTAATTATGGCTTAAATAAAGTACGTTTTCCTCATGCAGTGACCGTTGATAGCCGATTGCGAGGAAGATTTTTTATTGAAGAAATCACATCTATTGAAGGTGGTATTCAAATCGAGTGGAAAATTAATGTTGAAATTGAAGGCATTGAAAAACCGGCTTGTGTAGCGGATGTACTTTTTCGCTTATATTTTTAATACTTGCTCCCAAGCTAATTCCGCAAGTGGTTTAGCTTTCTTCCCAGCATCCACCGCAGAATCACTTGAAGCATTCCCCTGAATAGCTCTTGCCATAATACCTTGTAAGATTGCAGCTAAACGGAACATATTAAAGATAATATAAAATTCCCAATCTTTAGGATGCTCTAATACTTGTTCAGTTCTTTTAAGGTAAGCAGTTAAATATTCGGCCTCATTTGGAATATGTAGGCTTTGAATATCAACTCCGCCAAGACCTCTAAATAAATTAGGTGATAGACGCCAAACCATCGCATGATATGCAAAGTCTGATAAAGGATTTCCTAGGGTAGAAAGCTCCCAATCAAGAACACCAATTACTTTGGGTTCTATAGGGTCGAAGATCAAATTATCTAATCTAAAATCTCCATGTACAAGTCTAGTTGAATCATTTTTTGGGATATGCTGGGGTAACCAATCAATTAAATTATCCATCGCAGGAATTTTTTCAGTTTCAGATGAGCGGTACTGTTTTGTCCAGCGTTCTATTTGCCTATTGACGTACCCACCAAAACGCCCATAATCTTCCAATCCAATAGAAACGGGATTTAGGGCATGCATTTGAGCAATCACTGAATTCATTTCATCAAAAACTTGTTTTCTATCTTGAGGCGTTAACTCTATCAAGCGTGGATCCCAAAAAACACGTCCCTGAAGATAGCTCATCAAATAGAACTCCGATCCAATAACACTGGTGTCTGAACAATATTCAAGTGGCTTTGCTACCGGAAAATGATGTTGATGAAGCGCTTTGATTACCTTGAATTCACGATCAATAGCATGCGCACTTGGTAGTAATTTTCCAGGCGGTTTTCTTCTCAATACGAAAGAAGCCTCATTGTGTTTCACTAAAAAAGTAGGATTAGATTGACCACCTTTAAACTGGCTAACTTCTAGAGGTAATGCGGGATTGATATTAGGGAGATGATCTTTGGCCCAATTTAAAAAATGTTCACTAGAAAACGTGTTTTCCTCACTTAATAATTTGGTACCAGAAAATTCATTCATTTTTTTATATCTACTAATTTAAATGTTCCCATTGCTTTTGCGACCATTTCACCAGTGATATCCGTGATGGTTGCTTCGCAAAAATGGATCGATTTACCACTTCGTAAAACTTTTCCCCTAGCAATTAGCTTTTCTTGGCCACCTTTCATAAAAGCAATGGACATATCAATAGTTAATCCGGCACCTTGATGCTTTGCTTTTGATTTGGCAGACATGGCCATCGTAAAATCCAAGAGTGTCATCAAGATGCCACCATGGGACACCCCCATTGGATTGAGATGATAATCTTTTAATTCAAGTGTAGCTTCTACTTCACCCTCGGCAATCTCGCGAGCTTCAACTCCAAGATGAGCAATAAAGGGGACATGTATTCCAAAATATTCTTTTTTCATTTGTATAAATCCTTAGCAAACCTCAAATAAACCTGCAGCACCTTGCCCACCACCAACACACATTGTCACAACTACATATTTGGCTTTACGCCGTTTACCTTCAATTAATGCATGCCCAACCATCCTGGCTCCAGAAACCCCGTAAGGATGGCCAACAGCAATAGCACCGCCGTTGACGTTTAAAAGCTCATCTGGAATGCCTAGTTTGTCTCGACAATATAATACCTGCACAGCAAAAGCTTCATTCAGTTCCCAAAGTCCGATATCGGACATTTTTAGCCCAGTTCTCTCTAAAAGTCTTGGAATCGCAAATACGGGGCCAATCCCCATTTCATCTGGCTCACACCCAGCAACGGCGAAACCTCTAAATATACCTAATGGCTGTAATCCTCGTTTTTCAGCTAATTTTGCATCCATGACTACTGTAGCACTAGCGCCATCAGAAAACTGACTTGCATTTCCGGCTGTAATGACTCCGCCTGGTAAAGCGGATCGAATTTTACTGACACCTTCAAGACTGGTATCAGCACGAATACCTTCGTCCTCAGAAATAGTAACTTCCTTCGTTGAAAGCATCTTAGTTTCAGTATCTGCGACGCCCATCGTAACTTGAATCGGCGTAATTTCGTCTTTAAATAAGCCGTTATCTCTTGCGTTTGCAGCTCGCAATTGACTACGAACGCCATATTCATCTTGACGATCTTTACTAATGTTGTAGCGCTTTGCAACTTGCTCAGCAGTTTGTAACATGGACCAATATAGCTCTGGTTTACTTTTTTGAAGAGATGGCTCAAGCAACATGTGTTGATTCATTTCCAGTTGTACACAAGAGATAGATTCAACTCCACCGGCAACTAACATTGGTACTTGATCAACAATCACTCTGTGAGCAGCCATCGCAATAGCTTGTAACCCGGATGAGCAAAAACGGTTAATCGTTACGCCACCAACAGAAACTGGAAGTCCTGCTTTGATGGCAATTTGTCTCGCAATATTTAAACCAGTTGCACCCTCAGGATTTGCGCAGCCCATCATGACATCCTCAATCTCTTCAGGGTCGACTTTCGCTCGAGCAACAGCCTCTTGAACGACATGGCCTCCAAGAACTGCTCCATGAGTCATGTTAAAACCACCTCGCCAAGATTTAGTAAGGGCAGTGCGTGCTGTTGAAACAATTACGGCATCAGTCATGATGTCTCCTTAAATAATTAGGAACCAGTTAAGGTTTTCATCTGCGTTAAAGAATCCTGCAATAACTTGGCAGGAAGCCAAAATGGATCTTTGCTGACATCATAGAATTTCAAGCAAACTTGTATAACTTGAAACAATCCAATTTCATCTGCGTACTTCAGTGGACCACCTCGATAGACGGGAAAACCATATCCTGTGAGATAGACAATATCAATATCAGATGCCCTTTGCGCGATACCTTCTTCGAGGATTCGAGCACCCTCGTTAATCAATGCAAAAATACAATATTGAATAATTTCCTCACTGGAGATCTTTCTTGTTTGTATTTTATTTTTTGCTCTAAATTCAATTAAAAGTTGTTCAAGTTCTGGATCTGGAATAGGTTTACGGTTGCCTTTTTCATAGAGATACCATCCTTTACCAGTCTTTTGACCAAACCGTCCAGCTTCACAAATTTGATCTGCAAATGCTGAGTACTTAATTTCTGGGTGTTCGATTGCACGCCTTTTTCTGATTGCCCAACCAATATCATTTCCAGCTAAATCACTCATTCGAAATGGCCCCATGACCATACCAAAATTTTCTAAAGCTTGATCGATTTGCCATGGAGTTGCACCTTGCTCTAATAAAAAACCAGCCATTCTTAAATATTGTTCAACCATCCGATTACCAATAAACCCATCACATACACCACAAATCACAGGAGTTTTCTTAATTTTTTGGGACAGCTTCATCACAGTAGCAATAACATCTTTTGCGGTGAGATCACCTCGAATTACTTCTACAAGCTTCATCACATTGGCAGGACTAAAAAAATGCATGCCAATCACATCTTGTGGACGACTAGTAAATTGCGCAATTTGATTGATATTGAGAGTGGATGTATTCGTGGCTAAAATAGCACTGGGTTTGACAATCGAGTCTAACTTTTTAAATACTTGTTCTTTTACTTGAATATCTTCAAATACAGCTTCAATCACTAAATCTACCTGGCTTAAATCTTGATAATTTATTGAGGCTTTAATTAATCCCATTCTTTGTTGAAGTTTTTCAGGCGTTAACTTACCTTTTTTGATGGAACCCTCGTAATTCGATTGAATAATACCTAATCCTTTAGTTAGTTTTTCCTCTGAGGATTCTACAATCGTTACAGGAATTCCGGCGTTAACAAAATTCATTGCAATTCCACCCCCCATTGTTCCGGCCCCAATAATGCCAATGTGCTTAATTTCACGAAGGGGTGTATCACTTGGAATATCTGCCACTTTACTTGTGTTTCTTTGGGCAAAGAATGCATAACGCATGGCACGGGAAACAGAAGTATTCATTAACTCTAAAAAGTACTCACGCTCCTTAGTGATCCCTTGCTCAAAGGGAAGGGTAATTGCTGCAGAAATCGCATCAATCACTTTTAAAGCGGCTGGATAGGGTGCGGCAACTGTTTTAACTGTATTTCTAGAAAACTGTAAAAATGCCTCATATTCAGGATATTGAATACGAATATCTCGGATTTTTTTTAAAGGTTTTTTTTCTGCAATTAACTGTTCAGCAAATCCGATAGCTGATTGAATAAATTCAGTTTCATAAACTGCATCTAATAGTGGTGTTCCTTTGAATGCAATGGCGGGTATTGGATCTCCTGAAAGAATAAAGTTCAATGCTTTTTCTACGCCGATGACTCTAGGCATCCGTTGTGTGCCCCCTGCGCCTGGAATTAAACCAAGTTTAATTTCTGGCAAGGCAAGAGAAGCAGTAGGGGTTGCAACTCTGTAGTGACAACCGAGTGCTAGTTCCAAACCACCTCCCATACATACTCCTTGTATGGCAGCAATAACCGGTTTAGGACAATTTTCAATCACTCGAATCACGGACTGCAGATGGGGTTCAGTAAGCGCTTTAACCGTACCAAATTCTTTAATATCAGCTCCACCAGAAAAAGATTTCTCCGACCCTGTAATCACAATTGCTTGAATACTTGGGTTTTCAATAGCCTGACGAATCCCATCAATGATTGCCACGCGTAGGTCATAACCTAAACCATTGACTGGCGGATGATTCATGGTAATTAACGCGACCTGATTTTTAGTCTCGAAATGCGTAAGTCCCATATATTATTCCTTTTTTAATAGCAATTGACTACCAACTTTGTCTGATTTATAAAACACATCTGTAATGATAATTTGTTTGGGAAGTAATGTTCAATTAATGGTTATTCATTGATATCAATGGATTCCTCAAACCAACTCAATCCTTCCCTCAGCAGTTAAATAAGGTACTACAGGATAAATATTTTTTTGTGCGGCAAAGACTAGTTCCTCACTCCAATTTCTATCATTCAATATTTTTCCAACACGGGAGGTATTCAATAATTCAATAGCTGTTCCACTTGCGTGAAATAGCTGAGCTGCCTTTGCGCTATCAGATAGCTCTAAATATTGTCCGCTGTGGTGATGAATAAAAGATTCTACAAAATATCCTGCACCATAAAAATCTTCGATATTGAATTGATCGTTTGATCCTGAACAGACAATCAAAATTGTTTCTTTTTGCCAATTTTTCATGACATGTAGAACGATTGCCTGAGCATTTAAAAGAGATCCAACATAAGTTTTCTTCGCCACTTTGCTATCATTTAAGGCGACGGTGCCATTGGTTGTGCAATACACCAAGCTACAGTTTTCCATACCTGATTTTAAGAGTGCTACGGGTGTTGGTTGAATAAAGCCCGATAACGTATCAGCGTTTAGTTCCCCAGAAAATTTATATCCTTGATAACGAGCATCTTTTTGTAAAGATAGAGCTTCATCATAATTTCTTACAGGAACAATATGCTTACACCCATTCGCCATAGCGGTAACTATCGATGTAGTTGCAATCAAGATATCTAGAACAATGACTATCTTATCGTGTAGTTGCTCTTTTTTTAATTCTGATTTATTAGTTAGTACATGTAATTTATTCATTTGATATTACGTATTTGGTCGTTTCTCAAACATATTCCAGGCTTCAATCGTTGTCGTAAGTTCATCGTGTTGGTTATAGCAACTCCACTTTGATTGAACCATGCCGAGATGTGGCTTACTGTTAAGAGCGCGAGTATCTAAAATCTCAACTACTGTTCTTAGGCTATCCCCAGGACGAATAGGTTTGATCCATTTCAGACTATCAAGACCCGGTGAACCAACTGAGGAGGAATTCGCCATAAACCCATCACATACCATACGCATCATAAAAGCACCGGTTTGCCAACCGCTAGCAATCAGACCTTTAAAAAGAGTTTTTTCAGCAGCTTCCTTACTAACATGAAAACGCTGAGGGTCATACTCGCCTGCAAATTCAAGAATCTGTGACTCTGAGATGGTCATGGTTCCACAATTGATAATTTGACCTTTAAAAAAATCTTCCCAATAATAAAATTGACTCATTTCCGATCCCTAATTTAATTTTTATGAACTAACTTTTTGTAAGCGCTGTAATACAGTAAACACTCCGCTAGTGCGCAGTATTAGTTTGTCACCTACTTTTAAATAACAATCAGCGAAACTCATTTTGGCACCAATTTTATGAATTTTTATTTCAGTATGGACCCAATCACCTGGTTTGGGACTTGCGATGAAATCAGAATTTAAATGAACGGTTACCAGTTTTTGTGGCGGATCCGTTGCTCGTGATAGGTTATATCCTAATGCTGAATCTGCCATCGAGATCAACATTCCTCCATGCGCTGAACCCCAAATATTCGTATGCTTATCTTCGATTAAGATGCCAAATATTTTTTCGCGCCGACCATCATCATGGATGTCATTTTTATAATACCAAGGTCCTAATAAGGTCAAAAATTTTTCTGCAGCAGCAGACATTGTATGAGGTTCAAATCCTTCAGGAATAATAGATGTGGTCATTTTATGAAGTTGATATAGGTTTAAAAAGCTCTCGATTGGGAGGTCTCTTCTCGACAAACGCCAACAGAATTTCTTTGGCAGCGGGTTGCTGTAACAAGACAATAAACTCGTTGAATTCGTTCTCTATTGTTTCATTAATGGCATTGAGATGGTGTTCTTTTAGTAATTTTTTACTCGATTGCAATGACAAGACTGGTTTACTAGCTAATTGACGACAGACCTCTTTAGCATTTTCCATCAACTCTTCTTTTGGACAGATTTGATTGATAATCCCAGCTCGATAAGCTGTTTGACTATCAAAATAATTCCCCAACATTAAGAGTTCATTACTGAGCTTTGTACCGGCAATGATTGGCAATATATAACTTGAAGCACCTTCAGGACTTAAGCCAAGATTAACAAAAGGTAATTGAAACTGAGCATCCTCTGAGGCAATCACGAAATCACAGTGTAAAAGGAGGGTGGTGCCAATACCAATGGCTTTTCCACCTACAGCCGCGACCAATGGTTTTTTGAGGTTAGCGATAATTTTTAAAAAGTTAAATGCAGCTGATGCATCAGCTTGACCCGAATTAATAAACTCATTGAGATCATTTCCTGAAGTGAACATATCATTTTGTGCATGTAAGAAAATAACATGGACTTCTGGGTTTGCTTCTCCATGAAGAATGCCGTTCGTTAGAGCCTGGTACATGGATGATGTGAGAGCATTTTTCTTCTCACGACGGTCGATCTCGATTTCTAAAATATGCTCATGGATGTTAACTTTGATATGAGGATTAGTATCTGATTGAATCATGAATCTCCGGTATTTTTCATTAGAAAGGCTTGTTTCTATTATCAATTAAAAAAAATTGCCTTGTTCAAGTTTAAAATAGATCCTATGTATACCGTAAAAGAAATATTTAGTACCTTACAGGGCGAAGGGGCACAAGCTGGAAGAGTGGCTGTGTTTTGTCGTTTTACAGGATGTAATCTATGGTCAGGGCGTGAAGAAGATCGTCTGAACTCAATATGTCAATTTTGCGATACCGACTTTAACGGGATAGATGGTTTAGGGGGAGGTAAGTACCCCAGCGCTCAAGAATTGGCAAAGGCGATATCCCAAGAGTGGGTTAAGATGAATTTATCCAATACCTATCGGTATGTTGTATTTACTGGTGGTGAGCCACTTTTGCAATTGGATCATGAACTGATTCGAGCCCTAAAAGCCGAGCAGTTTGAGATTGCGATTGAAACTAATGGAACCTTAGTTCCACCTAAAGGTATCGACTGGATTTGTGTTAGCCCAAAAGATGGTAGTGATCTAGCATTATTACAAGCCGACGAAATCAAGTATGTTGTACCGCAAAAACACGAAATTCCACAAAAAGAAAAAGTTATTCAACGACTCAAGCGATTTGAACAGATGAACTTTAAGCATTTTTTTCTTCAGGCGATGGATAGTCCAGCAAAAGAGCAACATCTCCAGCTTGCAATTGAATTATGCAAAGAAAGACCCATATGGCGTTTGAGTATTCAGCAGCATAAATATTTAAATTTACCTTGAGAAAACAATGTCACTATTTCAGATTACTAGAAGGCTTGAGTTTGATGCTGGCCATCGAATTCCAAACCATTTAGGTCAATGCCGCCACCTTCATGGTCATCGTTACCAAATTGAAGTTACTTTGCGTGGCGATTTAAATCAAAGCCAAGGGAGTTCTGAGGAGGGGATGTTGACCGATTTTGGTCATATCAAATCCATCGTGCAAGAGTTGATTATTGAGCCATGGGATCATTCATTTTTTGTTGCCCAAGTTGACACGCAACTGATTGATTTTTTAAGTACGATTCCTAATCATAAAACAACTATTATTGATGGCGTTCCAACGGCAGAAAATCTAGCCAAAATTGCTTTTGAACGGATCGCTCCAGTATTGCTGGAAAAATACCAAGGGCGCATTCGTCTTTATCAATTGCGATTGTATGAGACACCTAACTGTTGGGCTGATATCTTTGATGAATCAGCTTGACCACCAACATTGGATGAAGATTGCCTTAGATGAGGCAAATCAAGCTGCTTTGCAAAATGAGGTTCCGGTAGGTGCTGTTTTGGTTCTTAACAATCAAGAAATAGCACGTGGACACAATATGCCGATTCAGAAGCATGACCCAAGCGCCCATGCTGAAATCATGGTCTTACGAAAAGCTGCCACAGAATTAGAAAACTATCGATTACCCGGCCTTTCTTTGTACGTCACTCTGGAGCCTTGCTTGATGTGCGCTGGTGCCATCATGAACTCTCGGATTGCAAATGTTTATTTTGGTGCTTCTGATAGCAAGACTGGCGTTGCTGGAAGTGTGATGAATGCTTTTGAGAATACCCAACTGAATCACCATTGTTCAATTGAAGGAGGAATTATGGCTGAAGAGTGCGCATCTATACTTAAAGACTTCTTTAAAATCAAGCGCATAGTAAAAGAGTAAAATTGATTTATGAATTCGATTCAAATACCTATTTATTGCTTTGCGCCATCAGGAAAAATTACAGATATTGAGTCTGTAGCAAGAGCAAAATCATTTCTCGAAGGGCTGGGATTTGAACTTCATAATATAGAGTGTGCGAATCGCGTGTATCAAAGATTTGCGGGGTCTGATCAGGAAAGACTCAATGAAATTAATGACTTACCGGAAATAACTTCCTCTATAGGGCCAAATATTGCACTTGCAATGCGCGGGGGGTATGGTATTTCTCGGCTTTTACCTCATATCCAGTGGGATCGACTTGCCAAAGCAGTAGATGATGGTCTAATAATAGTCGGCCATAGTGATCTAACGGCTTTAGAAATTGGCCTATTTGCAAAAACGGGAAGAGTCAGCTACGCAGGTCCAATGCTCAGTTATGACTTTGGACGCCATCCATCAGAGTTATCTCAATTTACCTTAAATCACTTTCAAGAGGCGATTGCCCATCAAAGGTTTGAGGTTGATGTAAGACATGATCAACATTGGTTAGAAACGCCTCAATTGAGCGGTGAAGGGGTACTTTGGGGTGGAAATTTAAGTATTTTAGTGAGTTTATTAAGTACTTCATATTTCCCAAGTAAATCCATGATTAAAAACGGTATTTTATTTATTGAGGATGTCAATGAACATCCATATCGAATAGAAAGAATGCTCTTGCAACTTTTACAAGCTGGGGTGCTAGAGTCACAACAAGTTATCATATTTGGTGATTTTTCTAGTTATCAACTTAGCCAACATGACGACGGTTACGACCTTAACGCTTGTGTTGCTCAAATTAAATCTCAATTAAAAGAACTTGGGACAAAGACCCAAATCTTAAATAATTTACCATTTGGTCATTGCCAGGATAAACTGACTCTGCCTGTAGGTAAAAAGTGCCTATTCAATGCCAATAAAGAAGGTTTTATTCTAAAAAGTATTTAAAAACAATTGCTTCAGAAGCGTAAGGCAATGCTAAAATAAGCTTCGTTTATCGAATCAATCACTTTTTTCCGAGTTATCACGTGCTAGCAACCTCCAATATCACCATGCAGTTTGGGCAAAAGCCCTTGTTTGAAAACATCACCGTTAAGTTTGGGGGTGGAAATCGTTACGGCCTAATTGGTGCAAATGGTTGTGGTAAGTCGACTTTCATGAAAATATTAGGTGGCGAATTAGAACCATCCTCTGGCCATGTCATGCTTGAGCCTAATATTCGCTTGGGAAAATTACGTCAGGACCAATTCGCTTTTGAGGAATTTCGCGTACTCGACGTGGTGATGATGGGACATTCTGAGATGTGGAGTGCGGCTCAAGACCGCGATGCAATCTACGCTAATCCCGATGCTACTGAAGATGATTATATGCACGCAGCAGAACTTGAATCGAAGTATGCTGAATACGGTGGATATACGGCGGAAGCCAAAGCAGGGGAGTTATTACTTGGCGTAGGAGTGCCAATTAATCAACATCAAGGACCGATGAGTGCGGTTTCTCCAGGTTGGAAATTAAGAGTATTGCTTGCTCAAGCTCTTTTTGCTGATCCAGATGTTCTCTTGTTGGATGAGCCTACAAACAACCTAGATATTCACACAATTCATTGGTTAGAGGATGTTCTCAACGAACGAAATAGTACGATGATTATTATTTCTCATGATCGTCACTTTTTAAATTCTGTATGTACCCATATGGCTGATATGGATTTTGGTACTTTACGTGTTTATCCAGGAAATTACGACGACTACATGCTAGCTTCTGCCCAGGCAAGAACTCAGCAATTGTCTGATAATGCTAAGGCAAAAGACAAGATTTCTGAATTACAGGATTTCGTAAGAAGATTCTCTGCGAATAAATCCAAAGCAAGGCAAGCTACTTCAAGACAACGTCAATTAGAGAAAATTGAGGTTGCTGACATCAAACCTTCATCACGTCAAAACCCCTTTATTCGTTTTGAATTAGAAAAAGTTCTTCACAATATTGCCGTTGAGTGTGAGGGTATGACTAAAGAATACGACCGGACAATCTTTAAAAATCTCAATATAACTGTTCAACCGGGTGAAAAGATTGCCATTATTGGTCAAAATGGAGCAGGGAAGACGACTCTTTTAAATACGATTCTGAGTGATCGTTTTGACGGCATTTCTGCAGATCATGGAAAAGTCAGATGGGCGGAGCATGCCAATGTTGGAGTAATGCCTCAAGATACAAATGAGTGTTTTCCAAAAGATATGATTCTATCGGATTGGATGAATTTATGGGCCAAACCTGGTGATGATGACCAAGCCATACGGAGCATATTAGGTCGATTACTCTTTTCAGGACCAGATATTACAAAGTCTGTAAAAGTGATTTCTGGAGGAGAAAAAGGGCGCATGATTTGGGGTAAATTGATGCTGGGTAGACATAATGTTTTAGCTATGGATGAGCCAACGAATCATATGGACATGGAGTCTATCGAAAGTATGCAGATTGCCCTTGAAAAGTTCAAAGGTACCTTAATCTTCGTTTCTCATGACCGTGAATTCGTATCTGGTCTAGCCAATCGCATTCTGGAAGTTCAGATGGATGGCACAGTCAATGATTTCTCAGGCACCTACGAGGAATATCTAGTTAGTCAAGGCTTAGAAGTCTAACTTAGTCCTGTGGGTTCATAAATCGCATGGCTGTACCTTCGCGAGTGATGCGTTCCCACACGTT
Organism: Burkholderiaceae bacterium; assembly: GCA_947448695.1. GTDB lineage: Bacteria > Pseudomonadota > Gammaproteobacteria > Burkholderiales > Burkholderiaceae > Polynucleobacter. The sequence continues at coordinate 210,678 of CANFOL010000001.1, forward strand.
TTTTTTCTCATTAGGGCTCATTGCAACCCAATTTGACACTTCTAGAATGGTTCTGCCGCAACCCTTACATACATCATCAAATAAAGTAGAGCAAATCCCAATACATGGCGAATCAACATCGTCTGATGAGTTCCCGCTGAAATAGTCACTCATTCATGGGTTCCTATCTGAATCAGCTCAATTTTGTAGCCATTTGGGTCCTCTACAAATGCAATGATGGTATTGCCGCCTTGAACAGCCCCAGCTTCTCTAGTCACTTTACCGCCTTTTTCTTTAATTTTTTGACAGGTAAGAGCAACATCTTCGACTCCAAGGGCAATATGTCCATAGAATCCACCATGTTCATAATGACCTACACCGTAGTTATAGGTTAGTTCTAATTCACCTTGTCCTTCTTTGTTTCCAGTTCCATAGGCTAAAAATGCTAATGAATACTTTTGTTCTGGACGATCAGTAGTTCTTAAGAGATTCATACCTAAAACTTCGGTATAAAAATTGATAGACTCTTGAAGGTTAGTGACCCTGAGCATGGTATGTAGAAACTTCATTTGTTATCTTTCTATCTAAAATATCTTATTTAACATAATAATTATTATACGCAATATATCGCTATTGGGTAGATCATGGTTTAGGCTTTAATATGTAGTCAATACCATATAGCTTCTTCCATCGAGACCTTAAACCGTCACCAATTTCTTTTTGATTATTTAAGTAGGCAAAATCAATGGCCGTAAGATTTTGTGCATTATGCAATGACAGATCAGCATCATTATCTAAAAGATATTTAACTACTTTAATATGCCCATATCGAGCTGCAAACATCAAAGGTGTTGTGTTAGATGGGCTATGAGCATCTACATCAACTTCTTTCGAAATCAAATATTCCACAACATCTAAATGACCCTTGGTAGCCGCGTAATGTAATGGTGTCCAGCCATCTTTATCTGGTTCAGCGCCCATTTCCTCAACCATATACTTTACAAGATCTAATTTTCCTTTGAATGCCAACATCATGAGAGCATTTTCAGTACTTTTATTTTCCATATTGATATTAATATCAGGTACTTGTAAGAGATATTTAAAAACTTTATAAGAGTCTTCTTTAACTGCGTAAGGTAGCGAAGCATCGCCATATTTACTTTGAGTATTTGGGCTTAAGTCTTTGTTATTTAGTGATTTTTTTACTCCTTCAACATCATCGAAGCTAATTCTTCGAAAAAAGGTATCAATTTCAGGTATGACAATCTCATCTTTATCACTGAAATTTTGAGCGTTAACTATGGTAGGAGAACATGCGATCAGGATGAGTGCTAAAAATAATCGAAGCATTGGTATCTTAAACTTTAAATAGTTGATGAAAGTTTTGACTAGTAATCTGTCCAATTTGTTCTGCAGAAACCCCTTTTAATTGAGCAACATATTCCGCTACATGGCTAACCCATGCTGGTTGATTTGTTTTTCCACGATGAGGTATAGGAGCTAAATAAGGAGAGTCAGTTTCGATTAATAATCGATCAAAAGGTACATATTTACAGGTTTCTTTGATTTCTAGGGCATTTTTAAATGTAACTATTCCGGAAAATGAGATGTAAAACCCAAGGTCAATTGCTGCTTTTGCGACCTCTTTAGACTCAGTAAAACAATGCATAACTCCCCCAACCTGGTCTGCACCCTCTTCTTGTAGGATCCGAATGGTATCTTCAGATGCTGAGCGAGTATGAACAATCAATGGTTTTTGAGAAGTAATTGCTGCAGAGATATGTGTTCGAAAACGATCTCTTTGCCATTCTAAGTCTTCATACGGGCGATCATTCATACGGTAATAATCTAAACCAGTTTCACCAATTGCAATTACCTTAGGGTGTTGCGCCTGTTCGACTAACCAATTTTGGGTGGGTTCAATCGTATCTTCATAGTCAGGATGTACACCCACAGAAGCGTATAAATGCTCATAACTGGTTGCTAAAGCAAGCACTTTTGGGTAATCGACTACATCCACACTGATACACAAAGCTTTGTCAACTTGTGCATTTTTCATGTTGAGTAATATCGTATCCAATTGGTTGGAAAATTCTTCAAAATCTAAATGGCAATGTGAGTCAATGAACATAAATAATTAAAAAAGTTGTTTGTAACGCATCAATACAGCGTCTAATTGAACTTTTGGAAATAAGGGGTGATTAGCTAAGCGAATATCATCGTTCAAGCTGGATAAAAATTGTTGAAAGGATATCTTATTTAAATTCAAACAAGCCGTTTGCATACGCGCCTCTAGTTGAGGAAAATACCGAGGCTTTTGACCAAAAAGAACTAAATTTAAGTCAAAAGACCATTTTAAAATGCTATTTAATATATCTAATAATGCATATTGACTAAGTAAGTCTATTATCTCACCAGAATGTAAATTCTTGAATTGGGATAACTGCTTACTGATGATGGAGTCATCTAATGCCTTTTCATGAAGTGAGGCGATAACTTTTAAAGGTGCTCCTGCATGAAGCAATAATTTTTGTTCGAAGACCTGATCAGAATACTCGTTTGGTAGTTGGGTCTGCAGCCAGGCGACAGATAACTCAAGGGAAGGTCTTGGAATTGGAAATAAATGACATCTAGATCGAATGGTTGGAAGAATTTTTTCTAATTGATTGGTTAGCAAAATAAAATGTAACTGGTTTGATGGTTCCTCTAGTGTTTTAAGTAAACAATTGGCGGCTTCTGCTTGCATCGCTTCAACGGGATAAATTAAAACAACTCTTTTACCACCTCGATAAGAGCCCAACTCATTACTAGAAATGATGTTCCGAATTTGCTCAATACGGATAAACTTACTTTGTTTCTTATCTTCACCATCCTCACCGACTTGATCATCTTCAACCTCGAATGGAAGTAGACGTTTGAGTACCTGAGGAACAACAGTAAATAAGTCAGGATGATTACCCTGCCTTACCCAATGACATGCTTCACATTGGCCACATGGCTTATTGTCTATTGATTCACATAATAAATAATTAGCGAGTTCGAGGCCGAAATGTAGTTCTCCTATGTCTTTTTGACCAAATAACAGTAATGAGTGTGGGATTGAATTAGTGGTTAGCTCAAGAAATGGCTTTCTTGACCAAGGATATAAAAAAGTATTAGAAGTACTCGCCGTTGAACTCATTACATGCTCTCAATACGAGCTTTTAGCTGTTCTTGTATAACTGAGATGGATAAGCTTGAGTCGATTAAAACAAATCTTTGCGGATGATTCGATGCTCTTCGTAAATACTCATCCCGTACTCGATTGAAAAAATTAACATCAAGCTCTTCAAACTTATCGGGGCTTCTTGTTGCGCTTCTTCTTTGTTCTGCTACTTGGGCAGATAAATCAAACAAGAAGGTGGTTTGTGGTTGCAGTATATACGGTTGACTATTTACCGGCCGAGTTTGAACCCAACGTTCAAGTATTTCAAGATCTTCAATCAAAAGGCCACGCCCGCCACATTGATAGGCAAAAGAAGAGTCCGTAAAACGATCTGAAATCACAATTTCACCCCGACGAAGAGCGGGTTCAATAACCTGAGATAAATGTTCTTGACGACTTGCAAACATTAATAATGCCTCTGTTCGAATGTCCATCGGATCATTTAAGAGTGTGTCACGTAACTTTTCTCCCAGTGGAGTTCCGCCGGGCTCTCTCGTTAGAATAATCTTTTTATCAGGAAAACGTTTTGCAATTTCAACTGAAAAAAACTGAATATGTGTGCTCTTACCAGCTCCATCGATACCTTCAAAGGAGATAAAAATGCCTGGATAAAGATTATTTTGATTATTCATCATGTGATTTGTTTAATCATTTTAACTGTGAGAATTTTTAAGCTAAAAACCGAAAAACATTAGATAATAGCTTGGATGACTAATACTAATACAAGTTCAATGACAGCACTTACTGACTGGACATTAATTCACATTAATGGCCCTGATTCGGCAAACTTTTTACAGAACTTACTTACCAATCATATCTTAAATTTATCTATTGGCTCAGAGCATTTATCTGGATTTTGCTCCCCCAAAGGACGTTTATTAGCCAGCTTTTGGGTGAGTCATCCTAGCAAAGAATGCTATGACTTATGGGTGAGTAAAGATATTTCTGCAGCGCTAGTTAAAAAATTATTGATGTACCGACTAAGATCAAAAGTGGATATTTCGCTTTTAGATTCTTCGATGCTTATTTTCGGGGAGATGAGCAATGTTGCATTTTCCTCGAGTCTAAATAAAATATGCCATTTACCCGCCGTTGATTACGATGGTGTTACTTATTACCGAAGACTTTCCGCCCTGCCAAATGAATATATTGACACAACCATGGGCTCAAATAAATGGTCGATTCTAGAGGTACAAAGTGGTATACCTAGAATTACAGCGAACACACTGGACTTATTTGTTCCACAAATGATTAATTTTGAATCAATTGGTGGTGTTGACTTTAAAAAAGGTTGTTACCCAGGTCAAGAAATTGTTGCTAGAAGTCAATATCTTGGAAATATCAAGCGTAGGCTAAAAATTGGAATGATCGATTTATCAAAGGCTGATTTAATTAATATTATTCCAGGGACTGAAATTTATTCAGATCATGATCCAGAGCAAGCATGTGGAGTAGTGGTTTTATCTAGTTTAGACTCCATAAAACAAAGGTATCATTTACAACTTGAAGTCAAGTTATCCGAATTAGAGTCAAATCTCTACTTCATGCAAGAGGATGGCAAGATTTCAGGATTTATCCAAATTGAAGAACCACCCTATCCCTTATTAACGATCTAGTCTTATGTGCCTCATACTTTTTGCTTGGAACTCACATCCAGATTATTCACTTGTAGTGGCAGCTAATCGAGATGAATTCTATGAAAGACCCACGCAATCTATGTCTTGGTGGGATGATTATCAGAGCATTTTAGGAGCGAGAGATAATGCCGATGTAATTGGTTTACGTGGCACAGCATTAGGTCTTTCCATTGAAGGAAAATTTGCGGCGGTTACAAATATCCGCGCGCCAAGTGAGAAAAATCCAGACTTACGAACTCGTGGTGAATTAACAGCTAAATTTTTATCTCAAAAAGTAAATGTTGATGAGTTTATCCAATCGAATCAAAAAACATTTATGCAATATAACGGCTTTAATTTATTAACGGCTGACTTAGGTAAATCTGATCAACAAGAGCTCAGTTGGATTAGTAATCGACTATTGGTTGGGGATAAGATTCGACAAAAAAAAATGGTGAGTCCGGTCAAAATAAATCCAGGAATCTATGGCTTATCTAATTCAATGCTAGACACTCCTTGGCCAAAAGTTCGCTTAGGTGTATCTCATTTTGCACAGGCAATTGCAATGGATCAAGGAAAATTTAATCATCCAGAGCACTATCTCAAATTTTTAGGCAACACAACCAGTTTTACAGACGCAGAATTACCATCAACAGGCGTCAGTTTAGATTGGGAAAGAGCTCTTTCGCCCATATTCATTAAAACAGCACACTATGGCACGAGGTCAAGCACCTTACTTAGAGTTCGAAAAGATGGTAATTTTCAAATGCTTGAAAGACGATTTGATGGCTCGGATCATCATGAGACAAGCATTATTGAAGGTCAGCTTCAAGGATCCGAACAAATCGGTCGTTAATTATTAGTGGTTTCTTTACGCACGCGTAATGGTAAATTTTTAAAATATTTAAAAGTGCCTGTCGCAAGACAACACAGTTTTTCATCAGCATCAAACACTCTTGCCTCACAAAAAGCCATTGTTGTTGATTGATGAACTACCGTTCCAATAACTTTAATTTGACCATTTGCGGCTTGCATAAAGCTATTTTTTAGCTCAATAGTAACCACACTTCGATCACCTGGATCTGCCGAACGTGCAGCAATCGCCATTGCCGCATCCACAAGAGCTAGAGATACTCCCCCATGGGCAACTGACCAGGAATTCATATGCTTTTCTTCTATGGCTAAAGAGATTTCTCCAACACCATTCTCCATTTTTAATAATTGAACGCCTAGAAGATTCAGAAATGGCACATCAAGTGATTGTGTAGATTTATTCATAAAAGTTCTTTTAAATTAGCGGCATTTGCATTTTACTTGAGAAATAATTAGGTAAGATTTGATACGGTGGGGCTTCATTAGCTTTTAGATAATAACAATTCATTAATTCTTCTTTGAATTTATAATAATGATCAGGATGGGTTATATACTTTCCTACCCCATTAACGAGGCATAGTGCATGAAGAAATCAGATCAAGAATATAAAGCGGAATTAAGTCCCATTGAGTATGAAGTTACCAGAAAAGCTGCTACTGAGCGCCCTTTTACTGGAAAATATTGGGATACTTGGACAAAGGGTAGTTATCAATGTATCTGTTGTGGCGCTGAACTGTTTCATTCAGAGAGTAAATTTGATGCTGGGTGTGGTTGGCCAAGTTTTTTTGTGCCTACAGAAGGAGCTCCAATTCAAGAAATTAAAGATTTTTCACATGGCATGACTCGAACTGAAGTCAGGTGCCAATCATGTGATGCCCATCTAGGGCACGTATTTGATGATGGCCCACAACCTACTGGACTTCGTTATTGCATTAATTCTGCGTCACTTCTCTTAAAACCTAAAGAATAAAACACTCAATGAAATTCCTTTTTGAATTTTTACCAATTTTGGCATTTTTTATTGCCTTTAAAACATTCGATATTTATGTCGCAACTAGCGTAGCTATTGCGATTACGTTGTTGCAAATGGTTTGGTTGAAGTTGAAAAATCAACCCATCACAAAAATGCAGATATTTAATTTCTTAATCATCTTGATATTTGGTGGGCTAACTATTTTTCTGCACGATAAAACTTTTATCATGATTAAACCAACTATTCTTTATTGGAGTTTTGCTCTTGCCTTGGCCATTAGTTTTTATCTTTTTAAAAAAAATCTGATTCAAATGGTTCTTGGCAAAGAAATCAAACTAAAAGAAGATGCAGATTCTGGTATTTGGACAAAGGTTAACTTATCATGGGTTGCCTACTTTGCGATCTTAGGTGCATTAAATTTATATGTGGCCTACAACTTCACAGAGGAGACTTGGGTCAACTTTAAGCTTTCCACTATCGGGTTACTCCTGATTTTTATCGTTTTACAGGGATTATGGTTATCTAAGTACATACAAACCGATGAAAGTGAAATATCCTAATATGACGCAAATTCATCCCCAAATTGAAATCTACAGAAATATTCTGGTAGAACATCTTCAACCCTTAAGTATCGATATTGTTGATGACTCTCACATGCATGCTGGTCATGCTGGACATAATTCAGCAGGTGCAAGCCACCTGACATTACATATTGTCTCCGAAAAATTCACTGGACTGTCTCGGGTTGCTAGGCATAGATTAGTGTATGATGTCTTGGGTAATTGGATGAAATCCGATATACACGCACTTGTTATAAACGCTAAAACACCCTCAGAAAAATGAAAATATCTAATTTAGTTAATACCCTTTTACTTGCCTGTTCTATTATTTTAAGTAGCCAAGTTATTGCCCAAAATGCTGTTGTAGTAAACGGCACTCCTATTCCTTTATCTAAGTTGGATCGTTTAGTTCAAAATTCTGGTCAAGAAAACACACCAGAGATAAGAAATAAAGCTCGAGATGTTTTAATCACAAAAGAACTGATTACCCAAGAAGCCAATAAACGCGGCATTACGAAGGATCCTCAAATTCAAGATGCAATTGAACAAGCAAAATTAAGCGTCTTAGTTTCTGCTGTTTTTGAGGATTGGATTGGAAAAGAAGGTATTAAAGATGGCGATCTTCAAACTGCTTATGATTCCCTAAAGTCTCAAATGGGTGGAAAAGAATACAAAGCTAGTCATATCCTAGTGGAAAATGAAAAACTGGCTAAATCGTTATTAACCAAAATTAAAGCTGGCGGAAATTTTGGTGAACTAGCTAAAACTAACTCTTTAGATAAAGGCTCTGCTGTCAACGGTGGTAGTTTAGACTGGGTATCCCCCTCTTCTCTTGTAGCTGAGTTCTCAAATGCAATGATTGCTCTGACTCCAGGTCAAATTACCCAAACTCCTGTTAAATCTCAGTTTGGATGGCACATTATTAAATTAGATGAAGTTCGTGAGCAAAAAGTACCAACATTAGCTGAAGTAAAACCACAGTTAGTTCAAATGTTGACTCAAGACCAAAATTTTCAAAAAACGAAGTTTATGGAAATGATGGAAAGTTTCAAATCAAAAGCCAAGATTCAATAAGTCATTAAATACTTAAGTATTTTTGGGGTTGAACATTACATTTCTTTAAATGTTTAACCCATTTCTTCGTTGGTAAATCGAACAATTTTCTGATATATTTGGATCGTTTTTCTAAATCATCCCACGAAATTTCTAAATGTGGGCCTTTAAATGCAATGCCTACTACATTGCAATCATGAACTTCATTCAATAGTAGAACTCGGTTGTCAAAAACATCACAAATGTTGCTAATGTTTGTTTTAAAACTGGGGTGTCTACTAAACAAATTAACAGTCATCACTCCGACATCTTTTAAGGAGTTATAGCATCCCTGATAAAAGTCTAAGGAGTTTAATGCGGGGCCTGAAGCTTCACCATTAAAAATATCTACTTGAATACTGTCAAATTGAAGATGATTTTTTGGGGTTTGCACATAATGAAGCGCATCATCCTGAATAATCTTCATCCTTGGGCTTTGAACATCTAAAGAGAACATCGTTTGAGCAGCAATAATAATTCCAGGATTTAATTCCACTGCAACCGTTTGAATCGATTCGTTTAAACGATTGATAAATTGAGTCAATGCTCCAGTTCCAAGACCTAATTGCAATGTTTTAGAATGGTTGGCATCCAAAAATAACAACCAAGCCATCATCTGTTGAGCATACTCTAACTCAATAGCGTAAGGTGTTTTTATGCGCATAGCACCTTGCACCCAAGGAGTACCTAAATGTAAATAGCGCACGCCTTTGATTTCAGAAAAGGTAACAGGTTCGTGTTGCATATCAGCCATTTTTAATGATTAATTAATCCAATATCGGGCATTTTTAAACATTCTCATCCAAGGACTTAAACCATCTTCCCACTGAGACCACTCTTTTGGTGACCAACTCATTTGCGCAACACGAAATACACGCTCTGGATGAGGCATGAGGACTGTAAAACGTCCATCAGACGTCGTAACGCTAGTTATGCCGCCTGGTGATCCATTCGGATTCAGGGGAAACTTTTCGGTTGCTTGGCCATAATGATCGGTATAACGCAAAGCGACTAATTCATGCTTAGTTAAATTCGATAATGAACCTTTATGAGAGAAGTTGGCATAACCTTCACCATGTGCAACGATAATAGGTAATTGACTTCCTTGCATTCCATCAAAGAAGATGGATTTAGATGGTAAAACTTCTACCTGCACGAGTCGAGATTCGTATTGCTCAGATGTGTTTTTCGTGAAATAAGGCCAATCTTCTGTCCCAGGAATAATTTCGGAGAGTTGACTTAACATTTGACAGCCGTTGCAAACACCCAATGCAAAGGTATTAGAGGCATTAAAAAATTGTTCAAAACTATCTCTTAATCGAGAATTAAATAATATAGATTTAGCCCAACCTTCACCGGCACCTAAGACATCACCATAACTAAATCCACCACAAGCAACTAAACCGTTAAATGAATTTAAATCTTGATGACCCTGAATTAAATCAGTCATGTGAACATCATAAGCATCAAAACCCGCGAGAGAAAATGCATAAGCCATTTCTTGATGCGAGTTCACACCTTGCTCACGAAGAATAGCAATTTTTGGTTTTTGGTTTGAACTTAGATAATGCAATACCGGCTTATCATTTGGATCAAAATTCAAAATCGGCGCAATACCAGGATCTTTTACATCTTCTACCAAAGATTCTTCACTACGGGCACATTCTGGGTTATCTCGAAGAGCAACGATGGCGCTACTAGGTTTTTCCCAAAGTTGCTGAAGATCTTTTCGTGATGCCTGAAAAATTTGCTGAGCATCTCGCCAAATTTCAATTACATCCTTTTGATTAACTTTTCCAATCACATGAGAAAAGCCACTGATCTGATGTTCTCTTAAAATCTCAAAGACAGCATCCCGATCTTGACGTCTAACTTGAATCACAAGTCCAAGTTCTTCATTAAATAAAGCTTTTAAAGTATTTTCATCTCTTCTACCAGATACTTGTTTAGCCCAATTTTTTGCATCGCCATAGTCAGACTCGTGCCCTTTTTCTAAAACAAGGAGATCGACATTGATAGCAACCCCTAGATGTGAACAAAACGCCATTTCACAGATTGTCGCTAATAGTCCACCATCAGAACGGTCGTGATAAGCGAGAACCATTCCAGCATCTTTTAATTGAGTAAGCGCTGCAAACGAATTAATTAAGAGCTTAGGGGCAGCTACATCTGGGCATATCGATTCTTCTTGATTAAAAACTTGAGCAAGAATACTTGCCCCTAAACGATTTTCTCCCTGTCCCAAGTCAATTAAAATAATTTCTGTATCTTCTACCTGTTGTAACTGAGGTGTGATTGTTTTCTTCACATTCTCCACTGGTGCAAATGCTGAAATAATTAATGAAACTGGAGAAGTAACATTCTTTGATTCCTGTTGATCTTGCCAATGTGTTCGCATGGATAAAGAATCTTTGCCAACAGGGATAGATATTCCTAATGCGGGACACAGTTCCATACCTACTGCATGAACAGCATCATACAATTTGGCATCTTCCCCCAAAGATCCACATGCCGCCATCCAATTGGCCGACAATTTGATATCTGATATGGCCCTCACATCGGTACTCAAAAGATTGGTGATGGCTTCCCCTACTGCCATCCTAGCAGCAGCGGCAGAATTAAAAACCGCAATCGGTGTTCTTTCACCCATTGACATCGCTTCACCACGGTAGCCAACATAGTCCATCATCGTCACAGCACAATCAGCTACAGGCACTTGCCATGGACCAACCATTTGATCTCGATGAGATAAGCCACCAACGGAGCGGTCCCCAATGGTAATTAAAAATGATTTACTTGCAACGGTTGGATGTTGCAGAACTAGATGAATTGAATCCTGTAATGTAAATGCAGACCAATCAGATTTATAAGAACTCTGCACCACTCTTTGGACATTACGATGTGTCAACGGTGGTTTTCCAAGTAATACTTCCATTGGAATATCAATTGGTAAATACTGACGGTTCGATTCATCATAATGATTATCAAATAAGACCAATTGACGATTTTTCGTGGTTTTACCTACAACGACAAATGGACAACGCTCCCTCTCACAGATCGCCTGAAAACGATTTAGATCATGTTCTTTGATGACGAGTACATAACGTTCTTGGGATTCATTACACCAAACTTCCGCAGGACTCATTCCAGTCTCTTCTAACGGAATACGTCTCATATCAAAAATTGCCCCCAGTTTTGCACTATCAGCTAATTCAGGGAATGCATTTGATAAGCCACCAGCACCTACATCATGGATTGAAACGATAGGACTATTGGTCCCAAAACGGATACAAGTATTGATAACCTCTTGCGCACGTCTTTCAATCTCAGGGTTCCCACGCTGTACAGAATTAAAATCTAAATCTTGGGCATTTGCTCCTGTATTCATTGAACTTGCTGCACCCCCACCCATACCAATTTTCATGCCTGGTCCACCAAGCTGTATTAAGAGATCACCCTCCTGAATCTCTTTTTTATGGGTATGCTCATCGCGAATACTACCAATTCCACCTGCAATCATGATGGGTTTGTGATAGCCCCAGCGCTTACCTAATAGACTTTGTTCAAAAACGCGGAAGTAACCACCCAGTATAGGACGGCCAAATTCATTATTAAAGGCAGCACCACCAATTGGCCCTTGAATCATAATGTCAAGGGGTGAAGCTATGGTATTGGGCTTACCGTAAGGTGACTTTTCCCAGATCATTGAGAGTTGTGGAATATGTAAATGCGATACAGAAAAACCAGTTAAACCCGCTTTTGGTTTACCGCCAATCCCAGTTGCGCCTTCATCACGTATTTCTCCACCAGCACCTGTTGAAGCACCGGGGAACGGGGAAATCGCAGTAGGATGATTATGCGTCTCTACTTTCATTAAGGTATGAACTAGCTGATGCTGTTGCTCATACAGATTGGTCTGCGGAGATGCTCCCCAAACTGCAGATTCACAACCTTCCATTATGGCCGCATTGTCTGAATAAGCAACCACAGTACCTTTAGGTTGTAAACGATGTGTATTACGAATCATTCCAAATAAGGTTTGATCCATGTTTTGCCCATCAATTGTCCATGAGGCATTAAAAATTTTATGTCGACAATGCTCACTATTAGCTTGTGCAAACATGATCAGTTCGACATCGGTAGGATTTCGATTTAATGCTGTAAAGCTTTCTAACAAATAAATAATTTCATCATCGGAAAGGGCTAAGCCAAGCTCAGTATTCGCTCGATCAAGCGCGAGCCGCCCTAAACTCATCAGTTCAATCACCTTGAATTCTTGATTAGTTAATACTTGATATTGATCTTCTAGAACTGAAGGATCAAGAACTACTGACTCCGTCATGCGATCATGCGTCAGTTGAAACAAAAGCTGTTCTTGCTCAGTAGATAAATTACCTTTGGCGGAGTATCTAAACTCGATACCTTTTTCAAGGCGAAGTAATGGAAAATTACATAGTTTGGCTATTTCAGTAGCTTTACTCGCCCAAGGTGAAATGGTTCCAACTCGAGGCAACACAAAATATCGCTTAGTTCTATCTTTTACAGGAGGATGAACGTCAGATAAGTTTAATAAGCGCTGTAATTGAGATAGCTGTTCTGAGCTTAATACAGAATCAGTCCATATTAAAAATTGTTCATGAGTCTCAATAGACAGAATTGGCAGATGATGCTTTTGAAAAGTATCAAGTAGACCTTGTTGACGAAATTGAGAAAGTGCGGATGATCCGGATAAAAGGCAAAAATTAGGCATACTCAGATTATACGAAATGCCATCGTGATTCAGTTAAATGATGATAGGCTGATCTGGTAATTCATTCGGGGTAATGATCTCAGCTGGGTAATATTGGCGTAATACTTCATGAATTCGTTCAATTCCTAAGATAACACCCTGTTCAAACTGCTGGCTTTTTAATAAAATCTCCATTTCTTTACAAACCTTCACCCAATAGTCTTGTCCAGCTTTTGCGTGAATATTTCTGTCGGCAATAATCTCAAAATCATGATCTGCCATTAAAAGATAGATTAAAACGCCGTTATTGTCTGCAGTGTCCCATACCTGAAATAAGGAAAATATTTCTATAGCCCTGTCTCGAGCCGATTGACCATTATAAAGGGCCATTGGCGATAGAGACGTTTCTACTATAAAACGAATTTGTCCACTATGCGTCATTTCACTGGTCGCAATGGCTTGCTCAATATGCTTTAATGCTTCTGCATGAAAGTATTTTTTGGTTTTGCTATTACTAGCAAATAAATGTTTTAAAAGTCTTAAAAAATATTCCATTACCATCCTCCGGAAGCACCACCACCGCCAAAGCCGCCGCCGCCTCCACCAAAGCCACCACCACCGCCACCGAAACCGCCACGACCACCAAAACCATCACCTCCACTAGGAAAGATAATTGGGCCACCTCTACCTCCAAGTCCACCCATCATCGATGCTACTAAACCTATAAGTCCCGCAATAATAGCTATACCAATGATACCCGTAAGAACAAAGGCTAAAAATCCTACAATACCAGCGGTAGTTAGTCCTCCTAGAGTCTTACCTAAAATCTTGTTTAATAGACCCCCAAGAAAAAGTGAGCCCATAAATGCAATCAATAAAATACCTTCTACTCCTCCAGAATCAGATGCAAAACTGGCTTCATTACTTTTAACGACTGGGGGGGGTAGTGCTTCACCTTCTATAACCTTAATTAAACGATCAATACCAGCATTAATTCCTTCATAAAATTGTCCTTGACGAAAGTATGGGGTAATAACTTCTGAAATAATTCTCTTGGCAGTTAAATCATTGACTGCACCTTCAAGTCCATAGCCAACCTCAAAGCGTAATCGACGGTCATCTTTAGCAACCAATAACAAAATCCCATCATCAATTTTTTTTCTGCCTAATTGCCATTTTTCAACAACTCTTAATGTATATTGCTCGATTGCCTCAGGTTGGGTGCTTGGAACAATCAAAATAGCAATTTGACTTCCTTTTGTGGATTCAAAAGCAGATAATTTTTGTTCTAGGCTACTGATTTGACTAGGTGTTAATGTGCCGGTTAAATCAGTCACTTGCGATTTTAAAACAGGGATTTTTGCTAAATCAGCGTCTCTTGCCGAATTTTTTTCATAGGCGACATCTCGAATACTTTGCCCATTACTCAAGTTCTGCGCATAAACAGAGCCTAAACCATGGGTGATCATCATGAAAATGAAAAAAAATGCTAGAAATTGTCGTTCTAGCACTTGTACCAATTTGAGCATATTTTACTTTGCGTTGTTAAACTGCACTGTTGGAGGCTTAGCAATTACAGCCTCATTCTCAACCGTAAAATTAGGTTTGGCTTTATAACCAAAAATTATCGCGGTTATATTATTCGGGAAAGTTCGAACAGACAGGTTATATTCTTGAACAGCCTTAATATAGCGATTACGAGCAACAGTAATACGATTTTCAGTACCCTCTAACTGCGCAGATAAATCTCTAAAATTTTGATCCGACTTCAGCGCAGGATAATTTTCTGATACAACCAATAATCGTGATAAAGATCCTTTTAACTCATTTTGTGCGGCAATATATTTTTTAAATGACTCAGGATCATTAATTAATTCAGGTGAAGCCTGCATTGATCCAACTCTTGAGCGAGCCTCCGTGATTTGAGTTAAAACTTCTTTTTCTTGGGAGGCATAACCTTGAACAGTTGCAACCAAATTAGGAATTAAGTCTGCCCGCCGTTGGTATTGATTTAAAACTTCTGCCCAATCCGCTTTTACTTGCTCATCAGTTGCTTGGAAGGTGTTATATCCACAACCATGCAGAAATAATGTAACGAGTGTTAGCAAAGATAAAATCAAACTACGCTTTGATATTAAATTCATAATTGTCCTTAAAGA
>CANFOL010000002.1 GCA_947448695.1 Burkholderiaceae bacterium
AAAAAGACTTTCAATACATTTTTTAAACTTGATGACTTGAACTAACGGTTCTTAATACAACTTCATCTATAAAATTACCCCAGTGAGCCAGTTTTGCCTTTGTGGTAATTTTCTCACCCAAAAAAGCCGTCAAGGTATATTGATTCGACAAATAAAAATATCCCATCGAAGCAATGAGTAGATAAATGTCGCGCGCCGCAATGTCCTGACGAAAAATTCCGATTCTTTTACCTTGATCTAACACCTTATCAACAATCGATATTGCTGGCGTTGAAAAGTCTTTAGTTTCACTTGAAGTCGAAATAAACTCCCCTCGATGCAAATTTTCATTATTTAAGAGTGTGATAAATTCTGGATGCTTCTGGTAATAGTTCCAGATAAAGTAAGCTACTTTTCGTAATGCTTCTTCCGGTTTTTCAATATCGAGCTTTACTTTAGCCTCAGCTTCATTAAATTGTTTATAAATCTCTTGAATAGCCGCAACATATAAGCCCTGCTTACTACCAAAATAGTAGTAAATCATTCGGTCATGTGATTTGGCGAGCTTAGATATCTTTTCTGTACTACCGCCTTCATAACCAAAGGTCGAAAAAACATCAATCGCTGCTTTTAAAATCTGAGCCCGTGTAGCCATCGCAGAAAGACCTCTTACCCCTAAAATTTTCTTTTCTTTAGGTGTAGTGACCGGCTCTTTGATCGCAGTGTTTTTTTTCATCTGCCTACTGGTCAGCAAAGGCTTTTTCAATCACAAAGTCCCCAGGTGAACTGGTATTGCCCTCTTTAAATCCACGAGCTTCGAACATGTGTTTGAGATCCTTGATCATGGCATTACTTCCACAAATCATGACCCGATCATTTGTTGGATCAAATTTCGGTAACGCCAGGTTTTTATTTAACTCATCGCTTTCAATCAAGTCAGTGATTCTACCCATTTGGTGATAGTTCTCTCGGGTCACGGTTGGATAATACAAAAATTGATTCGAAACCATCTCACCTAAAAACTCATGCTTGGGTAATTCGTTAGTCAAGTAATCTTGATAAGCTAATTCTTTCACTTCACGCACGCCATGAACTAAGATTACTTTTTCAAACTTCTCATAAGTATCAGGATCACGAATAACGCTTAAAAACGGTGCTACTCCAGTTCCTGTGGATAATAAATATAAGTTTTTTCCGGGTAATAAATAGTCAATTAATAAAGTACCCGTCGGCTTCTTGCCAACAATCACCGTATCGCCCACTTGAATATTCTTCAGCTTGGAAGTCAAAGGACCGTCTTCGACTTTAATACTTAAGAACTCGAGATGCTCTTCATAATTAGGGCTTACGATGCTATAAGCTCTCAGTAAAGGCTTGGCACCTACCATCAAGCCAATCATGGTGAAATGCCCATTACTAAATCGTAGCGCGGGGTCACGTGTCGTTGTAAAAGAGAATAAACGATCCGTCCAGTGATGAACACTCAAAACTTTTTCTTCTAAAAATGCACTCATAAATACTCAATATTTTAATTTAAAGACTTCATTGATAATATTAGCCTAAGCCAGCTCTTTACACATCGATTGATTCCGAATCTCTTGCCTAGGGTAAACGATAGGACTATAAAACTCCTTGTCACAAGTTGTTATTTTATGAGTTTCGTGTAGTATATACAACATGAAATTAATTTTTTGATCGTATTGTGCTCAAGGGTAATTTTATTTAAAAAATCACTCTTTGCATTCCTTGAAGTTGAAAATGAGTTATCACAATAAAACCGATGGCATAGGACAATCCCCCACTGATGCGATCACGCAGGATCAGAGTGAGGCAGGAGCTTCTGCAGAGTTTTTAGTCAGAGCCAAACCTCGGAATGAGCGGATGGCCAGCGATAAAATCGAATGCAATGCCTGCCCAGTATTATGTCAAATATCCCCGGGTAAAGTTGGCGCATGTGATCGATATGCAAATCAAGATGGTTTTTTATTACGGGTTGACCCTGTCGTTATTCTGCGAAAAAATCTGGATGCAGGCTCTGCACTAGCAGTTCCTTTTCTAGGTAATCGCCCTCAAGAAAATCCAGATACCGAAACGCCCGCATCTTGGAGCGGAGATTTACTTCTCGCAAATGAGTCATTTGTGACTGGACTGGGCTCATCTACAACCTACCCCGACTATAAGCCCGCTCCTTTTATTGTCTCTAGTCAACATGAAGGTGTCGATGTAATTACCGTAGTCACAGAAGGCATCTTTAGCTACTGTAGCTATAAAGTCAAAATTGATACCGACCGTTACCTTGGTCCTGAGAAAGCCAATATTATTTGTCAAGGAGAGGTCGTCGGCCATGTCACTACTGCAGAGTATGGCTCTCAAATGTTATCCATCGGCGGCGTGCATCACTTGACCGGTGGCAGTAAAAAAGAAGGTCGGATTACTTGCGAGCTGATGCAACAACTTGGCAATTGTCATGCCGTAGAGCTTTCTATTGATGGCGGTGCTCATTTAATTATTCAGGCAGGAAAAGCACCTATCGTTGATGGAGTTGAAGAAAAACATATGCGTGTCGGATGCGGCTCTGCCGCAATCGGTATCTTTGCACGACAATTTAATGGTCTGGTGGATGAGGTGGTTGTGGTCGATGATCACATCACTGGGATACTCACCGAACATCAAGCTGGCAAATGTCTAGATATGAGGCCTTCGGGTCTCAAAATTCATGGACGAAAATCTACCCCTGGTCGATATTTTCAAGTGGCCAATCCTGGAACTGGTTGGGGAGGCACTGATATTGAAGACCCTCTATCAATCATCGAGACCTGGGACCCTGCAAAAGCTTGGCCTGGTTTAACACTATTAATGACATCGACAACAGGTGCGATGGCTTCTTTTTATGAGCTCAATGATCAGTTAATTCCGATTGAAAAACCTATCCCTGATGCTGTTCAAGTGATTATTGATCGTATCGTGGAAAACTGTGAACCATCTCTTACTTCCGTTTTATTCCTGGGCGGTGCTGGAGGAAGTCTAAGGGCTGGAGTTACCGAAAACCCCATCCTACTCACTCAAGCCATTAAACGATCTTTGGTTAACGTGACTTGCGGAGGTGCCCCTGCTTATATTTGGCCAGGTGGCGGTATTACCGTGATGGTTGATGTCATGAAAATGCCAGAAAATAGTTTTGGTACCGTACCCACTCCTGCCATTGTTGCTCCGATCGAATTTAGTATGAAACTCGATGATTACCGCCGTCTGGGTGGTCATATGGATTATGTCCGAAGCATCGATCAAATTTTACATACCGGAAGTTGGCATCAAGATGGCGCTCCCACTGCAAGGGTGCTTCAAGAGCGTGGTGATAAAAATCATTGGCCATTTTCTGATCCACCAATGCTGGGTTAAAACGATGAATCCTCAGCGCTCAAAACTGCCGAATGGTCAACAACACTTTGCTTGGGGTCCTATCGATCTCGTGATTGGCGTACAGGCAGAGTGCAATCATCATAAAGATTTAATCGAACAAGCTCATGACCATGCTTGGGCAAGATTTCAACACATCTTGCCAGAACTCGTCGCGGAGTTATCGACCCTCAAGCAAGCGGTTCGATCTGGCACGAATAATCCTCTCAACGGCACGATAGCGCGCAGTATGTGGCAGGCGTGCCAACCCTTTCTACCTCAGTTTATTACACCCATGGCCGCTGTTGCTGGTGCGGTTGCAGATGAAATTATTCAAAGTTATCAAATCAATGGGATCCGTAAAGCTTGGGTTAATAATGGCGGTGATATTGCGGTGCATCTCGCACCCCATCAAACCATCCCTATCGGTGTCTGCGCGGATGCTTACCGAGCTCATGACAACCTACAAACAAGTGGGACTTTCAACCTCGATGGTCAATTAACGATTGCATTCAAAGACCCTGTAAGAGGAATCGCTACAAGTGGATGGCAAGGCAGAAGCTTTTCCATGGGAATTGCAGATAGTGTGACTGTTTTAGCAAACACTGCGGCATGCGCAGATGCGGCTGCAACCATCATCGCTAATGCGGTGAATGTCAACGATGATCGAATTGTCCGCCGAAGAGCTTGTGATGTGAAAGATGATTCCGATTTAGGTGAATCTCTCATCACGGCTCATGTCCCAACACTTGAGTTTGAGGTGATTGAATACGCCTTAGAAAATGGACTGATGGTTGCTCAAGCATTAAAAGATCAAGGTTTAATTTGGGGAGCAATCCTTTCTTGTCAACAACAAGTCCATTATGTACAGGATACGAGTGATGCAATCCCAATCCACATGATGAGTATGACCCCGCCATCAACGATTGCACTACCTGTCATTTAAATAAAATAATTGGAAATAAGACAATGATCGAAATTCGCAGAATCCTGACAACTGTTGAAGATATCTTCCATGAGTTTGGTCCAGTTCCACAAACTCCTTTGAGAAGAGGCGCCATTGCGATGGTCATTACCAATCCATTCGCAGGCAAGTATGTGCAAGACATCATCCCCATGATGGACGCTCTTCAGCCATCTGGTATACAAATGGCGCATCAATTATTAAAAGCGATGGCAGTTCCAGAATCAGCTATTCAAAGTTATGGTAAAGGTGCCATTATCGGTGAAGATGGCGAGTTAGAGCATGGTGCCCTTTGGCATGTGCCTGGCGGTTATGCCATGAGAGAACTCCTGGGCTGGAAAGGTGATCGTCCACCTAATGATGAAAAAAATTCCACGCAGTTTGATCAGTATGCGAAAGGTCAATCTATCAACGCCACCGGTAAAAAAGGGAATGCGATTGCAATCGTCTCTTCGACCAAAAAAGTGGGCCCTCCAGGAACGACGCTTGATATTCCATTAACCAATATCAATGCAAGTTACGTGCGAAGCCATTTTGACGCTATTGAGGTTCGAGTCCCCGGAGCACCCTATGCAGATGAACTTGTCTATATATTAGCCATGAGCACTGGCGCCAGAATTCATCAGCGCGTTGGTGGCTTGGCGGCCGATAAAATTTCTGTTTGGGATGGTCAAAGATAAACCGTCATACTGAAATCACAGCACGTTTTAAAAACAATTCTTCAAGGATAAATAAATATCATGAAAGCAAAAATTCGCAAACTCATCGTACAAGTTGATGAGGTACATATCGAAATGGGTCAAGCAATCAATCCCCCAACTAGACGCGCCTTAGCCATGGCAGTCATAGAGAACCCTTGTGCAGGCAAATATGTTGAAAACTTGGATGAATTGATTGCTATTGGTGAGGACCTCGGCGGCTACTTAGGTAACCGCTGTGTAGAAGCTTTAGGAATCCTTCCATCTGAAGCACAAAGTTATGGCAAATCAGCGATTGTGGGAGAAGCTGGTGAAATTGAACATGCAGCGGCCATACTTCATCCCAAAATGGGTGCAGGCCTGCGTGTGGCAGTCGAAAAAGGTGCAGCTTTGGTACCCTCTAGTAAAAAAAGGGGTGGAATGGGCACCGCAATTGATGTACCCTTAGGTCATAAGGATGCTGCCTTCGTTAGAAGCCACTTTGATGCCATTGAAGCGCGGGTATCTGACGCCCCAAGAAAGAATGAGATTGTTGTGGCCATTGCAGTAACTAATAGCGGTCGTCCATTAGCACGTGTTGGAGGACTTCAAGTCAACGAAATTAAAGGCGTTGATGGTTTAAAGTAATCAGTATCAGTTGCGGAAGTTTGTAGTAAAAAAATCAATGAATCTACCAGTACGTTTTTATAAAAATAGTCTGACAACTAGGAGAATGGAATGATAAGAATCAAATTAATGGGAACAACTATAGCGGCAAGCTTGTTGCTATTGCAAGGTGCGGTGCAAGCTCAAGAAACGATTAAGATTGGTGAAATTAATAGCTATAAAGCACAACCTGCTTTTTTAGAGCCGTACAAAAAGGGTATGGATCTTGCCATTGAGCAAATTAACGCTGCTGGTGGTGTGAATGGTAAAAAACTTGAGCTCATTTCACGGGATGATAATGCCAATCCTGGTGACGCTGTGCGTGTTGCAGAAGAATTAATTTCTCGTGAAAAAGTGGATGTCTTAACGGGAACCTTTTTATCCAATATCGGTTTAGCGATCACTGATTTTGCGAATCAGAAAAAATTCTTCTTCCTAGCAGCTGAGCCGTTAACCGATAAGATTACTTGGCAAAACGGTAATCCTTACACATACCGCCTACGCCCTTCTACTTATATGCAAGTTGCGATGTTAGTACCTGAGGCAGCAGCTCTCAAAAAGAAACGTTGGGCAATTATTTACCCAAACTATGAATACGGTCAATCAGCCGCTGCAACATTTAAAGCCCTTCTCAAAAAAGCTCAACCGGACGTGGAGTTTGTGGCTGAACAAGCAACTCCGCTTGGTAAGTTAGAAGCAGGTAGCGCTGTACAAGCTTTAGCAGACGCCAAACCAGATGCTGTTTTCAATGTGTTATTTGGTGCTGACTTAACGAAGTTTGTGCGTGAAGGAAATACGCGTTCACTTTTCCAAGGTCGTGATGTGGTGAGTTTACTAACGGGTGAGCCTGAATATTTAGATCCGTTAAAAGATGAAACCCCGAACGGCTGGATCGTGACAGGTTACCCTTGGTATAGTATTCAAACACCTGAGCACAAAACATTCTTAGATGCGTATCAAAAGAGATTTAATGACTATCCACGTCTTGGTACGGTTGTGGGCTATGCAACTATTTATTCTTTAGCTGAAGGAATGAAAAAAGCCAAATCTACTGAAACTGATAAATTGATCGCAGCTTTTAAAGGGCTTCAAGTAGATACTCCTCTAGGCAGAATTACTTACCGCGCTCAAGATAACCAATCCACGATGGGTGCATTTGTTGGTCGTACGAAAAATGATGGTGGTAAGGGTGTGATGGTCAATTACCGCTATATCGATGGTGCAAGAGTTCAACCATCAGATGCTGAAGTTAAACAATTACGTCCATAATTTTTTTCAACCTAAAGATCAAACCCGAATCTAAGAGAATAAGATTCGGGTTATTTGAGTAAATATATGGATTTTTCTAGTCTAGCAGTTCAACTTCTCAACGGTTTGGCAAGCGCCTCATCGTTATTTTTAGTCTCAGCAGGCCTGTCCCTCATTTTTGGCGTTACCCGTATTGTTAATTTTGCGCACGGTTCATTTTTCTTAATCGGTATTTATCTTGCGTATTCTTTAGCAACTTATTTTTCAACTCCTTTTGGCTTTTGGGCAGGCATTGTTCTTGCCGCTATTTTCGTTGGGTTAATCGGTGCTGTGTTTGAAATTATTCTACTCCGGAGAATCTATAAAGCGCCAGAGTTATTTCAGTTACTCGCTACCTTTGCCTTGGTATTAATTATTAAAGATGCGGTTTTATGGTTATGGGGTCCCGATGAATTACTGGGTCCAAGAGCTCCAGGTTTTAAAGGGGCTGTCATGATTTTGAATCGTCAATTTCCCAGCTATGATCTTTTTCTCATTATTGTCGGACCCATTGTTTTAATATTACTTTGGCTCTTGCTTAAGAAAACCCGCTGGGGAACGTTAATTCGTGCCGCCACTCAGGATCGTGAAATGGTCGCCTCCTTAGGGGTTAATCAGGTGATTCTGTTCACGTCAGTATTTGCGATGGGAGCAATGCTCGCTGGTTTAGGTGGCGCCTTGCAATTACCTCGCGAATCCGCCAACTTAGAATTAGATATTCATGCCATTAGTTCAGCCTTTGTGATTGTAGTGGTTGGTGGTATGGGATCGATTCCTGGAGCATTCATTGCAGCACTGATTATTTCGGAAGTAAAAGCGGTCTGTACCTGGATTGGTCTCGTACAGATTTTCGGTTTTGAAGTCTCTTTCTCGAAACTGACATTGGTTGTTGATTTTTTAGTCATGGCGATTGTGCTTGTCTTACGTCCTTGGGGTCTAATGGGAAGACCTCAAGTATCGATTCCCCATAGTTCAGAGTTCGAGTCTTCCTACAGAACGCCAAATTTCTTATTAAAGATGGTGGGCGGTATTTTACTTTTATCACTATTGAGCTTATCTTTCATCGCTAAAGAGTCTCCTTATACGATCGTTTTAGCCATCGACCTATTGATTGCCAGTATCTTTGCCGTGAGCTTACATTTTATTATGGGCCCTGGTGGCATGCACTCGTTTGGTCACGCCGCTTACTTTGGTTTAGGTGCTTATATCGCAGCTCTTATTGCAAAACATGCTGGGGCTTCAATGGAGATGGTGTTGATTATCGCTCCCCTCCTTACCGGTGTAGCAGCTGTTATTTTTGGTTGGTTTAGCGTTCGTTTATCTGGCGTATATTTGGCGATGCTGACCTTAGCTTTTGCACAGATTGCTTGGGCAATTATCTTTCAATGGGATTCATTGACCGGCGGTAGTAATGGACTTACCGGCGTCTGGCCTTCAGCATTCTTCAACGACAAACTTCATTATTTTTATCTCACCCTAGGACTGACAACTTTCACGATTCTGATACTTTGGCGAATGCTGTTTTCACCTTTTGGTTTTGCCCTTCGTGCAGGCCGTGATTCATCCATGCGCGCAGGGGCTATCGGTATCAATGTTAAAAGAGTTCAACTCACGGCTTTTGTCCTTGCAGGCATTTTTGCGGGTCTTGGCGGTGTTTTATTTGCATTTTCAAAAGGGAGTATTTCTCCGGACGTAATTGGTATTAATCGCTCGGTTGATGGACTTGTGATGGTTTTACTGGGTGGTGTCAATGCCCTAACTGGTCCAATCGTGGGAGCTTTTACCTTTACTTGGTTACACGATGTGATTGCCCGTTCAACGGATTACTGGAAAGCTTCTTTAGGTTTTATTATTCTGTTCCTCGTGCTGGTATTTCCAAAGGGGATTTCTGGAACGATTGACCATTGGTTCCACAAACTGAGTGAGCGTAGAACATGAGCCTCTTAACGGTAACAGGATTAGGTAAACATTTCGGTGGCGTCAAAGCTGTTGATGGTATTGACTTTTCACTCAACGCCGGCGAACTCCTCGCTCTCATCGGCCCCAATGGCGCCGGCAAATCAACTACCTTTAACATGCTCAATGGGCAATTAAGAGCTGATGTTGGTTCGATTCAATTTCAAGGCAAGGAACTAATTGGCCTAGAACCGAGAGAAATTTGGCGCTATGGTGTAGGAAGAACCTTTCAAATCGCACAAGTCTTTTTATCATTTTCTGTTGTTGAAAATGTGCAACTAGCACTCCTGTCTAATGATAAAAAAATATTCGCCTTTTGGAAAAAGGCTTCTGCCTACCGTCGTGATGATGCAATGGCATTACTCGAGATGGTGGGCATAGCTAATCAAGCAGACCGACCTTGTCACCAATTAGCCTACGGCGATATCAAACGTGTTGAACTTGCCATTGCTATGGCAAATGAGCCTAAGTTACTTCTCATGGATGAGCCAACAGCAGGTATGGCCCCAAAAGAACGTAATGCGCTCATGGCCCTAACTAAAGAATTAGTGGTTAAAAATAATATTGCTGTTTTATTTACTGAACATAGTATGGATGTTGTCTTTGCACATGCTGATCGGATTATTGTTTTGGCTAGAGGTAGACTGATTGCACAAGGAACACCTTTAGAGATTCGTGATCATCCAAAAGTACAGGAAGTCTATTTTGGCACGGGTAAAACTTTCGAGAAAAAAGAAACTACTTAAAACATGTCAGATCAGTCACCTATCACTACACGCCCTACTCTATTAGAAGTTAACCAGCTATGTGCATGGTATGGCGCGGCGCAAATTTTGTTTGATGTTAATTTATCGGTAGGCCAAGGAGAAGTTGTCGCCTTATTAGGGCGCAATGGTGCTGGTAAATCAACGACTCTCAAGACCATTATGGGACTGATGGAAAAGCGTCAAGGGCAAGTTGGATTTATGGGAAAAGATATCTCTAAATCGTCCTCACATGAAATAGCGCGTCTAGGTCTTGGTTATGTGCCTGAAGATCGAAGAATCTTTACCGATCTAACCGTCATGGAAAATTTAGAGGTAGGACGTCAAGCAACTCGAACTTGGCCTGATGGCAAACCAGCACCTGTTTGGACGGAGCATAAACTATTTACCTTATTTCCGAATTTAGGTGAAATGCCTGATCGCCTAGGCGGCAGAATGAGTGGTGGAGAACAACAAATGTTGACCGTAGCCAGAACCTTGATGGGCAATCCTTATTTGGTTTTACTCGATGAACCCTCAGAAGGAGTTTCTCCTTTATTGGTCGAACAAATGGCAAAGATGATGATTGAACTTAAAGCTGAAGGTGTGAGTATTTTGTTATCGGAACAAAATTTACACTTTGCAGAACTGGTATCCGACCGTGCTTATGTTCTTGAAAAAGGTCAAATCCAATACTCAGGAACCATGGCAGAGCTTGCTGCTAATGATGACATTCGTGGAGCCTACCTGAGTGTCTGATCCGTCCAATTCGCATCTAATTGCCCTTAACGTCAACCATGTGGAAAGATCGTTACATGTTCCGCCCGATACCGCGTTACTGTATATCCTCAGAAACGATCTCGAATTAAATGGCCCCAAATATGGTTGCGGTCTTGGCGAGTGTGGGGCATGCGCCGTGTTAGTCGATGGTAAGGCTGTGCGATCTTGCTCGATCCCCGTCAAATCCGTGATTGGCAAAGAAGTCATTACCTTGGAAGGCTTAGGTTCTCCAGAGCATCCTCATCCAGTGGTTCAAGCCTTTATTACAAGTCAAGCAGCACAATGTGGTTATTGTTTGAATGGCATGATTATCGGTACGGTTGGTTTCTTAAAAAAAATCTCCCACCCGACTGATCTACAAATTCGTGAGGCACTAAAACATTATTTATGTCGATGCGGAACGCATATTGAAATCATGCAAGCGGTCAAATTAGCTGCTGAACTGCTGTCGCAAGATGAAATGAGTACCCTCCACCAAAAATCTAGTGAAGATACTCAAACTCTATGAGAGCCAAATCGATTCTGACACGAAATGATCTGCGCCAAGCAGATGGTGTATTGCTGATTTTGCGCCAACCACCGCCACCGCCACCCCCTATTGTTGGTCAACCACCATTTGTGGCAGGCAACCCAGTTGAGGGAGAAGAAATCCTTTTGGCAATCTGGGATGATGGCAGTGTAACGGGTTTACATGGTCATGTGGATTTAGGGACTGGTCTGCGAACAGCGCTGACGCAAATCATTGCAGAAGAACTCTACCTCCCAATGGAAAAAGTACATATGGTGATGGGTAGCACGGCGATTGCCCCCAATCAAGGCGCCACAATTGCTAGTGCTTCTATCCAAATTCATGGCATCCCTTTACGCAAAGCGGCTGCACAAGCGCGGGCTTGGCTCATCACTCAAGCTGCAATACAGTTTTCTACATCACCAGACCACATCCAGCTTGAATCTGGTCAGTGTTATGTTGAGAATCAAACACCAGTCTCTTTTGCTGATCTAATCAAAGATCAACATCATGAACTGATGCTTGCTGATGATGTAACGCTGAAAGATTCTGCGAAATACTCCTTAGTTGGAACATCGGCTCCAAGGGTAGATATCCCCAGCAAAGCCTCCGGAGAGTTGAACTTTGTGCACGATGTGCGCTTGCCTGGCATGTTACATGGTCGAGTAATTCGTCCACCTTATTCTGGCGCGGATCATGGCGATTTTATTGGTAACACCCTTGATCATGTGGATCGTGATTCGATTGCACATATTCCAGGGATCCAAGCTATCGTAACGATTGGTGACTTTATCGGGATTGTTGCTGAGCGTGAAGAGTTTGCTGAAAAAGCGATGCATGAATTACGCGTCGTTTGGAAATCTTGGCCAGCACTTCCTGCTGTCGATGATCTGACAGCAGCAATTAAAGCGAACCCTTCTACCAAAAGAGTTGTAAAAGAAGTCGGTGATGTCGATCGTGCTCTCGAAGAGACTGCCATAAGAATGCAGCGACATTATGTCTGGCCTTACCAACTCCACGCCTCTATTGGTCCATCATGTGCGGTGGCTCAGTGGTTGGATGAAGCACATCTTCAAGTGTGGGCAGGTACACAAAACCCACATGTACTGCGGAATGATTTATCTAAACTCACAGGTGTTGCGGATATCAATATCAACATTGTTCGACTCGAAGCCTCTGGTTGCTATGGTAGAAACTGTGCGGATGATGTTGCAGGTGATGCGGCCCTTTTGTCAAAGGCAGTAGGTGGCAGACCTGTGCGCGTACAACTATCGAGAGAACAAGAGCATTTATGGGAGCCCAAAGGTGCGGCACAACTCATGGAAGTCGATGGTGGACTTGATGCAAAAGGAGCGATCACTGCTTATGATTTTTCTGTCTCTTATCCTTCCAATGGTGCACCCCTGCTCGCTCTTTTGTTGACTGGAATAGTACCTGCGACCGCCACTGCTTATGAGATGGGTGACCGCACCTCAGTACCACCTTATGATATAGAAAACCTACGTGTCACCATCAACGATATGGCGCCAATTTTGCGAGCATCTTGGCTTCGAGGTGTTTCTGCCTTGCCTAACTCATTTGCCCACGAATCCTATATGGATGAATTGGCAATCACGGCTGGTATCGACCCTTTAGAATTTCGTCTTCAATATCTTTCTGATCCACGTGCAGTCGAACTATTAAAAACCACCGCAGAAAAAGCAGGATGGCGGCCCCATACTGAAGCTAGGCAAACCGTCGACCCAGAAAATCCCGACATCTTAAAAGGTCAAGGTATCGCTTATGCACGCTATATCCATAGTCGCTTCCCAGGCTTTGGTGCGGCATGGGCAGCCTGGGTCGCTGATGTTGAGGTCAATAAAAATACAGGTGAAGTTCATGTGAGTCGGGTTGTCGTTGGTCATGATGCCGGCTTAATGATTAATCCAGCAGGAGTACAGCATCAAATCCATGGCAATGTGATCCAGACAACAAGCCGTGCATTAAAAGAAAGTATGCCGGTTGAGCCAATCAAAAATACCGTGACTGCACAAGAATGGGGAACTTATCCGATCTTGAACTTTAGGGAAATTCCGACGATTGATGTGGTGATGATTCCCAGACCGAATGAACAACCACAAGGTGCCGGCGAGTCTTCTTCTGTGCCAGGCACTGCCGCGATTGCGAATGCCATTTATGATGCAACAGGGATCCGATTTCGTGAACCACCCTTCACCCCAGAAAAAGTACGAGCTGCTTTTCAATTAGGTCAACCACCATCCAAGCCATTTCGTGCCTCTGAACCACTTCGTGGATGGGGTATGAAAAATGGCTTTTGGAAAATCATCGGTGCACTTGGCATTGCAACTATTGGATTTGGTACATCCATGTTCATGGGCAAAAATCCCCTACCCTCCATCCATCAAATCGATCAAAGTATGTTTAATGAAAAAATGATCTCACGGGGTAAAAATTTGGCGGCACTTGGTAATTGCCAAGGATGTCACACGAGTGAGGGAGGAATTATCAATGCGGGTGGACGACCTCTTGAAACACAATTTGGCAAGATCTATACCACGAACATTACACCGGATATAGAAACTGGCATCGGCAGTTGGTCCTTTACCGCATTTCAAAGAGCGATGCGTGAAGGGATTTCAAAAGATGGTAGTCATTTATATCCAGCATTTCCCTACACTTCTTTTTCGAAGATGAGTGATGAAGATTTAATGTCTTTGTATGCATATTTAATGTCGCAACCAGCCGTGAGTAGTGTTGCACCCAAAACTGAACTGTCATTTCCATTCAATATCAGACCATTGATGGTGTTTTGGAATGCCTTGTTTTTAGATCCTCCGACGATATCTTCTGACCCTCAACAATCCGCACAGTGGAATCGAGGTTCTTATTTGGTCAATAGTTTAGGTCACTGTACCGCATGCCATTCCCCTAGAAATCTTCTTGGTGCCGAAAAAGTGGGGAATCATTATTTAGCAGGTAATGTCATCGATGGTTGGGAAGCGCCTGCTTTAACACATCTAAACCAGTCCCCTATCGCTTGGGATGAGACTGAGTTATATCGCTATCTTCGCACCGGCATTACAGAACGCCACGGCATGGCTGGTGGCCCCATGGCTGGAGTCGTCACTCAATTGTCTACAGCCAGTGATGAAGACATTAAAGCTATGGCACATTACTTATCTTCGGTAAATCAAGCGCCAATTTTAAAGAGCCCAGTACAAGTTAGCGAAGTACCGATCAAACCGATACTTAATTCTGGACAACGGATTTTTGAGTCTACCTGTGGATCGTGTCATCAAGCACAGTCATCTTCTATCAATTTAAGTGTCGAAGCTGGCTCTAACGTTCCTTTACAACTGAACTCTCAATTACATAGCGATAACCCAAATAACTTAATTAGAACCATTCTGGAAGGTATCCACTCGCCTGCAACGCAGCGTGTGGGATATATGCCTGCTTTTAAAAATAGTTTATCCAATCGACAAATTGCTGATTTAACGGCGTATGTGCGAGAACACTTCGCACCAGATAAATCACCTTGGTCCAATCTTGAAGCCCAAGTTGAAAAATCACGCCAATAATCTTAAAAATCCTTATTGGTGAAAATTTAGTTCGCAAGGCCTTTTTACACCATGCTTGTTGTTTTGCTAAAGAGGAACCTCTACTCTAAAAAAATCTGAGGTCTTTATTGAATAAAAAAGTTAACAAACTTTTAGAATTTTTGGTATTATTTGTATATACAAATAATAATTGACGATCAGCTTTTAGATTTTTAAAATATTCAAGTGAACTTTGAATATGACCCCATAAAGAATGATGACAATTACATAAAGCATGGAGTATCTCTATCAGAAGTTGAGTATTTTGAATGGGAAACGGCAATTATTAAGGAAGATCTTCGTTTGAACTATCCTGAACGGCGATTTGAAGCTAAAGGATATATCGAGCAAAAGTTATACATTTTAATTTTTTGTTTTAGAGAAAACAATATTCGAGTCATTAGTTTTCGCAAAGCAAATAGAAGAGAATACATAGGATATGCCAAAACTTAAACCTAAAACTATCATCCCAACTGATGAAGAAGATGCATTGATTAATGCAGGAATTGCAGAAGACCCTAACACTTATGAATTAGGCGACGATTTTTTTAAAAATGCAAAACCTGCAAAAGAATTTTTTGATCCAGAGACTTACTCTGCTCTTTTAGCACTTAAGAAAACTCGTGGTCGTCCAAAAACTATAACACCTAAAGTGTTTACGGCAATACGTCTTGACGCAGATCTAGTAGACACATTTAAGGGAACCGGCAAGGGATGGCAAACACGAGTCAATGCAGCCTTGCGTCAATTTTTAATTGAGCACCCAATCGCAGAAAAAATTCATAAACTGTAGATCATGAGTCAAGTGAGATAGTGTCAACCCGTTGACGATGATTCCTAAACATTTAGTTATTCTCTTGCCATCGGAGCTGTAATGCCCGGTCTTGAGTTCAAAACTTTAATAGGGCCGTGCGTAAATTCTTCAAGTCTTTTACGGCCTGTGTCATGGTCAGGTCACTAAGCCATTCTTTTAAAGCTTCTCCTGGGTGAGCAGGGTTATGGATTTCATTCATATTTATCTCCCTAATAGTCATCCTGAGATAAGTCTATGACAAATTAACTTTCCAGGCGTCATAACCATAAACCCAATCAGAGTCTGTGGGTTTACTCATCCATTGATTTTTATGGGATGTGAGTTGCACTCTGGATGTTCTCTCTTTACGTACTGTTTCAAATTGTTGAAAAGCTTCTGGGATGTTTGGTTGCTCCTCCAATACTCTAGTAAGAATCGCAGCATCCTCAATTGCCATAGCAGCACCTTGAGCCATGTAAGGCACCATCGGGTGGCATGCGTCACCAAGTAATACAACTTTTTGATCACACCAAGTTGGCAGAGGGTCGCGTTCGTATAAAGACCACTTATGAACATCTGGACAAGCAGCTAATACTTTTTGGACTTGTTCATGAAACCCTTTAAAAGCTGTTCGAAGCTCTCCCAAGTCTCCTTTGGCTGACCAAGATTCATTATTCCACTCTGGCTCAGGAACACTTGTCACAAAATAAATTTCATCTTTTTTGGGTGTTACATAATAAATCACAATGTGACGATCTATTCCCCACCACTTAGTGCAGTCATCGATAGCGTAACCGTTCATTAGTGAGGCTGGGAAAGTGGTTCGGTAGGCTACTCGACCTGTAAAACGCGGTTTATCAGCCCCTAACATTTGCTCCCGAATTTTTGAATGAATCCCATCAGCACCAATTAATGCATCAACATCGTAAACAGTGCCGTCTTCAAACGTGAGTTGAACATGTTCACTATTGATTTGATAGTGCAATAATTTTTTTTGTAGATAAATCGAATCTTGATTTACTTTCGACAAAATTGCCGCATGTAAATCGCCACGATGTAATAAAAAATAAGGAGCCCCATATTTTTCTTCAAAGGTGGAACCTAAAGATAATTCATGTTTAACTACGCCAGTATCCCATTCTCGATTGTTCCAAGTTTGCGGACAAAAGGCAATAGATCGAAGATGATCCTCTAAACCAATATCACGTAATACTTTCACCGCATTAGCGCTCTGTTGAATGCCTGCACCAACCCTTGCAAATTTAGAAGCTTGTTCAAAGATAGAAACTTTAAACCCTCGTTTTTGCAACAGTGCCGCCAGTGTTAGTCCACCAATACCTGCACCGATAATACCAATATGCTTTTTCAAAAGAAAATCCTTAATCAATTTTGATTTTACCTAGCTTGACCATATCAGCCCATTTTAAAATTTCAGAATGTATAAAAGCACCATATTGTTGAGGGGTGCTAGGTTGGGGCTCAGCACCAATTTTTGAAAACTGCTCTTTAACTTGGGAATCATTCAATATCTTCACTATATCTAGATTAAGTTTTTGAACAATCTCAATGGGGGTTCCGCTCTTCACTGAAATACCACCCCAGGAGTAGGCGTTGTAGTTTGGCAATCCTACTTCCGTAAAATTAGGTAAGTTAGGTAATTGACTCAATCGACTAGAGCTAGAAATAGCGATAGGCTTTAATTTATTAGCAAGTATGTGTTGCATTGCCGTCGGGGCATCACTGAACATCATGTCAACATGACCGCCCAGTAAATCTGCCATCGCAGGTGCACTTCCTTTATAGGGAATATCGCGTATATCTACTTTGGCTTGCATTTTAAAAAGCTCACCTGCCAGATAGGTGCCACCGCCGTAACCCGAATGACCAAAGGTTAACTTTCCTGGATTATCTTTTGCATATTTAATTAATTCAGGGACGGTTTTAGCAGGAAAGTTATTATTAACAACCAAGATAATGGGATAAACAGCGACAGAAGTGACAGGTAAAAAATCTTTCTCAATGTTGTAGCTAAGATTATTTTTAAGGCTAGGAAGTACGGAATGATGAATCACAGAGAAAAGTAGAGTGTACCCGTCGGCTGGCAGGCTCATCGCATATTCTGCTGAAACCACACCATTGGCACCTGTTTTATTTTCAACAATCACAGACTGTCCCCAAATTTCAGTCATTTTTTGTGAAATAATACGTGCTGTTTGATCAATCGGACCGCCAGGAGCAAAGGGCACAATTAATTTGATAGGCTTATTCGGATAGACTTGTGCAAATGTATGCGAAGAGAAAATACTAAAAAATAGTAAAAAAAACCATGAAAAATATTTCATGTAATTGGTCTCCTAGTTGATATATTTATTATTGAATATCTTAACTCAAATGTTTCGCAGTTTTCATTTCTATATGTAAAAGGTCTTGAGCAAGCCTTATATGAATCTACGTTAGATAAGATCTAAAATCCATAAAGACGTGTAGGGTTATCTACCATTATTTTTTGTAAGCTCTGAGGGTTTGTAATCCATTGTTCAATTTGGTTGACTAACTCGCCATCATCTGGCATGGGCGTTCCTAGAGTCATATTGACATGAGGCCAATCAAACCCCCAAACTAATTGATCTGGAACTGCTTCAACGAGCGCTTGAGCGAAGGGAATAATATCGCGATAAAAAAGAGGATCCTTCGATGTTCTATAAGGTGCTGAAAGCTTAGACCAACCTTTACCCGTTTTTAAAAAAGAGATCAGGCCTTGAAAGCCCCTCTCATCAACCCCTTTTTCAATCACTGGTCGACCCATATGATCAATAACGACATCAATTGGGAAGTCGGCAAAAGTTTCAATTAAGTTAGGAAACTTTTCTACATCAAGAAGAAATTGTGTATGCCAATTGTATTGTTTGACTCTTTGCGCTAATTTTTTCGCAGCATCTAGAGATAAGCCGATTTGATTCACTAAATTACAGCGAAATCCCCTCACTCCTCCAAGATGAAGACGTTCAAGTTCCTTGTCTGTAATTGCCTCATCGACTAAACCAATTGCTCTAAATCGATCCGGAGCGCTAGCGATGACGTCCAAAGCAAGGGAATTATCAAGTCCATATACATTGGCATGAACTATAACAGCGCGCTCTATACCAAGCGTTTCAATCAATTTTAAATAGTCTTTAATAAAAACTGAAGGCGGTAGATACGCTGGATTTTTTGTCAGAGGATACTGGATAGGGTCATCGAATAGGTGGCAGTGACAATCCGTAGAATTCTTTGGCAATACGATTTTGGGTTTTGATGTATTACTAAAGGGTTGTGGATTTTGAAACACAGGGGCGTTAGACATGGTGCTCATCTTTTAGGTTAAATAGAGATTATTGGAAGCATTGCAGAAATTATTCAGCTTTAATCCCAGTAATTTTGATAACGTTGGCCCAGTAGGCACTATCTTTTTTTAATAATGCGGCTAAGACTTCTGCAGATCCCGGATCTGGGTCATAAGCTAATGCAATTAATTGTTGTTTGATTTCAGGGCTATTTAAACATTGTATGAAGGCTTGGTTGAGACGTTGCGCTACACTTTTGGGTAATCCTGCAGGACCAAAAATCCCATACCATGTATTGAGTTCATAACCAGGTACTGTTTCTGAAATACTGGGGACTGCGGAGAGAACCGGCGATCGTTTTAATGTTGTTGTGCCCAGTGGAGTAAGCTTACCCGCTTGAATTTGGGAAAGTACAGTTGAAGTATTTGTAATAAGAATATCTACTTCATTGGCAAGTAAAGCGGATACGGCAGGCCCACCACCTTTATAGGGGATATGCGTGAATTGAGTACCGGTTGCAATACCGAGCACTTCCATACCCAGATGCGGAGTACTCCCAATGCCTGCAGAGGAATAATTAATTTTTCTAGGATCTTCTTTTGCAATGGCAATTAATTCGGAAATATTTTTTGCTTTAAATTTAGGATTTGCTACTAGTACGCTAGGTGTGTTTACCATCATGGCTACGGGAGTTAAATCTTTCGCAGGATCAAAACTCATCTGACTGTATAGTGCCGTACTAATGGGTAAGGAGCTATTACCTAAAAGTAATGTATAGCCATCAGGTAAGGATTTAGCCACAAAGTCGGCACCAATATTCCCATTAGCACCAGGCTTATTATCTAGAATAATTGGTTGCCCCAATAACTCAGATAACTTCTTACTTAAAGGGCGCATTAAAACATCAGCACCGCCACCTGGCGGAAATGGAATGACGATTTTGATTGGTTTGGATGGAAACTCTTGAGCGAAAGAAACTTGGCTAACTAAAAATAAAGCATTCATTAATAAAAATATATATTTCGACAAAGTCTTATTCATGTTGTCCCCTTTTTAATCATCATACTAACAAAATAATTAGGGATACTTTCAATTTCTAAGGTAGGAAAAGTAATTAGCGGAACGGTCGTCATCACAGGGTGATTGATGGCTATGTGCTCTATAAAGCGCCATTAGACCGAATTAGACGAAGTAACTTATTGTTTTAATGAAATAAATACCCGTCTTATGGTTCATAAACACTCTAAAACGGCATGAGGTAACTCATCTGAATTGAAAGCAATTCACCTCATTCTAAAGATGGGTTTTGTTTTGAATTTTTCAAATACTACACATCATAAATATTTAAAATTTCTTCACAACTTGTTTACTTTAAAAAAGTATCTAATTCCTTAAGTCTTTCAACAGCAAGTTTGGTCGGGACAATTTTCTTTACACGAAAGTCATTTTTATCGGGATAAATTTCTATAAGTTTTGAACTTACTAAGATTTTCAAATTCTTGTGAAGTGTGGCAGGTGAACCAATTTCCGACAAATAAATAACTTCCATTACACGGCAATCTTTTTGATTAACATAACTGTTGCAGATATAGTTTAGCAAATTAGACTGTAGTTCATTAATACAGTATTTTCTGTTAATACTCTGGATGCCCTGCATTACTTTTAAACATTTAAATAACATTTAACAATTATCGACACTATGAGTCACATAGGGAAGTTTTATTAATTATAAAGTAAGGTTTTTTTTTGTAATTAATTTTAATATTAAAAATAAAACAAAAGTTATTGATAAAAATCAAATAATTTCTTGAGCAATTTAATAAATAATAATTATTGATTTATATTCCATCAGAATAAATCGCCAAAGATAATCCAATTAACTTATGGCAAAATTTTTATTTTTTTATAGTTCCATCTTTTTTTGTTAAGACCAAGTCATATTCATTTTCGATTTCAACTGAGAGACAGTTATCCTCGACAAATTAATAGACCAACCCAAAACCCTCATCTTCTACGACAACTTCACCGAACTCTAAGTTTTGATAGGTTACTTTGAACATTGTTTTATATTTTTGAAATATAAAAAGAAATTTAGTAGATATGAATACAAAGACTAAGTATCATCTTAAATAAATAGAACCTTTAATAAACAATATGGTAATTGAATCATTCATCTCACTGATACGATGAAGATATTTTTAAATTTAACATCTTAGAATTGCAGAAATTATTTTTTATCAGCCTTTATCATCAAACCAAAACATAAAAAATCTCGCACCTGTTAAGTAAAGAATCAAAACTCTTTTTATATATTTAATGGTATAGATTAATAGAAACAGCCCATTTGAGCTTTTCGGTTTTTTGATATAAGGATTGTTGGCGGAGCGGACGGGACTCGAACCCGCGACCCTCGGCGTGACAGGCCGATATTCTAACCAACTGAACTACCGCTCCTTCTTTGCCATATGATGGCGTCCCCAGGGGGATTCGAACCCCCGTACTCACCGTGAAAGGGTGATGTCCTAGGCCTCTAGACGATGGGGACCTAGTGCTACGGTAAAACTATCTATTCACTGTCACCTGAATAAACTTAAAACATATTTTGATCGCATCCTGGTGGAGCTAAGCGGGATCGAACCGCTGACCTCTTGCATGCCATGCAAGCGCTCTCCCAGCTGAGCTATAGCCCCGATCGTATTAGCTCTACATCTGGCACTACATAAAAACGATCGTTTTATTAGCAATCAAAACAATCTACTATTTTATCCTATTTTTATATTATTAGGCAATAACCCTATGCAACTTAAATAATAGAAAGTCGTTTGACAACCTCTTCTTTGCCGATAATGGCCATCATCGCATCAATTGCTGGGGTTTGCGTGGTTGCAAACATCAGGTATCTGATTGGCATTGCCAAAGCCGGCATTTTGATGCCATGCTTGGTCAGCGTAGCTTTCATTGAAGCAGCAATAGCTTCTTTTGTGCCGTCATTTCCTTGAAGTAATTCAACAAAATCATGAATCGCAGGATAGACTTCTGCTTGCACCATCTTTCCAAATTCCTCAGAGTTCTTGTCATGAGTTGGTACTTCCATATAAAAAAGCTTTGCGCCTTTAGCAATTTCAATGAGGGTGTTTGCGCGTGCTTTAAGTAAATCAACTACGGCGACAAAATCTGGACCACCCTTAGCTTGATCACCTTCAAAAACAATCCCCTCTTTTTTCGCAAATGGAATCGTTCTTTTAGCTAGATCTTGGCTATCCGCATGTTGGATGTAATGATGATTCAGGAAAATTAATTTTTCAGGGCTAAACTGCGCGGGTGACTTGCCTAAGCTTTCCAAATCAAACCAGCCAATAAATTGCTCTTTCGTAAAGATTTCTGCATCGCCATGCGACCAACCTAGACGAGCCAAATAATTCAGAATCGCTTCAGGTAAATACCCTGCCACTTGATAGTCCCGAACGCTCATTGCGCCATTGCGTTTACTCATCTTTTCACCCTGCTCATTAAGCACAGTCGGCAAATGTCCATATACTGGAACCTGCCCTCCTAAAGCATGAATAATATTAATCTGGCGAGGCGTATTGTTAATGTGATCATCACCCCGAATCACATGGGTGATCTTCATATCTAAGTCATCTACCACTACACAAAAGTTATAGGTTGGTGTGCCGTCAGGTCTTGCAATCACGAGGTCATCTAACTCTTCATTCGAAATCGAGATCACACCCTTCACCGCATCTTTCCAAACGACATTGCCGTCGATGGGATTTTTAAATCTCACAACAGGTTTTACTCCTTGCGGAATCAGCGGTAATTGCTTGCCTGGTTCTGGTCGCCACGCACCGTTATAACGCGGTTTTTCTTTATTAGCAATTTGCGCATCACGCAAAGTATTGAGCTCTTCTTCACTCATGTAGCAATAGTAGGCCAGTCCAGCATCAATCATTTGCTTGAGAGTCGCATGATAACGATCTAAACGTTGCATTTGATAAAACGGTCCTTCATCAATATCAAGACCTAACCACTGCAATCCTTCGATAATGACGTCGACCGCTTCTTGCGTTGAGCGTTCTTGATCCGTATCTTCAATCCGTAAAATAAAGTCGCCACCCTTGGCTCTTGCAAATGCCCAAGGATAAAGTGCACTTCGCAAATTACCAAGGTGAATAAAGCCTGTCGGACTAGGCGCGAATCGGGTACGTATACGTGAGGTTAAATTTTCCATAGCCATTATTATCCCATGCTTGTGTGTTCATACTCAAAGCTTGAGGATCAGCGATTTTTGTTGATAGCTGATATAACTACCAAAGAGCAATATCGTTCCGGAGAACAAAAGCCCAATTCCTAAACTACCCGTTAAATCGGATAAATATCCAACGATGACAGGTCCAATAATCTGGCCAATAGCAAAGGCAATCGTAAAAATTCGTAAGCCGTATAACCAATCTTCTGTTGGTAAATTATGTTTCACAAAGGCTGTAGTTGATGCAACTGCCGTCACCATACTAGAACCAAACATCATCGCTGAAATAAATATCAAGACAACTTTCCAAAGCGATACTTCAGATGGATGACTAGTCAAAGCGATGAGGGATGGAATAAAACACGCTATGGCTAACACCAAACTAACCGCCCCCAATACTGCGCCATCTTTTTTTAAATCTAACTGTCTTGACCAAATTTTGGAGGAAAGCATAATAAATAAACCTAATAAGCCATAAAAATAATCTAACTTACTGCCCGTAATACCGATCTCTTTAACAAGCGCTACAGAGAAGGTCATGTATCCAATATAACCAAGTCCATATAAAAA
Organism: Burkholderiaceae bacterium; assembly: GCA_947448695.1. Taxonomy (GTDB): domain Bacteria; phylum Pseudomonadota; class Gammaproteobacteria; order Burkholderiales; family Burkholderiaceae; genus Polynucleobacter. Next base: position 23,491 of record CANFOL010000002.1, read on the forward strand.
ATAGCCTGTATTCATCGGCAACATTTGTTTTAAAGAAACCCGTTCGTTGAAATGCGCTACAGCAATGGGGTATTTCATGGAATGTACAGGACTATAAATGAACAACCCCATCAATAAAGCAACTAGCGCCATCCCCCACCAAGCAAATTGCCATGCATGCAGATGCCCCAGAGATCTTGCCCACAACTCCATAGGATGTACAAAAATACTGGAAAGAACAATTCCAAAACCAACTCCACCATAATAAATACCTAAGATCCAACCGGAGCGCTTGGGATGTAATGTGCTTACTTTAGCTGCTAATGCCCCACCACCAACAAATACCCAAGTACTAGTTGCCCCCACCAAAAAACGGATGACAAATAAGGGGGTAATATCTTTGAAAAATCCCATCAAAGCAATCAAACAAATCGTCGCAAAGGTACTCCATAAAAACACCCTGTTTAATGCCACCCGCTCGAATACCCAATTACAGGTCAGTGCTCCAACTAGATAACCGATAGCATTAGCTGTATTCATATTCCCGGAGATGAAATAACTCCAGTGCAAATCTTCACGCATAAGGGGTAAAAATAAAGTGTAGGAAAAGCGCGAGATGCCTAAGGCGATTGCAGCCCCTAAAGCCAGTGCAATCGCACACCAAATCGGATATTGTTGTTGAAATTTAATAGAATTGTGCATTAACCAATACAATAACAAATTAATCTCGCTACTCGGCCTATTTTATTCATGAGCAACTCACCAAACGACTCCTTTTCGACAGAATTTGATGTCATACAAACTTTTCTATTTGATAAAAGTCAAGTTCGCGGCGAGATTGTTCGCTTAAATTCTGCTTGGCAAACGATTCAGCAACGCAGAAGCTATCCTCCAGCAATTAAACGTCATTTAGGCGAAATGGTGGCGGCTGGGGCATTACTGAGTGCTACTTTAAAGTTTGATGGCACACTCATTATTCAAGCCCAAGGAACCGGGATTGTGCGCCTGCTCGTCGTGGAATGCAATGCAAACTTAGGTTTGCGAGCAACGATTAAATTAGCGCCCAATATCGATGGTTCTCTCATCGATGAACAAATATCATTAGCTGAGTTGATCAATCCAGATGGTCTAGGCAAACTAGCGATTACGCTTGACCCATCCAATCGTGGTGAAGGCCAACAGGCTTACCAAGGCATTGTGCCATTAATGTATCAGGGTAAGCCTGTTGAAACGATTGCTCAAGCGATGATGGCCTATATGCACCATTCAGAGCAATTAGAAACTCATATCTCCTTATCCTGTAATGATCAATTCGCGAGCGGTATTTTGATTCAGAAACTTCCTCAAATTGGCGGCAAACTAGCTGAAAATATCAGCCAAGAAGAACTTCTTGACGATTGGCATCGTTTCAATCTGTTAGTAAACACGGTTTCTGACGAAGAAATGTTAGATACCCCACCTGATGTCTTGATGCAACGCTTGTTTGCGGTTGAGGCCAATGATCAAAAAGTGAAGGCATTTGAGCCACGTAAAGTCTACTTTGAATGCCAATGCTCCAGAATTCGTGTTGGCAATATGCTGCTCATGTTGGGGCATGCAGAAGTGCTCAGCATTCTTGAAGAACAACATCAAGTGGAGACTACCTGCGATTTTTGTGGAGAGGTCTACCATTTTGACCCTGTAGATTGTGAGCAATTATTCAAAGCACAGAATTTACTAGACGGTATGCGCCCTGCTCAGGGAAAACATTAAAGCTTATTGAACTACTTTTTCAGCAGAAGCGTCTTTATCTTTGCTAGAGTTTGCAGCAGGCTTAGCTTTACTGACTTTGGTGTCTTTAGGAGAGCTCGCGTCTTTAATAGCTTCTTCTTTCTTTTCCGCCTTTGACTTTAATACAGCCTTTGGTAACTCTTCATCACTTTGCACAATCTGCACCATGGTTTCATTTTCCTTGACCATGCCATGCTCAATCCGTGCACGCTCTTCAACGGCGCGTGTACCTTGACGTAAGTCATTGACATCACCAGCTAATTTATTATTGCGGTTTTCTAATTCACGATTTTTTGCTTGATGGGCTTGAACTTCTTTATCCATTTGGTACACATGCAACCACCCACCTTTACCAATCCACAATGGATATTGGATCGCGATGAGTAATCCTAGAAGTCCATAAACAATGTAGCGCAATTAATAACCTAAATTATAAAAAGTGGCTCTACCCGGATAAGAAGCAACATCACCCAAATCTTCTTCAATACGTAACAGTTGATTGTATTTAGCGATACGGTCTGAACGAGACAATGATCCCGTTTTAATTTGACCAGCATTCAGACCTACAGCAATGTCAGCGATTGTCGTGTCTTCAGTTTCTCCGGATCGATGACTAATTACACTAGTGTAATTGGCACGCTTGGCCATCTCAATCGCCGCAAAGGTTTCTGTCAAAGTCCCAATTTGATTAATCTTGATCAAAATAGAATTGGCAATTCCTTTTTGAATACCTTCTTTTAAAATCTTCGTATTGGTCACAAATAAATCATCACCCACCAATTGAATCTTACTTCCCAAGCGTTGTGTGAGGGTCGCCCAGCCATCCCAGTCACCTTCATGCATGCCATCTTCAATAGAAACAATCGGAAATTTATCCGCTAAATTACCAAGGTAATCGGTAAATTCGCTAGAACTTAGTTGCAAACCTTCACCTGCCAAATGATATTTACCATCTTTATAGAATTCACTAGCGGCACAGTCAAGCGCTAATAAAACATCTTCGCCAGGTCGGTATCCTGCTTTTTCAATCGCCTGCAAAATCGTGTTTAAACACTCTTCATTACTCTTAAAGTTAGGCGCAAAACCACCTTCATCGCCGACTTGCGTTGGCATATGTTGATCATGAATAATTTTCTTGAGCGCATGAAACACTTCTGCTCCACAACGTAACGCCTCTCTAAAACTAGTCATACTCACTGGCATGATCATGAATTCTTGAATGTCTAAACTATTATTAGCATGCGCACCACCGTTCACAATATTCATCATGGGTACGGGTAACTGCATTGCTCCAGATCCTCCAAAGTATCGATACAAAGGTAATCCAGCCTCTTCTGCAGCTGCTCTTGCAACGGCCATCGACACGGCTAAGGTAGCATTAGCGCCTAAACGTGCTTTATTTTCAGTGCCATCCAAATCAATCAGCGTGCGATCCAAAAAAGCTTGTTCAGATGCATCTAGGCCCATGATGGATTCAGCAATTTCAGTATTGATGTTATCGACTGCTCGCCTAACACCTTTACCAACATATCGACCCGGCTCACCATCACGCAACTCAATCGCTTCTCTTGAGCCAGTGGATGCTCCAGACGGCACAGCTGCACGTCCCATCACACCTGACTCTAACAATACATCACACTCTACTGTCGGGTTCCCACGAGAATCTAAAATTTCACGGCCAATAATGTCAACAATTGCACTCATCTGTTTCTCTCAAAAATAATAATTAAATTTAATTTACTTCAAAATGATCTTCTAAAAATTGACCAGACGCTTTGACTAATTGATCAATCCCTTTTAAAGATTCAAGTAATTCTTTCATTTTATGCAGTGGTACTGCATTCGGGCCATCCGACATTGCTTTGGCTGGATCAGGATGTGTTTCCATAAAAATACCGCTAATGCCTACCGCAATCGCTGCTCTGGCTAACACCGGTACAAACTCGCGTTGCCCACCACTACTTGTACCCTGACCACCAGGTAGTTGTACTGAATGCGTTGCATCAAAAACTACCGGGGCTTGTGTTTGGCGCATGATCGCTAAGCTTCTCATATCAGAAACTAAATTGTTATAGCCAAAACTAACCCCACGCTCACAGGCCATAAAGTTGTCCTCGGGAAGACCAGCCTCTTTTGCCGCTGCTCTAGCTTTATGAATGACATTGATCATGTCATTCGGCGCTAAAAACTGGCCTTTTTTGATGTTGACTGGCTTGCCACTTTGGGCACACGCATGAATAAAGTCCGTTTGACGACATAAGAATGCCGGGGTTTGAATCACATCCACAACTTCACAAACCGGTTTAATTTCGTCAATCGCATGAATATCGGTTAAAAGATGGACCCCTAATTGCTTTTTCACGGTTGCCAGAATCTCTAAACCTTTTTCCATTCCTAAACCACGATAGGATGTTCCAGAGGAACGGTTCGCTTTATCAAAGGATGATTTATAGATAAAAGGAATGCCTAACTGCGCAGTCATTTCTTTTAAAGCTCCTGCAGTATCCAGCGCCATTTGCTCGGATTCAATCACACAAGGTCCAGCAATTAAAAAAAAGGGTTGGTCTAATCCAATCGGAAAACCACAAAGTTTCATACTGCTTCCTTTTCAGATACGGCTACCCCTGAGTGTATTAATGCAGCAGCCACAAAGGCATTAAATAACGGATGCCCATACCGTGGCGTTGAGGTAAATTCTGGATGAAACTGAACACCAAAAAACCAAGGGTGCATCTTCTGTGGAAGTTCCATCATTTCTGGCAACTCTTCTGCCGGTGTTCTTGCAGATATCACCATTCCTGCTGCCTCTAACTGATCCACATAACCATTATTCACTTCATAACGGTGACGATGACGCTCATTCACTTCAAGCCCATAAATAACCGCTGCCATCGTACCTGGCTTGACAGGACATTTTTGTGAACCCAAGCGCATGGTTCCACCTAAGTCTGAATCATCTGTTCTTGTTTCAAGTGTGCCATCACGATTTTTCCACTCAGTAATCAGCGCTACCACAGGATGCTCAACATGCTCATCAAACTCAGTACTATTAGCATTCTTCAGGCCAACGACATTTCTCGCAAATTCAATCACTGCCAATTGCATGCCTAAACAAATGCCTAAATACGGTATTTTGTTAACGCGCGCATATTCAATGGCCATTATCTTGCCTTCAGTGCCACGCTTACCAAATCCACCAGGAACTAGAATCGCATCTAATCCAGCCAAACAGTCAACGCCATCTTTTTCAATTACCTCAGAATCTAGATAGTTGATATCAACTTGCGTTTGATGATGAATCCCAGCATGTCTTAAGGCCTCAATCAGTGACTTATAAGACTCAGTTAAATCCACATACTTACCCACCATACCAATGGTAATCTGATGTTTTGGATGTTCCATCCGCGCCACTAAATTACTCCATACAGATAAGTCAGCTGGCGGCGGATTTAAATGGAGCTCTTTACAAATAATTTTATCTAAGCCTTGCTCTTGGAGCATTTGTGGAATCTTATAAATAGTATCCACATCCCATACGGAAATCACCGCTTCTTCTCTGACATTAGCAAATAGAGATATTTTTGCTCTTTCTTCATCAGGAATCGGCCGATCAGCACGGCACAACAATGCGGTTGGAATAATACCGATTTCACGCAACTTTTGAACGGAGTGTTGGGTTGGCTTTGTTTTTAATTCCCCTGCACTGGCAATATAAGGCACTAATGTCAAATGAATAAAAGCCGTATCACCACGGTCTTTACGTAAATTCATTTGTCTGGCAGCTTCTAAGAAGGGTAAGGATTCAATATCACCTACCGTACCGCCAATTTCACAAATCGCAACATCCACTTGACCACCATGACTTTCAGATGCGCCGCGCTCAATAAATGCTTGAATTTCGTTAGTGATGTGCGGAATCACCTGAACGGTTTTTCCTAAATATTCACCACGACGCTCTTTGCGAATCACAGAGTCATAAATTTGACCTGTCGTAAAGTTATTACTTTTGCGCATTTTGGCAGAAATAAAGCGTTCATAGTGCCCCAGATCAAGGTCAGTTTCGGCACCATCTTCTGTAACGAATACCTCACCATGCTGAAACGGGCTCATTGTGCCAGGGTCAACGTTGATGTAGGGGTCTAATTTTAAGAGGGTGACTTTTAGGCCGCGGGATTCAAGAATCGCAGCTAAGGATGCGGCTGCAATTCCTTTCCCGAGGGAAGAAACTACACCGCCAGTAACGAAGACAAATTTGGTCATCGCATGAGCCCTATTGGTAATACTGAATTATATACAAGACTTGTTTAATTTCCGAAAAATTCTAGTTATTTGACTGCCAGGGTATGTTTTTTATCCCAGAAAATACATTTCTTTTTTTCTCAAACGCATGTGCCACTTGATAGAGAAGGTGCTCATCATGGAATTGACTAGCAATTTGAAGGGCTAAGGGCATACCAAGACTGCTTAAGCCCATTGGTAGGGTGATTGCAGGGTGCCCCGTCAAACTATACAGCCGATTACAAGTACTTCTAGCTCCGGTGGGATGCTGATATAAATCTGCCATGGTTTGTGCTGGTGCCTCCCGACCAACGGACACTATCACATCCACAGACGATTCTTGTGGTCGATTTAATTGTTGAGTTAACTGCTCTGCATAGGTTTGCGCTATAGATAGGGCATCTTGATAATCTATCTCATCCACTTGACTTGCAACTACCAGTTTTTGTTGCAGACCTTTTCCTAGGTTTTCTTTTTGATCTTCATAAAAGCTTTTGAGCTCTTGCCATCCTTCAAAATTAATGATGATATTGGCTACTTTAGCGATCATGTTGAGATCGGGTAATGTAATCGGTACGATCTGCGCACCTAAATCTTTGAATAATTCGAGAGATTCTAAAAATGCTTTTCTCACCTCATCAGTAATATCAGTAGTCTGTAAATGATCAAAATCCACACCAATTCTCGTATTAGTTAATTCTGTGCGTAATTCATTTAAAAAAGCCTGATAGTCTGATCCTAAGCACGTACATAGCATAATCAAATTATCACGCACATTCCGCGTAAGAATTCCTACGGTATCCAAGCTTGGCGCTAAAGGAATTAAACCTTCCTTAGATATGAGACCCCTAGTTGGTTTGAGTCCAACTAAGCCACTGGCGGCAGCTGGGTGACGTGCTGATCCTCCAGTATCCGATGCCGTGGCAGCAAAGCAATAGCCTGCGCCAACGGCGGTTGCTGAGCCACTGCTAGAACTTCCAGGCATATGATCCACATTCCAAGGATTGCGTGCAGCCGGGAAAAAATCGTCTAAAGCTGGTGAACCAAAGGCGAATTCATGACAATTGGCCTTACCAATCGAAATCGCTCCTGCATTTTCTAATACTTGAATGACGTGCGCATTGACATCAGGCTTAAAGTTACTCAGCACTCCTGAGCCAGCGGTCGTTCTTACTCCTGAGGAAAAGAAAACATCTTTATGCGCAATTGGAATTCCGGCTAAAAGTCCCATCTGCTCTTGTGAGTTTCTAGCTTGATCTATCTGTCGCGCTTGTGATAAAGCAGCCTCTTTAGTGACCGTAATCATGCCATGCAATTGCGTATCTTTTTGCTGCACGATCGCAAGCGCATGTTCTACGAGTTGTGTGGCACTGATTTGCCGTTCATTTAAAGCAATTAATGCTTCCTCAAGAGTTTCTGGATACTTTGCAAGGCTGTCCACGTGTGCAACTTAGACTTTTTTCTGTGTTGATTCGTACCAATCGCAAATTTGCGTACCATTCCAAAATACTACCCCCGGTAAATTACGCAAATACTCAAGCATCATTTCAAAATATTTGATGCGATGGGTTGCTCCAGTAATATAAGGATGGACTCCAAAAGCCAGAATCTTAGCGCCTTGATTAGATTCTTGTAAAACTCTTTCAATGGAATCTTTCATACGAATTAACAATGCATCAGAGTCTTGTAGGTTCGTCAACATAATCGCAATGTCATTCAGCTCAACCGTGTAGGGAACTGAAACCAATGGGCCATGTTTTGTCTTGACCATTTGCGGCTGATCATCTAAAACCCAATCCCCAAACCACCGAAAGCCTGCTTCTTTCACATAATCGAGTGTCGCGAAAGTCTCACTTCTACCAGGACCTAACCAACCTTGAGGTTTGTTACCAGAGAACTTTTCGATGACTTCGATTGTTTGCGCAATCATGGCACGCTGGTCAGGAATTTTTTGAATTGGAATTTGCTCATAACAATGCGCCATGATTTCCCAGCCATGATCCAGAGCCGTTTGTGGCACTAGCGGCCTTGTTTCACAAACCTTCGCATTCAGTGACATAGTTGCTTGAATGTCATATTTTTTAAATGCTTCAAAAATACGCCAAATTCCAACTCTCATTCCATACTCGTGCCAAGTCCAATTAGGTACATCAGGAACGGGAGGTATTCCGCCTGGCGGCGGTGATGCCATCCGTGGCATGGGACGCGTAATATCCCACTCTTCAATGTTCACTACTGGCCAAACCACTACTTTGGCATTACCAGGCAGTATTAATGGTGGACGCGAAATCGTGGCGCTGAAGTCAATTCGTTCATGAGGCTTCATCGCAGCAGCTTCTTCTTGTAAAAAGGTTTGAGTAGGTTCTGTCATATTTATTTTAAATTATCTTATCATCATGGTTTTCACTAATATAATGGAATTTATTCACTACAAATAAATTTCTTTTAAGGAAACCATATGAGACATCTTGCAACTCGTGTGTTAACTAGTATTTTACTAACTCTGCTTTTAACTCTGAGTTTGACGAATACTCCAAGTTATGCCCAAGCTTATCCGAAGAAAAATATCGTCATTGTGGTCCCCTTTGGTCCTGGTGGCTCGGCTGATTTAATGGCTCGTACTTTTGCTCAATATCTAGAAGCAGCTCTCAAGCAAACGGTGATTGTGGACAATAAACCCGGCGCGGATGGTATGGTAGGTACTGAGTTTGTGAAAAATGCTGCGCCTGATGGTCATACGCTATTACTTACGACCAATACAACCATGGCTGCCAACTTGGTATTTTATAAAAAACTACCCTATGAACCTTTCAGAGATTTTGACCACATTGGCCTCTTTGGACAAGCTGCATCAGTTGCCATCGTGACGAAAGATTCGCCACTCAATACGATTGCTGACCTAGTTGCGGCTTCAAAAGCGGCTCCAGATAAGTTTTTTTATGGTCACTACAATTCGGCTTCACGGATGACGGTAGAAATGCTCAAAACTCGAACTGGTGCAAAGTTAACGGGCATTCCTTATAAAGCAGTTGGTGGCGCCCTTCAAGATTTTTACGGTGCACAAACCCAAGTTCTATTTATTGAATACCCCCCTGCTAAAGCTCAAATCGCGGGTGGTAAGATCAAAGCTCTAGGCGTTACAGGCTCTACTCGTTTTAGAGAGTGGCCACAGATTCCAGCAATTAATGAAACTTATCCGGGCTATGAACTTGGTTTTTATTTGGGATTTGCTGCTCCTGCTGGACTTCCGGCAGATGTTTTACAAACCTTAACGAATACTCTAGAAACAGCTCTCAAAGACCCTGTATTTATTGCTAAGGTCAACAATTTAGAACTCGATCCCGGTAAGCTCAATCGTGAACAATATCTCAAATTTATGCGTAATGAAAAAGATCGCTGGGCAAAAATTGTTCCTGAGGCAGGGATTCAACCAGAATAAGTTTTTCTCTTTAAAATAATATTTACCTAATAACAAGAAAGTTAACCATGCGTCTCGGATATTTCACTATGCCACTCCACCCTCTTCATCGGGATGGCACTGAAACTTTACATGAAGATCGTCAAACAATTATTCATGCTGATCAACTTGGTTTTTATGATGCTTTTGTTGGCGAACATTTAACTGATCAAGCTGAAAATGTAACCAACAGCATGATCTTTTTGGCTACGCTGATTTTTGAAACAAAAAATATTAAATTAGGTACTGGCACTTCCAATTTATCGCACGCTCACCCTACACTCATCGCCGCTCAAGCGGCCATGTTTGATCGTTTAGCAAAAGGTCGTTTTGTCTTTGGTATCAGCCCAGGCGCATTGGCATCTGACGCTGAAGCTTTAGGCATGTTAAGTGAAGATCGCGGCAAAATATTTGCTGAAGCAATCGATGTGATTTTAAAAATCTGGGAGGGAGAACCACCTTACAACATCGACTTACCAGATAACCGCTTTAAAGTCAGTGTCCAAAATACCCAAGTATTAGAAATAGGTCGTGGTTATATGATGAAGCCTTACCAACAACCTCGTCCAGAGATCGTTGGTACTGTCGTTGCGCCATTTTCAAAAGGTGTCATCGCGATGGGTAAGAGAGATTTTCATCCAATGTCCGCAAACTTCTTACTCAGAAACTGGCTGCCATCCCACTGGAAAAATTATTCCGAAGGTAAAGAATCCGTCGGTGAAGTCGCACAAGTCAAAGACTGGCGTGTTGCACGTACGGTATTTGTTGGTGATACTTCTGCGATTGCAAAAGCGTATGGTAAAGATGATGCCAATAGCCCCTACCGCTATTACTACAAGCAAATGTATACCAAAATGAAGCTATCGAATCGTCATGTCATTTTCAAGAAAAGCCAAGAAGCGGATGACAGTACGATTACCCTTGATGGTATTTTAGATGACTTAGTTATTTCTGGAACAGTCAATGAAGTAGTTGATCAAATTCTTGCGATGCAAGAAGAGGTTGGCAACATTGGTGAAATTGTGTACGCAGGAATGGATTTGGTAGACCCTGTCTTAGGCAGAAGATCAATGGAATTGATGGCTCATGAAGTAATGCCTAGAGTCAATGAAGCCATGGGTCTTGGATATGTTACCAATGCGGATGCGAAAAACTAAGGTTGTGCAGTCTCGTTTCTGAATTTTTTGACTTTCCATTGCGCTCCTTCGGTGCGCCATATCTGAGCACCCGTTTTCACGGTGTCTAATAAATCAATTTTCCCATCCTGGTATCTGTTGACGATATCTTGATGGGGATGCTGGTATCGATTTTTATAGCCAGTTTGTGAAAATGCATATTCAGGATCTAAGAGCTCTAAAAAAATAGGTGTGGATGATGTCTTACTCCCATGATGAGGTGCCATGAGGATCAAATTTCTTTTTTGGATTTCTTGTAATTCGGCTTGATCCTCCATCAAGCGTTTCGCAATGAATCGCTCCGCACTTTTTTCAACATCCCCTGTCAACCAAATGGAATGATTTGGAAGACGAACTTCAACCACGCAACTCATATCATTGGGCTTTGTCATTTTATATTGAGACTTCGCGTCTTGTTCCAAATCAGGATGCCAAATATAAAAATCGATTCCATCCCAATGCCAAGACTGACCCACTTGGCATTTCTCAAGAAATACTTTATTTTTTTTAAATAATTGTTGGACCTGATGATCCGGGGAAATCGATCCGATGACTTTTTGAATGGAGAAATTTTCTAATAGATATTTGAGGCCGCCAATATGATCAGCATCTTGATGGCTAATCACTAATTGATCAATTCTAGGTATCCCTTCCGCTTTTAAATGCGGAATAATGATTTTTTCCCCAGGATCAAACTTGCCGAAACTAGTAGGCCCCGTATCAAATAGTAAGCGATGCGACTTGGTCTGAATCAGTACCGCATTTCCCTGCCCAATATCCCATACGGTCATCTCTAACTCTCCATACGGTATTTGACTCGGTAAATATTCCTTTGGAATAAATAATGTTAAACACATCACAAAACCAAACATTCTGGATTTCCAGGATTCAATAAGTATTCCAGGACGAATACAAATCACAACACCCATTAAAGATAAGAGTAAATGCCAGCCCTGTGGTTTAGCTCCAGCAATAGATGACCACTCCCATTGCGCTAAAGGACGAATCAAGATCATTAATAATGAAAATATTGCATGTCCAATCCATAAGAACATATCGCCCAAAAACCAAGGTAGGAAGGCTCCTAACATCGCAAATGGGGTCACTAAAAAGCTAACTACTGGTATTGCTATGGCATTGGCAAGTGGCGAAATCAACGAAATTTGATAAAACCAATATAAGGTCAAGGGAATTAACGCAATGGTCACAACAGCTTGCACTCTCGCAGCTTCGCCCAAAGAGTTTTTTAATTTTTCAATAAACAGTAAGTCAATATCAATCACCCGCTGTTGATTCTGCGGCAAAGCAAAAATCATGGCTAGAACAGCGCCAAATGATAACCAAAATCCAGGGGAATACACCGCCCAAGGATGACATGTAAGAACAATAAATAAGGACCAAAACCAAATATCCATCGTATGTAAGTTTCTACCAAGATACATTGCTAGTGCTGCTATACCAACCATAAAGGTGGTTCTTTGCGCTGGAATCTGAAACCCAGCTAACCAGGTATACATAAACGCGGTTAAAAATCCTATACAACTTGCAAAATATTGTGCAGGTTGCCAATAAATGAGTCGTGTACGTTTGACGAACAACAAGCCTACCCATGCCCCAAAACCAGCGAGCATGGTCACATGCAAGCCAGAAATAGATATCAGATGCCCAATACCAGTTTGTGAAAATACTTTCCAATCTTCAGGATGAATCATCTGTTGATCACCAATGACTAGAGCTGACATGACTCCAACATAGGGGGCATCTTGTCCCAATGACTTCTGAATTTTTTGGCGAATATAAAAGCGTAATAATTCAAAGGTGGTTTTGAAGTCATGGTGGCTTTTATCTAATAACTTGATGCTACCTTTTTGAATCGTTCCCTGAGCATCATAATTTTGGATATACATCCACTCTTCCACATCAAACCCATGCGGATTTTTAAGCCCGTGAATCTGCTTTAATTTGACCTTTAATTCCAAATATTGCCCGGGTTTAAATACTTGAACAAGATCATTCGATGGATAAAGTAAGGAAATTCGCCTTGGGAAATCTTGTTCATTTCCTTTTTTTTGTTTTGCGTACGGTGCTTCCCAATGCGTTACCTGATAGCCAAACTGAACAGACTTCTGAGAGATACGGGGTAATTCATCAATAAATCCTTGGAGGATAAAGGCCTTTCCTTCCAATTGAGCACTTAATATCTGCTGTGGTTTATCTGCTTTTAAATACTCTGTCCAGTAAAAACCTGCGCACGCAATACAACTTGATCCCACTAGGTATAAACATATTGGTTTAATTTGAAAATCTTTACTCATTTGATAGGAGAGATACAACAATCCACATATTCCAAATGGCATGAATAAGTCCCATGGAAGATCAGTTTGATCATGAAATAAAGAAAATAACTCCCCGGCAATCCATGCCGAAATCAACATGCGCATGATGAATTAAAGAAAGCTTATCGTGCGGGGTAAAACGCGTTTGATATTATCCAGATTCGCTTTTGCTAAAGTCGCTAAGTCAATCGATCTTTCTTTTGCAAAAGATTCAGCAATCCTTGGCAAGTAGGCAGGCTCGTTTCTTCTAGAATGTTCATCCATTAACCATGCAGGAGGAATATCTGGGCTATCCGTTTCGAGAACATAAGACTCGAGTGGATATTCTTTTGCTAATCTTTTAATTTGTAGTGATCTGTCATAAGTTACCGTGCCGCCAAACCCTAATACAAAATTCAAGTTGAGGAAATGTTGAGCCTGCACAAAACTTCCATTAAAAGCATGAGCAATACCTCCAGAAATCGGAATGGATCGCAATCTTTTTAAAAGTTGATCTTGAGATTTACGGACGTGCATCACAATGGGTAAATTAAAATCTTTCGCAATTTTTAATTGCTCTTCAAAAAACCATTCTTGTTTTGCATCATCTAAATGATCAACAAAATAATCTAAGCCAATCTCACCAACGGCAACTAATCTGGGATGATCAATATATTTTCCAATGGCATCTCTAGTTGCAGCAATATCGCTTTCTGCAGCATCTAGAGTGAATAAAGGATGAACTCCTAACGAAAAACAAATCTGTGGAATTAAGCCACTCCACTGGTCAACAATCTTAACGACATGTTCATAATCTGCTACTCGAACAGCTGGAATCAGGATCCCCGTGACTCCCTGCTCGGCAGCCCGAGCGAGAACTAAGGAAAAATCATCTTTAAATTCGGGGGCATCAATATGACAATGCGTGTCGAACCACATGGTCTATCCGTTTTTGACTTCTTCAGTGACATCAATCAAACCACCTTGTGTCAGCTTCAGAATGCGATCACAACGTTTAGCTCGTAGTCGATCATGCGTCACAATCACAAAGGCAGTTCCTAGACTCTGCGCCACCGTCATCATTAAATCAAATACTTGGTCAGCGGTATGCGTATCAAGATTACCCGTTGGTTCATCTGCTAAAACACAACTAGGGTTACCTACTAAAGCTCTTGCGACAGCTACCCGTTGCCTCTCTCCACCTGAAAGCATCGCGGGCGTATGCTCAAGACGATTTGCAAGTCCAACTTGCTCAAGCATGGTTTTGGCCATCGCCAATGCTTGTTGTCGTCCAAAGCCACGTATCCGTATCGGCATCGCTACATTTTCAAGGGCTGTAAATTCAGGGAGAAGATGATGAAACTGATAAATAAATCCTAATTCTTGGTTTCGTAATTGATTCCGAGAAACTTCATCAATATCTGAAAACCTCACTCCACCCAATTCAATATTGCCAGCTGTGGCCTCATCTAATCCACCCAAAATATGTAATAAAGTACTTTTACCAGAACCAGATGCTCCTACGATAGCAACCTTTTCACCACGACTCACTTGTAAATCAATGCCATTGAGAACCTGCAAGGCCTCGACATCACTTCCAAAGACTTTGTGTACGCCTGAGGCAACGAGAGCATAAGTTGGCTTACTCATAACGCAATGCCTCAGCAGGTTTTACTTTCGCGGCACGATAGCTTGGATATAAAGTGGCTAATAAGCTCAATAGAAATGCCATACCCCCTACCTTCAACACATCCTCAAGATGCACATCCGAAGGAAGCTCACTAATAAAATAGATATCTTTGGGTAAAAAATGCACTCCAAATAAAGCCTCAATGGCAGGCACAATGACATCAATATTGGCGGCAACTAACACACCTAATAGCACTCCAAAAATAGATCCTAAAATACCGATAGCCATTCCCTGTACAAAAAAGATTTTCTGAATCATTCGAGCAGAAGCTCCCATTGTCCTTAATATCGCAATATCTGCTTGCTTATCCGTGACCGTCATCACGAGTGTAGAAACTAAATTAAAGGCAGCTACTGCAATGATCATCGCTAAAATAATAAACATCATGCGTTTCTCAGTTTTCACCGCGGCAAACCAGGTCCGGTTTTGCATCGACCAATCCATTGCAACCATACCAGGTTGTAATGCACCATTGAGATTTGAGGCGACCTCAGGTGCGAGATACATATTATCTAATTTGATCCGAAGTCCGGTTGGGAAGCGATTCTGCGTTAAAGCAGCGGCATCTTTCCAATGAATGACGGCAAGACTACTATCGTACTCAAAATGACCACTATCAATCAGACCAACTACCGTAAATGACTTTTGCCTTGGTAAAACGCCGGCTGGCGTTAAATCCCCCTGAGGCACCATCACAGAGATCTTATCGCCCTTTTGAACTCCAAGACTCTGAGCAAGCTCTGCGCCTAAGGCAATATTAAAAGCACCTGGCTGTATCAATTGAATTGCTCCACCTGATATTTGTGATGGAATCTCGGAGACTAATTTTTCAGTATCAGGTTCAATACCACGGAGCTCCATGCCACGCATCATGCCATTGCGGACAATCAATCCTTGGGTATGAAGTATGGGCGATACGCCAATAATATGGTTTTGTTTGGATAAAAATGTCGCCATTTCTTGCCAATTTTCCATGCCACTTTGGGATCTGATCTCGACATGAGATAAAACCGATAACATCTTATCCCGAACTTCTTTTTGAAAACCATTCATCACGGATAGAACAATAATCAAGGAAGCAACACCCAGAGCGATCCCCACCATGGAAAGGGTCGAAATAAAGGAAAGAAAACCATCTCTTTTTTTGCCTACCGATTTACGTTTTGCACTGACATAACGTAAGCCAATCTCCATAAAAAGCGGTAATTCAATGGGTAATATTTTGTTTTGCATCTCTATAGTTTAGTGTTTTATTAATTCACTCATAAAATAAGTCTTATGAACAATCAATTAAGTTTCCTTATCCCCGAATTTTTACTAGATTCAGTAGAATTATCTGAGTCTGATGATGCTATTTTTGAACAAAAAGGTACTTCTGAAGAAATTGTACTGTTGGGTAAAAATGCCTCGATTGCGGCGAAGTTAAGTAGCTCTCCGGAGAATCAACCTAAAGTTTGCCTTGAATTAGTCCATTTACATGCCACTCGCGATCACCTCGTCCTGATGGACCCTTCCCTACTCAAGATCACCGCAGAAGAAGAACTAGCATTAAGAACTAGCGTTGCGGACACTTTGGAGCAGTTTTTGGGCCCTGCAGGTGAGTTTTATCCATATCGTTGGATTTATCCTGCTGGCGAGTTTTCTGATTTACTGATGCATAGTCCAAGCCTTGCATCAGGACTAAATATCGATATATGGATGCCAAAAGACACGCATACGCAAGGTCTAGCCAAAAAATGGCGGCGCCTCCAAAACGAAATTCAAATGATTTGGCATGACCATCCAGTAAACCAGGCACGCTTAGAGCGGGGTGAGCTCAGTGTTAATTCAGTATGGCTATATGGCTGTGGGTCAACTACTGAGATTGCGCAACATCCTTTATTAAAGGATGTGCATCGCATTTTTAGTGATCATCTTTTAGGATCTTCACTTGATTTACGAATCACCCCCCTTTCACTCCATGATGTCGTCCCAAACACTCATCAACATCACTTTGTTTTTTCACAAGATTTAAAAGCGTCTCACTGGGAAGATTACTGGAATACTAGTATGGCGGCATTTCAGAAAAAAATATTAGCCCAAATTCATTTATATCGTTTTCATCAAGGTAAACTCCAACACCACATGCTTAACCCGAACGAATTTAAACGTGGTTTTTTCAAAAATTTATTTACAAAAAATAAAAAACATTTTCCTGCTTGGTTAGAGTATTCTAAAAAAATACACTGGACTGAATATAACGAATGACTATGCAATTAGTAGAACGGAAGAACCCAAGTTGCTCTGCAGAAGAATTAGTGGCTCACGGTATTCATCCCATCTTAGCAAAGCTATGGGTAAACCGTGGCATCCAATCGATTGAACAAACTAGTCTAGAGTTAAAACATTTAATTCCACCTCAAGCTCTCAAAAATAGTAGCGCAGTTGCTACTTATCTGGCTGATTCTTTAGTAAATCATAAAAATATACTGATCATTGCTGACTATGATTGTGATGGTGCTAACGCTTGTGCAGTTGGCCTTCTCGGACTAGAAGAGCTCGGCAAATCCTATGGCACTAAAATTCACTTCTTAGTCCCAAATCGTTTTACGATGGGATATGGTTTAACACCTGAAGTCGTGGATCTTGCCGCGCAACAAACTCCTAAACCAGATATCCTCATTACCGTTGATAACGGTATCGCTAGTATGGCAGGTGTTGCGCGCGCAAATGAGTTAGGCATAGCGGTCATCGTGACAGACCACCACTTACCTGCTGATGAACTTCCTGCAGCAAAATTTATTATCAATCCCAATCAAGCAGAATGCTCTTTCTCAAGTAAAGCGCTTGCGGGAGTTGGTGTCATTTTTTATATCCTTTTAGCCCTTCGATCGGAACTTCGCAGTCGTGGTGTGTTTGATTTAGAGACTCAACCTCGCTTGGAAACTTTATTAGACTTTGTTGCACTAGGTACAGTCGCTGATGTGGCTAACCTCGATCGTAATAACCGGATTCTTGTTTCAGCAGGAATACGACGCATGCGAAATGGTCAAATGCATCCAGGTATACAAGCACTCTTTGAAGTGAGTGGTCGTGATTATCAAAAATCGAACACTTTTGACCTAGGATTTGGTCTAGGTCCAAGACTCAATGCTGCAGGCCGACTAGCTGATATGACTCTGGGTATTAAATGTTTAATTTCAAAGGATCTGTTTGAGGCTAGAAAATATGCCAAGGAATTAGATACGATGAACAGAGAGCGTCGCGAAATCGAGGGTTCGATGCAAGAAACTGCACTTATCAACTTAGCAGATATCTCAACCGCCAACACCTATAGTTTATGCATGTTTGATACCTCTTGGCACCAAGGAGTGATTGGTATATTAGCTTCTCGCCTGAAAGATAAATACCATCGTCCGGTGATCGTTTTTGCACCCGGTGAAGAAAAGTCCCCTTCTGGATCAATCGTGCTAAAAGGCTCTGGAAGATCGATTACAGGATTTCATTTACGCGATGCTATTGACTATATTTCGAAAAAAAATCCTGAGATGATTTTGAAATTTGGTGGTCATGCCATGGCCGCAGGTCTATCTATTGACGAACTACAACTTGAAGCATTTCAACTAGCTTTTGAGGAAATTGCCAAGGATTGGATCGATGAAGACACTTTGCATCGAAAATTAGTGCATGATGGCGAACTTCCAAGTGAAATGATCAATGCTCAACTAGCTGAACAACTGTCGAATGAAATCTGGGGCCAAGGTTTTCCTGAACCTGTTTTTACGGGAAAGTTTAAAGTGATCAAACAATCTCTTCTGAAAGAAAAACATCTTAAACTTGAGTTGCAAGCTTTAGATGGCGAAATGAAGAAAAATATTTTAGGTATTTGGTTTGGGCATACTGAATTACTCCCCCCTCAAACCCATTTAGCATACCGCTTATTAGTCGATCATTACTTGGGGTACCCTCGCGCTCAAGTCCATATTGAGGCTGCTTTTAATGATCAAACTTAAAAAATGATTCAAATCGCTTACTAGGCTTTATAATGTCTCCATGGAAGCTGAACGAATAAATACTTTACAAAATAATCTAACTCAACTACGCAATCGTGTTGAAGACCTTCGGGGGTATCTTTGACTACGACACCAAAAGTAGACGCCTCATTGAACTGAACCTTCAATTAGAAGATTCTAAAATTTGGGATGATCCCAAACTTGCACAAGCTCTAGGCAAAGAGAAAAAAATGCTTGATGGCGTTGTGTCATCTATCAAAAAACTAGATGACGACCTGACTGGCGCTCTTGAGCTGTTTGAGCTTGCAGCTAGCGAAAACGATGTTGAAATTTTTCAAGCTATCGAGGAAGATGAAAAAGGTATTGAAGTCATCGTTGCCGATCTTGAATTCCGTCGCATGTTCTCCCACCCCATGGACCCTTGTAATTGCTTTATTGATATCCAAGCCGGTGCCGGTGGAACTGAGGCCTGTGATTGGGCAAGTATTTTAATGCGTCAATATCTTCGCTATTGTGAACGTAAGGGCTTTAAAACTGAGATTTTAGAAGAATCTGATGGGGATGTGGCTGGTATCAAAAGCGCTTCTATCAAAATCGATGGTGAATATGCCTACGGATTTTTAAGAACCGAAACGGGCGTTCATCGTTTAGTTCGTAAATCCCCATTCGACTCGGCCAATGGTCGCCATACTTCTTTTGCGAGCATCTTTGTTTACCCAGAAGTGGATGACTCCATAGAAATCGATATCAACCCTGCAGATATTCGCACAGATACTTATCGTGCGTCAGGCGCTGGTGGTCAACACATTAATAAAACTGACTCAGCAGTTCGCTTAACCCATTTGCCCACTGGTATCGTAGTTCAATGTCAAAGCGACCGAAGCCAACACCGCAATCGTGCAGAAGCCATGACGATGCTGAAATCGCGTCTTTATGAACACGAACTTCGTAAACGTCAAGTCGAACAAGATAAATTAGAAGCTACTAAAACTGATGTGGGTTGGGGGCATCAAATTCGATCCTATGTTTTAGATCAAAGTAGGATCAAAGATCTTCGCACAAATGTAGAAATCTCCAATACACAAAAAGTACTCGATGGCGATCTAGACCCTTTTATTGAAGCAAGTCTCAAAATGAACGTATAAATCTATGACAGATCAACAAAACCCCAATCCAGAAGAAGTGCTCATTGATGAAAACCATATCATGGCTGAGCGCCGAGAAAAACTAGCTCATCTTCGTAAACAAGGTGTGGCTTTTCCGAACGACTTTGTGCCTACTCATTTAGCTGCTGACTTACATCAAAGCTATAACGAGTTATCTAAAGAAGAACTTGCCGAAAAAAATATCTCCGTCAAGATGGCTGGTCGGATGATGCTCAAACGCGTCATGGGTAAGGCAAGTTTTGCGACCGTCCAAGATCGCTCTGGACAAATTCAGTTCTATATCAATGATCAAGAAACAGGAGCTGATGCTCACGGCGACTTTAAACATTGGGATATGGGCGATATTATTGCCGGCGAAGGTACCTTATTCAAAACCAACCGTGGTGAGCTTTCAGTCTCAGTCAAGAATTTACGCCTACTTACGAAATCCCTTCGCCCACTGCCTGATAAATTCCATGGCTTACATAGTCAAGAACTCAAATATCGCCAACGTTACGTTGATTTAATTGTTTCGCCAGAAACCCGCCAAACCTTCATTGAAAGAAGTAAAGCGATGTCTGCGATCCGCGAACACATGCAACAAGCTGGTTTTATGGAAGTTGAAACGCCAATGTTACATGTCATTCCTGGTGGCGCATCTGCTAAACCTTTCATTACTCATCACAACGCCTTAGATATGCAAATGTTCATGCGTATCGCTCCTGAACTGTATCTCAAGCGATTAGTCGTGGGTGGTTTTGAACGTGTCTTTGAAATTAATCGAAACTTCAGAAATGAAGGTGTAAGTCCCCGCCATAATCCAGAATTTACGATGATGGAATTTTATGCAACCTACACGGACTATCAATGGCTCATGAACTTTACAGAAGATTTGATTCGACAAACTGTCATCAAAGCTCATGGGACAGCAAAACTGACGTATCAGGGTCGTGAATTAGATTTAGGCAAACCATTTGCGCGCCACACAATTACAGAAGCAATCCAACAATATGGCCCACAATCTGGCAAGAACTATACGACAGAGCAATTAAATGATGTCGCATATATTCGCAATGAGCTTAAATTAGCCGGCGAACATATTGATGGCCCCGCTCTGAAAAATGCAGGTCTTGGGGCTCTTCAACTGGCTCTTTTTGAAGCTTGTGCGGAAGAACATCTGTGGGATCCTTCCTACATTATCGATTACCCAATCGAGGTCAGTCCTCTAGCTAGAGAGTCAGATACTCGTCCAGGAATTACGGAACGCTACGAGCTATTCATTACGGGTCGTGAAATCGCGAATGGTTTCTCAGAGCTGAACGATCCTGAAGATCAAGCCAATCGATTCCAGCAACAGGTTCAACAAAAAGATGCTGGCGATGAAGAAGCAATGTTCTTCGACCATGACTTTATTCGTGCGCTAGAATATGGTTTGCCACCCACTGGTGGTTGTGGGATTGGCATTGATCGCCTCATGATGCTCATTACAGATTCTCCGAACATTCGAGACGTTATTCTATTCCCCCATCTGAGGCGTGAAGAAAATTAAATAGGATGAGGCAATGAACATCAAGTTACAGTTATTCGTCTATATATTTTTAACTGTACCTTTATTTCACCATGCAAGTGCCAATCCGCTCGCTAATCCTGCGATTAAGTCCCCAGATCTTGTAGGTTCATATCGTCAAAACTGTAGTCATTGTCATTCTGGTAGCGCACCAAGTGCACCACTCATCGGCGATTCTGCTGCTTGGTCTTTAAGACTTTCAGGTGGCTTTAATCAACTCTATCATTCCGCAATTCATGGTATTCCCAATACTGCAATGTTAGCTAAGGGAGGTCATGCTGAACTAAGCGATGATCAGATCAAGATTTTGGTTGACTACATGTTGTTACAAAGTAAGGTTTCTGCAAAAACGATCTCTCAAGCTATGAAGTACGATGCTTTTAATATTTCTGATCGAGAATTTATTCTTTTAGATATCAACAAAAATGCTCTTTTAGAAAAAAATGAACTTCAACAAGAAATTGCTTTTTTAAATGGTCTCACGGAATTTGATAGTAACCGAGATGGCAAGTTATCCCCCATAGAATTTATAGCGCTTAGATCCTCTCTCGAGACCAAAAGACAATCTAGTAATGTGTCAGATGATGAAATAACCAATCAAGTAAATCTCGCTTTATCAAAGCTCCAAGGTATGCCTCACAGCGGGATTAGGGTAAATACTAAAAATGGTGTTCTGACCATTGCTGGTGTTATCGGCAGCAACCAACTCATTACGAATATCCAGCAATCGATTCGCTGGATACCAGGAATCAAGTCATTTGACAATAGATTAATGACTTCAGAAATGTTAGCATTTGACTAGCAATTAAAAAATAAAAGTTTTACCCCCCCAATGAAGGAGACAAAATGAGCATGTTAAGTCCAGAAGAGTTGGCGACTTTGTTACCAGCTGAATCCAGCATTTTTCCGGCCCCAATTCCCGTTCAGTGCGTATCGAGCGATGAATTTATGCCACAAAAGCAAACACCAAAACAAAAAGAATATGAAGCGCGTGTTAAATCCATCGGTGCTGAATTAGCCAAACATCAAGGCGTATCACGCCGTAAGTTCTTTAAATCTGCTTCTGGTATGGCAGCTGCATTTATAGCGATGAATCAAACGTATGGTCCGATGTTTGGCGTGAGTGAAGCTGAAGCTGCCACTCCTGAAATGGCGAATGAACGTGCCGCAGCATTGTCCGGTCAATTCATTATGGATATGCATACGCACTTCTTAAGAGATGACACCAGAATCCAATCCTTCCTTCAACAACGCTTAGCTGTCGGTAAAGCTGGTTGGAATCCTGCTCTAGTCGATAAACCACAAACCATTGATGACCTGAAGTTTGCTAATTACATCAAAGAAATGTTTTTAGATAGCGACACCAAGGTGGTCTGTATTAGTGGTGCCCCTTCTGAAATTAAAGCAGATTGGTTCTTAACCAATGATATGAAGTACAACAGTCGCGCAACGATTAATAAAATTGCTGGTACAAAACGCGCGTTTTCACATGCCATCTTCACTCCTGGCTATGATGGTTGGATGGAAGAAATCGATCGAGCGATCGAGGTACTCAAACCAGACTCATTCAAGGGCTATACGATTGGAGATAACACCCATAAAGATATGTCTAAGCACCCCTGGAGACTAGATGATGAAAAATTAGTCTACTCGGCTTACGCCAAATTCCAAAAAGCCGGTCTCAAAAATGTTTGTGTTCATAAGGGTTTGTTCCCTCCTTCTGTTGAGCAACGATTCCCACACCTGTTAAATCACTGTAATGTGAGTGACGTTGCTAAAGCAGCAAAAGATTGGCCAAATCTAAACTTTATTATTTACCATGGTGGCTATCGTTATGCAGGCGGTGGACGCGCTGAAGATGCATGGGCACAATTCGAAAAAACAGGCCGTATTGATTGGGTAACCGATCTGGCTGAAATTCCAGCAAAGTATGGTGTAAAAAACGTCTATGCTGACGTTGGTCAGTTATTTGCCCAAACAACCATTGTGGATCCAAGACTTACTGCAGTCATGATGGGACAGCTCATTAAAGGTCTTGGTGCTTCTAATGTGGTGTGGGGAACTGATGCGATTTGGACTGGCGCTCCACAATGGCAAATTGAAGCCTTTAGACGTTTAGAAATCCCAGAAGAAATTCAGAAACGCTATGGCTATGCTCCTCTAGGTGCAGCAAATGGTGCTGTGAAGAACGCAATCTTTGGGGAAAACAATGCGCGTTTGTACAACTTCACGGCTCAACAGCGTGCTGCACTCAGTGACGACAAGATTGTTGCTGCGAAGTATGTGTATGACCGTGAAGGTGATGGCCGAACCAATATGACGTATGGTTATGTCAACAAAGGTGTTTCGCAATCTTAATCGATCGGATCATCTAAAGAAAAAACAGGTTCTTTTGAGAACCTGTTTTTTTATTGACTGAATTGACTAGCAATAAACTCTTTAACAGTTTTTCTGGCGATGTCGGTCTGCAAGCCTTCCTTAGCAACCCATTCATGGTCACTGTCAGGGAAGATTTTTAACTGAATATTACCACCAGCGGCGCGGTAACTGTTTACAAATTTCTCCTGAATCTCTGGCAAGACATTATCGTCATTGGCACCGACAATGATGAACATCGGTGGTTTTGTAATTGATTCTTTTCGATCCAAAATGAATTGTGGATTCGCTAAATAAATCGTCGGCCAAGGTTTGAAATACGTGTAGTGATTATTGATCATCCTGTCACGTTTTAAGTTTACAGCATTTTGATATCTGGCTAAGGGATCACTGATCGGTGAGCGTGCTGCAATATATTTCACACGTGCATCCAGTTGCGGAGCTTCTACAAATGGTATTGCTGCATATTCAGGGTCAAATGGTTTCATACCAATCAGTTCAGCCACATGTCCACCAGTTGAACTTCCATAAACACCTAAGGTACTAGCATCACCCTGCCATTTTTTTGCATTCCATTTGAGCCAGCGTATCGCATAGTGAGCATCTTGTAAATTAGCTGGATAAGCAGACTCTGACGCTACTGTCATATCTACGGCAACTACTAATAAACCACTTTTAGCTAAAGCCATATCCATCGGTTGTTCTGCTTTACGATCCTTGTTATTCCAAGCACCACCATGAAAATCAATCACCACTGGGAATGGACCAGTACCTTGTGGCTCATACACCCTTGCCATGAGTTCACGACCGGCACTA
The DNA here is from genome assembly GCA_947448695.1 of Burkholderiaceae bacterium. Taxonomy (GTDB): domain Bacteria; phylum Pseudomonadota; class Gammaproteobacteria; order Burkholderiales; family Burkholderiaceae; genus Polynucleobacter. The sequence goes on from CANFOL010000002.1 coordinate 48,051, forward strand.
TTTTTGCGATAAGGGACTTCAGATACCTTGACTTCAAATGCCGCATTGGGATTGTATTTCGTTCCACCTGAAGTATTGGATTGCGCAAATAGCATTTGGCAAAACAACATACAAATTACCAATAGGCTGAATAAAACGTATTGCTTACGTTGTGATTGAGTATTCATTTTTATGTTACCCAGTTGTTATGTCGATGAACACAGTCAAGTGATTACTCGACCTTCGCTCCAGAACTAATCACAACGGCTGCCCACTTCTTCACTTCACTTTGTAAAAAAGTACCAAATTGAGCTGATGTATTTTTCGTGGACTCCATCCCTTGCAATACAAATTTTTCTTTCGCTTCTGGAGTTTCCATCGCACGATTGATTGCCGCATTCATTTGCTCAACTAAGGCTGGTGGCGTTCCTACTGGAATAAAAAAACCTACCCAAGTGAAGTCATCAAAGTCTTTATAACCAAATTCCGTCACAGATGGGACATCCGGCAATAATGTGGAACGTTTTGCACTCGTAACAGCGATTGCTCTCACATTACCTGCTTTTATTTGTTGCACAGCTGGTGGCATAGAAGTGGAAGATATTTGTGTGTGACCTGCAACTGCAGCTCCTACGGCTTGAGCTGGTTGATAAGGTACATGAGTAATATCTACCTTAGCCGCTGTTTTTAAGCGCTCCATCGATAAATGGGTAGTGGTACCAATTCCAGAAGACGCATAACTCAATGGCTCTTTTTTGGCTAACTCAATTAACTCTTTTAAATCTTTTGCTGGAACCTTCGGGTTAACCGTAATAATGTTTGGTGTACGAGGCCCTAGTGCTAAAGGAACAAAATCTTTAATGGCATCATAGCCAGCATTTGGATATAGGGAAGGATTTACTGCGTAAGCAACACTATGGACCAAAATCGAATACCCATCCGCAGGCGCTCTTTTAACATATTGTGTCGCAATATTACCCCCAGCACCTGGCTTATTCTCCACTACAAAGTTACCACCCGTTGTCTTCGCTAGTTCCTGACCAACAATACGGGCAATGACATCCGTAAAGGCACCAGGAGCAAAGGCGACATAAATAGTGACGTTTTTGGCTTTAGGCCAATCTGTTTGAGCTAAAGCTAAATTAGAAAATATAGTGGAAAACGTGAGTATTGCAATGGACGCCTTGAAAAACTGACGGCAAAATTGAAGCATTTTATGACTCCTATTATTGATATCGTTTCATTCTAATACAGTATGGGCCTTAATTACATAGTTTTGGAAACGCAACCCTATTTCAACCTCATAAATAATTTCATGGAGTGGAGTTGCTTTATCACTTGTTCTTACTGTACTTGACTAATTACAGTTAAAAAGTTAAACTAGTCATCTAACTAGTCACTTTGGGAGATTCAAATGCAAATTTGGCCTGTGCAAGAAGCAAAAGCTCGCTTTAGCGAATTCCTAAACTCATGCCTGAATGATGGGCCACAAATAGTTACCAAAAGAGGCCTGCAGACTGCCATTCTCATTCCGATCTCAGAATGGGAAAGACTGAACCAAACCGCAAAACCAGATCTTAAAACCCTCCTTTTAATGAACTTAGAAGTTCATGATCTAGATTTGCCGAAAAGAGAACATTTAAAATTAAGAAAGACTATTTCACTTTAAAATGTTTCTTCTTGACACAAATATAGTTTCTGAATTAAGAAAATCAAAACCGCATGGTGGTGTCTTATCATGGATGAGATCAATTCCTAACGAGTCTTTATATATTTCCGCTATAACTATTGGCGAAATTCAGACTGGTATTGAAATAACTAAAGAGCAAGACCCTCTCAAGGCAGCTATTCTTGAATCTTGGTTAAATTTAATTGCGGAAAACTACAAAGTCTTACCAATGGATAGCAAAATTTTCCGGATTTGGGCAAAGCTGATGCACAGACAAACCAATACTGTTGTTCAAGATGCCATGATTGCTGCAACTGCACTAGAACATAAGCTCACTGTGGTTACACGAAATGAAAAAGATTTCAAAAGATTTAAACTATCGATTCTTAATCCTTTTAAATCAGAATCTACTTTGTAGTTAAAGTTGTCTTAATGGTTTTCCTTAGCATGATTAATCGAGTACTTTGGGATTTCAATCACGAGATCTTTTTGCGCCACAATAGCCTGGCAAGACAATCGTGACAAAGGGGTTAAGCCCCAGGCTCGATCAAGTAAGTCATCTTCATTTTCATCACTAGGATTCAGAGATTGAAACCCTTCACGCACAATCACATGGCAAGTTGTACAAGCACAAGATAGTTCACATGCATGTTCAATCGGAATGTCATTTTCCAGCAAGGCTTCACAAATTGATGTCCCTGCAGGTACATCAATTACTGACCCTTCTGGACAATATTCTTCATGGGGCAAAATTACGATTTGTGTCATAGCTCACTCATTTCATTCAATCTCATTCAAATTTTTACCGGTTAATGCACGGCGTATATTGGCATTCATTCTTCTTGCAGCAAATTCTTCTGTCACTTCAGACAGGGCACTAATGCCCTTTCGTAACTCGTCTACTTCTTGTGAGTTCGCAGATAATTGACGTAACTGATTTAATTCTTTCTGAATATCTGCTTGCTCTTGCGGACTAAGTAAATTCGCATCCGTTGCCAAGGAGTTATTGACCGCATCAATTAAGCGCATCGCCTCTACTTGTTCTTCGCGCAATGCTCTTGCAAGCATATCTGCCTCTGCTGTCTGAAAACTCTCAGATAACATGCGAGCGATATCACCATCTTGTAATCCATAACTAGGCTTGACGGTGATTGAGGTTTGCACCCCGGAGGTTTCTTCTTTTGCACTCACAGACAATAGTCCATCGGCATCGACTTGATAAGTTACCCTGATCCTAGCTGCTCCTGCGACCATCGGTGGAATACCACGTAACTCAAATTTTGCTAATGAACGGCAATCTTGCGCTAATTCTCGCTCCCCTTGCAACACATGAACTGCCATGGCGGTTTGGCCATCTTTGAATGTAGTAAAGTCCTGCGCTCTAGCAACTGGAATGGGAGTATTACGAGGAATGATTTTCTCGACTAAACCACCCATCATCTCCACACCTAAGGATAGTGGAATGACATCAAGGAGTAACCACTCATCGTCTTTATTTTTATTGCCCACCAAAAGATCTGCCTGACGCGCAGCACCCAATGCAACTACCTCATCGGGATTCAAATCATTTAAAGGCACTTTATGAAAGTATTGCGCTACAGCAGCCTGAATATTGGGCATTCTTGTAGCGCCACCAACCATCACCACACCTTGAATCTCCTCTAAATCAACCTCTGCATCACGCACTGCTTTTTTGACACTCAATAACGCTTTCATAACTAAACTTTGTGTCATGCTCGCAAAGTCGTCTTGAGAAATAGTTCGTTGTATCGAATGTCCATTCGCAAATGTATATTCAAATAACATCGCAGAATGTGAGCTGAGGGTTTCTTTGACATCGCGACATTTCAAAACAAGAGCTCGTTGATCTGCAGCGCTAATAGAATCCAACCCAGCTTCTTGCATCATAAATTGCATTAAAGCATGATCAAAGTCATCTCCCCCGAGTGCTGAATCTCCCCCGGTCGACAAGACTTCGAAAACTCCTTTACTTAAACGCAGAATAGAAATATCAAAAGTACCGCCACCCAAATCAAAGATGGCATATACCCCTTCTGAGCCATGATCCAAACCATAAGCTAGAGCCGCAGCCGTAGGTTCATTCAGTAGTCTTAGCACTTGAATACCAGCAAGCTGTGCGGCATCTTTCGTCGCCTGGCGCTGGGCATCATCAAAATAAGCTGGTACTGTAATGACAGCACCTTCAATCTCATCTGAGAAAGAGTCTTCCGCTAATTGACGCAGACGAGCTAAAATTTCTGCAGAAACTTCAACAGGACTTTTGTCACCCTGTACCGTTTTAATTTTCAACATCCCCGATGTATCAACAAAATGATAGGGTAGATTTTTGGCATGACTAATATCATTCATTCCCCTCCCCATTAATCGCTTTACTGAAATAATCGTATTCTGAGGATCAATGGCAGCCTGAGCTAAAGCTTCATATCCTGCCTGAGTTCGATTACCTGGAAGATATCTCACAACCGATGGCAACATGGAATGACCCGCTTCGCTTTTCAATACTTCAGGTATGGCATTTTTCATACTAGCAACTAAAGAGTTCGTCGTTCCTAAATCAATACCAATAGCAATCCTTCTTTCATGAGGATTACGGGATTGACCAGGTTCTGCAATTTGTAATAAAGCCATTATTCACTCGCGTCCGTAATTCGTTGATCCAGCTCTTCTAAAAAACGCTCTAAAAATAAAGCAGCTCTTAAATTAATAAGGGCCGCCTCTGGAAGTTTCATTTCATCAAACTGCTGACCAATTTGATCAATTCTTTTTTTAAGTTCAAGACTAACTTCATCTTGTAATTTGCACAAAGCTAGTGAGTTATTTTTTGCTTCATCCATGGACTCACGCAACTCCATTTGTTGAATGAGAAAGTCCTTCGGCATCGCCGTGTTTGTTTCAAGCTGGGGATCTAGACCATGCAGCTCACATAAATACAAACCTCGCTTAATGGCCTGCTTGAGAGTCTGATAAGCAGTATTCGCAAAGGTCGCAATTTGTAGAGATTGACGCTTTTCAGAATCCGAAGCGCGAGCAAATTTATCCGGATGAACTTCTTGCTGTATTTTTAGATAAGCAGAGTCTAAGGCTTTGCGGTCGATTGAAAATTGTTGCGGTAAATGAAAAAATTCAAAATAATTCGCAATTTTTGCCCTAAATTCTGAATGATTCACCACACCCACACTCATCCTTCACATTCGGGTTCTGAAATTTAAACCCTTCATTTAAACCTTCTCTAGCAAAATCCAACTCTGTGCCATCGATGTAAGGTAGGCTTTTTGGATCTACGAATACTTTAATACCACGTGACTCAAATATTTCATCAGTCTCATTAGGGGCATCTACATATTCAAGTTCATAGGCAAGACCAGAACATCCCGTCGTCCTAACACCCAAACGCAAGCCTAAACCCTTACCTCTTTTTTCAAGGTTACGATTGACATGCTTTGCTGCTTTTTCAGTTAAGCTAATCGCCATATACTTTCTTTCAACAATTTACTGCGTGTGCTTCTCGCGATAATCTTGAACTGCTGCTTTAATCGCATCTTCTGCCAAAATAGAACAGTGAATCTTTACCGGTGGTAATGCTAACTCCTCAGCTATTTGTGCATTTTTAATTTCCAAGGCCTGATCTAATGTCTTACCTTTTACCCATTCAGTTACCAGTGAAGATGACGCAATCGCAGATCCGCATCCGTATGTCTTAAATTTAGCATCTTCAATAATGCCGTTTTCATTGACACGAATCTGTAATTTCATTACATCTCCACAAGCAGGCGCACCGACCATACCTGTGCCAACAGCCTCATCACCTTTTTCAAAAGAACCTACGTTACGTGGATTCTCATAATGATCAACTACTTTATCGCTATATGCCATGATATTTCCTTAAAAATTGGTTAGTGTGCTGCCCATTGGATCGTACTTAAATCAATGCCATCTTTAAACATCTCCCACAACGGTGAGAGCTCTCTTAATTTAGCAATTTTGTTTTTAATCAACTCAACTGTGAAGTCGACTTCTTCAATCGTGGTAAAACGTCCCACACTAAAACGAATCGAACTATGCGCAAGTTCGTCATTACGTCCTAATGCTCGCAGAACAAATGATGGCTCGAGTGAGGCTGATGTACACGCAGAACCAGAAGAAATCGCCACATCCTTGAGCGCCATCAACATGGACTCACCTTCGACATAATTAAAACTTACGTTCAAATTATGTGGCACACGTTGCTCTATATCACCATTTAAATAAACTTCTTCAATTGTCGATAAGCCTGCCCATAAACGGTCACGTAACATGCGAATACGCTCATTTTCAGTACCCATTTCGAGACGAGCTAAGCGAAACGCCTCACCCATGCCAACGATTTGATGCGTTGGCAAAGTCCCAGAACGCATCCCACGCTCATGCCCACCACCGTGGATTTGCGCTTCGATCCGAATCCTTGGCTTACGACGTACAAACAATGCTCCAACACCTTTCGGGCCATAAGTTTTATGCGCACAAAAACTCATTAAATCAACTTTTAGTTCCGCCAAATTGATCATCACCTTACCCGTGGCTTGAGCCGCATCAACGTGATAAATGATGCCCTTTTCACGACAAATCTCACCAATCGTTGCGATATCTTGAACAACACCAATTTCATTATTCACAAATAAAATAGAAACCAACATGGTGTCAGGACGAATCTGACTCTTAAAGTAATCTATATCTAAAAGTCCATTTTCCTGAACATCTAAATAGGTCACTTCATAGCCTTCACGCTCTAACTCACGACAGGTATCCAATGTCGCTTTGTGCTCAGTCTTTAAGGTCATGATGTGACGACCCTTATCTTTATAAAAATGAGCAGCACCCTTTAAAGCTAGATTAATACTTTCTGTAGCTCCACTCGTCCAAACGATTTCACGTGGATCAGCACCCACCAAAAGAGCTACCTCGTTACGCGCTTGCTCTACCGCTTCTTCTGCTTCCCAACCATAGGCATGACTTCTTGAAGCTGGGTTACCAAATTGTTCACGAAGATATGGAATCATCTTATCCACCACACGAGGATCAATGGGTGTCGTTGCTGAATAATCCATATACACAGGAAAGTGTCTAGCACTAAACATAGGTAGTGGATTTAATTTTGGGGTGTTATGTTCTTGGCTCATTGAATTCTCTTAGATCTTTAGTTTTGTTGTGCCAAATTAAATACTGAATTCACAATAAAACGTTTTGGCGCCAGCTCTTTTTTGGCAGACTTTGCATCCACCACATTCAGTGAGGGATTTTTGTTCGGGGCAATTTGAGCTGGTTTGTTTTGGTTAATAAATGGCGAAACAATCACTACATGGCGATTCTCTTGCTGTGCAACTAGGTCTTTTAATGTGACGGACTCAAGATAATCCACCATCTTTTTGTTCAGGTTAGACCATAAATCATGCGTCATACACTGCATGTTTTGTTCATCTTGACCGTGACAATTGCCTTTTCCACCACATTGGGTCGCGTCGATTGGTTCATCGACAGCCGTAATAATGTCTGCAACAGTAATAGTTGCGCCATCTCTACATAAACTATAACCCCCACCCGGACCTCGGGTGCTCTCCACGATACGATCACGGCGAAGCTTACCAAAGAGTTGCTCTAGGTAAGAAAGGGAAATTTTTTGTCTTTTACTAATACCTGCAAGTGTCACAGGACCCTCAGCTTGGCGCATGGCCAAATCAATCATTGCAGTTACTGCAAAACGACCTTTTGTGGTTAATCTCATATTTAAACTCTATCTTTCAATCATTTAGCTAAAATCCAGATTGGTTTCTGGCACCTCTAAACATCTCCGCAAATATGGGTAATACCTGACGGATTAACTCAAGTATAGCAAATACTTGAGTGTTTTGCTTGGGTCTAAGGAAGGGGGTGATCTGGTGTCAACGCACCAAATGCCATCGCTCTGATTTTGCTCAAGCGGTCTCGAGCTTGAGCGGCTTTTTCAAATTCAAGATTACGTGCAAAATCTTGCATTTCTTTTTCTAATCGCTTGATTTCTTTAGCTAAATCTTTTTCACCCATATCTTCATATTTAGCTTTTTCTTTTTCAGACTGCCACTGGGCTTTTTCGTCATTCACATCATAAACACCATCAATAATGTCTTTGATGCGCTTAGTTACCCCTACTGGCGTAATGCCATTGGCTTCGTTAAACGCAGTTTGTTTTGCCCGACGTCGCTGTGTTTCCGCAATCGCTCTTTGCATCGAGCCCGTAATTCGATCCGCATACAAAATGGCCTTGCCATTGATATTTCGTGCGGCACGACCGATGGTCTGTATCAGACTTCGCTCAGATCGTAAAAAACCCTCTTTATCAGCATCCAAAATGGCGACGAGGGAAACCTCTGGAATGTCTAAACCCTCTCGTAACAAATTAATACCAACGAGTACGTCGAACATGCCTAAACGTAAATCACGAATAATCTCAACACGCTCTACCGTATCAATATCGGAATGAACATAGCGCACTTTGACACCATTGTCGGATAAAAAATCTGTTAATTGCTCGGCCATACGCTTAGTCAAGACGGTCACTAAAACCCTTTCAGACTCAGCAACCCGGAGCTTAATTTGATCCAGTAAATCATCTACTTGCGTAGTTGCAGGTAATACCTGAATCTCGGGATCAATCAAACCTGTCGGCCTCACCACTTGCTCCACGACATTACCCGTTTTGGTATTTTCGTAATCGGCAGGTGTAGCACTCACAAAAATGGTTTGGCGCATTTTTGTTTCAAACTCATTGAATTTGAGGGGGCGATTATCTAAGGCTGATGGTAAGCGAAATCCAAAATCAACTAAGGTAACTTTACGTGCTCGGTCACCGTTATACATGCCGGTAAACTGCCCTATAAGGACGTGGGACTCATCTAAAAACATGAGGGCATCTTGGGGTAAGTAATCAATCAAGGTGGGTGGCGCATCTCCCGGCTTACCTCCTGATAAATGTCGCGAATAGTTTTCAATCCCCTTACAAAAACCTAACTCCGCTAACATTTCAAGATCAAACCGAGTACGTTGTTCTAAGCGCTGCGCTTCCACCAACTTATTTTGCGAAATAAGTTCTGCCAATCGCTCTCTTAACTCAACTTTAATATTCTCAACAGCTCGTAATACGGTTTCTCGAGGTGTTACATAGTGAGATCCTGGGTACACAGTAAAGCGGGCAATACGTTGCTTGGTCTTACCAGTTAATGGATCAAAAAATTGCAAACTATCAATCTGGTCATCAAATAGCTCGAGTCGAACAGCTAACTCGTTATGCTCTGCCGGAAAAATATCGATTGTGTCGCCTCTTACCCGAAATGTACCTCGCGAAAAATCAATCTCATTGCGCTCATATTGCATCGCAACTAAACGTTTCACCGCATCGCTTTGAGACATCTTGTCGCCTTGACGAAGAGTAAGTACCATTTTGTGATAATCGCCTGGATTACCAATACCGTAAATAGCCGATACGCTTGCCACAATGATGACATCACGTCGCTCTAACAAACTTTTTGTCGCTGAAAGTCGCATCTGCTCAATATGCTCATTGATCGAGGAGTCTTTTTCGATAAATAAATCCCGCTGTGGGACATACGCCTCTGGCTGATAGTAATCGTAGTAACTGACAAAATACTCGACTGCGTTTCTTGGAAAAAACTCTCGAAACTCACTATATAACTGGGCTGCAAGGGTTTTATTGGGCGCGAAAATAATGGCCGGTCTGCCCTCGCGAGCAATCACATTGGCCATGGTGTAGGTTTTACCCGATCCAGTTACGCCCAAAAGCGTCTGAAATGATAAACCGTCATTAATTCCCTCTACTAAATTAGCAATCGCAGTTGGTTGATCACCAGCTGGCTGAAATGGCTGATATAAATGAAAAGGAGAATTAGGGAACTCGATAAACTTAGATTCATCTAACGGCGGAGCTGAAATCGGCGCAGCACGCTCAGATTTACCACTTTTACCTTTAGATTGTCGAGAAGCCATGAGTTTGTTTAAAATAGAGCTGATAGTTTTGTATAGCGTTCTATTATTGCAGTTTTTTATATTTTTTTATTTGTAATGAGGCTTTCATGTAGCTTGTCTACATTCATTCTTAGTTAACTTTTTACTTCTTTTTGAATCGATCAATTACTTATGACACTCTTTTCCGCTGTTGAATTAGCACCCCGTGACCCCATTCTTGGCCTTTATGAAACATTTAATGCTGACACTCGTGCAGACAAAGTGAATTTAGGGGTTGGGGTCTATTTTACGGATGAAGGAAAGATACCTCTTCTTCGTGCTGTACAAGTAGCTGAAAAACAAATTGCAGAAAATCCAAAATCACGTGGTTATTTACCCATCGAGGGAATCGCTAGTTATAACAGTGCGGTTCAATCCTTGGTATTTGGTGAGAATAGCCCTATCATTGCGCAGCACCGTGCCGTCACTTTCGAAGGTCTTGGTGGGACTGGCGCTTTAAAAGTAGGTGCAGACTTTATTAAACGCTTAAAACCTAGTGCAAAAGTCGCTATTAGTGATCCTAGCTGGGAAAATCATCGCGGTCTGTTTGAAGGTGCCGGATTTACAGTTGTTAATTACCCTTACTACGACCCACAAACTCGTGGCGTCAACTTTGCAGGTATGAAAGAGTTTCTTCTGACGATGCCAGCGGATAGCGTAATTGTTCTGCACGCGTGCTGTCACAACCCTACTGGCGCTGACATGAGCACAGAACAATGGCAAGAAATCGTCCAAATCTGTCAAAGCAAGAATTTAATTCCATTTTTAGATATGGCTTATCAAGGCTTTGCGGATGGCATCTTTGAGGATGGCATCGCGGTGCGACTCTTTGCCCAGTCTGGTATGTCATTCTTTATTTCAAGTTCATTTTCTAAATCATTCTCTCTTTATGGTGAGCGAGTTGGCGCATTAACGGTCGTTACACAAAATGCCGATGAGTCTTTACGTGTTGCGTCACAAGTGAAACGTGTTATCCGTACGAACTATTCAAATCCGCCAACCCATGGTGGCGCAATTGTATCCATTGTGCTCAACTCGACTGAGCTCAAAGCGATGTGGGAAGAAGAACTGACCGAAATGCGAGATCGCATTAAACAAATGCGCACCCAACTCATTGCAGAATTAAAAGCAGCTGGAGCAACGAAAGACTTTTCCTTTATCGCGGCCCAACGTGGCATGTTCTCCTATACAGGTCTTTCTAAAGATCAAGTAGATCATTTAATTGCTGACCATGGTGTTTATGCAGTCGGGACTGGCCGAATTTGTGTAGCTTCTTTAAATACAAAAAATGTTGCCTATGTTGCTAAAGCAATTGCAGCGGTTTTATAAGGAAAAATATTATTTATATCAATTGACACAGAAAAATCATTTAGCAAAGTACTGAACTGGTGTAATATCAAGTTGTTGCGATGCAATATATTTATTGATTTAAAGGTTTTAAACCTTCTACTACCCGATTGTGGCAAAGGATTGATGTTATGTTGTATCAACTCCAAGAATTTAATAGAGCTTTATTAGAGCCTCTTAGCTCATGGGCTCAAACGACTGCAAAAGCGTTTATTAACCCGAATAACCCTCTTTCTTACTACCCAGTCTCGCAGCGTATCGCCGCAGGCTATGAGCTTTTATATCGTCTCGGCAAAGAGTATGAAAAGCCAGATTTTGGGATTCGCACGATTGAAGTCCTTGGCAAGAAAGTGACTGTTACCGAATTCACCTCTTTATCAAAACCTTTTTGTAATTTAATTCGTTTTAAGCGCTATTCAGATGATGTTGATGTGATTAAATCGATGAAAAAAGAGCCTATTGTTCTCGTTGTTGCTCCTTTATCTGGTCATCACTCTTCTTTATTAAGAGATACGGTTTCTGTTTTACTACAAAACCATAAGGTCTATCTGACTGATTGGATCGATGCGCGCCTCGTACCAACGTCTGAAGGTAAATTCCATTTGGATGATTATGTTCACTACATCCAAGAATTTATTCGCTTTATTGGCGCTGATAATTTACATGTCATTTCTGTTTGCCAACCAACCGTTCCTGTCTTGGCGGCAATTTCTCTGATGGCTACCAATGGTGAAAAAACACCTGTAACGATGACCATGATGGGCGGACCCATCGATGCGCGTAAATCTCCTACTGCCGTCAATTCTTTAGCTATGACGAAATCTTTTGAATGGTTTGAGAATAATGTGATTTGTACCGTCCCGCCAAACCATCCAGGCGCTGGACGTAAAGTTTATCCAGGCTTCCTTCAGCATGCTGGTTTCGTGGCAATGAATCCTGATCGCCATCTTCGCTCACACTGGGATTATTTCCAAGACCTTCTTGTAGGTGATGCCCCTGACGCAGAAGCTCATCGTAAATTTTATGATGAATATAATGCCGTGCTTGATATGGACTCGAGCTATTATTTAGATACGATCAAAACAGTTTTCCAAGAGTTTGCTCTTCCTAAAGGAACGTGGAAAGTGGATGGTCAACTCGTCCGTCCTCAAGATATCAAACATACTGCGCTACTTGCGATTGAAGGTGAGCTTGATGATATTTCAGGTAGTGGCCAAACTAACGCTGCTCTTGAATTATGTGCTGGTATTCCAAAAAACAATAAAGAGGGCTATGAGGTAAAAGGCGCTGGACACTACGGTATTTTCTCTGGACGTCGTTGGCGTGAAATGGTCTACCCAAGGATTTCTGAATTTATCCGCAAACACCCTGGTACGCCAATCAAGCCGGTTGCAAGTAAAGCGACTTCGCCTACAACAAAGCCTATTACTAAGCGTGCCGCTCCTGCGAAAAAAACAGTTCAACCTATTGCTAAAAAGAAAACGACTGCACGTCAAACATCGGCTATCGCAACTGCTACTAAAAAAGTAGCGGCAAAGGTGATGCAAACAAAAATAACGCCAAAATCTAGGTCGAAAGCCTAAACTCTTTACAAGAGTGGATATTGTTTTAGTCAATCCGAGCTCATCTAGTTTGTTACAACAACTAGATGAGGCACTACCTCAAACACAATGTACAAAATGCGGCTATCCTGATTGTCACGCCTACGCACAAGCCATGGCAGAAGGAAAAGCCGATCAGAATCGTTGCCCCCCCGGTGGGCAAGAAGGAATTATTCGACTCTCCAATATCTTAGGAAAAGCCCCCCTTCCTCTCGATTCAGCACGTGGTATTGAACGGCCAAGACCCCTCGCTGTAATCCGCGAAATGGAATGTATTGGCTGTACTTTGTGTATTCAAGCATGCCCGGTAGACGCCATTGTTGGTGCTCCAAAACAACTTCATGTGGTTATCAATGATCGTTGCACTGGATGTGATTTATGCGTACCGCCATGCCCCGTTGATTGCATTACGATGCTTCCGGTCACTGATCATCAAACGGGTTGGAATGCATGGTCCGAAACTCAAGCAAAGAAAGCCAAACAACATTACGAAACTAGAAAAATTCGTCTTGAGCGTGAGAAAAAAGATTTACTCAAAAGACAAACTTTAAAAGCAGCTGCAAAACTGAAAGCAATTCAGAAAGAAATTCCTTCTGAATCTAATATGCTGATTGAACAAGCCCGCAAGAAAGCGATTATTGAGGCTGCTATGGCAAGAGCCAAAGCTAATTTAGAACAACGCGACTCTAAATCAACTGATTAAGTTCTTCGATGTAGCGATTCATATCAGGCTCTGTGCCAGCACGTGATGACTCCCATAGTACCTTACCAAGGCACTCCATCATCTGATGATGAGCCTGATGCTCATCATGACGCATCATTAACACTTGACTGATTTTTCTGATCCCAAGAGGTTGGTCAATCTGAGTTTGCTCTGACAAACTCATATGCATAGATAGATGCAAAAATGGATTGGTTTGACCGTTCTCAACCGTAAAATCCTGCGCTTTCGCGCCCTCTGTATCATTGAGTAAGGCATGATACTCAGGATGCTCCACCATCCATCTTGCCGCAATCGACTCTAGAGGTGTAAGTACCCCACTATCTTGTTGTTTTTTCCAAGCAAGACAAAAGAATTCGCGCACTTGATCTTTTGTCGGATTAAACATGATTGAGGTTTTTTTCTTTGAATTGACACACCGGGGCTACTGGACAACTCGCGCAGAGCGGTGATCTTGCCTTACAGATATAACGCCCCAGTAATATCAACCAATGATGCGCGTTGATTAAATAATGGGTAGGCACTCTTTTTAGAAGTTTTTTTTCAACTTCCAAAACATCTTTTCCTGGGGCTAAACCCGTTCGGTTAGATACTCGAAAAATGTGGGTATCTACGGCCATAGTCGGTTGTCCAAATGCCGTATTCAGCACTACATTTGCAGTTTTACGCCCCACCCCTGGCAATGCTTCTAGGGACTCACGATCCTGAGGTACTATTCCGCCATGCTGGTCCACCAGAATTTGACATGCTTGGATTAAATGTTTTGCTTTAGATCGGTAAAGCCCAATCGTCTCGATATATTTGATCAACTTCTTTTCGCCAAGATCTAATATGGCTTGGGGAGTATTTGCTACTGGAAATAACTTTCGAGTGGCTTTATTGACGGAGATGTCGGTGGCCTGTGCAGATAAAAGTACAGCGGCCAATAACTCAAAGTCAGAGGAATACACAAGCTCTGTTTTTGGATGGGGATTGATCTTTTGGAGCGTCGCAAAAAATGCTTCACGCTGCTCAGGATTCATCAGCTTAGGCATTATATTTGCTCTTAAAATCGAAGCTGCGAATCGCTTCATACAAGTCTTGAGCACTTTGATGTCTGGCTTGTAAAAGATCTTCTGATATTTCACGTAATTTGGTGCCCCAAATCGATTCAGGGAAATAGGAGTCATCTTCCCAACGGGGAATAATATGCCAATGTAAATGCGGCACAAAGTTACCAAAACTAGCAAGATTCACTTTATTGGGGTGCAATACATCCCGAATGAGTTGCTCCACTTGGCATACTATCTGCATCAATGCACTTCTGTGCTGCTCTGGTAAATCCGTCATCTCACCAAGGTGAGCATTCCAAACAACACGAACAAGCCCTGGAAACTCAGGCTCTTGAGGCGCAATGATGCGAAGTAAGGCATTAGAGGCGAGTATCTCACCTCCATCGTGTGTGCATAAAAGGCATTCTTTAGTATCCATGCTTTAATTTTACAGTGTCATGTCTTAACTGCTCTAAACCATCCAGCCCCACCATAATGCCTGATAAATAATTTCTTCAAATAGTGTCGTGACTAGCAAATCTACCTCTTAGTCTAAATCTCCTTCATTTACAACAGTCTTAGTTTACGTTGACGAAACTATTTTTACAAAAGAAAAAACCCAAGGATGATGGCCTCGGGCTCTTCCAACGTTTACCTCAAATAAACAAAGTTTTAGTGAAATTGCTCTTCTTCAGTTGAACCAGTTAGTGCAGTTACGGAAGATTTGCCACCTTGAATCACAGTTGTTACATCATCAAAATAACCAGTGCCAACTTCTTGCTGATGTGACACGAAACTGTAACCACGATCGCGTGCTGCAAATTCTGGCTCTTGAACTTTTTCTACATATGCTGTCATGCCACGCTTAGCATAATCTTGCGATAGGTCATACATGTTGTACCACATAGAATGAATACCAGCCAATGTAATAAATTGATACTTGTAGCCCATTGCACCTAATTCGCGTTGGAATTTTGCAATCGTTGCATCATCTAAATTCTTCTTCCAATTGAATGAAGGTGAACAGTTATACGCCAGTAGTTTGCCTGGATACTTCGAACGAACAGCTTCTGCAAATTTTTTGGCAAAACCAAGATCAGGCGTGCCAGTTTCGCACCAAACCATATCCGCAAATGCAGCATAAGCAACACCGCGGGAAATCGCTTGATCAAGACCCTTACGTGTTTTGTAAAAACCTTCGGCAGTTCTCTCCCCAGTAACGAATGGTTTGTCATTTTCATCATAATCAGATGTCAACAAATCAGCAGCTTCTGCGTCAGTTCTAGCAAGAATCAACGTTGGGACACCTAATACGTCAGCAGCTAAACGAGCCGAATTCAATTTTTGTACTGCTTCTTGGGTGGGTACTAAGACCTTGCCACCCATGTGACCACATTTCTTTACAGAAGCTAATTGATCTTCAAAGTGAACTCCCGCAGCTCCAGACTCAATCATTGACTTCATTAATTCAAAACCATTGAGAACGCCACCAAAACCAGCCTCAGCATCAGCCACGA
Source organism: Burkholderiaceae bacterium (assembly GCA_947448695.1). Lineage (GTDB taxonomy): Bacteria > Pseudomonadota > Gammaproteobacteria > Burkholderiales > Burkholderiaceae > Polynucleobacter. Next base: position 63,968 of record CANFOL010000002.1, read on the forward strand.
TTGGCGCAAAATAATCAATATAACCAGCATCACCAGGGTTTAAACCTTTTGACCACTGAATTTCATCAGCACGTTTAAACGTATTATTAATTCTTTCAACAACTTTAGGTACTGAGTCAACTGGGTAAAGAGATTGATCAGGATACATTTCTGCGCCACTATTTGCATCAGCAGCAACTTGCCAACCAGACAGATAAATGGCTTTAATACCTGCTTTTACCTGCTGCATTGCTTGTCCACCTGTCAAGGCACCTAAGCAATTAATATAAGCTTCATTATTAACCATGTTCCATAACTTTTCTGCACCACAGCGAGCGAAAGTATGCTCTACATGTAAAGAACCCCTTAAACGGACAACATCGTCCGCCGTGTAGTTACGTTGAATACCTTTCCAACGAGGATTAGTATCCCAATCTTTCTGAATTTCTGCGGCTGCTTCTTGACGTGTCTTCATTGATTTCTCCAAAAATAGATGACAAAAGGGTGATTCAAAATAGGTGAATTTTTTAAGTCTTATATAAGACTTTATGAATTTCTGCTCTGCAACACAAGAGCAAAAGAATAAGAAATTAGTAATTTTTAAATGTTAAAAATCAGTATCTTATAAGATATAATTTTATAATGTAAAATGAAAAATCATTATTTAGGATATTTTATAAACACCCTATGATAGGTATTTTTACTGATAGAAAATCTATTCCACTATGTGAAATTTACTCAGTTTTAGCTTAAATAAGGGCTAATTTATTTTTATTATGCTGATTTAAAAGATGAGCAACCAAGACTGCAATCAGTTGCAGTAAGGCGATGGAATAGAAAATAATCTCAGGACTCTTCCAGTCCATAAAAAGTCCAAATAGGAGAGGACCAGAAGCTGCGCCAAAATCAATTCCTGAATACACCAGGCCAAAGACTCGGCCAGACGCACCTTTTGGCGTACCAGCCCTCACCATGAGATCTCTTGCAGGACCAGCCATACCGCCGCCGAAACCCATCAAAGCAAATAAGATAGGAACCATCCATCCAGGTAAAATACCAAGTCCAGTAACAATTGCCATGACCCCAGAAAGAAGAAATGCGGTTGTTATCACTCGATCGGGATCTGATATTTTTGTTGCCACAAAACCACCAGCAATCAAACCTAAAGCGCTACAAATCATAAATAAGGTATAGGAAGATGCCGTCAAGCTGATTGGAATTTGGTAAATATCGACTAAAGCGCTCGAAGAAAAACTTTGGATTCCGGCAGAACCAAACGAAGTTAAATAAAAGAAGAACCAACTCAGCCACATGCTAGGTAATTTAAAAATCGCTAAAGTGGCCATCGGCACAACTTCTTCTTCATGGTTTTCATCAACCACTTGATCATCTAATTGTTTTCGTCGATAGAGCAAAATAAGCAAAACAACACATGCAAGTATCCCAGCACCAAACTCTGCAACTCGCCAGCTATCAAATAAGGCTGTTAAGCTCAGCAAAAATAAAGGCGCAGCAGCCCAGCCAAGATATCCTGTGACACCATGAACTGAATAAGCATGAGCTAAGTTTTTGAGCTTCACAAGTTGATTAATCATGGTGTAATCCACTGGGTGGAATACACCATTACCAAGGCCCGCAATAGACACTCCAACAAGTAACATGGTGTAAGTTTGCGATAACCCAAGTATGAAAGCGCTGATCATAAGTAAAAAAATCCCAATAAACAACATGGGACGAGCTCCATAACGATCAACTAAAAGCCCACTCGTTGATTGAACCACCGATGAGACCACATAAAAGGTGGTCATTAATAGACCTAACTCGGCATAAGTAAGACCAAACTCTGCCTTAATCCATGGGAATAAGGGGGCAATGATTAAATGAAAAAAATGGGAAATGCTATGGCCTAAGCCAATTAAACTAATAATTTCCACATCTTTTTTATTTGAATTCATCTCCCTATTTTACGATTAATGGACTTTTCTAGTGAAAACGAATTCATTATTTTCTACATCAACAGGAATTAAGTCTTTAGGGCCAAATTTACCTTCCAAAATTAACTTTGAAATGGGGTTTTCAATCGATTGCTGAATCGCCCTCTTCAAAGGTCGTGCTCCAAATACGGGATCAAAGCCAGCATCTGCAATTTTGATCAAGGCTTCATCACTCACATAGAGTTGCATGTCCATCTTCGCTAAACGATCAATTAAACGCTGTAACTGAATCTTCGCAATTGAAGTGATTTGGTCTTTATCTAGGGCATGGAATACGACTACTTCATCAATACGATTTAAGAACTCTGGACGGAAATGATCTTTTACCTCTTCCCAGACCGCATCCCGAATATCATCTTGAGGCTGACCCACCATCGCCTGAATAATGTGTGAACCTAAATTACTGGTCATCACAATGACTGTATTTTTGAAATCCACAGTTCTGCCTTGACCATCTGTCATTCGTCCATCATCGAGGACTTGTAACAACACATTAAATACATCCGGATGAGCTTTCTCAATTTCATCGAGCAAAATCACACTGTATGGTTTACGTCTCACAAGTTCAGTTAAATAGCCACCCTCTTCATATCCAACATAACCAGGAGGAGCTCCTATAAGCCTTGAAACACTGTGCTTTTCCATAAACTCACTCATATCAATCCGAATCATATGCTCATCACTATCAAACAAAAAGGAAGCTAATGCTTTACATAGTTCAGTTTTACCAACACCGGTTGGCCCTAAAAATAAGAAGGAGCCATAAGGTCTTCCTTCATCTGATAAACCAGCCCTTGATCTTCTGATAGCATTTGCTACGGCAGCGATCGCATCATCTTGACCAACAACCCGATCGTGCAACTTCTCTTCCATACGGAGTAACTTATCTCTTTCTCCCTGCATCATTTTTGCAACGGGGATACCAGTTGCTCGAGAAACCACTTCTGCGATTTCTTCTGCACCAACTTGAGTTCGTAAAAGTTTATTTTTCTTGATTCCCGGAGCTTCTTCAGCAGTGGCAGCACTCTTTAACTTACCTTCTAACTCTGGTAATTTCCCATATTGCAACTCAGCCACTTTATCGAGCTTACCTTCTCGCTGTAACTTCACAATATCTGCCCGTACCCGATCAATCTCTTCTTTAATATGGGCTGTACCCTGAGCAGCACCTTTTTCAGACTTCCAAATTTCCTCAAGGTCAGCTAATTCTTTACCTAAGCGCGCAATTTCCTCTTCAATTAATTCAAAGCGCTTAACAGAAGCTTCATCTTTTTCTTTTTTCACTGCCTCACGTTCAATTTTTAATTGAATAATGCGACGCTCCAACTTATCCATGACCTCTGGCTTGGAATCAATTTCCATCTTAATTCTTGAAGCAGCCTCATCAATCAAATCAATCGCCTTATCTGGCAAAAAGCGATCAGTAATGTAGCGATGCGATAACTCCGCTGCAGCAACAATCGCTGGATCGGTGATTTCTACTCCATGATGTAACTCATAGCGTTCTTGTAAGCCACGAAGAATTGCAATGGTGGCCTCAACACTAGGTTCATCTACAAGCACCTTCTGAAAACGTCGCTCTAGTGCTGCATCTTTTTCAATATACTTACGATACTCATCTAAAGTGGTTGCGCCAATACAATGCAACTCTCCTCGCGCGAGCGCCGGCTTTAACATGTTGCCAGCATCCATCGAACCTTCTGTTTTTCCGGCCCCTACCATCGTATGAATCTCATCAATAAAGACAATCGTTTGGCCTTCATCTTTGGCGATATCGGATAAAACAGCTTTTAAACGCTCCTCAAATTCACCACGAAATTTTGCCCCAGCTAACAGCAAAGCCATATCTAAAACCAGCACACGCTTATTCTTTAAGGACTCTGGAACCTCTCCATTCACAATACGCTGGGCAAGACCTTCGACAATTGCAGTTTTACCTACTCCTGGTTCACCAATCAATACAGGATTATTTTTGGTCCGGCGCATTAAAATTTGAATTGCACGCCGAATTTCATCATCACGACCAATCACTGGATCGAGTTTACCTAAGCGGGCACGCTCCGTTAAATCTACGGTATATTTTTTAAGTGCTTCACGTTGACTTTCTGCATCATTACTATTCACCGATTGACCTCCTCTTACGGCATCAATAGTCGCCTCTAAACTTTTACGAGATAATCCCACCGCTTTAGCGGCTTTGCCAAGATCACCTTTATCATCTGCCAAAACTAACAAAAATAATTCAACCGCAACGAACTGATCGCCACGTTTATTCGCTTCTTTTTCTGTCAAATTGAGCCAAGCACTCAGACTTCGACCGACCTGAACATCACCGGAACCTTCAACCTGAGGTAATTTTTTTGCAATGGCATCAATACTTTTTTCTAATTGAGCAACATTCACTCCTGCCCGCGTTAATAAACTTCTGGCAGCCCCCTCTTTATCGTTTAAAAGCGCTAATAAGACGTGCTCCGGCTCTATGAATTGATTATCAGAACTTACCGCTAAGCTTTGGCCCTCAGCTATCGCCTCTTGAAATTTCGTGGTTAATTTTTCAATTCTCACAGGACTCTCCATTCATAAAGAATTTATTCATACCCTATAGATACGTCCAAAACGTATTATTTCAAGAGCCCGTCTAAAATAGACACATGAAAAATGCCAACACTTTAGATAAATCTTGGGTGATATACCTATTAGAGTGTATCGACGGTAGTTTGTATACAGGTATTACCAATGATCTAGAAAAAAGATTAGCAAGTCACAATGCTGGTCTTGGTGCGAAATATACGCGAGGAAGACGGCCGGTTACATTGTTGGAATTCAAGACTGTAGAAAGTCAGTCAGACGCTTTGCGATTAGAGTATCAAATCAAAAAATTACCACGATTAAAAAAAAGAGCGTTTTTTAAAATCTGAAGGCTTTTACTTAGTATAGGATTGCAACTCATATCTCCAAAAATCTTCTCGACCGTCAATTCTTCTTGGTCCTGCCATTGTGAAATATCTGCCATCTGTTTCACGAACTACCCATCGACCAATTTCTGGAGAATACCAATATCGATCAATACGTGTTGATTCCAATCGGGTAGAGTCGTTATGCTGGAAGCGTATCAATTTCTCAATTTTCATTGCGGTAAAAGTCCCACTAGGAATCGTGATACTTTCCCATCCCCGTTGGTGAATAGTTACGGATATAGGCAAACGATAGGAAGAGTTTCCTAGTTGATAGGACGTTTGAATCGTTGCTGATAAATTAATTTGATTTAGATCAAGATAAACTGGAATAACAGATTGATAGGTTTGACTACTATCCCAGTCAGAATCTGCCAATAGCTTCCCAAATGGAGACTGAACTTCATTTCCTAAGTTATGACTTTTTTGCCCTTTACGAGAAATAATAATCTGCCCATTTTCAAGAGCGCTAATTTGTTCTTCAATTAATTCAACTGGCTCAGAGTTGAATTGATTAATCTTTAAATATTTCCATGACTGACCTATCTTCGCTTCGCGAAGATTTAATGGTGTGGGTTGTAGTGTCGGGGTTGCCTTGATAGCTGGTAATGATTTAATTGCACAGCCAACGAAGGGCAAGCTTAAAGGCAAAGTTAACCCCCCAATTACAAAAGCTCTTCTTGATTCTTGCATTATTTCCCCCATTTTTTTAAGCGCTCTTCATCACTCGTTCTTGCATCAACCCATCTAGACCCCTCGAGCGTATGCTCTTTCTTCCAAAAAGGGGCTGATGTTTTTAAATAATCCATCATAAACTCGCAGGCAGCATAGGCATCAGCACGATGTGTACTTGCTACCGCAACTAAAACTATTTGATCGCTAGGATAGAGTTTGCCAACCCGATGAATAATGGTTGCATTGATAACGTCCCAACGTTTTTTCGCTTGATCGATAATATCTTGCAAGGATTTTTCAGTCATACCCGGATAATGCTCGAGCTCCATCGCTGCTACTTGATCGCCAAGATGGGAGTCACGAACGGTTCCAACGAATAGATTAATCCCACCAATGTTTGGCAGTCCTTTGCGAAGAAGATCTAATTCAGTGGAAACGTCAAAGTCTTCTGTCTGAATAGCAATTTTCATTTACCCCCCTGTCACCGGCGGGAAAAAAGCAATTTCTGCACCCACTTGAATGGGCTCTGCCATCGTCACCATTTCTAGATTTTGTGCTGCCCGAATATTTTTATGTGGTGCAAGTGTATCAGCCCAAATGTCATCTTTTTTTGACAAATACACTCTTAAATCACCAATTGTGATGATGTTATTGGGCACGTCTTCTTCAAGATAGGCAGTTTTTAAGGCTTCTTTGAGAGAGGCAAAAAAACGGATGGAAATCTTCATCACTTAATATCCCAAGAGTTGTGAAAAAGGTATATACCTTACCCTATCACCTTTACGTATTGCTTGCCCAGCAGGTATATCCGCCAAGCCATCTGCCCAAACTGCACTGGTCAAAACTCCTGAGCTTTGATTCGGATATAACTCTAACTTTCCAGAGGTATTTATTCTTACTCGCAAAAACTCATTCCTTTTATCAGGTTTGATCCAATCAAAATTGGACTCCAATTCATAACGAGGTTCAACGCTAACTTGAGCTCCTTGAAGTGCTCTGATGAAAGGCTTAACAAATAATAAAAAAGTCACAAAGCTGGACACTGGATTACCGGGTAAACCCATAAACCAAGATGAATCAGCAGCTTCTCGTTTGATTGATCCAAAAGCTAGTGGCTTTCCAGGCTTAATGGCAATTTGCCACATATCCAATAAACCTTCAGCCTCTACTGCTGGTTTAATATGATCTTCCTCCCCAACCGATACTCCACCTGATGTAACAATTAAATCATGGTCTGCAGCGGCCGCTCGCAGAGTTTTTCTAGTCGCATCTAATGTATCTGGCACTATTCCAAAGTCGGTGAAGTCACAGCCCAATGCCTTTACACAGGCAATTAGAGTGTCGCGATTCGAGTTATAAATACCACCAGGCTTTAAGGCCTGACCAGGCAATGTAAGTTCATCACCAGTAAAGAATAAAGCCACCTTCACCCGTTGCTTAACTTCAAGATGGGTCATGCCAGAGGATGCGGCAACTCCAAGCTCTTGAGGGCGAAGAAAGGTTCCTGCTTGAAGAATGACGGTATTTTCACGAATATCTTCGCCTTGTTCACGAATCCACTCCCCAGCTTTTGGGACGTGGTTTACTTTGATCTGATAGTTAATTCCATTTGCATCAGGCGCCCCAATGACTTCACAATCTTCCTGCATAACCACCGCTGTTGCCCCTACAGGGATTGATGCCCCTGTAAAAATTCGTCCCGCAGTATTCGGCTCTAAGGTATTTCCAAGATAACCCGCAGGAATCCGCTGAGTCACTGGCAGGGTAATGCCAAGTTCAGTGATATCTTGTGCGCGTAAAACATAACCATCCATTTGGGTGTTATCCATTGGTGGGACATTGACTGTACTGATAACATCTTTTGCCAAAACTCTGCCCAATGCCTCTTGAAGAGTAACCGTCTCTGAATGTTGCGTGGCTTTTGCCTGTGAAAGTAATATCTCTAAAGCCTGGGCTGCAGTTTTCATACTCATTGGGTATTCTCAACAATAAAGTCTTGAATCACATTGACTTTTGGTGACAAATTAAATATCCGTTGAGGCAAATTTTCGATGCCGATAAATGCATCCGGTCGATCTGGCAGGTAACCCAAAGCTGTCTCAATTGTTTCAGAAAACTTGACGGGTAAAGCGGTCTCTAAAACCAGCATTTTGATTCCTGGTTGTAAATAGTTTCTGGCAACCTGAACGCCGTCAGCGGTATGGGTATCAATCACCACACCATATTTTCGAGAAACTTGCTGAATCGTTTCAATACGATTAGCATGGGTACTCTTTCCTGACACAAAACCAAACTGCTGAATCTGCTCGCGGACAGGATGCTGGGAGTAATCAAATCCACCTTGTTCTTCGACTTGAGCGAAAAGTTCTTTAACGAGCGAACCATCTCGTCCTAACCAATCAAATACAAATCTCTCAAAATTACTCGCCTTGGAAATGTCCATGGATGGACTTGATGTATGGAAGGTTTCAGCAGATTTTCTGGCTCGGTAATGGCCTGTTTTAAAAAACTCATCTAAAACATCATTTTCATTCGTAGCAACCACCAATTGATGGATGGGTAAACCCATCATACGAGCGATGTGCCCAGCACACACATTGCCAAAATTTCCTGAAGGAACACAAAATGATACTTTCTCTAAACTATTTGTGGTAGCTCTTAAGTATCCCGCGAAATAATAAACCACTTGTGCCACAACTCTTGCCCAGTTGATAGAGTTGACTGTTCCAATTTTATATTTGGATTTAAATTCCAAATCATTACTTACAGCCTTAACAATATCTTGAGCATCATCAAAGACACCTTGGATTGCAATGTTGAAAATATTTGAGTCCTGCAATGAATACATTTGGGCACATTGAAATGCACTCATTTTTCCGGCGGGAGAAAGCATAAAAACACGAATACCTTTCTTGCCTCGCATCGCGTACTCTGCAGCACTGCCAGTATCCCCAGAAGTAGCGCCTAAAATATTTAATTCTCGCCCATCTTTTGTCAGCGCGTATTCAAAAAGATTACCTAGTAATTGCATGGCCATATCTTTAAACGCCAAAGTTGGGCCATTGGATAAACTTAATAAACCAATTTGCGTCTCGGCTTCTTCACCTAACCAATGAATCGGTGTAATTTCGGCAGCCTCATCATCTGCACGACCATTACAGTACACCTTTGCGGTATATGTCTTGCGCACAATCTGACGTAAGTCCTCTTCGGGAATATCATCTGAAAATAAGCTCAGCACCTCAAAAGCTAGATCGGCATAACTGAGTTTGCGCCAAGCATCTAAAGTATCTTTCGAAATTTGTGGATAAGACTTTGGCATATACAAGCCACCATCCGGGGCTAAACCCGCCAACAAAATTTCTAAAAAAGAAAGCTCTTCAGATCCTCCTCGTGTTGATACGTATTTCATGACAGTCCTAGCTTAATTCTTCTAACCTGATTTTAGTGACGGCACCTTTTACAGTACCTAATTGCTCAATCGACCGAATCGCTTCTAGCATATATTTTTCTTGGGTTTGATGCGTGAGTATCACCAAGTCTGTCTGACTTTCACCCTGTGCAGCTTCTTTTTGCAACAATGCGTCAATCGAAATATTGTTATCGGCAAGAATCTTCGTAATATTGGCTAGTACACCTTTTTCATCTGCGACTTTTAAGCGCAAATAATAACTCGTAGTGATTTCACCTATAGGCATTACCACAGTAGGCATTACCTTATCTTCTTGGAACGCAAGATAAGGGACACGCTTCATTGGACTAACTGATTCGTAACGCACGATATCCACTAAATCAGCAATCACCGCAGAAGCAGTTGCTTCAGATCCTGCCCCTTTACCGTAGTAAAGCGTTGTTCCAACTGCGTCTCCGTGAACCTGAACAGCGTTCATAGCTCCTTCAACACTTGCAATCAGTCTATTCGCAGGAATCAGAGTTGGATGCACCCGCAACTCAATACCATGCGATGTCTTTTTCGTAATTCCCAATAACTTAATCCGATAACCTAATTGCTCAGCATATCGAATATCGATTGGCTCTAAATGAGTAATGCCCTCAACGTGAGCTTTATCAAATTGCACTGGTACACCAAACGCGATGGCACTCATAATCGAGGCTTTGTGAGCGGCATCAATGCCTTCAATATCAAATGTGGGGTCGGCCTCGGCATATCCTAGGCGTTGCGCTTCTTTCAAAACCTCCTCAAAGGAAGATCCCTTATCTCTCATTTCAGAAAGAATAAAATTCGTCGTGCCATTAATTATGCCCGCAATCCATTCGATTCGATTGGCTGTTAACCCTTCTCTTAAGGCTTTAATAATCGGAATTCCACCAGCTACAGCAGCTTCAAATGCAACAATCACACCTTTTTCTTTAGCTGCTGCAAAGATCTCATTGCCATGAACCGCGATCAAGGCTTTGTTGGCGGTAACGACATGCTTGCCATTCGCAATCGCAGCCATAACTAACTCTTTTGCGATTCCATATCCACCAATCAATTCAATGACAACATCAATCTCAGGATTTTGAATCACTGCATATGCATCACTCACGATTTGTGCACGACCTTGAACAATCTCTTGTGCACGTGCGGTATTCAGATCGGCAACCATCTTAATCTGAATATCTCTGCCAGCACGTCGCTCAATTTCAGAATGATTTCGCTGCAAAACAGAAAATACTCCGCCACCAACCGTGCCAACACCTAATAAACCAACTTGTAAAGGTTTCATTTCATTAACCATAGGAGATACAACATATTTGAAAAAATTACTTATTTACTATTTTAAGGGAGTTGGTTCCCATGCGAGCACTGTAACGAGCCAAAAATTTGGCCAAACGTGCGATCGCTTCTCGTAAAACATCTTCATTGGGTAAAAATACTAAGCGAAAATGGTCTGGATGAGGCCAGTTAAAGCCGGATCCTTGAACTAAAAGAACCTTCTCTTCCTTTAAAAATTCAGCAATAAACTCTTGGTCATTTTTAATGGGATACATCTCTGGATCTAATTTGGGAAACAAATATAAAGCGGCATCAGGCTTGACACATGTCACGCCAGGGATTTTTGTAATTAAATCATAAGCGAGATCACGCTGACGTCGAAGCCTACCACCTTCTGCAACTAATTCATCAATGCTTTGATATCCGCCTAAGGCCGTCTGAATCGCCCATTGTCCAGGAACGTTTGCGCACAAACGCATCGACGATAGCATATTGAGGCCTTCAATATAGTCCATGGCAGATTCTTTATTGCCAGAAACAAACATCCAACCTGCGCGATAACCACAAGAACGGTAATTTTTTGATAATCCATTAAATGTAATCATCAATACTTCTTCCGATAATGATGCAATCGATGTATGCGCTTTACCTTCATACAATGTTTTATCGTAAATTTCATCTGCAAAAATAATCAGTCCAAACTCCTCTGCAAGCTGAACAATGGCTTTTAAACTTTGCTCACTGTATACAGCACCGGTAGGATTATTGGGATTAATTACGACAATACCCTTGGTATTGGATGTAATCTTTGCCCGCATATCATCGATATTCGGCGCCCAATTATTCTCTTCGTCACACATGTAATGAATCGGTGTTCCACCAGACAAACTCACTGCAGCTGTCCACAAAGGATAATCTGGGGCAGGGACTAATACTTCGTCCCCATTATTGAGTAATGCATTCATTGCCAAAACAATTAATTCAGAAACACCATTACCGGTATAAATATCATCTACAGTTACTCCCTTAATATTCTTTTCTTGGGAATAATGCATGATGGCTTTACGAGCTGTAAAAATTCCTTTTGAATCAGAATAAGCCGCAGAATTGACCAGATTCCTAATCATGTCTTGCTGAATTTCTTCTGGTGGATCAAAACCAAATACGCCAACATTACCGATATTGAGCTTAATGATCTTCTGCCCCTCCTCTTCCATGCGAGAGGCAAGCTCTAAAACAGGTCCACGGATGTCGTAGCAGACATTATTTAATTTGTTAGATTTTAAAAATGTTTTCACAATAATTTAAGTTTCAAGTTTTCCAGCTTCATTAACGCTAGCTATAATCACTATATTATGACAGAGCTATCACCGTGAAACTACAACCTGACCCAAAACAGTCTCTCAATACCGTTACGCGCTATGATTCCCAATATATCGAAATCAATGAGCAGCGCTTTGAAAATTCGATTATCGTGATGCCCGAGGGAGAAATACTCCCCTGGAATGTTAGTCATTTTAATCAGCTTCAAAAATCAGACTTTATGCTCATTCTTGAGAAAAAACCCGCCCTTGTCATCTTTGGTAGCGGCAAACGCTTGCATTTTCCACAACCAGCACTACTGCAAGACCTCATTGGGGCAAAAATCGGCTTTGAAACCATGGATACCCAAGCTGCTTGCCGGACATACAATATTCTGATGAGTGAGGGACGACTCGTTTTGGGTGCCTTTTTGATTGAAGCGAAATGATGCTTGAAAACTTAAAAAAAAATGCATCATTCTTTTCAGATAAAAATTGGGGGCTCAGTCATCTCCTTTGGATTTCTTTATTAGCGATTATTTGGTTAGGCTCCTTAGGTTGGCGCCACCTTATCCCCTCAGATGAAGGACGCTATGCTGAAATTGCCCGCGAAATGCTTGAAAGTGGTAATTGGATCGTACCTCGCTACAACGGCTATCTTTATTTTGAAAAACCACCTTTACACATGTGGGCAACGGCCTTCACATTTCAGCTCTTTGGATTAGGGGAATGGCAAGCGCGCTTGTGGAGTGGTCTTACATCGTTCTTCACTATTCTTGTAGTAGGGTTTACTGTTTATAGAATATGGGGTATTCGAGCAGCCACCATCACCGCCCTGGTACTTGCCTCTTGCCCCCTATGGATCATCGGCGGTCACTTTAATTCCCTCGACATGGGCATTGCATTTTTTATGTCAGCCGCTCTATGTGCGCTGATGCTAGCTCTGCATGCCACGGAAAAATCTCTCGAGGAACAATTATGGATGCTGGCTTGCTGGTCAATGATGGCTCTATCTGTTTTATCGAAAGGCTTAATTGGTGTGGTTTTACCTGGCTTGGTTTTGGTTATTTACTCCATCACGGGCAAAGATTGGCACTCTTGGAAAAGAATGCATTGGCTGTGGGGCATGCTCATTTTCTTTCTGATCACAACACCTTGGTTTGTTCTCATATCTCAAAAACACCCAAGCTTTATTGATTTTTTCTTTATTCATGAACATTTTGAACGGTTTACAACCAATGAACATCAAAGAAGCGCCCCTTGGCATTTCTTTATTCCACTCATTTTAGTTGGCGTTTTGCCTTGGTTACTCCATCTTCCTAGAGCACTTTTATTAGGTTTTCATAGTCGCCTAGATCATTCAACATCATTTAAACCACTTTGGTTATGCTTGATTTGGGTTCTATCTATCACTGTTTTCTTTAGCTTATCAAACTCAAAACTACCGGGCTACATCTTTCCTGTCATTCCAGCATTGGCCATCTTGATGGGTTATGCGATCTGGCGATTGCTCGAAAATAAAGACCAATTAAACCACCTTGGGTTAAAGATCTGGAAGGCGCAACTCATTATTTTTGGAATCGTATTTTTGATTGGCCTTTTCTTTGTGCCGAAAATTGCCTCTACGGGGGAAATCTATGAGGCGCAGGGATATGCCACTTATGCAAAAATCGTTGGTGCAGCCCTTTTCATTGGTACATTGGGATGTTTATTGGCCTGGCTATATCGCCAAAATATCATCAAAAGTATGTTAATTTTCTCGAGCGTAATGATTACGGTTGCCTTGACTGCTGGAACTGGGCATGAGACTGTTGGACGTTTGCTTTCAGGCTACGATCTTGCGCAACAGGCAAAACCTCTCATACAAAAGGAAGACCCTTTATATGGCCTACAAATCCTTGATCATACGGTGCCATTTTATTTAGAGCATCCTCTCATCATGGTTGAATTTAAAGATGAACTGGCTTTTGGTATTTCTCAAGAACCGGAAAAATGGATTCCTACCGCTGATGAATGGATGACGCTTTGGATAGCTAATCCGAACAAAAAAGAATTTGCATTGATGACGACCGGCAAATATCAAGAACTCATACAAAGAAAATTCCCGATGGAAGTTATTGCGGAAGATTCCTTACGTATCATAATAGGTAAACCTACTAAAAATAATTAATGAACCTAAACACTTTTTCTTATCTATTTGCTGGTATTTTATTGAATGCTTGCGCACAATTACTCCTCAAAGCCGGGACGCTTCGTTTAGGAGAGGTTTCTTTAGCCCCTAGTACCTTAATCTCGACCCTTGGTCATCTCGCTACTAACCTTCCTATTATTGCTGGCTTATGTCTATACGGCCTTTCCGTCATCACTTGGATTGCCGGTCTTTCTCGAGTAGATGTTTCAATCGCATATCCACTTTTATCATTAGGTTATGTTGTCAATGCCATTGCCGCTTATTTTCTTTTTGGTGAAGCATTAACCCCGCAACGATTGATCGCAATTGGTATTATTTTGCTCGGCGTTTATATCCTTGCACGCTCTTAAGGCTCTCCTTCATGAACCACTCCAATCTTCCCTTTCTGCCTTTCACAAAACCAACGATTGATGAAGCAACTATTTCAGCGGTGGGTGATGTCCTGCGCTCTGGCTGGATTACGAATGGTCCTAAATGTCTTGAGCTTGAAAAATCATTATCAGATTATTTCGGGGGGAGAACCGTTCGCTGTTTTGCAAATGGTAGCGCCACGATGGAAATCGCTCTTCGGGTAGCAAATATTGGGCCCGGTGATGAAGTTATTACAACGCCAATGTCCTGGGTTTCAACTTCGAATGTCATCTTAGCGGTCGGTGCACGACCAATTTTTGTTGATATTGACCCACGCACCCGTAATCTCAATTTAGAACTCATCGAAGCTGCGATCACCCCCCAAACAAAAGCGATCATGCCAGTCTATCTGTCAGGACTACCTGTGGATATGGTGCGACTTTATCAAATCGCTCATCAATACAAACTTCGTGTCGTGGAAGATGCTGCTCAAGCTTTAGGCTCTTCTTGGCTTGGTGATACCATCGGCAGTGCGAATCATTTCCCATCCGATCTCGTCAGTTTTAGTTTTCAAGCAAATAAAAACCTGACAACGATTGAAGGCGGTTGCCTTGTGATGAATAACGAAATAGAAGCAATTCTTGCGCAAAAATTGCGTATTCAAGGCGTAACTAGGACTGGCCTTGACGGCATGGAAGTTGATGTTTTAGGTGGCAAGCATAATCTAACCGATGTGAATGCTGTCATTGGTATTCATCAACTAAAACAACTTCCAGATTTGATGCAGCAACGCCAAACTTTAGCTACACACTATTTTGATTGTTTTGAAAAAACAACTCTTATCGAGCAAGGATTGGAACTTCCGCCAAAGGACTTTACGAACTCCAACTGGCATATGTTTCAAGTCGTTTTACCCATTGAAAAACTTCATCAATTAGGCATGAATCGTGCAACGGTCATGCAAAAACTAAAAGATATGAATATTGGGACAGGTGTTCACTACCCCCTTATTAATGACTTTAAGCTCTACCGAGAATTAGGGTATAACTCAAATCAAACTCCTATTGCACAACGCGTAGGCTCGGCCATACTCACTTTACCTCTATTCCCATTAATGACAAGTTATGATGTGGAACGAGTGGTGCATGCTTTGCAACTTGTTCTAAAAGAAATTTGAGTTTTTTCCCTTTTTAAAAAAAACAACATAAAATCTAAGAATGCAGACCATTTCTGATTCTTTACAAAAGCTAGTTCCCCAAATTCCATCTCACCCATTGGTTTCCATTGTGATACCAGTTTATAACGAGGAGGAGGGCCTAGAGCAGCTGTTTACGCGCTTATATTCTTCACTCGATCAACTTGTGATTGACCTTTCAGTTCGTTATGAAGTTGTTTTTATTAATGATGGTAGCAGTGATCAGTCCGCTGCAAAGCTTGCAGCGCAGTTTGAAAAACGTCCAGATACAACCCGCGTCGTTCTATTTAATGGTAACTTTGGTCAACATATGGCGATCATGGCTGGTTTTAATTACTCCCATGGTGATTTTGTGATTACCTTGGATGCTGATTTACAAAACCCCCCTGAGGAAATCCACCGTATTGTGGAACTCCTATTAAAAGGCCATGATTACGTTGGCACCATCCGCGAGGCAAGAAAAGACTCGCGCTTTAGGCGATATGCCTCTAAAGCAATGAATCAATTGCGTGAACGCATCACTAAAATCACCATGACTGATCAAGGCTGTATGATGCGTGGCTATAACCGTCGTATCGTCAATCTCATGAAAAAAAGTAAGGAGTTAAATACTTTTATTCCTGCCTTAGGCTTTACTTATGCCAGTCACCCTATCGAAATTAAGGTTAAACATGAAGAGCGTTTTGCCGGTGAATCCAAATACTCTCTCTATCAATTGATTCGCCTTAACTTCGATTTGGTTACAGGATTCTCAGTCTTACCCTTGCAAGCTTTTTCTTTAATTGGCTTCTTTTTAGCTCTTGGCTCTGCAGCTTTATTTATCTACCTTATATTCCGAAGATTTATTATCGGCGCTGAGGTGGAAGGTGTGTTTACCTTGTTCGCGTTAAATTTTTTCCTGATGGGTGTCCTCCTTTTTGGCCTTGGACTACTCGGAGAATATGTGGGGCGTATCTACCAACAAGTACGTAAACGCCCAAGATATGTAGTTATGGGAGTATTGGAACAGGATGATCAACAATAAAGCGATTGTCTTCGCTTATCATACGGTAGGCTTTGAGTGCCTGAGTAGTCTCTTACATCATGGTTTTGAAATACCGTTAGTCATCACCCATGAAGACTCTCCAACAGAAAATATATGGTTTCAATCAGTTCGTGACTTATGTCTAAAACATCGCATTCCCTATATCACTCCTGGCAATTTGAATGATCCTGAGCTAATCAACCGACTGCGCTCCTACCAGCCAGATTATTTATTTTCTTTTTATTATCGAAACATGATTCCACCATCGATTTTAGAAATTGCCAACATTGCTGCATTGAATATGCATGGCTCTCTATTACCCAAGTACAGAGGCAGGGTACCCATCAATTGGGCCGTACTCCATGGGGAAACTAAAACGGGTGCTACGCTTCATATCATGGAAGAAAAACCTGATGCGGGAGACATTGTCCATCAAAAATCTATTCCTATACTTCCCGATGAAACTGCCTTTGAAGTATTTAATAAAGTGGCAAGCGTTGCAAAAGCGACTCTCGAAGAAATGATCCCGGATCTCTTATCTGGCGAATTTCCAAGACGCCCAAATCGCTTACAAGAAGGGAGCTATTTTGGCGCCCGCAAAGCCGAGGATGGTAGGATTAATTGGCAAAAAAATGCGGAGGACGTCTATAACCTCTTTCGGGCGGTAGCACCACCCTATCCTGGCGCTTTTACAGAAATTGCAGATAAAAAATATATCCTGACTAAAGCGATGTTGGCTAGCCCACCTTTTCGTCAAAATAATCCTCCACTTGGATTACAAGTCGTTGATAATCGGATTTATGGCTTTTGTGGGGATGATCGTGCCCTTCTTGTCATGCAACTAATATGTGATGGTCAAGAGATTTTACCCGCAGACCTGCAACAAATTCTTTTGAGCACAACAAAAGCATAAAATAGAACTTATTTACCAACGGAATTCACTCATGAGCAAAAAGGTCTTAATTCTAGGCGTCAATGGCTTTATCGGACACCATCTTTCAAAGCGCATTCTTGAAACAACGGATTGGGATGTCTATGGAATGGATATGCAAAACGATCGCTTAGGTGATCTCGCTAATCATCCTAAAATGCACTTTTTTGAGGGTGATATTACGATTAATAAAGAATGGGTGGAATATCACATTCGTAAATGTGATGTCATTTTGCCGCTAGTTGCCATTGCAACTCCAGCAACCTATGTCAAAGAACCACTAAAAGTTTTTGAACTCGATTTTGAGGCTAATTTACCGATCGTTCGCTCAGCTCACAAATATGGCAAACATCTCGTTTTTCCATCCACATCAGAAGTCTATGGCATGAGTCCAGACGCAGAGTTCGATCCTGCCTCATCACCCCTGGTTTATGGCCCAATTAATAAACCCCGCTGGATTTATGCCTGCGCCAAACAATTAATGGATCGCGTCATTTGGGGCTATGGCATGGAAGGACTTCGTTTTACATTATTCAGACCCTTTAATTGGATCGGTCCTGGTTTAGATAGTATCTATACCTCTAAAGAGGGTTCATCCAGAGTAGTGACACAATTTTTGGGCCATATTGCTCGCGGTGAGCCGATCAACTTAGTTGATGGTGGTGCACAAAAAAGAGCATTTACATATATTGATGATGGTATTGATGCGCTAAGTTTAATTATTGAGAATAAAAATGATATTGCCAATGGCAAAATCTACAACATTGGTAATCCAAAAAACAATCACTCAGTTAAAGAACTGGCTAATATGATGATGGAAATCGCCAACCGTGTTCCTGAATACCAAGCATCTGCAAAACAAGTCGTGATTCAAGAAACAACCTCTGCTCAGTATTATGGAGCCGGCTATCAAGATGTCCAAAACCGGGTCCCTAAAATAGATAATACAATGCAAGAGCTGGGCTGGAAACCGAGTACAACCATGTCCGTAGCTTTAGAACATATTTTTGAAGCTTATCGCTATGACGTAGTGAAGGCGCGTCGCCTAGTTGATCACTAATTGTGGGAAGCATTGCCCTCAAAGTAGATGTTGATACTTTAAGAGGAACTCTCGAAGGAGTTCCTCGCTTACAAAAACAATTACTTCAAATTGGTGTACCAGCTACTTTTTTATTTAGCTTAGGACCTGACCATACAGGTTGGGCCTTGAAGCGAATCTTTCGACCAGGATTCTTTAAAAAGGTTTCTCGGACTTCTGTTGTTGAGCACTATGGACTGAAGACACTTAGCTATGGTGTTCTATTGCCCGCACCAGATATTGGCTTAAAAGGCAAACACATCATGCAAGCTGTTGCCAAAGATGGTTTCGAAGTAGGCATCCATACTTGGGATCATATTGTCTGGCATGATCAGACTCGTTATGCGGATCAAGCATGGACACTCTCGCAAATGACACAATCCTATGAACGATTTGTAGATATATTTGATCAAGCGCCAAAAACCCATGGTGCGGCAGGCTGGCAAATGAATCTAGATGCTCTTAAACAATTAGATCAGTGGCAGATGTCCTATGCTTCGGATGGGCGTGCCCCACTCAACCTTACCCCTTATCGTGTGAAGTTGCATGATGGCCCCTCTCAACACATTCAATACCCCACCACACTCCCAACCTTTGATGAATTATTGGGCGTGAACCAAATGAACGCTCAAGATGCTGTGGATTACTTATTAAAGTTAACTGCTGAAAACCCAAATGATCAAGTCTTTACTCTACATGCTGAACTAGAAGGCCAAAAACTATTGCCGTTTTTTATACAACTCGTCCAAGCTTGGATTCATCAAGGCCATCAATGTGTGGATATGCGCACTTTACATAGCTCTTGGACAGCAACTGGACAAACGAAACACTTAATTTGCCTGCCACTCCATTACGATCAGATTGCTAACCGAAGTGGTGAGCTAATGATGATGCCGAACTCATAAAAATAAGAAATCGTAATGAAATCGTCATACAATAGATTGTTTTAGTATGAATTTAGGAGAAAAAGAATGTCCATAAAAATTGGTGATACATTTCCAGCTTGCTCTGTTCCAGCAACTTCTGGATTAACGTTTAGCCCTTCTTCTTGTAAAGGCAAAAATGTTGTTTTGTATTTTTATCCAAAAGATGCGACGCCTGGTTGCACAATTGAAGCGGGTAATTTTCGTGACCTTATTGATGCCTTCACAAAAGCGAATGCCTTAATCATTGGCGTTTCTAGGGATTCTCTAAAATCACACGAGAGCTTTAAAACAAAATATGAGTTACCTTTTGAACTGATTTCTGATGCTGATGAGACTTTATGTCAAATTTTTGAAGTCATCAAAACAAAAAATATGTACGGAAAACAGGTTCAGGGGATTGAAAGAAGTACATTTATCTTTGATTCTAAAGGAGTTTTACGTCACGAATGGCGTGGTTTAAAGGTCGCAGGTCATGTGGAAGAAGTTTTGAAAACCGTGCTTGCAATGTCTTGAAATATGCGTTAACTTATAGTTAATGCAAAGAAATCGAAGTTTGTTCACTGTTTTAAAACATCTTGATAACACTTCTCGAGATAGGCAATCTGCCCTCCAAGATTTAAACAAACTTTACTCAAGAACTGATTTTCTAAATATTAAAAATCGCGTCCTCCGATGCGATTTTTTTTCACGATTTCTATCTTTTACTTTAATAACCCTAAGGAGCTAGTGCATGCCACTCCCCCCAGCACCAACACAAACAGCTGATGAAATAAACCTACCCAGAATTAAAAAACCAGAACTTAAAAAACCACCGACACCACAAGCTATTGCAATTGTTGCTGAAGATGAACTAGATGAAATAAGTACAAATGTAGTTGTCGAAACACCACCACATGTTTCTCATATCGCGCGGGACACGATTAACAAAATGAAACATGTCGCGCCTGCAAAACCAGCTCGCTCACATATTAAAAATAAACGTTCTGATATCGCAAATAAGTTACGTTTGTTTGTATTAGATACCAATGTTTTAATGCACGATCCATCTTCTCTATTCCGTTTTGAAGAACATGACGTTTACCTACCCATGACCACTCTAGAAGAACTAGACAATCATAAGAAAGGTATGAGCGAAGTCGCTAGAAATGCAAGAATGGTAAGTCGCGCCCTCGATGGTTTGATTGATGGCACAAGTGGTGCTCTTGATGAAGGAATTCCGTTATCTAAATTAGGCAATAAAGATGCAACTGGGAAATTATTTTTCCAAACTGATTTAAAAGAAATGAAATTACCCGAAGGTTTGCCTGAGGGTAAAGGCGATAACATGATTTTAAGTGTCGTTCGCTCCTTACAAGAAACACACAAAAATTATGGCGAAGTTGTGTTGGTATCTAAAGATATCAACATGCGTATCAAAGCAAGAGCCCTTGGTCTTCCTGCAGAAGATTATTTTAATGACCAAGTGCTTGAAGACCGCGATCTGATGTATGCAGGAGTTCTAGCTCTGCCTACAGACTTTTGGCCAAAGCATGGTAAAGATATTGAGAGTTGGAGTGATGGCAAATCAGGTACTATGTTCTATCGCATCACAGGTCCGCTCGTGATGTCAATGATGGTCAATCAATTTGTTTATCAAGAAAATACCGACGGCAGTACACCATTTTATGCCCAGGTAAAAGAAGTTAATGGGAAAACCGCTTTACTCCAAACACTTAAAGATTTTTCTCATCAAAAAAATAATGTATGGAGTATTACTGCTCGTAATCGTGAACAAAACTTTGCGCTTAATTTATTAATGAATCCTGAAATCGATTTTGTTACTTTACTCGGTCAAGCAGGAACAGGTAAAACTCTTCTTGCTTTAGCTGCTGGGCTTGAACAAGTACTTGACAGTAAGCGTTATAACGAAATTATCATCACCCGAGCTACAGTTCCAGTCGGGGAAGATATTGGTTTTTTACCAGGTACTGAAGAAGAAAAAATGCAACCTTGGATGGGCGCATTTGATGATAATTTAGAGGTATTGCATCGTAGTGATGACTCTGCCGGAGAATGGGGTCGTGCTGCTACTCAAGAATTAATTCGTTCACGGATTAAAGTCAAAAGTATGAATTTTATGCGCGGTAGAACTTTTGTTAGTAAATTTGTCATTATTGATGAAGCACAAAACCTCACACCAAAACAAATGAAAACTTTAGTAACTCGCGCAGGCCCGGGAACTAAATTAATTTGCCTTGGAAATATCGCTCAGATTGATACTCCTTACCTAACAGAAGGTTCATCTGGCCTCACCTACGTCGTTGATCGCTTTAAAGGTTGGCGTCATGGCGGTCACATTACTTTGGCTCGTGGCGAACGTTCACGTTTAGCAGATCATGCGGCGGATATTTTATAAGCAATGCCTCGTCTACAGCCTGATAGTGATGCTATCAGGCTGTAGCTCCTTGGTCGGCAATAAAACCCCATTACCTAACTATGCAAAATTACCGGATTTTTCTACAGAGAAAAGTGCTGGTCTAGATGATATTTCGATAGCAGCCGTCAGCCTGATCGGCACCACCTTTAAATGGGGCGGTAATACGCCACAAAGTGGCTTTGACTGTAGCGGTCTGGTGGTCTATGTAGTAAAAAATACGAGAGAGAAAAATTTACCTCGAACGACTAGTGAACTAGGTAAGTATGGAAAATCCCTTGCTCTTGAAGCACCATCTCCAGGTGATTTAGTTTTCTTTAATACCTTAGGTGAAAGTCACTCACACGTAGGCATTTATGTAGGCTCTGGACGATTTGTACATGCTCCAACAACGGGTGGCACAGTCCGTTTAGATGAAATCAAAAATCCCTACTGGGCGCGCAGGTATACCGAGGCGCGCCGCGTAATTACGCCTTAACCATCAAGGGCTTCATCATCAATGAATTCATCATCTTCAAGGCCCCAAAACTCTTCAAGTAGTTGATTAAATACTTCTGTTTGCTCTACATTCGATATATGAGATGCATCCGGAATAATATGCAAAACAGAGTCTTTAATTTGCGAATGAATTTTTTTCGCCATCTCTGGTGGCGTGCCGTGATCTTCAATACCAACAATAATCATTGTTGGACAGTTGATTTCATTTAGACGGTCAAATGTATTGATATGAGCAATCGCAGCACTGCAACCAGCAAAACCCTCAACCGGAGTAGCTAAAATTCCTTGAGCAATTTTTTGCAATTTAGCTGAATTAGCATCCTTATAGGCTTGGGTAAACCAGCGCGATAATGTACTATCTAACAAGCCTTGCATGCCTTGTTCATGAGCAATATTTGCTCGATCGGCCCACATTTGAACTGCATTATCCGGGCGTCGACTAGTTGTGTCGGCAAGTACAATCGATAAGAAAAGCTGGGGCCATTTTAAGATCATTGTCTGACCAATCATCCCTCCCATCGATAACCCCATCCAATGGGTTCTTTGAATACCTAACTCTAAAAATAACTCTACTACATCGGTAGCTAACTCTTCTAATGTATAGGGTGCCGCAGGAACATGGCTCTTACCATGTCCTCGAGTATCAAAACGCAATACTTTGAAATGCTTTGTCAGCAATTCCATTTGTGGATCCCACATATGAAGATCGCAAGCCAATGAATGTGAAAGTGTTAACCATGGGCCATCGCCCTCAATCTCATAATACAAACCGTTTTTACTAGTCCCCTGCATTTTTTCTCCCTAAATTATTCTGCTGTAATCTTTGCTGCTTTTGCAATACGTGTAAACTCATTCACCTCAGCTTTAATCATCTTGTCAAATTCTGAAGGTGTATTTGATACAGGCTCAAGTCCTAAACCTGCATAACGCTCTTTAACATCTGCGAACTCATTAATACGTTTTACTTCCTGAGCGATTTGCAGCAAGATATCTTTAGGGGTATTTGCTGGTGCAATGAGGCCATACCAAAATTCCCACTTGTAACCTGGAACGTTTTCCGCGACTGTCGGTAAATTAGGAAACTCTTTACCCCTTTGAAGCGAGGTAATAGCAATAGCTTTTGCTCGACCATCGCGAACCATATTAATGGCACTAGCATACGGACTGATAAAAAAATCTACACGACCAGATAATACTTCTGTAATGCCCTCAGGAATTCCTTTTGTTGGCACATGTAAAAAATCTGTCCCCGTTTTCGCTTTTAAGATCTCTACAGCGAAATGAGAACCACTGCCAATACCAGCTGAGCTATAAGAATATTTTCCTGGATCTTTTTTTGCTAAAGCTATTAATTCAGCAATACTATTAACCTTTAAGTTTGGAGAAACTAAGACTAGAGCTGATCCTGTCGCTGTTAATGTGACTCCCTCTAAATCCTTGATTGTGTCAAATGGCAATTTGCTGTAAATAGCTGGCGCAATCGCAAATGCATTCGAAACAGAAAGTAAGGTGTAGCCATCTGGCTTTGAGGTGGCAACTACTTGTGTAGCAATATTCGCTCCAGCACCTGGACGGTTTTCTACAACAACAGGCTGTCCCCACTTATCGGTCATTTTTTGACCAATCACCCTCGCCGAGATATCAGGACCTCCGCCAGGAGAAAATCCTACAACAATCTTGATCGGTTTATTTGGATAGCTTTGCGCCTGTGCCTGCAGCGCAAAAAGACCGCAAAAAAATAAACTGATTAAGCATAATAGTTTCTTTAAATTGATAAACATGTACTCTCCTTAGATACCCTTATAATACTGAAACTACACAAATTACGCTAAACCACTCATAAACTCACACCGAAATGATACTTAAAAAAACTCGTTTTACAGCTTTATTTATTAGTTTTATTGCGTTCTTTATCTGCGTTTCCCAAAAAGTGGTCGCTGATACCTATCCATCTAAACCAATCACTATTGTCGTTCCAACCTCGCCTGGTGGCGCAAATGATGCGATGGCTCGTATTATTGCTCAGGGACTCAGCCAAAAATTAGGCCAATCCGTTATTGTTGAAAATCGAGCTGGAGCCAATGGGGCAATTGCAAGTGAATTCGTGGCAAGGGCTCCTGCAGATGGTTATGTTTTAATGTTTGGCTATATTGCTACTCATGCAATTAACCCAGCTCTGCAAAAGTTACGCTACGACCCAATCAAAAGCTTTGAAGCGATTTCATTAGTTGCCACTTCCCCGACTCTTGTCGTAGCAAATAACAACTTACCAGTTAAAAACATTAAAGAATTAGTCGCACTTCTCAAGTCGCAACCCGGTAAGATTTCCTATGCCACTTCTGGTAAGGGCACTGCGCCACATTTAACCGGTGAGCTTTTTAAATTAAATACTGGCACAGATATGCTACATGTCCCTTACAAAGGCTCTTCTCCTGCGATTCTAGATACGATTGGTGGTACAACCCAAGTGATGTTCCCAAGTTTATTTACGGCTTATCCACAAGTCAAAGGGAATAAATTGATTGCTCTTGGTATAGCCGGAAAAAAACGCAGTCCTGTTCTACCCAATGTACCAACTTTAGCTGAACAAGGTATTCCAAATGTTGAAGTGGATCAGTGGTACGCCATGTTTGCTCCGGCAGGAACGCCTAAATCAATCATTCAATTACTCAATAAAGAGTTAATTGCTGTTTTAAATGAAAAATCGAATGAAACTAAAATTGAAGAGCAAGGTGCAACTGTCGATACCTCTACTCCTGAGGAATTAGCAGAACTAGTTAAAAAAGAAGTTGCTCGTTGGAAAAAAGTTGTTGAATCAGCCAAAATTACCGTGGATTAATTATGTCTAATCAAACTATCTCAGTCATTACATCAGGCGCATTCGCCGCAGCTCTAAAACATCTTGCCCCGATGTATGAAAAAAAATCAGGCCATACTGTCAATCTGTCTTTTGGCTCATCGATGGGAACTGCCCCTGATTCTATTCCTACTCGACTGGCTAAAGGTGAAGTCTTTGATGTGCTCGTTTTAGCAGGCCCGGCCCTTGATCAATTTATTCAACAAGGAATCATTGCTTCTGGCTCCAAAGTGGATCTTGCTGGCTCCAGAATGGCTGCCGCAGTTCGTCATGGAGATCCGATTCCTGACTTATCATCCGTGGAATCTTTCAAAAACGCCCTTCTCAACGCTCCGCGAGTTGCATACTCAGCTAGCGCAAGCGGTACTTATTTGTCAGAAGAGGTTTTTCCAAAACTGGGTATTACTGATCAAATGGCTATTTCCGCCAAAAAGATTTTTGGTGAGCGTGTTGGCACTATTTTGATGAGAAATGAGACGGATCTGGGATTCCAACAATACTCAGAATTACTCCCTATTGCTGGAATTGATATTATTCGTGACCTTCCCAGCGAAATACAGAAAACTTTCTACTTTACAGCGGGAATCGGTGCTGCGAGTCAACAAATTCACCTTGCAAAAGACTTAATTGCTTACTTGGCGTCTTCTGAGGCAGCACCAACAATCAAAGAAACAGGTCTTGATGCGGTTTTAGCACCACTTCCTTGGCGTAATTAAGTCTTTTATCAATTGATAAAACTTCAGTAATAGTACTAATAGGTTATATACCTATGTATTAAAAGACTTTTTTCGTCTAAATTAACCTTTATCACTTATTTTAAGAAAAGGTTATTGTCATGGCGACGCTCAATGTCAACGGACAATTTGTAGAAATTCATTCTAACCCTAGTACACCATTGATTTGGGTTCTACGGGAGCAACTTGGCCTGGTTGCGACTAAATATGGTTGCGACCATTTTAAGTGTGGTGCCTGCTCAGTTCAAATTAATGGTAAAACTGTAAGCTCTTGCACTATTCCTTTGAGCGCCATGAATTCCTCAGATGAAATTTTGACAGTTGAAGCTTTTTCTAACTATCCATCTCTAAAATCACCGGAAAAAAATCTCTCCCTAAGCCTATAACAAGACTGCGCTTTTCATTCTTGGTAGCTCTTAGCGAAATCTCCTCCTATTAGGTATTTTTCGCCTATGAGCTTTTGGTTAGATAACTAAATAATGGATAGATTTAAAGATACAAAGATGAAAAAGCTGAATGGCTTAAGACATCATTTATTTCTTTGCATTTGGGAAAAAGAGTTGTTTGCCATCAATCTTGTACAAAGAAATGACCTCTTGCCCATCTTTAGAAATTATCCAATCAATAAAGTCCTGTCCTTCTTTAACCTTTACATGAGGAAACTTTGAGGGATTAACTAACATCACACCATATTGATTAAAGAGCTGAGGATCGCCCTCTACCAAGATATCTAAGTCGCCACGATTTTTAAACGACAACCACGTACCTCGGTCAGCCAAGATATAAGCATTCATTGCCGATGCTGAATTTAAAGCTGGTCCCATACCACTTCCAGTATCCTTGTACCAACTCATATCTTTATTAGGCTCAATTCCTGCAGCTTTCCAATAACGAAGTTCTGCCGCATGAGTGCCACTCTTATCACCCCTAGAAACAAAAGTGGCTTTTGAATTAGCAATTTTTTGTAATGACACCTTAATATCCTTACCTCCACCAACCTTAGCTGGATCGGACTTTGGCCCAATCAAGACAAAGTCGTTATACATGACATCATATCTCCTCGTCGCATTTCCTTCTTCCAGAAATTTCATCTCGGCAGTCCTATCATGCACAAAAACGACATCAGCATCACCACGACGACCAATATCTAAAGCCTGTCCAGTCCCCACAGCAATGACTTTGACGTCAACCCCAGATTTACTTTTATAAATTGGCAATAGAAAGCTAAAGAGTCCTGATTGCTCCGTGGATGTTGTTGAAGAGAGAATAATGGATTTCTGTGCAAATGATGGTGAAACAATGGCAACAGTGATTACTATTAATCCAATTGAAAATAGACGACGCATCTGATAGTTCCTTGTTCTAATAAATGAATTAAGAAATCTTTTAATCCAACCTGAAATGTGACGATGAAGTCTTACTGCTTTATAAGCTTTAATTGTATCTGAGTAACGACGAATTCTTCTAATGAATTTTATGGCGATACTCTGGCAATGCTCTAACTAGAAACCTGAGCTCCTATCAAGGTGTCGGCCGTTCTTGATATTGAATCGCCTCATCTTGTATTTCATGCCACTCGGCCTTACTTCCTACAAAAATATGCGAACTTACTCTTTCAGTAATTTCTGTATCTAGCGTGCCTAACCTTACTCGCATTGTCAGTGGGGTTGCAGTTCTTTCACTATAAAGTTGCGATCCGCAATGTGCGCAAAAAAAACGATCAACAGCTCCAGGGTTCTCATATTTTTTAATCAGTTCTTGACCCTGTGTTGCTTCAAAATTGGCTCGATGAATTTCAGTCGAAGTAACAAATGCTGAACCACTCGATTTTCTACACCGTTTGCAATGACAATAAATAATCGGTCCTAATGCCCCATGAATTTGATACTGAACACCACCACACAGACAACTTCCTTTGATCATCTTTCCTCCTAGATAGCTGCGCAAGACGGTATCTTTTGATGCCATTGTGTTTGTGTTTGATAAGCATAACCAATTCGCAAAATAAGCTCTTCACTATAATCTCTTCCAACCAATTGAAAGCCCACCGGCATTTCTTGATTCGAGAATCCACTAGGCAGACTTATCGCTGGAAGCCCTAAATAATTCATTGCCTTAGTGACGTGAGTTAAACGCCCAACCCCTTTCAAAACGTCCTCTAAACTACCGCGAGTGCTCTGCTCAATAGTGGGTGTGTGAACTTGAATCGTTGGTATAAACATGACGTCACATTGAGAAAATACTTGATCCTCAAATTGTTGACGATAAACTTTACGCATATTAATCGCCTGACGGTAATCTTCATTGGAATATTGATATCCAAGTTCAATTCGCGCTCTGACTTGACCAGCATAATCATCCGCAAAGTGCCTCAGCCATTCATGATGAACTTCCAAAGATTCTACCGCCATCACAACAGCCATCATTTGATTGATAGGGTCCATTGGAGGATTATCAATTTCGACAATCTGCATACCTAATTCTTGAAATACACGGATATTTTCAAAAAGCACTTGCTGAATATTTTCATCAACGCCTTCCCAAAAATACTGCTTAGGTATACCAACTCTCACACCTTTTACAGGTAATTCTATTGACGTCTCATAATGAGTTTGTTGATTGGTTAATACGGTCAACATCTTGGCACAATCCCTTGCACTTTGTGCAATTGGGCCTATACAGTCTAACGTATGCGCTAATGGGAAAGCCCCTTCAGTCATAACTAGCCCACTTGTGGGTTTTAATCCAGTCACGCCACACATGGTCGCTGGATGCCGAATTGACCCACCGGTATCACTACCAATGGCTCCAAAAACCAATCTTGCACTCACTGCAATTGCTGAACCACTAGACGACCCTCCGCATACATATAAAGGATTCCAAGGGTTCTTAGCATGTCCATAATGCTGATTAAAGCCTGTAGGGCCTAAAGCAAACTCCGTCATATGCAAAGACCCACAATAGACCTGTCCCGCAGCTTCAAAATAATCCATCACCACCGAATTTTGGTCTGGAATATTTTTTTTCAAAATTTTAGAGCCTACATGCGCGTTTCTACCCGCCATAAAAATGAGGTCTTTATGGGCAAATGGGACTCCATGCAACATGCCTAAAGGCCGATGATGTGCCTGAAGATCATCCAATACATTCGCACGTTTGATCGCACTTTCCTCATCTAAGCGAAATATAGCATTGAGTGGCCCACCAATTTTTTTTAAGCGATCAATGGACCATGTTGTGAGCTCTACAGAACTAATTTTTTTCTGTCGAATCGCTTCAACTGCCGTACATAAATCCCAATGCAAAATATCATTCATTTTATTTCTCTGGATATGCCTGGTCATACCAGTTATAGATTTGCTCCCCAGTCATATGAACGACACCTTCATGTTGATTAATATAGTCATACACTTTCTTGAGATATGCGATTCTAAATGGCATACCACTAATATAGGGATGTATGGCAATCGATAAAATTTTAGGGCGCTCCTGCGCTTCTAAATAATATTGATCAAACGTATCAATACATTTTTGTGTCCAATAATTAGCTTCATGATGTTGTACGATCATCATCGGTATGTCGTTATTTTCAACGGTATATGGCAACGTTACTAACGAGCCATGCTCGGTTTTAATTCGGGTGGGTTCATCATCGTATGGAAAATCGCCAACATACTTGACACCTGCTTTAGCTAATAAATCTGGAGTTTCAAATGTCTGCGTAAGACCAGGCCCCAACCATCCAACTGGACGCTTACCCGTAAATGTTTCAATGGTATCCATTGATTTAGCTATCATCTCAGCTTGATTTTCAACTTTATGAATCGGCATTTGCTCATAAGAATGACCCATAAACTCCCAACCAGAATCTAGACACGCTTGTGCTACACGTGGGTAATCTTTACAAACTCTGGCATTTAATGCCAATGTTGGCGTTATGTTTAATGAGTCATACAAACTCTTAAAACGCCAAAAGCCGACACGCATGCCATATTCGTGCCAAGCCCAATTCGGTACGTCAGGTAATAAAGGAACTCCCGTAGGTGCTGGGATTACCTGACGAGCCATTGGTCTAGAAATATCCCAAACCTCTAAATTAACAATACTCCAAACAATCACTTTCGCACCACCTGGAAATTTGAGCGGTGGTCGATCAACAATCGCAGAAAATGGCGTTCTTTCAGAAGGCATCATTGACATATGTTTTCTTTCTATAAATTAAGATATGGAATGGAAGGATTTAAAACCCTGTTGAATGATTTGGGATAAGGTACAGTATAAATATCTAGCACCTTGCTGAGTAAATTTTTGCTGATTTTCCGGAAGGCCTGGTATTCCCCAAATACGCTGATGCGATTCAAGCTCTTGGATGACCTGATCAATGGCTTGCCATAAAGCAGCAGGTTTCAGATCACCTTGAAATCCCATACTATGAGATAAATCATTAGGCCCAATTAAGAAACTATCTACTTCAGTTGAAGAAGCTAAAGATTGAATATGATGAACGGCATTCACAGACTCGATTTGGGCAATCGTCATGAATTTGTCTTTGATACCTTTACTAACATAATCCACCACATCAGCAATCATTTTTAATTCTTCGACAGTCTCTGTATGGGGCACAACAATCGCATCAATTCCGCGATCAAGATATCGGATCAGCGTTTCTGCTTGTTGGTTTTCACTTCGAAGCATCGTAAACATACCATGACTTTTAGCAGCCAAGACCATGGGTCGGATGCTTTCAATATGAATCGCGGTTCTTTCGCAATCAATAAAAATGCAACGCACACCTGCGGCTGCCATCATATCAATCGCATCGATTGACGATCCTCCCACATTCACAGCCCATGTCAAGGGCTGTTGCATGAGAAATGCTTTAAAAGAATTCATAGTACCTTAATTGTCAAAACAAACTACTTCTAATACTTCATTCAATCATTAAACGATGAGTGATTTTACGCGTTGTGGTGTTAAAGGATATTGGCGAATTCTGACTTGCGTAGCATCAAATACAGCATTTGCGATTGCTGCAGGTAATGAAACCAAACCAGGTTCAGCAACTCCGCCAGATGCTTTATCAGGGCGATTTAAAATCACAATATCAACTTTTCCAGGTACATCTTTCATAGATGCAATACGATACGTATTCCAATCTACACTTGTAACTCGATTTTCGTCAAACTTTACCTCTTCATAAAGAGCGCGACTAATACCCTGCATGACTTGTCCCTCAAGTGCTGCCTTCACGCCCGATGGATTAATCACGAGACCACAGTCCATTCCGACAACAATTCTCTTTACCCAAATACGGCCAGTTTTTTTGTTCACTTCGACTTCACAAGCAACAGCAGCATATGACTGGTAACCGTTATACAACGCAACACCTCTGCCTGTATAAACATCTCCAACTTTGGTAGATTTATAATTAGTATCCCAGCCAAATTTTTTCACTACGGCCTCTAAAATCTCTTTTTCACGAGGCTCTTGAATATGCTTTAACCTAAATGCGACTGGATCTATTTTGCTAGCAAGTGCCACTTCATCAATGAAACACTCCTGCGCAAAACGAGTCTGCATTTCTTGCGGAGCTCTAAAGTGCGCAGTTCGAAGTGGCGAAGCTTGTTCCACATATGGAGCTACAGTCTCCCACCAGTGCACATGATTAGCAAAACGATAACTTTCTTCAGGAATATTGTAGTTATATGCAGTCCATTTTTTATGTCCTGTTTGCATGCCAACTAAGGTGTGTTCAGGACTCTCTGCATTAAATTTGATATCCCAACCATTAAATCCCTTCGCTTTAAATAACCAAGCCGTAACATTATTTTGTTCATCCAAACCTGCTTTTAAGGTCATCACCGCTGCAGGGCCTTTCGGGCTCCAAGCAGTGCCTTCTTCTCTAGACCACTGAACACGCACAGGTTGACCATATTCTTTGGACAATAAAGCTGCTTCATAAGGAGCCTCATCGGCATCAGAACGTCCATACGATCCCGCTCCATGCATCCATTTTGCCTCTACTTTATCCGGGCTAATACTTAAAAATTTAGCAATGCCTTCTCTTTGAAAATGTGGCTTTTGAGTATCGGTCCAAATTTGTACGCTATCACTCTTAACGTCTACAACTCCACAAGATGGGGCAATACGAGCATGCGCCTGAAAAGGTGCAAAGTAATCAGCTTCTAATACCTTGGCCGAAGTTTTAAGGGCGTCATATGTCGGTTGGGCGTTATATTCTTTTTTACCAAAAAACATGGGTACTGCATTACTTGCGGTGGGGGTGGCGTTTTTGATGTAATTAAACATCTCTTTATCACCACCTTTGAGAGGTTTCGTTTCTTTTGACCAAGTAACTTTTAACGCTCTAGCAGCTCTTACGGCATCCCATTCAGTATTCGCAACAACTGCGACGAAGTTGTCTTTTTGAAAGACTCGAACGTTCGGCACAAATGCTACTGAATTTTTGTCCACTGATATAACAGAGGCGCCTGCTTGTGCAGGCCGAATTGCTCTACCATGCAAAACATGATCTGGACGTATATGCGCTGTAAAGTGTTCTTTACCTATAACGTGATCCTTGATATCTCTTCGGGGAGCATCTTTACCAACGATTTTGTAGTCTGCAACATTTTTCGGTTTTGCAAGACCTGTAACATTTAAATCATTACCAAATTTTTTATTCCACTCTAGATTCGTCGAGAATTCTTTATTAGAAATGAGCTGAGTATAAGTGACCGACTTACTCGGATTATTTTTGACAAAAACCTTACCATTTACAACATCTAATTGATCTGGTGAAGTTTGTAACTCCTGGGCAGCCATTCCTACCAATACGCGTCTTGCTTCAGCTGCAGCATTTCTAATTGGAATAGCCCCTTGACGAACTCCTGAACTAGCACTTCCACCACCTTGATTAGCTGAATGTTTAGTATCGCCAAAAAGAACCACCACTTGACTCAAAGGAACATCTAATTCTTCAGCAGCAATTTGAGAATAAGCTACATCCAAACCCTGACCACAATCCATCTTCCCAGAATTAATAGTGACTAATCCATCTTTGCCAATCTTGATCCAAGTATCTAATAGCGATGGATTAGGTCCTAATATTTTGGGTGCTGCATTTTGAGCTAAAGCATCTAAGCTAGGTAAAACGCCTGAAACTCCCACAACCAAAGCACCAGAACTTTGGAGAAACTCACGTCGTGTAATTTGTATTGATTTCATATTGACCCCCTTAAGCTTTCATCGTTTCACGAGCTTTTTTAACTGCTCTTAAAATAGCTAAATGCGAACCACAACGACATTGCAAATTATCCAAACCTTGAATAATTTGCTCATCAGTAGCGCGAGGATTTTTTTCTAATAAAGCAATGGACTGCATGATCCAACCATTCGTGCAATATCCACATTGAGCTGCCTGCTCTTCAATAAAAGCGGTTTGCATAGGATGTAATTGATCACCCTTTGCAAGACCATCTAGGGTTCGAATTTTTGAGCTTGCATTTGCAACAGCACGTGTTGGAGTCACGCAAGATCGAACTGGTTGGTTATTGACTAAAACCGTACAGGTTCCACACTGCGCTAATCCACATCCAAATCTTGGACCTTTAAACTTCAATTGATCCGTTAATGTATACAAAAGGGGTTGATCTAATGGCACATCCACTTCACGGCTAACCCCATCGATTTGCAAAGTCATTTTTGACATATTGCCTCCTATATTTAATTATTTTTATATTTATATCACATTAACACTTTTCGAATAAGACCGCGAAAGTAGTCATTTAAATACTCTTGTGAGTATTTTTTTAAAAAGGCACGTTCGAATTATTTGTAGCAGGACCTTTTTGGAATGGGGGTGTATATCCCAGGGCTAAATTATCAAATTTGGTAAATTCTCCCTGCCAAGAGAGTTTGACGGGACCAATCGGTCCATTACGTTGCTTACCAATAATGACTTCGGCAATACCGACTGCATCCGTTTCAGGATGATAAACCTCGTCCCGATAAATAAATAAGATAACGTCAGCATCTTGCTCAATGGCACCTGACTCTCTTAAATCAGACATCATCGGACGTTTATTTTCACGATTTTCTAAACTACGATTGAGCTGTGAAAGAGCAATCACAGGACATTGCATTTCTTTTGCTAAGGACTTTAATGAACGAGATATTTCTGAAATCTCCGTGGCGCGATTTTCATTTGACCCACTGCTCTTACCAGACATCAACTGTAAATAATCAATCACAATCAATCCAACATTGCCATACTTTCTAGCCATCCTTCTAGCACGCGCCCTTAACTCTAAAGAATTTAAAGAACCCGTTTCATCGATTAACATAGGCGCCTTCGTGAGCAAACCAATCGACTGTGTAACTCGCGGCCATTCCTCGTCATTTAAACGCCCAGTCCGTAATCGACCTTGATTAACACGTCCTACTGACCCCAACATCCTAGCTGCCAACTGTGAAGCCGACATCTCCATAGAAAAAATTAAAACAGGTAAACCTTCTTTAATCGCTACATGCTCCGCAATGTTCATTGCAAACGAGGTTTTACCCATACTAGGACGACCAGCAACAATGACAAGATCACCCTTTTGAAGCCCGCTAGTCATTCGATCAAGATCTATAAATCCTGTAGCAACACCTGTGACGTCATTTGATCCACCACGCGCATACAGCTCCTGAATACGCTGGATAGTCTCGGACATTAACACATCAATTTCATGGAACTCATTTTGACGCCCGCCCTCTTGACCAATTGCAAGAATTCGAGCTTCGGCTTCGTCTAAAAGAGTTCTCACTCCTTTTTCTGGAGAAAATGCGGCATTAGCAATACTGTCAGCCGTCTGAATCAAACGTCGTAGAATGCTTCGATCACTAATGATTTGTGCATAACCCCGAATATTCGCAGAGCTTGGTGTATTAGATGCTAACTGATTGAGATAGGTAATTCCAAAGTTCTCTGCAATCCCGTAAGTCTTTAACTCTTCATGAACGGTGAGAACATCAGCAGGCTTATTATCATTGACTAATTTGGAAATTGCTTGATAAATAATGGCATGCTCTGATCGATAAAAATCGATATCACGCAATAATGCAGCAACCACATCTAGGGAATTATTATCAAGAAGTAATGCTCCTAAAACAGATTGTTCTGCTTCAATCGAATGAGGCGGAACCTTTAATCCTTGCACAGCCCGATCCTCCTCACCAGTAGGTGTTAATAATCGGATCGGGCCTGTGTCAGGCATCTGTCTTCCCTAAATGATTGTATGTGGTTAATTAAGCGGCTTCGCCAATAACTTTTACAACAACTTCAGAGACTACATCCGTATGCAATGCGATTGCAACTGGATATTCGCCAACAGCTTTTAGAGGACCATTTGGCAGGCGAACTGCACCCTTTTCAATAGTAAATCCTTTTTGTGTTAACTGATCAGCAATGTCATGGTTCGTAACGGATCCAAACAAACGACCATCAACGCCAGCTTTTTGATGAATCTCAATCACGGTACCTTGCATTTTTTGACCAATCGCCTGGCAATCTGCTAATTTTTCAGCTGCAACTTTTTCCAACTCAGCACGACGTGCTTCAAAGTCAGCAATGGCAGTTTCAGTAGCACGACGCGCCTTACGTTGAGGAATTAAAAAGTTACGTGCAAAACCATCTTTTACACGAACTACATCACCTAAATTGCCTAAATTGGCTACCTTTTCAAGAAGAATGACTTGCATGAATATATCTCCAATTAGTGTTTATGTTGATCAGTGAAAGGCAAGAACGCTAAAAAACGCGCACGTTTGATAGCAGTGTCTAACTGACGCTGATATTTAGCTTTAGTGCCAGTCAAACGAGCTGGTGTAATTTTGCCATTCTCACCAATGAAATCTTTTAATGTATCTACATCTTTGTAATCAATCTCAACAACGTTTGCGACGGTAAAGCGGCAAAAACGCTTACGTTTAAAAAGCGGGTTTTGTGCCGGCTTCTTTTTGAAATCTACATTTTTTTTACCAAAAGCCATGTTAGTTCCTTTAAATAGAAATATGAGTTATATGAAAGACGAGAGCTTGACGTCGAATACTCTGGTGCGCAATAAAACCTTGAAAATTTCCTGTTCCACCGATTTGCATTTGGTCTAAGGTTTTTACCTCTTGCCCAATTGCAATTGCTAGAAGTTTTAACTCTACTTTTCGTTGTATTCCTGCTTCCACCACATTTCCTGAATACTCTAATTGACACTCAAGAACGGTTTGACCTGCAGGTGTGTAACGAATTGTATCTTTATGCACTAATCTAGCTGTCAGTCGAAAGTCATTCAATGGCTGACCAGACTTCGTCATTAAGCAGCAGGCGCCTCCACTTGTTGATTTTTACGAGACTCTTCACGCTGAACTTCTTTCATCATGATGGAAGGCTCAGTTTCAGCTTTTTTCATCTGAATAATTAAATGACGCAAAACTGCATCATTAAATTTAAAAGCATGCTCAAGTTCAGCAAGCGTAGCCTGATCGCACTCAATATTCATGCATACATAATGGGCTTTTGCTAATTTATTGATCATGTAAGCCATCTGACGACGACCCCAATCTTCAATACGATGAACCTTACCATTAGCTGCAGTTAATACAGCTTTATAGCGGTCAATCATTGCGGGCACTTGCTCGCTTTGGTCCGGATGGACGATAAATACAATTTCGTAATGACGCATCAAACACTCCTTGTGGTTAATAGCTACCTGGGCGTCAATTCCCTGTTTAGGAATAGTCAGTGTAGCAAGGGTGAAAATTAACTAACCGCAAAACGCAAGTTAGTCGCATATTTTAGCAAATAACTAAGATTTAACCAAGTCGTTTTTGTATTTATGCTCTTTTACTATAAAAAACTTGCACTTAGCAGTACTAGCTGTATACAATTACAGTGTGTATATAAATTCAGGTAAAATTCATCATGAATCAAACTCTACCCAAATTAACCGCAAGGCAAGAAGAGATTTTGCAACTTGTTCATGATTCGATTGCTGAAAACGGAGCGCCACCTACTAGGTCTGAAATTGCTCAAAAACTAGGCTTTGCTTCCGCAAATGCGGCCGAAGAGCATTTGAAAGCTCTAGCTAAAAAGGGTTACCTTGAATTAAGCCCAGGAACCTCTAGAGGAATTCGTCTGTGCGAATCGATTCGACAAACAGCGAAGCAACTCCAATTACCTTCCCAAATGATTGCACAACTTACCCTTCCTCTGATCGGAAGAGTTGCTGCAGGATCTCCCATATTAGCCATGGAGCATATTGAAAAACAAGTTCCAGTTGACCCTTCGCTATTTTCACAAGGGGCCGATTATTTATTAAAAGTAAAAGGCCTAAGTATGAGAGATGCAGGAATTTTAGATGGTGACTATCTAGCTGTTAAAAAAGCTTCAGAAGCTCGCAATGGCGACATCGTTGTTGCTCGTATCGAAGATGAAGTCACTGTAAAACGCTGGCTAAAAACAAAAACTAGCAAGGGGATTCAAATCCAATTGATTGCAGAAAATCCTGATTTTGAACCTATTATTATAGAAAATGATGGCAGAGACTTTTCTATCGAAGGTCTAGCTGTTGGGTTGATAAGACCAAACGGTTTATAAAAATAAAAAGCCAGGGGGGGTACTCATCCTTACTAACAGAAAAATAACTGTTTGATATATTAACGACGCTGCTGCTTTCTGATTTCTTTTTCGTCTTGCCACTCATAGGTGCCGGTTTGATTGTTAATAAGGCGTAGTGTCAGGTTATAAAAGACGTCCTTTACATTTTTGTCAGACTTAACGATTGAGCCAATCTCGCCCTCAATACGATATTTAGATCCTTCCATATTGCCAATTTTACTTACAGTCTCCTTGTTATACAGACCTGAATTTTGACGCGTTAACTCACCAACTTGGGTAGACATGTCTGTAGCTTTAACAGCAAAACGAACTTGACCACTTTTGAGAAGTTGAGTTTCAATCTTATTCGTTATTAAGTTTGTATCGATGTATTCATTGGTTTTGTTTTTTACTGGCGCTACGGTAACGAGGGGTGGCGTCGGTGAATTCATAATGACTCTAGTTTGCAACAAGGATCTTGTCATTGATTCAGCCAACATCTGCAAATCAGTAACCCCATAATCAGCAGATATGGTTTCAATTTTATTAGGATCTTGATAAGAAACTTTTGGAGACGAGGAACAGGCAAATAAAAATAAACTAGAAACCCCAATCAATCCCAACTTTAAATAACGTATTTGCATGATGACCTCAATCTTGATTAATAAGAATCTAACTCAATTTTATATTCTGAAGCTTCCATATTAGGGGCAACCCCCTCAATCATGGCAGTGCGTCCTTCAGGAATGATCAGTGGCTTCCAAGCCTCATCCCCCCAAACTCTTTCCCCTTTATCGCCAAACCATTGAAAACGATACTGTACAGGTTTTGAATTTCCATTATTTTTGATGGTTGCTTGAACCACTAAGAGCCCATTACGATCAGTACTTTTCATGTCCTGAATTTTGATATCACTGGTCTTACCCATTTTGATGGAGCGCTTATCAATGTAGGAAGAACAAGCGGTGAGCATCAGCGCTGCAACCAATACCGCCAAGTTTATAAGTTTGCCTATTTTCATAAAAGCACCATTTCAATTGAATTCAACTATGTATTTTGATAAATCTACCATATCAACGTTTGAGCTCTAATATTGGTTGACTACCCGGAGGAATTATAGGTGCAGCTGGGTTTTTGAGTACAAAAGATATCGGTTGACCCAATGCTCCAAAACCTGCTTGAACATCATTACTCGACATGATACTGGCACGATCTCTAAAAACACGAATATAAACAATATTTTTATCTCCTTGAAAACTAATGGCTCGACCTACCATCGCCCCATTGGGCAATCGAATCAGAAAATCCTGTAAGCCATTGGGTATTTGAGCGCGCGCTAAAAAAACATGAGCGGGTAAATTAGACCAATGCCGAACATCAGCCGAGCTAATTTCCGCCATCGTTAAACCAGTTACCAAACCAGCAATCGCACCTAAAGTAGCTTGGTTCGAGTTATTAGGATTGTTTCCTTGAACAGCACGCTGAGTTCCGATTTGTGCTAAAACCTGCGTTATAGCTCGACTCGCCCCACGAATCATATAACCGGGCATTTCATCGCGCAAATCCCGTCTTGCCATACTATCGACGCTTGTAACCATATTTAAATTCACTAATTGGCCTCGAAGTGCAACTTGTCCAGGATTGTATAACTCCGTATTTGGAGCGATGAACGGATAAGATACCGTTGCAAATCTAATTTGACCACTAATAGGAATTGGAATACTCGACTTAAAGTTATTTATCAAGGGTAAAAATCCAGTCTCAACTACAAATAATGTATCTGTTGTGCCATTGGGAGTTGAATTGATTGGCTGGTTAATGTTTGCATCAAGATTTTTTAAGCCCTCCTGCAAAAAAGGCAGATCAGGTCGTAATTCTATTGCTTGACGATAACCTGGCGCAGCAAGGGAAGGCTCCCGAAGTTTTTCAAAGATGAAGCCTGCTAAATAATGTGCGGCGGCACTTTGATAAGAGTTTTTCAAACTCATAGTTTGCGGATCAGAAATTGTATTGACTGGATATCCATTAATCATTGGATTTCCTTGGAAGACGCGATTATCTAATGTACCCTGCATCCCATTAATACCCTTGCTTCTAGCCTCGGTTAGGGCTTGATACTTGATCTCATTAAAACTAGCAATATCTTGCTCACGTTTGACCATCTTCATGACTTCAACACGCGCGTTATCCCAATCGCCCAATAAAACATGATTTAATGCAATCGAGTAAGCCAACATCGTCCCCTCGAATCCTTTGAGAATGTAATCCTTACCAAGGCCTTCTGCTAGGAAATAACCGCCGACATTAGATACAGAAGATTTAATGGTTGAACGAGTCAACTCATTTTGACGAAGGATGCTGTCTGCTGCCAAGAGCTCAACATTACTTTGGGCTAAGCGGTTTGTTCCCATCAAACGTAGGATACTTCCCTGCTCTAGGTTATATAAATTATTTTTTGATGGTATCGACTGTTCAATGGCTGCGGAAGCAGCAGGTAAGTTACCCATCGCAAAAATTTGTCGTGATTGATTTACTTTAGATTGTTGACTCGCACAGCCTGAGAAAACAAGAACTAAGAGGAGAAGGTACAGACGAAATCTTTTGAAAAAACTCATCATATCGATTTAGATCATCGCATCATTTAATTTTGAAGGTTACACGAATTTCATGATAAATCATTTAACTAGGCACAAAAGCCTTGAATCGCTTAAAATAGTAGACTATGAATGCTCCGCGCACTATATTCTCTATTCCCTCCGCGCCTCATCTTAATTCTTATCCTAAATTTTGGGCTGAGTGTTATGGTCGGGCCCCATTTTTACCGATGTCCAAAAAAGAAATGGATATATTGGGCTGGGATAGTTGCGACATCATACTCATCACAGGTGACGCATATGTCGATCATCCAAGCTTTGGCATGGCCATTATCGGAAGGCTCTTAGAATCGCAAGGATTTAGGGTGGGAATTATTTCTCAACCCGATTGGCAGTCTGCAGATCCATTCAAAGTATTGGGTGAGCCTAACTTGTATTTTGGCGTTACCGCAGGCAACATGGACTCTATGATCAACGGCTATACCGCTGATCGAAAAATTCGTAAGGATGATGCCTATACAGCTGGTGGGATGAGTGGTAAACGACCCGATCGCTGTTCTTTAGTTTACGCACAACGCTGCAAAGAAGCTTACCCACAAACC
The DNA here is from genome assembly GCA_947448695.1 of Burkholderiaceae bacterium. GTDB lineage: Bacteria > Pseudomonadota > Gammaproteobacteria > Burkholderiales > Burkholderiaceae > Polynucleobacter. Next base: position 104,620 of record CANFOL010000002.1, read on the forward strand.
CCCATCATTATGGGAGGTATTGAAGCCTCTTTACGAAGAATCGCCCATTATGATTATTGGCAAGATAAAGTTCGTCGGTCAATTTTGGTGGATGCAAAAGCGGATATTTTGCTTTACGGCAATGCAGAACGCGCTTTAGTTGAAATCACGCACCGCCTTTCTCATGGTGAAAAAGTTCAAGAAATTACAGATGTTAGAGGCACCGCTTTTATTCGTCGCACATCTGCTTCTGAGTTTTTAGAGATTGACTCTACTGATGTGGATGAACCTGGAAAAATTGATGCCCCCATTAACCCATACTTAATGCCGGACGAGCAAGCCGCAGCTCAGGGTGAAACTTGCGCTAAATCAACTGGTACGGCTGATCAGAAAACGATCACTGAACAAACGATTCAGTTTCAAATACCGAAGAAACAAAAATTAAATCGTGACACAACGGTTATCCGACTTCCCAGTTATGAAGCTGTTAAACGAGATGCCGTTCTTTACGCACATGCGAATCGCGTCTTGCATTTAGAAACGAATCCCGGTAATGCGCGCGCACTTGTGCAGCGGCATGGTGAAGGTGCTTCCATCAGAGATGTTTGGCTAAACCCTCCTCCGATTCCTCTAACTACAGAAGAAATGGATTTTGTTTTTGATCAACCTTATGCTAGAGCCCCCCATCCAACTTACGGAGATGCAAAAATTCCTGCCTGGGAAATGATCCGTTTTTCAGTCAATATCATGCGGGGTTGTTTTGGTGGCTGTACTTTCTGTTCGATTACAGAACATGAAGGTCGTATTATTCAAAATAGATCCTCAGATTCCATCATCCGTGAGATTGAAGATATACGAGATAAAGTTCCAGGATTTACGGGTGTCATTTCTGATCTAGGTGGGCCAACGGCGAATATGTACCGTATAGCTTGCAAATCACCCGAGATTGAAGCCCATTGCAGAAAACCTTCGTGTGTTTTTCCTGATATTTGTCCAAATCTCAACACAGATCACACACCATTAATTCAGCTCTATCGAAGAGCAAGGACGATTCGGGGTGTAAAGAAGATTTTGATCAGCTCAGGATTGCGTTATGACCTTGCTGTTAAATCTCCGGCATATATCAAAGAATTGGTCACGCATCATGTGGGGGGGTATTTAAAGATTGCTCCAGAGCATACTGAATCAGGCCCACTCAACAAAATGATGAAGCCGGGGATTGGTAGTTATGATCGATTTAAAGAACTATTCGATAAATACTCTAAAGAAGCCGGTAAGAAACAATATTTGATTCCTTACTTCATTGCAGCCCATCCAGGAACAAGCGATGAAGATATGATGCACCTCGCTTTATGGTTAAAGTCCAATGGCTTTCGTGCTGATCAAGTACAAACTTTTTACCCGTCGCCAATGGCAACTGCCACGGCGATGTACCATACAAATAAAAACCCTCTTCGCAAAGTCTCGCGAGATAGTGAAACGGTTGATATCGTTCGTGGAGAAAAAAGACGTCGTTTACACAAAGCTTTTTTACGTTACCATGATGCCAATAATTGGCCCCTTCTTCGCGAGGCCCTTAAAAACATGGGGCGTGCCGATTTAATTGGTAATGGCAAGCATCACTTGATTCCAAACTACCAACCAATGACAGATGGTACTTATCAAAGCGCTCGAAGAAAAAATTCAACAGCAAGCGTTAGTGCGAATCTGCCTAGCCGTAATCGATTAAGCTCCAAAACAGTCAATAATCCACGTGACTTTACGATTCCAGAAAATGAAAAACGCGTATCTAGCCGACCATCTAAAGGAACAATATTGACACAACATACCGGACTACCGCCACGTCCTGGTATACGGTCTACAAGTAAAAAATAAATTGATATGTGGGATGTGATTCAAAAATATTGTCTGGCTTTCCCGGCTGAAGCTTCTAAACTTTTAGAAGCGACACGATTTTTAGAGTCGATTACCAATCCCTTCCCCAGGAATCTCTTACCTGGACATATTACCGGTAGTGGTATTTTGATTCGGGATGAACAAATGCTATTAATTCACCATCGATATATCAAAGAATGGTTTCAGCCAGGCGGTCATATCGATCCTGGAGAATCTCCCCTAGAAGGAGCTATTCGAGAAGTAGCTGAAGAAACCGGATGGCAATCTATCCCCTGCCCACTGTGGGTAGGCCATTTACCCATCGATATTGATGTTCATCTCATTCCAGCCAATCCAAATAAACAAGAACCTGAACATCTTCACATTGATTTTGCGTACCTATTGGAACCCCTATCTGTAGGCATTGCAAGCGATCCAGAAAATGTAGCATGGTTCGATTTAACGTCTCTCACAGCTCCACGCCTTGCAAGGTGCGTGGAAAAATATGAAGATTTAAAACGAGCCCAGTAAACCAGTAGCACCAATCAGTGCGCCGCCAGAGAGTAGCCACAGAATATGGATTTTGGTGCCCCACACAAGGCAAAGTGTTGTTAAGGCGATCATCCAAATCGGCCAATTATGTGCAAGCACAAAATCTCCACGAACAATCACCCAGCTAGAAACCAACATTGAACCAATCACGACCGGTGCTAAGCCTTTTTTGAAGGCGATCACACCCATTTTTTCACTATTTTTCTGCACCCACCGAGTTGCAGTAAACGTTAAGACACAGGATGGTGTAAGCGCGCATAAGAGGCAAGATACAAATCCTAAGAGGGCAAAGACATAATGTGAATATCCCGCAGGGGTAGCATTCATACCAAAGTTCCAGCCCATCATCGCGAGCATCAACGCATTAGGGCCTGGAGATGCTTGTGCTAAAGCGATTCCTGATGAAAATTGCGACTCCGTTAACCATGCATGTTCATCAATAAAGAAACGATGAAACTCTGGGATAAGCGCAATAGCGCCACCAATTGCAAATACGGACATCGATGCGAAATGCAATAAAACCGTTAACCAATCAGACAAACTAATGTTCATTTATTCCCTTTTGGAAAATGGGAATTTTTAATCTTCAAGTAGGTCAGAAAAATACTCGATGTACCCATGACCAATAGAACAGGTATTAAAGGAAACTTCAAAACAGCCAAAAGTACGAACGTAACAACAGTAAAAGTAATCGCACCCCAAAAGGTTAATGGATGTACCTTCAAACTCCCCGCCATTTTGAGGGAAGTTCCTCCAATCAAACCAGCGGATACAGCCCCCATACCATGCAGCGCTCCAGCAACAGCAGGATACTCACGAAACTGTTCAAAAAAAATTGCAACTAAAATCAGCAATAAAGCTGGCATTGAAAAAATACCAGCAACTGCCACAATGGCACCCATGACGCCAAACCACCGACCCCCAAACATGACCAATAAATTGACAATATTAGGCCCAGGAAGTACTTGAGCGACAGCCCACTCTTCCAAAAAAACTTGTGAAGTAAACCATTTTCGCTCTTCAACTAAAACACGCTGCGCGACTGGGAAAACGCCTCCAAACCCTTGCAATGCTAATTTTGTCATTGCCCAATAGAGCTCAGACAAAGATTTTGGACCACTAATAGAATGCGTGACGTTTTGTTTCATATAATAGTTTTTGAGACGAATAACAGAAGAATACATTAAGATACTATGAAAAGACTAATCATACTTGCTCTTGCAACCACACTTTATTTATCTACCACCATGACACAAGCCAACTTACTACAGTCCATACAATCCGAACTTGCCCCGAATGGAAAAATTCGTGCTTCCATTAACGTGGGAAACCCAATCTTAGCTAAAAGAGATTCCGAACAGTCTGAACCCTATGGTGTTTCAATTGATCTGGCAAAAAATTTAGCCAAGGAACTAGGCGTTCAATTAGAACTCGTTGTTTTTGATTCAGCGGGAAAATCAGTCGATGCAGTAGCCAATAAAAAGGCTGACTTTGGCTTCTTTGCGATTGATCCAGTTCGAGGTAAAGAAATTAGTTTTACCAATGGCTATGTCGTCATCGAAGGCGCTTATGTTGTTCCAAGTAATTCGCTAATTAAAGCGAATGAGGAAGTCGATCAAGCAAAAAATAGGATTGTGGTTGGCAAAGGTAGTGCCTATGACCTTTATCTGACTCGTGAAATCAAACATGCACAAATTGTACATGCCCCTACTTCACCAAAAGTTGTTGAATTTTTTGTAAACGGTGGCTATGAAGTCGGAGCAGGTGTCAAACAACAATTAGAAATGGATTTACAAACATATCCCAATTTAAGATTATTGCCTGGTCGTTTTATGCAAATTAATCAATCCATGGGTGTAAATAAAGAGGTTAGCGATGCTACAAAAGCCTACTTGAAAAACTATGTCGAACGGATGAAAGCTTCAGGGTTTGTTCAAGAAGCCCTGAAAAGACATCAAATACAAGGTGCCGCAGTAGCACCGGCGCAATCCGAGTAAACCAATCAATATAAATATCAATCCAAAAGCTGTACGACGAAAAAATTAGCAAATTGGTTCATTGTCTTTGAGTTATTGTATATATGAGACTTTGGAAATAGCATTGCACAGTCGGTGTTTGAGGGCCCTCTTGTCCAAGGTGCCGTTGGTTATACCAATGTCTCTCCAACATACAATGAGACCTTGACCGTTGGATCACAAACTGTATCTCCGCAAAATATCAATGCAGATAACTTATCTGTCTTAACAGGGAATGTTGGAGCAGGTTATAACTTTCTCATAGCTCCAAAATTTTGATTGGGTGTTAGTGTAGATTTCATGCCAATTGCTTCGAGGTGCGCAAAGACGAGTGTTTCATTTCCGAACTCATACGGTGAGGTGCTACTGAGTTCTATTCCAGGCTCCTATCAAATGAAGAACCCCTATAACATTTCTCTTATTCCTGGATATAAGTTATCAAAGGCTCGAGTCATTTATGGAAAAGTTTCCTATACAGGTGCAACAGTCATCTATAGTGATTCTTTAACTCCTGCTACCAGGGCGAATATGACTGGATATACGCTAGGACTTGGCTACAAACAAGCCCTTGAAAACCGACTCTATGTATTTGTTGAGGATTTATATACCAAGTTCCAAGATCAAACGGTGAGCATGACGGGGCCTGCAGGCATTACGAATTTCAATCTAACTGCTGGGGCTTCTGGATACACTCTATTAATTGGTGCGGGATATCGCTTTTAAGTTCAAATAAATCTGGGTAATTATTAATTAAGAGGTTTGAACTGAATGATTCGTATTAGAATTAAAATTTAACATACCCTTTTTATAGGACTCCAGATGTCTGATGAACATTCCCACATAGATTGGAAACTCCATGGTGTGCGAGTTGTGCCCGGTAATCAGTTAGATACCAATACAGCTCAAACTCCAGGTATGAACCGTGCTGCCGCAATTAACTTAGCTCGAGTCGGTGCGCAAAAACTCTGGGCAGGAACTGTGACAATTCACGCAAATGCAAAAACAGGCGCCCATCATCATGGCGAATTAGAGAGTGTGATCTACATTGTTAAAGGTCGTGCCAGAATGCGTTGGGGTGATCATCTAGAATTTACAGCTGAGGCAGGTCCAGGCGACTTTATTTATGTACCACCTTTTGTACCCCATCAAGAAATTAATGCCAGCAAAGATGAGGTTCTAGAATGTGTTCTCGTGCGGAGCGACAATGAAGCAATTGTCATGAACCTTAATATTGAACCTGTGGAACATCCTGAAAATGTTTTTTGGGTGGATCCGATTCATAAAGATCCTAAAGAATAAAAACGTTGCTTTTAAAGCAACATTCGTAGCCTATTTATGTAGTAAATTTAAGACTAGATCTCTATTAATTAAGGTGGGCTCTTTAATTTGTGTTATTCGCATTTTTAATCTCTATAAATTGTGTGCTTAAGGTCTTACGTAGCAAAGTACCAATTTTTATAAAAATATTTCATCTTAAGTAATTGATTTTATATATATTTCCAATTATTTTTTATTTATAGCGAATAACTTGGAAATGTTAGAAATCTCGTAAGATTTTATATAACTACACAAAGTTAAAACGCTTTTGTAACTTTTTGGTATTTTGGATAATGTGTCCATTTAATCTCTCCAGCATAGTTAATTCTCCTCCTTTAGGAACGAAACTCACTAGATCTTTAAAAATGATTTCAATATTTCTTAGTATTTGATTAGAAATTTTCTGCCCAATCTCAAGGACAAAATTTTCTTTTATGCGAAGATCTTGAGCCATCAATTTCAGATGCTTTATTTCTAAATGAGCAGGTCTAGCCTCTCCTCCAATTGCAAATGCAAAATTTCTTGATAGCCCCGGATAAATATCTGTACAAAGTAAATCATAAAAGGGAGTCAGCCTTACACCTTCATTTTCAGGAAAGTAAATAGATAAGTTCTTTGCATGACTATCATGATTACCAACGTAGAGATTAAAAAATATCCACTCAACAAATCGTTTTAAATCTTTTGCAGGAACGCCGTACTCCTTTAGCAACCAATAACAGCGTTTTAAACTTGGTCCACCTTCTGATTCATATTTAATATTTGATGTTTTACCATCTAATTGGCATAAATCAAGTTGATGAATTTTTCTAATCATTTGCACTTCTTGAATTCTGTCATATCGCTCGATCACACAAGCTTTTGCTAAGGGTTGAAAAAAAGTTTTTGCAACACCTAACTCTAATGTTTTAGCTAATTTCATCACAAAAGCTTCGTTTATCGCGGAAGCCCATACACCTTCAACCCTCTCAATATCTGGCTTAATAATATAGGTTGAAGGTGAGTTTCCTAATGGTAAGAATAACTGTTCATTGCGGATGACTATACCCATTTTGCGCTGAGCTCCAGCCAAAGAAATTCGTATATTCTTCTTTTCCCTAGCTGTTGCTATTACACCTTGTTTATTTTTAAAACTAGCGAATACGTCTGACCACTCAATCCTTTGATACTCAGGTTTAGTTGGTTGTTGTCCTTCTGTAAGTATTGTTAAATCACTAGCTGTATCTCCCCCAACTACTGAGAGTAGTCCAAAAGTAGAACTCACTTGATACTTCAACTTTAAAAGATCTCGGATTCCAGCCTCTGGTAGCAGATTTTCAAAAAAAGAATCGACAGTTTCTCCTATATGCTCTTTTTTGGAAATTGAAAGAGTTGGGATAATCGCACTATTTTTTTCATTGATCCATGTATCAGAATAGATAAATTGCAATTGATTGTCATCAATCAATTGCCCTACTAATTGATCATCTCTATAAACATCTAGTTTTTTAACTGCTTCCATTAAAACTTATTCTTTCTTGTAACAGTTAACTCTAATCCCAGAACATTTAAAACATCTAGTACCTTATTGAGTTGTACCGTTTCCTTACCATTTTCGAGTTCAATAATGAAACGATTACCCGTATTGGCTAATCCGGAAATATCACTCTGAGTCAATCCCTGGGAAGATCTAAAATCCTTTATACAATCACCTAAATCTGAGGTGGTGCCTATTTTTACGTGCTTTTCTAATGTCAGGTTTTTTTGTATCATCCATCACTCCAATAAATTACCTATCGGTAATATTTTAATATATTTTATTCTAAATGCAAATAAATATTACCGAAAGGTAATTAAATTTTTATAAACTAATAATAAATGAATAAAATTACTGTAAGGGAATAATATAAAGAATGGACCGCTAATGAATAACTAATTAAATGACAGACAATATCATTCTGCATTCTTGAATATAGAATGGCGCTAATCATAATCTTATAAATTCTAAACAACCTACAACTAAAGCATCTTAATTAACCCCACCAATCTAATAGGTTTTAGGATCTTTAGGATATAACTAACATATTGTTTTATATATACTTTATTGTTTAAAAAATAGTAAATAGGCCAACGTGGCTAAAGCAACAACCAAAGATCGGATATTGGCAAGCCTGCGCGGCACTAAGAGTAAAGTCTTTTTACGGGATGACTTCAATCGGTTTGGTACTTATCGCCAGGTCTGTCGCGTTGCCAAAGAACTATCCGATGAGGGCAAGTTAATACGCCTTGGATATGGCACATATGTTAAAGCCCACGCTTCTAACATCTCTGGCAAACCAGTTGCGGATGAAAGCCTCATTAATATAGGACTTGAGACGATGCAGAAATTGGGGGTGAAGGCAGATGTAGGTAAAGACTTACGAGCCCTCTTTCAAGGCGAAAGTACACAAGTACCCATGGTTCCCGGAGTGAATATTGGTAAATCTAGGGTAAGCAGGAAAATTGCTTTAGGAAATAGAAAACTAGTCTATGAAAAAAATTAGTGAAAGACAACGGTTGCTAGTAATCGATCTTATTGCTGAGGAAGAGTTAAGCATATCCGAATAAGCCCTATAAAAAGAGAGGTAAAAAAATATGAAGAAGAGAATTAATCCAAAGCTAATAGATTCAGAAAATCCAGAGTTAACTAATGATGATTTTGCAAAAATGCGACCTGCAAGTGATGTACTACCAGAAATATTTGGTACAGAAATAGCAAAAGAATTACTCATCCCAAGGGGTAGGCCACGTCTTGAGAAAACCAAATAAGATATGAATATTCGATTATCACTTGATGTTGTGAAATACTTTAAATCAGCAGGATCTGGATGGCAAAGTAGGATTTATGCTGCTCTTCGTCAATATATTGCAGAGCATCCTCAAAAGGAAACTATAGAAATATTTAATTATTGGGGTGGCTGATGGGGCTCGAACCCACGACAACAGGAATCACAATCCTGGACTCTACCAACTGAGCTACAGCCACCGTAGAAAAGATTACTATTCTACATCAACTAGACTGTGCAAACAATGCTCTTGCTGGAATTAAATGTGATCCTTACAAATCCATTCTTTGCGGCCAAACTCACCTAAGCTCTCATCAAATATGAGCCAAACTAAAAATGATTTCAAACCAAAAGTCATTGTTTTCATGATGTATCTCTTTCGTTTATTGAGATACTAATATACTGTATATATATACAGTATTCAAGCTTTTTTTAGCTTATGTTGTTTTTTTACTGTTTTTATTTACAGTACTTACTATACACCCTTTTTTCGGCCCGGTGGGCTCCAAAATTTAATCGGAGCCATGCCCTGCGGAAACTTTCCTATTTTATCTTGATATTTCATACGAATCATAGACATATCGAGTGTCTCATCACCCTGAAAATAGGCAAACTCTGTCACACCCACCTCTTTTTTAGCATAGTCTAGAAAGGCAAATCCGACCGGATAACCTGTCAAAAGAGCCAATCGATAAAAACCACTTCTCCAACCAGGAGTTTTCTTTCTGGTTCCCTCGGGAGTGATCACCAACCAAAAATAATCTTTCGATTGCATCTCCTGCGCCAACTCTGCAACATATCCCTGCGGGCTAGAACGAACAACTGGTCTGCCTCCAACATATCTTAACCACCAACCGACAAGCGGAATCTTAAATAAACTTTCTTTTGCCAAATAATGGACTGGGATTCCTATTGCCCACTTCGCTAATATCCCAATAAAAAAATCCACATTGGATGTGTGTGGATACACAATTAAAACCCCATGGTTTCCAGGTAAGCCTTCAAACCGTATTTTCCAACCCATGATGCGTAATAACCATCGACTGATGCGCCCACCAGTAAACTTTAACCACTGACTTTGATCTGGAATGGCACGGTCGGATTGTTCATGAGACATGCTTTTTTAATTCCTGATTGAGTTCATGTAAAAAATCGTTTCTTAAAGAGACATGCATAAATTGTCCAATTTCAATTTTCTGCCCTTGATACATCATCGTAATTAATTTCCTAGGGCTTAATAATCGCTCTAATCTAACCCATGAAGGATTAAATATTTGTTGTTTTACCGCTCCCGCATTAGAAGTATCGAGTACTAACTTACCGTTGTTTAAGGTAATGCGCTCGTAGTCCGTTGCATGACGTGCATAAATTAATAAGGCAATTCCTAAAACAACTAACTCCAAAATAGTAAATGGCAATATGAGCCAAACACCTTGACTTAAAAAAAAGCCTGCGACAATCAAGGAGAAGCCAGATTGGGCTATATAAAATAAACCTACCTGCTTTGGAGTAAATGAGCAGTTTTTTTTAAAAACCCATTGGACTTGGGAACTCATTGAATTAACCATATAAATGAATTATATAAAGATTACTACTTTTCTGATTATATTCGTCGCACTGGCAGGATGCGATCGTAGAGATTATGTCACTTGGAAATGTCAACCAAGCTCCATCAACGAAAAAAGTTTTACAATGATTCTGGATGGGTCAAATCTCAAAATAGATCAAAACCAATATCGCTTCTGTGGCAGCTTGGGGCCTATTAGTTACTTCAGCCAGGAATGTCCGTCAAACATCATTCAATCAGAATTTATATTTGAACAAAAATTGGGTATATTAATACGAAAAGGTATACGCTTTGAATGTAATGCGTTATAAATAAAACGATGAGTCAATTTAAATCACTTCTTAATAATACCCAAGTCATTGCTGTTGTAGGTTTATCCAATAATCCTGATAAAGCTTCATTTCGGGTTGCTGAATATATGCAACGGCGGGGATACACCATTGTTCCTGTCAATCCAAATGAAGGACATATATTGGGCGAGAAATGCTACCCATCATTAGAAGCAATCCCTCACCCAATCGATATGGTTAATGTTTTTCGTCCTGCAAAAGATTGCGCAGAAATCGCCCATAGTGCAGTTGCCATCAACGCTAAATCTATTTGGTTGCAGCTTGGCATTGTGTGCGAAGAGGCCGAGCATATTGCGACCCATGCTGAACTTGATTTTGTCATGGATCATTGTCTAAAAATTGAACTCCAATCCTTGTAAATGAAGATCCTTATTCAAATATCGAAGCTTTTAATTGCAGTATTGTTTTGCAGTAGCGTATCTGCAATGGAAAAACCCTTTGATGCCCAAGAACTCAAACCTTATTTAAATAATCCAAAACATATCGGTGACGGTCCTTTTACCTACTTGGGTTTTAAGGTTTATGACGCACACTACTATAGTGTTGATGACTTAGGAAAATCCGGATTTGCAATTCGACTTGTTTATGCTCGTAAAGTCATGAATGAAGATTTAGTCAAAGCGACAGTTAAACAAATGATTCGACTTGGCGCATCAGATAATGAAATGATCAAATGGCGTAGTGACTTAGAAAAAATTTATCCTACTGTGGATCAAGGTCATTACATTACAGCAATTTATCAACCATCTGGATCGACCACTTTTATCCATAATGGCAATGTAGTCGGAAAAATTAATGATCAACTGTTTTCAAAAATATTCTTTAGTATTTGGCTAGATCAAAGAACGAGTAATCCGGAATTACGCACAAAACTTTTAGGGGAATTATGCCCGCCAAGCATTATTTCTAACACATGTATAAAATGAAAATATGAGAACACTTTTAACATCCCTAGAACGAAAAAATATTCATACAGAAATGCCCAGCTGGGAATTTGTTGACGGTATTGATGCTATTCATAAAAATTTTTTATTTAAAGACTTTAAAAAAGCGTTTGGATTTATGACTAAAGTGGCTGAAATAGCCGAAGAAATGAATCATCATCCAGAATGGTTTAATGTTTGGAATCGCGTAGAAATTCGTTTATCTACACATGATTCTGGCGGCTTAACGCAATTGGATATCAGTCTTGCCAAACGCATTGACGAGACTTATTTAACTTTTAAAAATTAAAATTTTTCACCAATCTTGGTTACTTCTGATGGATCGTCATCTTATTCAAATTCTCCATTAGCAAATTCAAAAGAAGTTCTAAACGACTCCGAAGCCTTATCTCCTCGCCGATAAAAGCCCCCCGAATTTCATTACTTCAACTAATTACCTTTGTTGGATTAGAAAAACTCCGCCACGCAGAAAAGGGCTCCTATATTTTGAGGTTATTTGTATTCCCTTTCAGTCAAATTCTATACTTGTTTAATAAGAATCATTACGAATGTTTTGTATGCCAATTTCCTCTAAGATATCAAACACTAAATCCAAACGCAGGCGTGGATTTTCTAAGCCTAATAAATGTTCTCTTTGCCCTGCAGATAGGGGCAAGATTTCACACCAACGGTTAGCTACCCACCCACAATCATTTAGTAAATAAGGGGTTGCAAATGGCATTTGTTGCTCTGATAATCCCTGCTTAGTCATTGATTGAATTACTTGCTGTAAGGTATCAGAGGCAACCTTCAATTCTGGTGGTATTGGTATTGCCATATCGTTATCCATTGACTCAACATCTGCGACCCACAATCCATTTTTTTTCCGCTCGCATCCTCGAATCGTAAAACGCGCCCCACCCTGGCACTGAATAAAATAAAGACTAGGTTGAATCACATCGAAATGAGTAATATTGGCAAAAGTACCTATTCTGGCAAAGCTAATTTTATCAAGTGGAGTCCGCACTTCACTCCCCTGATCAATAGTGACAATTCCGAAGTGTGTATTGTCCTTGACGCAGGTTTTAATCATGTCTAAGTATCTAACTTCAAATATTTTTAGACTTAAGATTCCCGATGGATATAAGGTAGTACCCAAGGGAAATAAAGGCAAGCTTATAAATTCAGTTTTATTCATTCTTCAGTATCTCTCCATACTGGATACTTTGCCATAACCATATGAAACAAATCTGACATGATAAAAAAATTGAGCCACTCAGAAAGCTTTGTTAAGGGTAATTCATCAAACTTTTTGGAATCACTCGCCGCAAACTGTCGAACAAATGGAAAAAGAGCAATATCCAACATACTAATTTTGACGCCCAATAAAAAGGCTTGGTTTTCCAATCGTTGATTCAGTGGCGATAAAAATAAATTCATGGCAGATTCTAAAACCTCTGCTCTAGAGAGATCCGGAAACCGTTCAGGATATTTATATTGATCTAATAGTTGCTTAAATGGTCCATCATTGATTTCAATCCACTGCTGCATCTCAAACATTTGCGCTGAGTCTTTTTCGGGCAACCATTGTTCTGGATCATTTTGCGCTAAAGCCCAATACATAATATCGATGCTTTGATCTATCACCAGTTGATTCTCTGTCAACAATACTGGCACAGTTCCTTTAGGCGAGAGTTTTAACATGCTATTTGGTTTAGCGCGTAATTCAATTTCTCGAATCTGTATATCGACTTGTGCATACATTAAGGCAAGCCTAGCTCGCATGGCATAAGGACATCTTCGGTATGAATAAAGAATAGGCTTCAACTAATCTTCTCCAGTCGAACTATGTTGACGTGAAGGTAATTGAATCACTCGTTGCGCAGGCAATGTCTTGAGGTATTTCTTGATCATCTTATAAATATCTAAATCAAACTCAGCCTTCCCCCCTTGAATTAATTCAAAAACTTCATCTTCATTGAAGGCAGTCCCTAGAAAACACCAATGATCGATGATATGCACTTGTCCTCCTTCTTGAATACCAATCGGTCCACGATAAGGCCAAGTATGAACTTTAAACTTAGATAAAACCGTTTGCAGTCGCAAATGGTACTGTGGCAACGGCTCCTCTCCCACGCATGCGCCAGCACATTGCTTGACTTGATAGCCAAAACAGGGCTTACCTGGTGATATTTTTTCAAGCCCTAGCAACCCCTCACATAGTTGATTCTTTTTAGCCAAACTTTGTAAAGTTTGTAATGCCTCTCTTCTACTATAAAAAAGCCCATATAAATTTTCTTGAACACCTGGTTGTAAATCTTGATGTCGAACTAATGTCGGTGTGAGCACGCCATACTCATTCAAATTTATTTGCCACGCACATAAATCTCTTGTGCGACGCAACTTCACATTCATACTAGGCAATTGCTCTTTAATTAATCGCGACTCAAGTAATAATGCACCTATTTCACCCGAGGTTTCAATCCAATCTATATCCCTTACTTGCATCGCCAACTTCATTTCTTTACGAACTTTTAAAGCGCTAGAAAAATGGCTCATCACTCGGGTTTTAATAGAGTTACTTTTTCCAATATAAAGAGGTCTTCGATTTTCCGCATAAAAAATATAAACACCCGGCTTTTCAGGAATATCTTCTACTAATTTAACGTCAATATGAGGGGGTAAAGATGGGTTTTGTAACAACTCTTGAACTGCTTGACGTAATCGCTGCTCCCCAAATTGTGCAAGACATTTTTGCCAAAACTGCCGCAGGACATCGGCATCACCCATGGCTCGATGTCGGCTAGATACTTGCAAACCATGAGTTGCAATAATGGTATCTAAATTATGCCTGGGCTGTGCCGGAAAAAGGAGTCGAGATAATTTCACTGTACACACTACTTTTGCTCGAAAATCAATCCCCATTCGAGCAAATGAAGCTTTAATAAAGCCATAATCAAAGCGCGCATTATGTGCAATAAATATCTTATCTTTTAGCTCAAGCAATATCTCAGAACTAAGATCTTCAAAACTAGACTTACTCTCAACCATCGCAGGAGTAATACCAGTTAATTGCTGAATGTTATACGGAATCCCTACACCAGGATTCATTAATTGTTCCCATTGATGAGACTCTCCATCATGATGGGTAATAATGCCGATTTCAGTGATACGATCCCTATCAGGGTTTCCCCCAGTAGTTTCAATATCAACAAAAGCCAAAGGAGGAAAACTATCGATCAATGAGGCCATCTAGGGACAATAATGGATTTACAAACTCTTTGCTTGAATGTAAAAATGAAAGATTCAATTTTAGATTCAAAAAAAAGCTATTAGTCATTTCATGAATCATACTAAAAAAGATAAAAATGGTTTCTTTAATAAATTGTTTAAATAAACAATTTCTAACATAAAATAACATTTGGAATAAAAACTAAGGGAGATTAAGATGCAACTAACTGTTAATAACCAGGTTCACAATATCGACGTAGAACCTAATATGCCTCTTCTGTGGGCGATTCGTGAAATGATCGGTTTAACTGGAACCAAGTATGGTTGTGGCATTGCTCAGTGTGGTGCATGTACCGTATATATGAATGGTGAGCCTGTGCGTTCTTGCTCAATTCCTGTCTCTGCTGTGGGTAGCATGAAAATTACAACGATTGAAGCCCTCTCACCTGACAACTCCCACCCTGTTCAAAAAGCTTGGATTGCACTTGATGTTCCTCAATGTGGTTATTGCCAATCAGGTCAAGTGATGGCAGCAGCAGCTCTTCTTAAACGCATTCCTAAGCCAACCGATGCAGATATCGATAACGCGATGTCTAATATCTGTCGTTGTGGTACCTACCAAAAAATCCGCGATGGGATTCATGTTGCCTCCGGTAAGAAAAAATTAGCCGATGTGCTCGCTCAATATGAAGCTTCACCTCAAACTCGCGGTTAAGGAGACCTATATGACTACAAATTTAATTAAAAACTCTTCACGTCGTCGTTTCATTATTGACACATCACTTGCTGGTGGTGGCTTGATGATTGGCTTAGGCGCAATGCCACTATCTGCATTGGCACAAAAAGCTAAGCCTGTGGCTTATAACCCTAATACCATCATGAATACGGGTGATCCAGAGGTTAATGCCTGGGTCAATATCAAACCAGATGAAACAGTTGTAGTTCGTATAGCCCGCACAGAAATGGGTCAAGGAACACGAACAGGTTTAGCGCAAATGGTCACTGAAGAGCTAGACTGTAATTGGAAAAACGTCATAACCGAATCTCCTACTCCGGGTCAAAGTGTGGCTCGAAAGCGCGCCTGGGGAGAAATGAGTACTGGCGGTAGTCGTGGTATCAGAATCTCAGAAGATTATGTTCGCCGTGGTGCCGCAGCAGCAAGAATTATGCTGATGCAAGCAGCTGCTAATGAACTGAATGTCCCGGTGAGTGAACTCACTGTCAACAAAGGTGTGATTACGCATGCCAAATCTGGCAAGAAAACAACCTATGGTCGGGTTGCAGAGGCTGCCTCTAAGCTAACTCCTCCTGATCCAAAATCTATCACACTAAAAGATCCAAGAGCTTGGAAAGTTGCAGGTCAACCTTATGCTCGTCTTGACACCGCCAATAAGGTCAATGGTACTAAAGTGTATGGTGCTGATTTGCAGTTACCAGGCATGCTCTGTGCGGCTGTCAAAGCATGTCCAGTGTTTGGTGGCAAGCTAGTTAGCTATGATGAAGCGAAAGTGAAAAACTTACGGGGTGTGAAAGGTGTCGTTAAAGTAAACGACTTTACAGTTGCAGTTGTTGCCGATACTTGGTGGCGTGCCAAAACTGCTCTTGATACACTACCAATTGTTTGGGATGAAGGAAAAGGTGCCAACACATCCCAAGCCGATATTGAAAAAATGCTCAAAGATGGTCTTCAAGAAGAAGGTAATTTTTGGCAACGCAAAGAAGGAGATGCATTAGCTGATATTAAAAATGCCTCGAAAAAAGTCGAAGCGGTTTATTTCACACCATACCGTTCACACGCTTGCATGGAACCCATGAATGCAACAGTCCGTATTGGTAATGATCGGGCTGAGGCATGGGTTCCAACACAAAATGGTGAAGCTTCCCATGCTGCTTTAGCTGAAGCTGCAGGCCTGCCTCTTGATAAATGTGAGGTTTATAAACTTGATCCTGGAACGGGTCTAGGACGGCGTGGCGGTACACAAGAGTTTGTTGGTCAAGCGGTTGCGATTGCTAAACAGTTCCCAGGTATTCCTGTCAAAATGCTCTGGAGTCGTGAAGAAGATATGACGCATGACTACTACCATCCAATCGCAATGGCTAAAATGTCTGCAGGTTTAGATAGTAGTGGCAATATAACTGGGATGCATATTAAAGTTGCAGGTCAATCCATTAATGCAACAGTTAGTCCAATGGCAATTAAGGACAACAAAGATGTTCGTCAAATGCAAGGTTTCTATGCTGAAGCAGGCGATGCACAACTGGGTTATCAATTTCCATCCTTACTAACTGAATATGTGATGAAAAACACCCATGTTCCTGTTGGTCCATGGCGTGGCGTGAACACCAATCAAAACGGCATTTTTATGGAATGCTTCATGAATGAGTGCGCTGTCGCCGCAAACAAAGATCCTTTAGCTTATCGTCAAGCTCTGATGCAAAAGTTTCCAAAACATTTAGGTGTTTTAAATGCTGCTGCGAAAAAAGCAAATTGGGGATCTCCATTGCCAGCAGGGGTTCACCGTGGAATCGCCCAATTCATGGGATACGCTAGTTACTCTGCTTGTGTAGCTGAAGTTTCAGTAAGCGGCAACATGGTCAAGGTTCATCGTTTAGTATTTGCGTTGAATTCAGGGCATGTCGTCAATCCATACTTAGTTCGCGAACAAATTGAAGGTTCCGTGCCGATGGCTTTGGGATCGATTTTCAATCCAGAAATCACGGTAGAAAATGGTCGTATTAAGCAAACCAATTTTGACTCCTATCCGATGTTAAAACTTTCCTCTACCCCGCGTGTAGAGTCGGTTTTAGTTCAAACATATGATTTCTGGGGGGGAGTTGGTGAGCCAACCATTTGCGTTGTGGGGCCTGCAATTATCAATGCCATTTCTACAGCGCTTGGCAAGCCAATGCGTAACTTCCCGCTCTATAGAGAAAACTTAACATTAGCTTAACGTAGTTGAACTTTGATGCACTAAGGGCCACTTCATGTGGCCCTTTTATCTTCTTAATGAGGGTCCATCCCAAAGCATTCCTTCGGAACGTTTTTTCAAAAAAAGTTCCAGTGCACGTAATTCATTACTGCCAGTTGCAGGAACACTCGCTTGAACTCCTGAATAACAGGCGCGTAGACGACGGTCCAAATTCCCCATCGTTTGCCATGAAAAGCGATAGATTGGAAATCCAGTTAAAAAAGCCGGACTAACAACATCCGATCGTAAATTTTTACCGATCTGTTGATCATGACACTGGGTGCATGACAAATTTAATCGCCCCTGACGACGCACATAAATCTGCCCCGCTACATTCATCTGCTCTTGCCACAGGGTCTTGACCACAAAATCTCGCGGCTCCCGGACTTGGATTGGCATTCCCTTAGCAGCATCTGATAGAAATACAGACATTGTCAACACCTCAGGAGCCTCGCTAGACATCGCTTTACCACTCTTTTTAGACCAACAATCTGCGATTTGATCTTCTAGGTTTATTAATTTTCCGGCTGTATGTGAAGTACTTTTCCAAACGGGAAACTGTACTACCGCTTTTGCTGTTGCAGATACAGACTGATGACATTCTTGACATTGGGATTTCCATAACTCTTGTCCCTGATCTAACCACAATGAAATAGGATTTAAGGTCGAATCTTGTTGTTGTCGAAGCATGTCTGCGCTTAAAAAAGCATTACCCGATTGCCGAACCGATTGCGCCTGAGATTGCTGAGTGATACCAAAAAAATAGAAAGCGGCAATGATTACAAATAACTTCATACCACCACGAGCATTTTTTCAGCTCGACCTTGAGCGCCCTGATCATCCAACCACTCTACAGAAATCATACCCCCCTTTGCTGGGACCTCTATAAAGACACTGATCAAAGGATTCGCAGCAACCCCTGTCCCTAAATTTGCAATCATGATTGGCTCTTGATTGAACTTAATGACGATATTTTCAATAATATTTTTGGGTATGCGTTCATTACCATCAACGCCAAGTCGATAACCAGTTTCCATCGGATGAGCGATTAAAACTCTGATCTCCACCTCTTTTCCAATGATGGGTGTGCCAATAATATTTAAACGGATTGGATGTTGATTGATAGTTGCCATATTTAGGTTGCGTCAAAACAAGCATTTAAAGTAACAACACAATGTAAGGATTGGGCAATCTTCGAGCCATCATCGAGAGTTGCTATAACCCAAACATCTTGGCTGAGTGCCAAACGAATCCGAGTGGCGAATTTATAGTTTGCTTGAGGAATCGGCAATGAAACTTTGAGGACTAATTGATTCGGATTTTCAGGCGCAAGAATCTCAAAAGTCTGTATTTTTTTCTGTACAGGAGCCAGGATCTCTATCGCCATCGGAATTGAGTTACCCGTATCGGCAAGTGGTGGCATGTCAATTTTGATCGCATCACTTTTTTTATACCGTTGTACCAAAGCGTTTTGGTTCAGTTGTGCATCACTGCCATTCGCCCAACTCACGCCAAAGTATGGCAGCGCCAAAGACAAACTCATACTTTTCAAAATCATTCGTTTGCGGTATTGAACTGAGTTCATCGATTTATTTTAAGGTTAATAATGCTTCAACAACCAAAGCAATTTGCTCCTGAGTCAACAGCGTATTTGCTTGATTTGGTAGCGTAATATCCTCTAGACTACCATAAGGTGGCATGAATGTCTGTGGTTGAATTTTTCTTGCGTCTGAGACCCACTGCGTGAGTTGCGCTTGGTTATACCTACTCCCCACTTTACTCAAATCAGGGCCAAAATTACCCTGCTTTTCAAGTGTGGGTCCGCGATTAGAGTCAGGCTTATCGATTCGATGACAGGTAACGCAATTACCTAAGTTTCTGTTATAAATCACTTCAAAACCACGCCCAACTCGATCAGAGTCCATGGTTTGGGCATGAGATATGCTGCAGTTCAGCAATAAACCTACGAGTAAGTATTTTAAGTAGAAAGTCCAATGGCGCATAAGCTAATCCAATATTGATTAGCTTATTGTGCCACTACTAGGTAAAAATATCTTTTAGGCTTTCCAAGGAGCTTTTAAGTCCGTCAAGCTAGAGAGGACTTTTGGCATCATCGATAAATACCCACTTTGACGACCCATGGTCCATGCTTGAGCGATGTCTACATGACTCAAATTACGCTTTGCTAATAAAGACTCTGCCGTCGACAGATCATTCATTTGTCCAAGCAATACCTGAGCTCGAGCTAAGGACTTCATATAAGGTGAGATTTTTTTTCTGGAATACAACTCCATAAAAAAATCAAATGAATAACGTAATTTTTTAAGATCTAGTCGCAACTGATGGCTTTGTTCTAAATTGCGATTGGGCACTAATACTTCTTTCATGAAACGACGGTGCTTACGTTTTAAAAGTCGAGTAGCAAACTGCTGCGTATCCTCTTCAACAATTGGTTCAGCTGTACTTTGACTTTCTAAAATCATTTTTTGACGATTCTTGACTTCAGGATGAGTATCTAAACTCAGGACCGCTTCCGCAAAAGAAATTAATTTTACTGAATAAGCCCTACTACTAAAGCTAGCTACTGCTTGATTATGGGCTTTAGCTCGCTGGTCAAAAGCAAATTTTTCAAGCAATTCTATATCTTGATGATTTGGAAAGGCCTCTTTTAAATGCGGCAAGAGTTCACTACAAAACACATCCCAATTACGAGCATCACCCAACTCGTTTGCTAAATCACGCCAAATACTATTCCACTGATTGACAAAGTTCATCGGTAAAACAGGTGAGAATAGTTTAATCGCTGAACGAATCCTCCGCATTGCTACACGTGCTTGATGAATATACTCATCATCGTCATCCCTAACAATGCCAACATCATTAATTTGTAAATGATTCAAGCATTCAAAACAGACTTTTTCAAAGGTTTTTAGAGGAGTTGACTTAGGATTGATTTCAAGCGCGGGTGGCTTAAGAGGACTTGGCTTAACATCTTTAAAGAGTTTATACCCCATCGCCGCTTTCGAATCAGCGCTTGGGTGCAAGCGAACTCTGCGACTTAATACCCTAGCCAAACTAAAAAGAGTTACTGGATTGCCATCTTTGAGCTCAAGCTCAACTTCACTAATTTCTTGCTCATAAAGCTGGCCATCACGCCTTGTCACAATCGTTCCTTGGTCAATCGCGATTTCAATCTGTGCACCACGGAACAATACGTCCCAAGAGCGTCTTGTGAAATCGGTAGTGAAGATTGGCATTAACTGCGGAGATAATAAAGTCATTTTTTGCGCAATGACTGGATCATCCACTAAGGTTTGAAAATCAAACTGCCCTTGAATAGTTGGCGCTTCCCATTCTGAACGATGCGATAAACCACCCGTATTGGAATGATTCATTTTTAAGGTTAACAACAGCTTTCTAAGAATCTTACGTTCCCGCACTGCAATACCCTGATGCATCAGAGTTAACTCATTCGTATCGTAATAAATATTGTAGAGTTTTTGTTTTTTTCCAGTGGTTTGTAGCAATGGATGCTCAAGAAGAAAGGGCAATTCTTTTGCTTGAAAGCTGAGTTTAAGTTCGGTTTCGGTCGACACTTTTCTTAATTTACCTTCAAAAATAAAATAAAAATTGCTTAAACTCCCATCTTATTCTCTTTACTACAAAAACACTATGTTGATTTTTATAAATAGGTAAGAACTTTTAGTGACAGTTTTGTTAAACGTTAAAAAAGCATTCTCAAGCCTATTGCACGTTAATTAAGAATGATGACGAATATTTTGTCAAATGAATGTGCAAAAATATGAATATGCTTACAAAACAATCTCTTTGCTTATTGTTCATTATCCTTATTAGCGCATGCTCGACAGGTAATTCTCCTATTATTCAAACTAGTAAAGCCCCGAAGCCTCTCATCCTACTTATTTCGATCGACGGATTTAAACCAGAATATCTCCAACAAGAATCAGCTCCTACCCTCTTTAAACTTGCCCAACAAGGCGCATCCTCGAAAGGTATGCTATCGGCTTTTCCGAGCTACACATTCCCAAATCATTACAGCATCGTCACCGGCTTATATCCCGATCATCATGGTATCGTCAATAACTCCATGAAAGATCCTCAAATACCTGAACCCTTTCGACTTTCTTCTAAATCTGCAGTAGCTAATCCTGCCTGGTGGGAGGATGGGACGCCGATTTGGGTTAGTGCTCAGAAAAAAGGGCTGGTCACATCAACGTTATTTTGGCCAGGTTCTGAAGCAAAAATTAAGGGTATTCAACCAAACGATTGGTTAGTCTATGACAAAAATATGCTGCCACCGGAAAGAGTCAATACTCTCCTAGAATGGCTTAATCGCCCCAATGAACGACGGGCAGATTTTGCAACTTTATATTTTGAAGATGTAGACTCAACAGGACACCGATTTGGGCCAAAAAGTAATGAAGTCAAACGCTCTGTTAGTGAAATCGATCAAGCAATTGAAAACTTAATTGATGGCTTAGGTCGCCTCCGTCTGCTACCAATCACAACAATCATCATTGTTTCAGATCACGGTATGACAGAAGTTCCTGTAAACCAACGTATCCAGTTAAAAAGTCTTTTGAATTCATTTGAAAAAACCAGTATTGAATGGCAAGGACCACTTGCAGGTATCAATTTAAATGGCGAAAAACCACTTTCTGTTCTGAATGCTCTAAATCAGAATAAAAATATACAATGCTGGCAAAAAAGCGATATTCCAAAAAAATATCATTTTGGCACCCACAGACGAATCCCAGATATTGTGTGCCTAGCGAATCTAGGATTCACGATGGTGGATGGCGCCCTTTCATACTTGATTCCAGGTCAACACGGGTTTGATCCTGAGTTAAAGGATATGCATGGGATTTTTATCGCATCAGGTTATCGTATCCAACCAAGCCAATTAGATGTGTTTGAAAATATCGAGATATACCCCTTACTCTGCCATCTACTCAATATCCCCGCCGAAAAAAATGCTGCGAAAGATATTTTATTTCGCCAAATAATCAACAAGTAATCATTTAGGGCTTGTAGATTGTGGCAGTTTCAACTGACCAACCACCACCTAACGATTGGTACAAAGAAGTTGTGTCACCTAAATAGGTGGCATAGGCTTGCAAACTATTGATACGGGCTTGAAGATAGGTTTGCTGTGTAGTAAGTGCTGCAGCTTCTGATATATATCCTATCTTCAATTGTCGATCTGATTGATCATAAATAACTTTGTTTGCCGCCTCATTTTCACGAGCAGTTTTATAGTACTTACCATCTGCCTCTATCGCGTATAAGGTATCCGCAACATTTTGAAAAGCACTTAACACGGTACTTTTATATTGGCCAATGGCAGCATCTAAAGAAGCCTGTGCAGCATTCTTTCTGGCGAACAATGTTCCACCCTGAAAAATTGGCTGCGTAATTCCACCAGTAATGCCCCATACAGAATTGGCACTATTGGATAAATCACCAAATAAAGTTGCTACATTCCCAATATTTCCGGTCAACGATATTTGCGGCAACATACTTGCAATCGCCACTCCAATCTGTGCATTAGCGGCCCTTACATACTCACCAGCTATTTTGATATCAGGTCGCTGCTCGACAAATTGAGACGGTATAGATGTCGGCAATGGCGATGGCAACTGAATAGAATCAATACTTGGTAGAAGCAATTTTTCAGTTGGCATCTTACCGCATAAAACAGCTAATAAATTTAGGGATTGCTCACGTGCTTTTTCAAGGATAGGAACCTGAGAATTAGCCTGCGCATATAAAGACTCTTGTACCGCTAAATCAATACTACTTGAATACCCTGCAGCTCGAAGACGTCTTGCATGCTCGAGTTGGAGTTGACTAGCTTTAGCTAACTGCCTGACTGCCTTGACTTGCTCACGCAGCGCAGCCTCTTGGATGGCTGTAGCTACAACATTATTTGCAATGGTGGTCCGTAATGCTTCTAATTGATATGATTGGGCATTCCCTAAAGCCATTAGAGACTCAACCTGACGTCGATTACCTCCAAAAATATCAGGTACAAAACCAACCGATAATCCCGCAGTATTTAAATTATAAATTTGCGCCCCGGAATTAATGCTCGATTGCAGAACAGGCCCTACATTTTGACGCGTTAAAGAATAACCAGCACTAAGCGATGGAAAGAATAAACCTTGTTGGGCGCGAACATTTGCTTGTGCCACACGTAAATTAGCCATCCCGCTCTCAATATCAGGATTATTTTTTAATGCAAGATCGACTAAAGAATTGATTTCCGGTGATCCATAGGCCTTCCACCATGCAGCATCAATGATTGATTTTTCGGATGAGGAACTTATCCCCAGATGACCTTCTCGAGTAAAACTTGTTGGAGGGGTCAATTCCGGCTTTTTAAAGTCAGGTCCGACGGAACATGAAACCAAAACTAAACTATTTACAAGGGAAATAGTAGTTATTAGGTACTGTTTGATTCTCATCAAATTAGCCTCCTAAACCTTTACGACGCTGCTTGGGGTTATAAAGCTTTAGAACTTCGTGATAAATCGCCGGTACCACCAGTAACAAAAAGATAGGTCCAACAATCATGCCGCCAACGACCACTGTTGCTAATGGTTTTTGTACTTGACTTCCAATTCCATTGGAAATCGCTGCAGGAAGTAAACCAATCGCCGCAGATAATGCAGTCATTAATAAAGGGCGCATCCTTGTTTCGTGCGCCTCGAAAATAGCATCAAATTTTGACCTTCCTGAATTAATTAACTCTCGGTAGTAGGTCTGTACCAAAATACCATTCATGACAGATACACCCAGCAAGGAAATAAACCCAATAATTGCAGAAATACTCACTGCCTGCCCCGTAATAAATAGTGCCATAACCCCACCAAGCATCGCAAAAGGTACCCCAGCAATGGTTAGCATGCAGTCCATTAAGTTATTAAATAATGCATACAAAAGTGCAAGAATCAAGAGTAGTGCTAGAGGCACGACAATCGACAAACGCTTCTGCGCTGCTTGTAATTCTTCGAATTCACCAGCATAAGTAATTCGATACCCCTCTGGTAAAACAATCTTTTCAGCAATTTTTTCCTGAATTTCTTCAACGGTACTGCCTAAATCTCGACCTCTGGTACTAAATTTAATCGGGATGTAGCGCTCATTTTTTTCATGGTAAATATAACTTGCACCTGTATCTAAACTAATGTCAGCAATATCACTCAAAGGAATGTAAGCAACTCCGCCACTCGAGGTTGTATATCCAACTCTTAAACTAGAAACATCTTCAAGACTGTCGCGACTTTCGCTTCTTAAACGAACCGTTAAAGCAAATTGTCGAACGCCTTCAATCACTTTAGTTACCTCTGTTCCAGCAAACGCAGCTTGAATTACTGTATTGACATCACCTGTATTCAAGCCATATCTAGCAGCTTTTTCACGATCTATCACAATGTTTAAGTTCGGCTGTCCTAGTATGTAAAAAATACCTAAATCTGAAACGCCTTCAATACCCGACATAACAAACTTAATATTTTTGGCTAAACTCTCTAAAGTCGCTAAATCTGGTCCAATCACCTTAACAGAGTTTGCACCTTTAACACCAGATAAACCTTCTTGCACATTATCTTGAATGTATTGTGAGAAATTCGTGGTTACTCCTGGAAATTCATTTTCAAAATCTTTCTGTAAACTAGCTACTAATTTTTCCTTGGTGGATCCCTTTGGCCACTCATCAAATGGTTTTAATGGCGCAAATAATTCCACATTATTAAACCCGGCAGCGTCACTACCATTGTCTGGTCGACCATGTTGAGAAACAACCGTAACTACTTCAGGATGACTCTTGATCAACTCCCGCATACGGTGAACATTATCCGTTCCTGCTTCTAGATTGATTGTCGATGGCATCGATGCACGAATCCACAAATTGCCCTCCTCCAATGCTGGAAGAAATTCACTACCCAACTGAGCCAACATCAATACGCCAACGAATAAAGCAGCAATACCCCCCATTAAAACTTGTTGCGTATGTTGCATGACCCAAGTAAGTTTGGGAGTGTAAAACTCTCGGAGAAATTCAACAATTTTAGTTTCTTGCTCTTTGACACGTCTTGGCAATAAATAACTAGCAATGACAGGAGTAATCGTAAAGGTAGCTAATAAAGCGCCTGCTAATGCGTATCCATAGGTCCTAGCCATTGGGCCAAAAATCTGTCCTTCAACACCCTGCATCGTAAATAGTGGTAAAAAAGCGGCAATAGTAATTGCCGTTGAAAACAAAACAGATGTATCAACTTGGGTAGAACTTAAAAATATCAGTCTTAACCTAGCAGTCCAGCCTTTAGAAGGATCAGTTAATAAACCATCTGGGCCAAAAGCCATTTTGCGAAGGGTCCTTGATCGCTCTTCTGGTGTTTGCTGGAAGTTTCGGAAAATATTCTCTACCAAAATGACAGCTGAATCGACAATAATCCCAAAGTCTACAGCCCCTAGAGAGAGCAAATTAGCGGATTCGCCAGTTAATGTCAAAATAATGATGCTGAAGAAGAGCGCAAATGGAATATTGATACTAACAATAATCGCGCTTCGTAAATCGCCTAAAAACACTAATTGAATAATAAAAACCAATAAACATCCAAAAATCAAATTATGTATAACCGTATGAGTTGTCACTCCAATTAAACTAGAACGATCATAATACGGCTCTACTTTGACACCACTTGGCAAAGAACCATCTGTATTGATTTTATTGATGGCTTCTCGAGCTTTTTCAATAACCTGATTCGTTTGCAAGGTTCGATTCATGATCACAATACCGGTGACTACGTCTTTCTGATCATCCCTACCCGCCTCGCCAAGTCGAGGTGCATAACCTTCAGATATAGTTGCAACATCCTTTACACGAATGGCAAGGCCGTTTTGTTGACTTAATACAATGCGTTCAATGTCGGCTAAATTTGCCACCAAACCTACGCCACGAATATTCATAGATTGATCACCAACACTCACGGCACGACCACCCACATTAGAGTTGGAGTTGCCGATGGCACTGATCAACTGTTGGAATGTAATGCCATAGCCCTCAAGTCGCCGAGGATCTACCTCAACGTGATATTCCTTAGTAGTCCCACCCCATGTTACAACCTGCACAATACCGGGAGTAGTTAAGAGGCGCTTGACAACTACCCAATCTTGTATGGTGCGTAAATCTGTCAAGCTGTGGGTCGGTGTGCCTTTTAACTGGTATCTAAAGATTTCCCCAACAAGACTTGAAGCTTGAATTTGCGGTTGAACCCCATTCGGTAAATTGACATTCTGTGATAAACCATTGGCAACCTGTGTCAGTGCAAAGTAGTAATCAATGCTGTAATTAAAGGTAACTCGAACAAATGAAAGTCCGGCAAAAGATGTCGAGCGAATGACTTCTACTCCTGGCGTAGTTGCTAAACCAATTTCCATCGGACGGGTGTAATATCGCTCCATTTCCTCTGAAGAAGCACCAGGATATTGCGCAGTAATTTCAATAATGACAGGGGCTGGATTGGGATATGCTTCAACGTTTAGCTTTAAAAAAGCAATCACGCCGGCAATAATAAAAGCCAATAAACCCAAGACCACAATCGGCCTTCTTGTTAATACAAAATAAAGTATTTGTTTAAACATGAAGTTTTAACCAGGCTTTTGAACTAATGGGTAACACTATATAAATTACTTAAAAATATTGCTTTATTTAAGGCAATCATTTCACCGGCTTGTAATCCGTCCAAGACCTGCACAAGACCTGCCTGAGTAATGCCTATACTAACCACACGACGTTTGAATAATTTGCCATCTACCGTTGCCCATACCACTCGAGTACCATTGTTTTCTCGAACTAAGGCTTCTGCTGGTATTGCTGGATAAGGCTCTGGTTTTGTAATTTCAATATTGAAACTAGCTAACATCTGAGGTTTTAACTCACGCTCAGGGTCACGAATATGCGCATAAAGCGTTAAACGTCGAGTTGTTGCATCAACCGAATCTCCAACATAAACAATTTTTCCTGGGAAAAGTTTATATTTATAAGCCTGTACCTTCACAATAACATTTTGACCAACTTTGTAATACGGTGCTTCTGACTCAGGAACTTGCGCTACCATCCATAAACTAGTGGTATCTGAAACCGTAATAGGTGCTTGAGCTACTCCAGGTTGAACTAATTGTCCTGTAGCTGCGTTTCTGGTAATGATACGACCGCTAATGGGGCTTTTTATACTGAGCTCAGTATCCACTTTTCTATTACTAACAACTTGATCAATTTCTGGGTCGGAAAAACCAAATAAAGCCATCGATTTTTTGGTGGCAATAAAATTTGCCTCCGCTGTCTGCTGATCTGAGATATTTTGCTCTAACTCTTTTTGAGAAATACTCTTAAATTCATATAAATCCCTGGCACGCTTCAAGGTTTCATTTGCTTGTTTATAGATACCTGCAGCAGATAACAAGGCTGAGGAAGCCTGAGCCACATCAGGTGCTAGCACTGTATATAAGGTTTGTCCCTTTTTAACGTCATTACCAGCTTCTACTAAGACTTTATTAATACGTCCTTGATATGGAGAAAACACATCTGCTGTTTTGTATTTATCAAAATCAATGACTCCGACTGCTTCGCGAAGTTCTTGAAAGTCATAGCTAGAAACTAAACCTGTCTTAATTTCTTTTGATTGTTCGGTTGAAATTAGTACTGTATTTTCTGCACCTGGCTTTTCAATCACCATGGGCTTCTTATTAAGACCTTGCAAAAGTTGAATAAAACCCCATATCAATAATGAAAGAAAAACCACCCCTAATACGGTAATAAGAGACTTATTATTAGTAAGGCGATGAATCACGGCAGAACGTTTTAAATCTTGGAAGGATAATTTAGAATTATTATCAGTTTCATTCATTGAAACACCATTCTGTTTTGTTTGGCTGGGATTTGTTTATATATTAGATCTACTTTAAAACACAGTAGATGATAGCCTAGTTTGTTGAAATATGATTAAATTTTGAGCCTATTAGCCTTACTTTATTGCCTGATTGAAATATTATCATCATAGGTTACTTCTTTAGCCGTTCAATTTAGGGAAAATTATGTCACAAATGACTCAAGATGATGATCAACATTATGTTTTAGGAATGGTTTGGGCTATTATTTTAGCTATCCTTGTCGGCGACATAAGTCTGAGCATTCATGTTGCGGACTCGTTTAATACTATTAGTCCAAGCAACTAAAACTGAAGCCAAAAATCCAATTCAACTTGGCAAATTTGATTTTAAAGTTTCTAATGACAAAATTATCCTTATAGGTGATGTCGTTGATGTAAAAGTGAAAATGAGCCTTTTAAACCCCGCTAAGCTTTTATGGGGTAATGACAATGTAGTCGTTAAAACTCAAATAAAAACTTCCGGTTTGGGGGATGTAAAGCCTATTGCAGATAACAGTTCAGATATTGGAAAAGCAAAAAATCGTCGTATTGGGTTTTCTTCTCAATAAGGATGAGGAAGGACTCTTAGAGTCTTTCTTTGTAATTCTGCTTGAGGATGTTTATTCGATTAAAATCAAATCTTTAGCCGAGAATTCCTATGTCCAACGATTTCCATTCCTATGAGCCCAAAAACGGTCACAGATTACCTCATGATCCATTCAAGTCTATTGTTGGTCCACGCCCGATTGGTTGGATAGCCAGCCAAAGTGATAAGGGGATCTTGAATCTCGCACCCTACAGCTTTTTTAATGCTTTTCATGCATCGCCGCCAATTATTGGATTTGCTAGCACAGGCTATAAAGACTCTGTAAGTAACATTTCTCAAACACGTGAATTTACGTGGAATTTAGTTACCTTCGATTTGGCTGAACAAATGAATGCTTCATGTGCGGAAGTGCCTCCAGAGGTGAATGAGTTTGAGTTGGCTGGCTTAACTCCGCTAGCCTCATCCCTGATTCAAGTTCCAAGAGTTGCACAAAGTAAGGTTTCTTTTGAATGTAAATTAACCCAAATGATTCACATGCAAAATGCAGATGGTAAACAACTATCCAGCTGGCTTACTTTAGGCGAGGTTGTCGCTGTGCATATATCGACTGATTTACTCCAAGATGGTATTTTTAATACAGCTACAGCTAATTTCATCCTTCGTGGTGGCGGTCCAGCAGATTATTTCAAAATTGGGCCTGAGCAATTATTTAAAATGTATCGCCCAAAATAAAACGAGGGGTATTCCCCTCGTTTTATTTTTTGCTAAATGCAAGGACTAATTGATTTGCTGGATACCACATAAAATCCAACCACTCGAACTATCCATTGGTTTTGACCAATTCCAAACCTCAGAAAACTCTTCAACGGGTCCATTCAATTCTTCTCTCAAAGAGCCCGAGAATCTGACACTGGCTAAATATTCATGATTCTCTTCTTCAACAGCTAATAAATCTGCTGCGAGCGTTAATACTTGTGTGAAGCTAACAGCTGTCGTTCTAGCCAACATGTCTTTTCTTAGGTGAGTAAATAACTCGGGGCTAGTGTACTCTTTTAAGACATCGATATTTTGCTGATCTGAAGCTTCTTGTAGTTGTAAAAAAATCTTCTTAGCATTTTCTAAAAAATTATCTTTATCAGAAAAAGAACCTGGAGTTAAGTCTGCGTCTACACTCGGTGGCAAAGTATTCTGAGCTACCCCAACAAGTGGCATTTGATTAGAGTTCGGCATCGCCTGTGCAGGTGCAGAGCTAGAAGTCATATTTGTTTGCGAAGAATTACCAACATTCATGGAAGTACCAGATGAAGGAAAGTTCATTCCAGGTATACCCGTACTTAAAGTTGGTGACGATCCATTTCGGCTCATAAACTTCCTAAACAACCACATTCCTATAAGTGCAACGGCAACAATCATCAGTAATGAAGATAGCATTGAGCCCATCTCAGCCCCCATCCCTAAATGTGAGAATAAATAACTCAGGCCAATACCTGCTGCAATTCCACCCAAAATTCCGCCCATTCCTCCAAAACGACTTGGCGCTGGTGCTTGTGGAGCAGTTGGAGTTGGCGTAGTTGGCTTAGATGCAGCATTCACTGGTGGAGCTTCTGGCTTAGGCGGTAACGAACTTTGATTTTTAGTCACCGTGTTTGATTGTTTACCAATACTTGATCCGCCACCCACTTTTTTGGCCTCAACATTTGCTCCACCCATCATAATCGTCGCAGCAAAAAGACTAATAACTACAGACTTTAAATAACTCAATTTCATTGTTGATTTTCCCTAAGAAATATTGATATGACCTATTAGATACTAAATAAAACAATTTGTCATTAACCATAAGCTTTATAAGGGTTTTCACCGTCAAAATAAGCATTTAAAAACCATCTATTGACAATGGCTTTTATATAGTGAAATCTCAATTTGCTAACTTGAATTTGGGTTTTTAATGACTAATGAAATATTATTTTTGCCTTACCTTTCAGAAAAAGATAGGCATGATGAGATAACTTTAAATAGTTATGGGGAAAAAACGTATCTTTACAATCTAACTTAAGGTTACAAAATAGGCGGTAGGCATTTTCTAAAGAGAAGTCGCAGTAAGACAACGTGATGGAGTCTCTGAGTCTTATCTAGCCCACAACATACACCTAGCTAGCCACCATTTTGCTAGCGAGCAGGGTATTTGATCCAAGGAAAGATTTCTCGATTGCGACTCGTAAAGTAAATATCTTGCTTGATCTTATATGAATGGTGAATGTTACCTAGTCCTATCAGCTACTCTAATTTGATATTACCTTTAGCAAATATAGATTGCCATCGATTTGTTTCCTGACGAATGAATTGAGCAAACTCTACTGGAGAATCTCCTACTGGTTCTAGTCCTAAATCATTCATGGTTTTAATGACTTCAGGATCTTTCATCGCAATTAAGATACTTCTTTGTATCAATTGGACTTTATCTGACGAGGTTTGTTTTGGTGCTGAAAGTCCAAACCAATTTTTTAACACAAATCCTGGAAGAGACTCTGAAACAGTAGGAATCTCTGGCAAAATAGATAAACGCTTATTATCTGTAGTTGCAATCCCCTTTAGTCTTCCAGATTTGAGATAAGGTAAGCCAATTGCAATCGCCTCAAAGGTTACTTGCACCTGACCACCAATGACATCAGTGATGCTTGGAGCACTTCCTTTATAGGGAACATGAATCATCTTAGTTCCTGCCGCATCATTAAAAATTTCTCCGGCCATATGAGGCAGACCACCATTACCACTTGATGAAAAATACACTTTTCCTGAATTTGCTTTAGCGTAATTAATTAATTCTGGAACATTTTTAATCGGTAGTTGAGGATTTATAAAAATAATAAATGGTGAGGAGGCTACCTGAGTAATAGGAACAAAATCTTTTTGTACGTTATATGGCAAATCTTTCACCATAGCAGGCGTGATGCTGTAATTACCTAAAGTTCCTAAAAATAATGTGTAGCCATCCGGTTCTGCATTGGCAACGAATTGCATACCAATAACCCCTCCTGCCCCACCTTTATTATCAATCACCACTGGTTGGCCAAGTTCTTTCGATATTTTTGGCGCCAACACTCTTCCGAGAGTATCAATCGCCCCGCCAGGCGGAAATCCAATCACAATATGAATTGGCTTATTAGGATAGTTTTGTGCCTGAGACGGGAAATGAATAACGCCTATAAAAAAACAAAAAATAAATTGAAATAATAATTTAAGCGAGTTCATCTGATCCCCTGATTTTTATATAAATGCAATTAGCTATAATATATATCATTCAATTAAGATACTTCGCATAACAATAGATATTGGAGATTTTATGAAAAGCCGGATTGAGGTCTATGCAGGCACTGCCGGTCATTCAGTATGGTTTAGCAATGACGTGGGTGAAAATTTTGTTCATCCGAATAGCCACTCAGGTATGTATCTTGAAGCAAGGGTATGGTGTTTTTCTAGCCACCCAAAACAACCACAATTTTTACTTTGTGGAACGGATATGGGCTTATTTCAATGGGACGAAAATCTGACCCGTTGGAAGTTGATCGACAGTCCCATGAATGATGTCTGGGCTTTAGCTCAATCCCCTGAAGACCCTAATATTATTTATGCTGGCTTAAGACCTGCCGAGCTCTATCGCTCCCTCGATGCTGGAGCGACTTGGGGGAAAATTGAAATTTCTGGTCTTGCCTCCTTTTCACAAGTAAATATGGGACCCACTCGTTTTACGCAAATTTTGTTTGATCCGATTGATCCTGAAATGATGTGGGCTACTGTTGAAATTGGTGGCATTTTTCAAAGTTGTGATCATGGCTCTTCTTGGAAAGAGGTTTCAAAGGGTCTTGTTTCAATAGATGTTCATGGAATTTGTATCACGCAAATGCCAAACGGTACAAAAATTATCTATGCCACAACCAATCAAGGACTGCATCGTTCAACCGATAATGGTTCTAATTGGGAATTTGTTCTGTTAGATTCACAATGGCAATATACGAGAGCAATTGTCTCTCAAAAAAGTGATCCGTCAACAATATGGCTTTGTAACGGCAATGGTCCTCCAGGTAATACCGGCAAACTTCTTAAGAGTTCTGATTATGGTTACACATGGACTGAAGTCAAGTTGCCGCAACCTTTCAACTCTACTCCATGGTGCATTGCAACCCACGAGTCTGATACAAATTTATTTTTTTTATGTACTAACTTAGGTCAATTATTTAAGAGTATTGATAAAGGAGTCACTTGGGAAAAACTCCCACATGAATTTGGGGAGTTACGAGCCCTTCATTGGCGCACAACTGAATACAGTGATAATCGCCCACCTCATTCAATTACTGTTCGCAGACCTCCACCAACCCTATAATTTAACTAGAATGAATACATCTAAAAAACCTCTTAAAATCATGTTAGTTGTTCCTGAAAACAATACGACCATGCACCAGGAACTACTACATTGGTTACCTATTGGATCATCATGTGAGGTGGTGAAAGTACCTAGAGGCAAAGGCCTGCTCACAACTGAGTCACTACCAGCTTATAAAGTCTCGACGATCAAGGTTTGTGAACAATCTGCCAACGACAACTTAGACATTGTTGCTTACGGCTGTACGGCGGCTGGTTTTATTTTAGGACCCGAGGGCGACCGTGAGATGGCGCAACGTATTGAAGATGTGACTGGAAAACCAGTTGTGACTACCGCTAGCTCCATGGTAAAAGCTCTTCAAGAAATCGGTGCTATAAATATCTCTTTATTAACCCCTTATCAAGATCACGTCAATGATCAATTAAAACTTTTTCTTGAATCTGGTGGTATTCATGTTAAACATTTCGACAGTTTTTATGCTCAGGATGTCATTGCGCTTGGAAAAATCACAGCGGAACAAGTTCAAGAAAAGGCTAAAACTTTATTTGCAGATGATATAGACGCTCTTTTTATTGCTTGCTCTCAATTACCAACCCAAGAAGTTCTTCATCCCTTATCAACACTTTTAGGAAAGCCAGTCTTGTCATCCATACAAGTTACGGCGCAATACCTCAATCATCATTTCTCATAAGAATATTTCCATGAAAAACCTCCTCCAATTCCCCTTACTCTGCTTTGTAGTCTTTTTTAGTATTCCTAACTTTGGATATGCTCAAACTACCAGTTGGCCAAACAAAGTGATCAAGATAGTCGTCCCGTTTGCTCCAGGCTCATTTACCGATACTGCGGCTAGAGTGATCGGCGCAGAAATAACGAAGCATACTGGTCAAACAGTTATTATCGATAATAAAGGCGGTGCTGGAAGTACCCTTGGCACAGACGCAGTGGCAAAAGCTGCCCCGGATGGATACACTTTTCTATTAACGGATAATTCATTCGCTGTATCAACAGCTCTATATGAAAAATTACCCTATCAAGCTCTTAAAGATATTAGCCCAGTTTCTTTAGTTGCTGATGGTCCAGCTGTTTTAGTAGGTCGACTCAATTTGCCGCAAAAAAATCTGAAAGAAATTGTGCAAACGGCTCGCACAAGTCCGAATGAGTATAACTATGGTTCAGGCGGTATTGGATCATCAGCCCATTTAGCAATGGAAGCATTACTCCTCCAAAACAATATCAAAATGACTCATATTCCTTTCAAAGGAATCGCCAGTGCTATTGTTGATGTGGTCGCTGACCGAGTTGATCTGGCTATTGGTAGTGTCGGCTCTACTGCCCCATTTATTCGTGAGGGGAAATTAATGGGGCTTGCTGTTAGTGGTAATCAAAGGCATCCTTTATTTCCACAAGTACCTACCTTTGCACAAGCCGGTTTTCCGAACTATAAAATGACTTATTGGTTCGGTGTCATGGCTCCATCTGGAACACCCAATGACATTATTCAAAAAATGCATCAAGAAATTGTGCATGCCATTCAAACGCCACAAGTCATTGAAGTATTTAAAAATGCCGGTGTAAATCCAACTTCCAATTCGCCTGCTGAGTTTTCAAAACTCATTCGAGATGAGAGTTCGATGTGGTCTGAAATCATCAAAAAATCGGATATAAAAGCCAATCTCAATTAACTCAATATAAGGAAATTTATGTCTTTTAATCCTGCTGAACTAGTTCAGTTTACAGCGCCACCCAATGCCTGTGATGCCCACTTTCATGTCTTTGGCCCAGCAGAGTTATATCCTTATGGATCAGATTTGCGATATGCCCCACCCCATGCCCCCCTAGAGGATTACCTACAGCTTGCAAAGCATTTAGGTATTTCAAGATACGTCTTTGTCCAACCCAGTGCCTATGGTCGAGATAACTCTTGCATGTTAGATGCTATGAAAATCATAGGAACTAAAAATTGTCGCGGTATCGTTGATATTGATGAAAATGCTCCAGATGAACTAATTGCTTCAATGAATGATCTGGGAGTCAGAGGAGTTCGAGTTAATGTAAGCCCTGTTTTTCCTCAAACTTCAGGACTTGCAGATCAATTAAAGTCCCGCATCGATATCCTTGCTAAGCGATGCTCTGAAATTGGTTGGCATTTGGATTTTTTATTACCAGGTTGGTTAACAGCAGAACTGATTCCCGTTTTTCAAAGATTAGAGCTACCTTTTTCGATGGCACATATGGGTATGAATCTTGCAAAAGATGGTGTCGATACACCCGCCTTCAAAAACTTTTTAAATTTATTAAAAGATCCAAATCAACTCGCCTACGCAAAATTTACAGGCATTTATAGAATGTCCAAAACGCCAGGCTTTGTCGATGCAGATCCTTTAGCAAAAGCAATTATCGATGCAGCGCCGCAACAAATTATTTGGGGAAGTGATTACCCTCACCTATCCTTTGGTGAAAAAAGCTCAGTAGAGCTATTTAACTTGTTAGGCCGTTGGACTTATCAAGAAAGCATTAGAAAACTGATTTTAGAAGACAACCCTGCACGTTTATTTGGTTTTTAAAATTGGATTTGTTTGATTTGCTTTGCTTTTTCTGCTGCGATTGACATTAAAAAGGCCATGTCAGTCCCAGCAGAAACGTATCTAGCCCCCAACTTTACATACTTTTCAACTAAATCAGGTCGAGAAGATAATCCCCCTACCCCACACCACTTCCCATGTTTTTGACATAGATTAATGGTGAGTCGATAAGCCTCATCTACTCGGGCATGATCATACTGACCAGTGATTCCCATATCTGCAGTTAAATCGTTTGTACCGATCAAAACAACATCAATACCCGGCGTGGAAATAATCTCCTCAGCGTTATCGAGCGCTTGCTGACTTTCAAATTGAACAATGACTACGGTATTGGCGTTCATGATTGGGTAAGATTTTGTTGCTGGAAGCGAATGGTACGCTAAATGTGGGAGTGCCCCTGCGGCAGATCTCTCGCCAAATGGTGGGAATTTAGCTGCCATTACAACCTGTTGAGCTTCTTTAGCGGTTCGAATATGTGGCGCAATAATACCTAGAGCACCAATATCTAACACCCTTGAAATCCACTCTGGCGTATTTGCTGGAACCCTTACAAAAGGGGCTAATCCAATACCTAAAGCAGCCATACAAATTTGACTGGTGGTTTCTAATGAAAAACTGCTATGCTCTAAATCAATATAGATCGAGTCAAAACCAGCGGTTTTAGCCATTTGAGCAATCTCAATACCCTTGACCATCCTGACCGTCATCGAAGATACCAACTCATTATTTTTTAACTTTTCCAAAAAATTATTCTTGAGTAGATGATTCTCTGGCTGATTTTGAATGGTCATAGTAATCTCCTAAATAAGTATTTACCAATTATCATCTAAATGGAATTACTTAATACCAATTCAGCTAAAATAAGATCCAATAACCACTCTTCTTAAATTGAGAAAAACATGAAAAATATTTTAATTGGTGCCCTCTTCTTCATTAGTTCTCTGAGTTTTGGACAAGCATATCCAAATAAGCCCGTAACGATTGTGGTAACTTATGCTCCCGGTGGTCTTGGAGATCTTTTAGCAAGACAACTTGCTGAACAATTAACGGTTAAAACCAAACAATCTTTTATTGTCGAAAACAAACCTGGTGCGACTGGCGCTCTTGGTACACGCTTTGTAACAAAGGCGAAAGCAGATGGCTATACCCTTCTTCTGGGGCAAACGGGTGAAATGGTCATCAATACGATTGTGAGTAAAGATTTAGGTTATGACCCGTATCAAGATCTTAAGCCAATTGCTCTCATTGGTGAAGTGCCATTAACCTTAGTAGCCCCATTAAATTCTTCATACAATTCTCTTCCAGAATTTATCAAACTAGCAAAATCCCAACCCAATAAATTTACTTACGCTTCTTCAGGTACAGCTACTCCTGGTCATTTAGCTGGGGCATCCTTAGCACAATTGACTGGTCTTGAAATGGCGCACGCTCCTTATAAAGGCGCTGGTCCAGCAATGACTGACATTTTGGGTGGTCACGTCAATATATTTTTCGCAAGTACACCCTCAGTGGTGCAGTTTATTGAAGGCAATAAACTAAAAGCTTTAGCAGTATCCTCGCCAAAGAGGACCAATATTTTCCCTCAACTTCACACGGTTGCAGAGGATATTGGTAAAGAGTTTAGCTTTACTCTTTGGGGTGGTGTATTTGCTCCTTCTGATACTCCTGAGCCAATCCTACAATCATTAAATACAATGATCAATCAAATCCTAAATGATCCTCAATTTAAAAAACAATTTGAAAAAGAAGGTATCAATATCAAACCAAATACACGAGAAGAGTTTGCTCAATTTCATCGCTCGGAACTGAATAATTACAAAAAAAGTCTTCAATCACTTAACTTAAAAATCGAATAAATTCATGAAAATTATTATTATTCCTGGCGATGGCATCGGCCCGGAAACCATGGCAGTTTGTACCCAAATATTAGAAACAGTTTCAGATAAGTTAAACCTTCAGTTGCAACTTGATCATGAAATTGCGGGTCATGTTAGTTTACAAAAATACCATGCAACCGTCACCCCAGAATTACTCGCAAAAGTAAAAGCTGCTGATGGTCTTATGCTAGGACCAATGGCAACTTTTGACTTTAAAGATGAATCAAAAGGCGAGATTAATCCTTCTAAATATTTCCGAAAGCAATTAGATTTATTCGCCAATATTCGTCCTGCGAAAACATTTCCGAATATTCCTACACGGATGAATCCGTTTGATCTTGCCGTTGTTCGTGAAAATACAGAGGGCTTCTATTCGGATCGTAATGTGGAGTCAGGTAATAGTGAAATTTTGGTAACTCCGGAAGTCGGTATCGCCCTGAGAAGAATAACTCGGCTCTGTTGTGACCGAATTGCTAAATCAGCTTTTGAATTAGCTATGACACGAAAAAAACATGTCTCCATCGTTCATAAAGCAAATGTATTAAGAATTACTGACGGTATGTTTATGGAAAGTTGCTACAACGTAGCAAAAAACTATCCTGAAGTAACGGTCGATGAATTTATTGTGGATGCCATGATGGCCCACGTAGTCAGAAATCCAGAACGCTTTGATACGATCGTAACGACCAATATGTTTGGTGATATTCTTTCCGATTTAACGGCGGAATTATCTGGCAGTCTTGGATTGGGCGGATCTCTGAATGCGGGTGACTCATATGCTATGGGACAAGCGGCGCACGGTTCCGCTCCAGATATTGCAGGAAAAGATATTGCTAATCCTTTTTCCCTGATTACTTCTGCCAGCATGCTCTTAAACTGGTTGGGACAAAGACATCAATTACCACTCTATATTCAAGCCGCGAAATTAATCGATCAGTGTATGGAGCAAGCGATAGCCGCCAAAGAAACGACTCAGGATATTGGTGGGTCATTAGGCACAAAACAAACTGGGCAACGATTCATTCAACGAATCAAAACTGCTTAATCAGTATTAGTTTTTCTTTACTGGCATATTAGGAATGGCATCGTAACTTCTCCTATCTATGTAGTCCTGATCTCTTTCCATCCAAAGACCCTTCGTGGCGTCTAAGGCATTCTTATCCCATTGCTCACTCCAATCCCCTAGGTCATATCCATACCAAGGAGACTCAGGTCTTAATTCAGGTAAACCAAGTTTTTCCCATAATTTTTTCGCATTTTCCATATACTCTTTTTTAGGAAGCGCTAATGGTGGCATTGGATACTTCATGGTTGCATCGATGAGCATGGCAGAATCAATCTCAGGAGTATATTCACTTCTAGGACCATGTCCCATCTCTCTATACCGAACAATTTGAATATCTTGCCCAGGATCACAACGATAGGACATTGCCCACAAAACAGCGTCGATGTTATTTGGATCAATGTCTTCATCAATCGCAATTACAAATTTTCCAATAGCTGCCTGCAATGTCATCGTGCCATTTAAACCACGCCATATTTCAGTTTTAGAAGTTCCTCTTGCAAACTGTAGGAAAACCACTTTACGTAAATTAGTCAGGGCTTCGTGTAGAGTAACTTTTTTAATACCTTTAATGGATAAACGGTTTTTTAAATGGCTCAGATATAAAGGCTCGTATGCTAATTTTTTTATCACACTGGATTCACTAGGTGTGACTTGCGAAATGATCGACATAATAGTCGCTTTTTTTCGGCGTGTGATGGCGGTTACGGTAACAGCGGTATTGTAGTCTTCAAGAGCTACATAGCCATGTGATTCACCAAAAGGCCCCTCTGGCTCCAAAAAATCTGTATCAACAAATCCTTCTATAACCACTTCTGATTCAGCAGGAACCAGAATATCTACGGTGTGACCCTTAACAGCTCGAATCGGCTCACCAGCCAATCCTCCTGCAACAGCAAGCTCATCAAGACCGATTGGAAGTTTTTGTGGTCCTTGAAAATTAACAAATGGAGGACAGCCAATCACAATTGCAACTGGCATCTTCTCGCCTCTAGCTTTGTATTTTTTCCAATGCTCTAAACCACCGGCTCTCAAATTTGCAAGCATCATCATACCCAGTCGAGTGGGTGATTTGATTTGTCCCCGATATGTCCCCATATTCTGTACACCTGTATCTGGGTCTCGGGTAGTGACACACGCAGCAGTAATATATGGCGCAGCATCAAAACCTGGAGTTGATATTGGAAAAGGAATTGACTCTAATCCGTTTCCAGAACCTTCTAAGTCATGACCTTGAATAATGATCTCGTGACAAGGTGCATCTTTAGTGTTGACAATCATCGGAGGTATAGGATTAGCAATTGCATTCTCCCAAGCTGGTCCAATATCTTCAAAATTTGCCACATTCATGCCAATTCGATATATTTCTGGATTTGCAGCTAAAGCTCCTACGACTACATCAATATCGTAGCGTTTGCCCTTACTATCAACCACATTCGTAAAGAGAAATGCCTTTCTCTTTTCTTCAGCTATTCCACCCCGAAATTGCCATCTCACTAAAGGATGTAACTCTGTATCTTTATTTACCGGTTCATCAATTCTGCAAAGTAAACCAGCTTGGTCAAGGCGTTCGATATGTTGCCCTAGATCAACATAACCAAACTGCTTGCTTTGTAAAGGATCATTTTTATTCATTTTATCTTTCAAAAAAATTATTCTGGCTTAATATTTGCTTTGTTATAAATTTCTTTATTGCGCTTGAATTCTTTTGTAATATGGCTTGCTGTATCTTCTGGAGATACCCACGCAGTATTAACCCCTAATTCTATAAGTCTTTGTTGTAATTCAGGATCTTCACTTACCTTTTTTAATTGCTGGCTGATTTTTAAAATTTGCGAAGATGGCACGCCTTTAGGCCCCCAAAAACCATATGCGTTCTCTAACTCGAATCCCGGCATGCCGGCTTCCGCAGTTGTTGGAATATCTTGCAAAGGTGAAAAACGGGTTTTAGATGTTACTGCCAAAGCCTTTAATTTGCCTGCTTTTATGAGAGGCATGACTGCAAGCGGAGTGACTACCATTAAATTAACATGGCCTCCAGCCAAGTCTATTACAGCAGGACCAGTACCACGATAATTAATCGTGGTTAACGATAAGTTAGTTTTCGATTTAAAAATTTCAGCTCCAAGTTGTGGAGATGACCCCGCTCCTGAAATCGCAAAATTAAATTTTTCAGGCGCAGGTTTAATTTCATCTATTAATTGCGTTAAATTATTAGCTTTAACTGAATCGGGATTAACAACAAATATTAATGGCGCTTTGGCAACAAGAGAGATAGGGGTGAAATCATTAATCGCATCATATGGAACCGATTTAATAACCAACGAAGCCATCGAATGAACATCTGCACTAAATAATAACGTTTTCCCATCAGGCTTAGATTTAGCTACATGTGATGCCCCAATAACGCCATTTGCACCACTGATATTTTCAACCATCCAATTCTCATTGAATTTTTCACTGACAAATTTGCTATAAGCACGAGCAATATTATCTACATTACCTCCAGGCGCATAAGGAACAATGACCTTAACGATATTAGATTGAGCAATAGCATAATTAAAAGTAAACATATTCAATGCAAAATAAATAAAAATATTTTTGAACATATTGAACCTTTTACTTTGAGCTTAGTACTAATGCTAAAGAATTTTTTGCGTAATTTGCTGCTTGATGAAACTCATCTAATCTACAATTTGCCAAAAAGTCTTTAACGGTAGCTAATGCAGGAATTGTTCTTGCTCTAAGTTGGGAAAGCAGTTGGTCTTGAGCAGTTGATAATTCACTCAGAGGAACCACTTCACTCACCAAACCTATTTGGCATGCTCTTTGAGCAGAAATATGTGCATTCGTATACACAAGCCAGCTCAGCGCCTTTGGCCCAACTCGATCCATAACCGTCGCCATGGCTAAGGTTGGAGGCATATCTACTAATAATTCCGGAAAAGAAAACTGTGCATTATCAGCGGCTAAGGTAATATCTGCA
The DNA here is from genome assembly GCA_947448695.1 of Burkholderiaceae bacterium. Lineage (GTDB taxonomy): Bacteria > Pseudomonadota > Gammaproteobacteria > Burkholderiales > Burkholderiaceae > Polynucleobacter. Next base: position 146,593 of record CANFOL010000002.1, read on the forward strand.
GAACCAGCTAAAGCAGCACCAAAACCATTTGCCTCTCCTTTAACAACAGCCACAACAGGAACTTGAATAGCCCTAAGTGCTGAGTAAACTTTAGTTATTGGGCCCATCATTTTCTCTCTTAGCTGAAGAGGACTTGGGGGATTTTCATTTGATTTTTTTCCACCATCTCTACCCAGACAAAAATGATCTCCATGAGCATTAATGACTACAGCTTTTAATGAATGATCTAGACTAGCTTGTTCTAATAACTCCCCCAATCTCGTTACAACAGTTTGTGGAATTTTATTGCCAGTTTCAGGCATATTTAAAGTTATAAATGAAACATCATCTATCTTCTGAAACAATACATTTTCATTTTGCTGATGCATAAAATTTCCTAAAATTTAAATTAAACTGGATAAACTAATGAGGTTGGTAAAAGAGTTGAATCATAGACACAAACGCGATTTCGATATTTATATCGCCCATCTTCCAAAACTATTTCATCTAAATATCTTCCACATAATAATATTTGAGTCTTAAAGTCAATGACGGTTTCAGCAATCAATACATTAGCTTCCGAGAAAATAACCCCATCTTTTATTTGATTAATCTTGACACCAGAAATTAAATGCCTGAGATATCTAGGTCGATATAAAGTTGAATCTCTTAAAGCTAAAACTCGATCTCTTAACATAGCCTTGCTGTCACTATGCCAAACGGCAATGGGCAGATTCAACTCATGATTTTCTCGTGAAATAATTCTATAAGTACAACTCTCAGAAAAAAATGAAAGCCAAAGGTCAAGGTTATCTTGGTCTAATGCCAAAACATATTCATTATTAAGAGTTTGTATTTTGTGATTAATAACAACTTCTTCTAACTCTGTGGGCGCGATATGGCTCATAAACCCATTACCTTTGCATAGTATTTATAAAATCCTCTGATCGCAACCTCTGTAATCATATGGTTCGTATCCTCTATTTCTCGCCCCCCCATTTCCAATACAACTTGATGATTATCATAAGGGAACATCCCCGACTGAGACATGGCTAAGACTTCACTATCATCAACCGACACCAAGCCCGATGGCCCCATCAAGTTTGCTTGACGAACACGCCTTTTAACCATCTCCTCACTATCACTTGCATAGCCAAAAAATGTCCAATGCAACTCAAATACCCCAGGGCTTCTAGTAACTATTTGACGCATAGCTAATGTATTAGATTGTTGTTGAACAATAATATTAGGGAATAAAGTCAACATCACAACACTATTATTTCCAGAAAACTCTTTTACAACATCGAGTAAGTTTGGATCTTCTAATTTGAAATCATTTCTTAAATTATTTTTCATCTCTTGTGCTGCTTCTGCACTAGCTTGACCAGCTCGCCGACTGATTAAAGCACTATGCCGACCAGTTTCATCCATCTCCACCGCAGATTCTTGATCCATTCGAAATAATCCAAATGTCATTAAAAAAACGTGTAAAACACTTGCGTGATAAGGATCTTTAATATTCTCAAACATTAACTTCCAATTACAGTCAATGCTCTGTCTTTCATAACCAAGGACTTTTAATTCCCTACCATCAAATACTCGATCAAAGTAACCAAGCATATTAGTGCCAATATATTCTTCAAATGACTCTACAGAATGATCAAAGCTAGCAAAGATAACGCCATGTCGACTGTGAACTTTTAGGGATCTAACCGAATGCTCATTTAAGTCAAAATCATCCGGCATTCCACCTTGTTTTTTATATCCTCGTCGAAAGGGTATCCCAACTAATTTGCCTTTGAGATCGTAATTCCACTGATGGTAAGGACATGTGAAGCTTTGTGCATTACCTCTAGACTCTTTACAAAAGGCAACACCTCGATGTGCACAACTATTAGCAATCACATTGATTGAGCCATCTTTATCGCGCACTACAATTACTGGTCTATCGCCTATCGAAGTTTTTACAAAATCTCCTGGATTAGGAATTTCAGCTTCTAAAGCAACATAGTTCCATGTGGCACCACCGAATATCTTTTCTTGCTCCCTACGATAAATCTCATCATCGGTATACACCCAAAAAGGAACTCTTGTGGTAGCTCCTTCAGGCCAGCGATAGTCTGAAGGGGTTCGAGATAATTTTCGCATTACTTGTTCCACAGATAACTCTCCATTTACTTTGGTAATATGCCAGCTTTTTTAACCGTATTTTTCAATGATTCCGCATCTTTATCTAAAGCTTTCTTGTAAGCTTCTGAACCTTGCCCTACTGGTTCAACACCAATCAAGGCAAGCTTTTGAATCATATCGGGCTCTTTAACAATTTCGGCAAATTCAGAATTTAACTTATCAATTGCTACTTGTGGAGTTCCTGGTTTTCCAATTACTCCTAACAAAAATGCATAATCAAAATCTTTAACATCTTGCCCCATAGGTTTAACGTTTGGTGCTAAAGGAGTTGTATTCGCACTAGCGGAGGCTAATATTCGGACACGATCACTTGCAACAAATCCAGCTAGTGATGGCATCGCTGCTAAAACACAATCTACCTGGCCTGCAATAACTGCTGGTACGGATTGCCCAGTACCTTTATAGGGTATATGTAATAACTTAATTCCAAAAGCAATTTGCATTGCTTCAATTGTTAAATGATGTAATGATCCTTCACCAGACGATCCACAACTAATTTCACCAGGCTTACTTTTTGCTAACTGAATAAACTCTTCTAAATTCTTGGCAGGGACTTTAGGATTAACTGCAAGAAAAAATGGTGCTTTTGCTACATAAGATATCGGTAAAAAATCCTTCTTGATATCATATGGCACTTTGCTAAATACAAGTGGCGTTATGGAGAGCATTGCACTATCAGAAAAAATAAAATTATATCCATCAGCTGGTAAATTAATTAACGCCTGTCCTGCATTAATTCCTCCAGCACCAGGTAAATTATCTATCACAACTGGTTGTCCAACTTTCTCAGACAGTCTTTGCCCAATTCGACGAATCACAATGTCCGGCAAACCCCCAACAGCATATGGCACAAGAAACTTGATTGTTCGTGATGGATAAGCCTCTGCACCAAAAGATAAATTAACCTGAATAGCAAGACTTATCCATAGAAAAGCTTTTAATAATCTCATTGTTAGCCCCCAAATTGTAGTTATATGTATATGTATTTAATGTACATTAAAACATATTTAACGCGAAGGATGTTTTCGCAATGGGTCTAATAAGCCCCTTAATTGATTGTGATCTAAGGTAAACATTAACTCGAGTAATTCCCCTAATTCACCTTTAGGAAATCCCTCCCGTGCAAACCATGCCAAATAATGCCCAGGTAAATCTGCCAGTTTTCTACCAGCATATTTACCATAAGGCATTTCCCACTCGACTAATTTAATCAGTGATTCTGGCTGCAATGGGAAAAGCTATCAATGTTAATATGTTCAAAGGAGTAATTCATATGACAAATAATCAAAAAGTTTTTTTTCCAGGGCAAAAATTACAACACCTTAAAACAGGTGGGTTCTATCGGATTTTACACCTGGCAAAAATAGAAGCCACTTTAGAAGATGCCTATGTTTATGAAGCACTCATCAACCATACCATTTGGATTAGACCCAAACTGGAAATGGAGGATGGTCGATTTATTCCTATCCTCGAAAATAATTAGGCCAAAGGAGACAAAAATGCCACTTCAATTTATGGAACATATTCTGATTTTGACTCATGATCCTGAAGCCACTAGGGATTGGTTTTGTAATAACCTTGGCTTTGTAAGTGGATATCATCCTGAATTTGGTTTTCCTGTGTATTGGCTTTATATCGGCGAACAAGATGTTGTTCATATTGGTAAAGCTAAATTTTCTGATCATCAGAATACCTATCTCAGCACGCCACAGGATCAAGCTAGTCAAGATTATTCTGGTGGGGGTAGCCTGGGCTCAGGCCGTATCGATCATGTTTGTTTTAACTGCACGGGGATGTTGGAATTTATTGAACGTTTACAAAAAAATGGCGTGGACTTTAGCGAAAGAAAAGCCCACAACTCCAATTTGTACCAATTGTTCATGCGCGAACCAATTAATGGAATCAAAGTAGAACTCAACTTTTCTGCTCAAGAAGCAATCCTTGCGGGTCGAGTTCCTAGCTGGACAGACGAAGGTGCAAAGACTTAATCAATCCCAGTTCTCTTGAACAGGGCTTTCGATTTATCTGATTGCAAATATTCAATCAATTGCTGAGTTTCTTTGGGGTGCTTTGAGGTTTTCATAACAGCCCCTGAATAATTCGTATAATTTTGATACTCATCCGGCAATGGCCCAGCAAGGACAACCCCTTTTGACTCATTGAGTTTTATTTCAGCAATTGCACCAAATCCAATTTCATTAGGTGAGCCACGAATCACCCGTTGTATTGCATCATCACCATTCACAAATCGTTCAGTTTTACTTTCCAACTTTTCAGATAAGCCGATTTTTTTAAATAGCTGATCCATATATAAACCCGTTGAGGCTTTGTTATAAATCAGTCGGTCCGCCTGGATCACTGCAGTTCGAAATGACTCAGAAGTATTCATTATTGGAATCGAATTACCTTTTTTTATCATAATCCCAACACCACCTTTACCTAAGAGAGCCATCGTTCCCTCTACCAACTTCGCTTGATTTTCTGGTCGATTCATTAAATTAGTAGCTGTCAACATTAAATCGCCCGGAACCTGATCAGTTAATTTTTGTTGTAACTGTGGGGCAGTGCCGTATTCAATTATTAAACGGTGGCCTGTACTAGTTTCAAAATCTTTTGCCAACTCATGAAAAGCAGCCTCATATGGGCCGCCACTAAACACTTTTAATTCAACCGCAAAAGTTGAACTTATCAATGAGGTTAAAAAACTGATCAAAATCGTATGTAAGATTTTTTTCATACTACTCCTTAAAAGTGCTTAGCAATCTCTGGGTCAAATTGACCATCAATTAAAACAAACAAAACCTTGCACGGTTTACCTGACCGATTAGCCCAGGCATGGTTCGTACCCCTCTCGACTAAAAAATCACCCGTTTTCATAAGTCGCTCTTCTTTGTCCAAAACAATATAAATCTCACCTTCCAAAATAAGTGCGTAATCTACTGTCTCAGTGCGATGCATCAAAGGATGACCGCCAGATTGATAGGTTGATGCTTTGTTCGTACCCATTGCTCCAAAAGCAGTTTTTGCACCATCGTTATCGAGTTTCTTTAACCACTCGCCCTCAGGCCCAAATTCAATAATTCTAACGACGGAGCCGTTTTTGGGTGGCTCTAGCTTTAATGGCGCAGATGTGGGATCAGGATCATTATTAATTGGTACTGGGGTTTCATGCGTAACCCATAAATTAGTTAAATAAAATCCTTCGCGTTTTGGATTCGTATGAACAGAGGGCGCCGCACCATCATCAGTAAAAATAGCATTTCCTTGTTCATCATGTCCCGTGACGATTCTTCTAACAAAACCTTTTACATTCTCCATGCATAGCCTCTATATTTATTGTTAATGTATATTAATTACAACTGTAATGGTATTTTTATCATACTCTTTTCGAATATAGTATATCCCCAGTTCACTTGCGAATCAGTCGTTAAGAAATCAATGCAAGGTTTTTACCAATAACTGTTACGCGTATCATGTTTTCATGAATCAGTGCTTCTATAAATATCCGATAATTTTTTTCAATATCAGATGTTTTAGAGGGGTCGATAAATTTACCTTGTTTTAATTCATTATCCAATTGAAGAACTTCATGAGATAAATAATTCCCACCAATCAGGGCAACTAACCCCTTTAATGGATGGGTGACTGTTCTTACCTCAATCTAATTACCTTTAGTTATCTCTGTATAAAGCTGATCGATAAAATTCGGTATCTCTTGAGTAGCCTATAAAATAACATTTACCGCTAAACGCCGATCTCCAACAAGTCAAGAAAACATTCCTTTTTTATTATTACCGACAAAAAGTCCACTTACCATTAACTTTTTTAACGGATGTACTGATATAAATGGGTGAATTTGGACTTCCCTTTTACGCTTTAAAATAATTTCTTTTAATAAGACTAAATCCTTTAACGGGATAGAATCCTCAAAAATTCAAGTTGACGCCATTACTGCCGATTATTGAAACTACGTCAATTTGAGAAAGTCCCATATTTCGATTTTGTAAAACGTCAGCCATTTCTTTTGTAAACATTATTTCTAAAATCATCTCATCTTTGAACTTACATTTCATAATTGTATTCACTAAAGTATCTAAAGCCACGAACCAAGTATCAACGGATTGGGAAGTTTGGATAGAAAGCGTTAGAGTAAGATTTTAGAGTTGGCGCACTCAAGATTCAATTTGAAGTTGCATGTCTTTATGAATAGCTATCAAACCAAAAATAATCATCCCTAAAATAAGTCCTTACCCTAGTAAAACAAAAAATTGATACTTTTACTATATTTTTTCGGATAAGAAGGGTAAATTCATTGAGATATATGAATAGTCACCTAGCTATCATATATGTCACTTAAAAGGAATATCGATATTGAATACAAGCGGGCAATATTGACTACTGTGTTAAAGATACCGTAGGGGGTGGTGTCTGTGGAATATACGCAGAAGATGAATCAGTTTGGATAGGCTTCCATGGTTCCGGGCAACTCGCCACATTAGGATAAAAATTATTTTCCGACTCACAAAAATACCAAATTGACGCCTTGGCAAGAGCCGGGGCTGGTACCTGGTAGTTTGATACGGGAGGTGCAGGCACCACAATCGGTTGTTGATAAATCACCGGTGGTGGATATGGTTGATAGTAATAAGGCCTTGGATATTGGGAGGCAATCACTGCGCCACCGACAAATCCAACCCCGACACCCCAACCCCAGCGAGGATGGTAATAACGATGGGCATGGGCATCAGCTATGGCAGAAAGAGAAGCTAACATGACCAAGGCCGTTAGGATTTGTTTATTGAAGCTTTGCATATTAAATCTCCAATCCAAGGATACCCCATTAGCAAAAGTATAAAATACTTGTCTACTACCCCTATAACGCTTAGTAGTTTGATCAGGTTGACATTTATTTTATAAAAGTTATTTCTCTTCTCTATTGATTTCAATTGAGATATCTAGAACTTAATCGATTTTTACATTACTTTTTGCCACTAAAGGTACCCAACGATTAATTTCATCTAGCAAGAATGCCTGTTGGTCAGCCGCAGATATATTCAACATTCTGCCACCATCTTTTTCAACAAGTGCAATAAATTCTGGATCCTTATTGACTTGCGCTAAGGCTTGACGCAACTTAGCCACTACCGGCGCTGGGGTATTTGCGGGTGCAAAAATACCAAACCAACTCTCGCCATTGAACTTTGTCAGCCCTGTCTCATTAATAGTGGGTAACTGAGGAAAAAGTGGTGAGCGTTTTTCTCCAGAGGTGACCAAGCCTTTTAAGCGTCCGGATTGCACAAAAGACTTGGATGCTGCCACATTATCAAAAATCATATCCAATCGCCCTGCCATCATTTCTTGGTAAGCTTGTGGCGCCCCTTTAAAAGGGACATGAGTGAGGCTTAAGCCTAACTGATCAGCCAAAATATTCCCCCAAACATGCTGTAAGGTTCCAATCCCAGCAGAACCATAAGTAAATTGTCCCGGCTTGTCTTTCATCAACTTAACCATGTCAGAAAGATTATTGGCCGGTAAATCAGGTCGAACTGATAAAACAAATGCATTAGCCGAGATATATCCCAGTGGAATGAAATCCTTTAAGGGGTCATAGGGCAAGTTTTTCATCAAGGCCTTATTCATGACCATATTAAATAAGCCACCAACTAATAAAGTATAGCCATCAGGTGCGGCTTTTGCTACAAACTCTGTACCAATTAAAGAGCCTGCGCCCGCTTTGTTTTCTACAAAAGTAGATTGCGGCAATATGTCACTTAACTTTTGCGCTACCTTGCGCCCAATAATGTCAGTCCCACCACCTGGTGCAATAGGAACGATTAACTTAATTGGATGGTTTGGAAAATCTCCAGTTTGAGCATATATATTCGAACAACATATAGTTAAAAGTAAAACGGAGATCTGTAGCAAAAAGGATGTTTTGATTTTCATTTTTTATTCTAAAAAAAGTTAAGGAGCTTTAATACCTGCAGTTTTTACTATTTTTTCATAAAGATCTAGATCTGATTTGATTTCATCATAAAAAGCTTCTGGCGAAGTCGATGTTACCAAAATACCTAGTCCATTGAGCTTTTCTCTTGCCTGTTCAGAATTTAATATTTCATTGAGGGCTTTATTGATCTGCAAAATAATAGGCTTTGGAGTTTTGGCAGGAGCTAACAAACCAATCCAAGACATGACAGAAATATCCTTAAAGCCACTTTCTATAAAGGTTGGCACATTGGGTAAAGCCGAGACACGGTTTTTTGCTGAAACTGCAATAGGCTTTAACTGACCACTATCAATATATTGGGTTGCGCCAGCTAAATTAGTAAATGCTAGTGGAACATCACCGCCCATCAAACCAATCAAAGCTTGTCCTCCACTTTTATAGGGGATAGCTACTAAATTCGCCTTAGTCTTTTGCTTGAGTAATTCCCCAGCAATATGTGGCGTTACCCCGATACCTGATGTCGCATAGGATAAACCTTTAGACTCCTTCATTGATAACGCAATCACCTCTTTTACTGTCTTGGCTGGAAAACTTGGATTTGCCAGCAAAATGAGTGCGGCATCGCCAATCTTACCAATTGGTGAAAAATCATTCATTGTGCTAAAGGGAATTTTTTCAAAGATGTGCGGGTTAATCACTAATGTGCCATCAAAACCCACTAATAATGTATAACCGTCTGGATCAGCTTTTGCAACATAACTTGCCCCTATATTGCCCGAAGCCCCAGCTTTATTTTCTGCATACACTTCTACACCTAGCTTTTGAGAGAGTTGTTGAGCAATATAACGCCCACCAATATCAGTAACACCTCCTGGAGCAAAGGGAATAATTAAATGTATCGGTTTATTCGGAAAATCTTTTCCTTGCGCATGTGCCTGTAATATGGATAAATAACCCAGTAATAGAGTAATAAAACACTTTAATATAATTGACAATAAATTCAAATTCGCCCCCTACTTTTATAATTTTTAAATCGGAATCATTATGCCTACAATCAACCGAGTTTGGCCCACTTTAATTTTTATCTTTGGCTTATTACAAGCATTTTATACATCTGCTCAAGAGTATCCAAATAAACCAGTTAAAGTAATCGTACCATTTGCAGTGGGTGGTGGCGCAGATATCGTTGCAAGACTCGTATTTCAGAAATTATCGATCCGTTTAGGGCAATCTTTTGTCATTGATAATAGAGGCAGCGCAGGAGGTATCGCCGGAACTGATGCCGTTGCGAAAGCTAGCCCAGATGGCTATACCCTACTCCTTGGACAAACTGGCCCCAATGCAATTAATCCATCTTTATTTCCTCAAGTTCCTTATGATCCTGAAAAAGATTTTTCACCGATTATTCAACTGACGAGTTATCCATACTTAATCGCAATGAATAATCAAATTCCAGTAAAAAATCTTCAGGAATTTATCCAGTCAGCTAAAAATAATCCTGAAAAATATTCTTTTAGTACTGCTGGAAAAGGTAGCTCTGCGCAAATAGCTGCTGAACTATTTATGCGGACTACGCAAATAAAAATGATTCATATCCCTTACAAGGGTGCTGGACCAGCCTTGATTGATGCAATGGCAGGTGTTGTAAGTCTTACTTTTGGTGATGCCGGATCAAGTACTCCCATGGTGCAATCGAATCGAATTAAAGGTCTCGCAGTGACAAGTAAAAATCGCTCGAAACTTTTACCTCAAGTTCCCACAGTGGCAGAATCTGGTTATCCAGGATTTGAAGCTGTGGCATGGCACGCAGTCTTAGCGCCAGCTAAAACGCCTCCAGCGATTATCAATAAACTAAACGTAGAACTCAATGAAGTGCTTAAAGATCAAGAGATTCGTGAAAAACTTTTGAGCAATGGTATAGAAATCGTCGGCGGTAGCACCAAAGAATTTACAGACTATATTCACTCAGAAATTCTTAATTATAAAAAAATTATTCAGGAAGCCAATATTAAGATTGATTAAACTGTAATACATTCAATAATGCTCCTACATCCTTCATTTGATCAATCGACCAAGTAAGACTAATGAGTTTTTCAGCATCAATATGCAATTGCTGCTGACCAATTTGTTTTTTTAATTTATTTTCTAAATCTGCATCTGATAAAGGTCTAGTGACAGAGCCCTTTGCATGCTCAATATGTTTATCAATGATTCTATCTTTACATATCAATTGAATTTTCACGCCATCAACCGGAATTGTAGAATCGTCGTGAAAAGATACCTTCGAATAAAAGGCTTGAATCTTTTCATTTTTTACTGTTGCATCACTAAACTCTCGAAGACCAGCTTGCCCAAAATGCAGTGCCACTGAAACAGCATGTTGCCCACTAACTTGTGATTGCCTGCCATTTTCAATCAATGGCCGATCAGTTCGTTGCTTTAATAAGGGATTGCCATTGATTCGAATAGCTTGAATGGAAGATAAAAAGTCTGGATTACCTATTTCTTGTTCATAAATTTCTAAACAAGCCTCGATGACAGGATTAAGAACAACACCGCAGGGAAATGGCTTATAAGTATTATTAGAAACCTCCCAAAGAGTACCTAATTGATCATTTAAACAACTCAAATGAACTTGATCGCCAAAGACTGTTAAAAAACCCCTCGCCCCTTCCAACGGATCCTGTGGACCATCAAAATTTTCTGCCGCACATAATGCAGATAAAAGTCCATTTTTCGCTGCATTTCCCACACTTAGGCTTTTTGACATCGTCCCTAAATTTTCGACTAAGCCACAAGCTTGCGTTGCGGCATTGCCCAATGCCCACAATATCTGTTGTTGATTCAATCTTAATAATTTAGCACTTCCAATTGCTGCACCAAACACTCCGCAAGTTGAAGTAATATGCCACCCCTTGTTGTAATGAAATGGCGATATAGCATTTCCAATTCGGCACTCCATTTCCATCCCTAAAATTAAAGATAATAGAAATTCCTTACCTGTCGTTTTGTTTTGTTGCGCAAGCGCTAATAGTGGGGCTGCAACAGGTGCTGTAGGATGAATAATCGTGGGGATATGCGTGTCATCGAAGTCAAATACATTCGCAGCCATCGCGTTGAGTGCAGATGCTTGCATTATATCTAACTTATCTTTAAATCCAATCACTGATGCCTGTGCTTTACCAGAAAACTGACTCAAAATTTGATAAGCTTTAACAATTGTTGGATCTTGATATGAGGCAATACAGACTGAAAAATAGTTCATGAGGGAACGGCGGGCTTCATGAACAACTGTACTTGGCAATTCTTCAAATTGATATTGGTGAATAAATTGAATTAATTCTTCTGTAATTCTTGCCATCGCAAAATGTTTCCTATGAATAAGTGGTGTATATTTCTAGGTAAGAATAACCTAAAAATAAAGCTTTTAGGCTAGAAATGAGACTACATCTTTTTAATTAGGACATGTATATGCAAAATAAAATCATCGGTGTGATTGGCCTTGGAATGATGGGTGTTCCCATGGCGAATAATTTATTAAAAGCTAATTTTTTAGTCAAAGGTTTTGATATCAACACACAGGCTAAAGAAAAAATACATGCTAGCTCAAATTTTGAATGGTTAAATAGTCCACAAGAAATTGCAAAAATCTGTCATATCATTATTTTGATTCTGCCGGATAGTCATATTATTGATCAATTACTTTGGGGTAATGGTCAGGATGGTATTGTGAGCCATTTTCAAAAAAATACTCTCGTCATCGACATGAGTTCATCTAGACCAACTAATTCAAAGGTGAATTCCGAACGTTTAAATAGTTTAGGTTTCGGCTTTATTGATGCACCAGTATCTGGAGGTGTTAAAAGAGCTACCGATGGTTCTTTAGCAATTATGATGGGCGGGGAAGAGTCTCATATTCAACCAGTAATGCCGATTTTTCAAGCTCTCGGGAAAACAATAATTCATGTAGGCTCATCTGGTGCAGGGCATGCAGTTAAAGCTTTAAATAATTATGTTTCTGCTGCAGGCTTATTGGCAGTTAGTGAAGCTTTAGTCTCTGCTGAAAAATTTGGCATTAATCCACATCTGGCAAACCAAGTTTTTAATGCCTCTACTGGCAAAAACAATACAACCGAGGTTAAAGTTGAAAACTTTATGTTGTCTGGAACTTTTAACTCTGGTTTTGCCATCGGTCTAATGAGAAAAGATTTACAAACAGCAAAAGATTTTATTCATGAAATGCAATCTCCCGGTAACTTTGCTCAACTATGTTTTGAAGAATGGGAAAATGCAGAAAAATCTCTCCCAAAAGGTGCAGATCACACCTCGATGTTTGCATATATAAAAGATAAAAATCCGGAAAATTAAATATGGGCTTAGGTACTTGGGAAGTATTTGCGATGAGGTATGCGACGATTAGTCGTCGCAGATTAGAAAATTTTATTGTTCATGATCTCCATGATGCATCAACCCAAATGGACTATTATGTTTGGTTTTTAAAAAATGATAAGGAGACCATCCTCATCGATACAGGATTTGACCAAAAGGCCGCTACTGAAAGAAAACGAAATTTATTGCGTTGCCCCATCCAATCCTTGCAAGATGCAGGTATCAATGTTCATGAAATTAAAGATACGGTATTAACCCATGCGCATTATGACCATGCAGGTAATATTGAAAAATTAAAAAATACACACTTTCATTTACAAGAGCGAGAAATGTCATACGCTACTGGTAAAGATATGCGTCATGCTTTTTGCCGTCATGCCTATGACCCCCACAATGTATGTGAACTGATTTATGCAAATTATGAAGAACGTGTTGGCTTTCATGATGGTGTCTATGAATTACGCTCAGGAATTGAAGTCTACTGGGTGGGAGGCCATACTAGAGGTCTGCAAATCGTCAGGGTTCATACGAAAAGAGGTTGGATTGTTTTAGCTTCAGATGCAGCACATTATTTAGAGAATTTAATACATCGCTCGCCATTCCCAATCGTCTCTGACACTTCAGAGATGCTCAATGCTTACGAACTAATTGAATCTCTTGCAGAATCTCACCAACATATCATCCCAGGTCATGATCCTCTCGTCATGAATTCATATTCCAGATCGGGTCCTGAACATTTAGAAATAGTCTCTTTACATCACTCACCACGCCTATGATGAAAAAATATACCCTCCTTGTTTTTTTTATTATTTGTAATCTTTTGAGCGTATGCGCTGATGGTCAAAGTACATTCCCCAACAAGCCTATTCATGTGATTATTCCTTTTCCACCTGGAGGCTCTACAGATGTATTAGGTAGATTACTTGGCGCCTCAATGTCAAATAATCTAAATCAAAGTGTCATAGTAGAAAATACTGGCGGTGCTGGAGGAACTATTGGCGCCAATAAAGTTGCAAAATCTCCGGCAGATGGCTATACCCTTCTTTTCCACAACATGGCCCATGCTAGCGCACCTGCTTTGTATAGTAAATTACCCTACAATCCCATCCAAGATTTTGAACCCATCGGTATCGTCACTGAAGTACCAATGATTCTTGTGGCAAGAAAAAAATTTCCTAGTAATAATCTAAATGAACTGCTTGTTTATGCAAAAGCTAATGGTGATAAATTAAATTTCGCAAATGCTGGCGTTGGAGCTACATCTCAATTATGTGAGGCTCTTTTAAAAAGTGCCACGAATAACAAATGGACGAGCATCCCTTACAAAGGCACAGGACCAGCACTCAATGATTTATTAGGTGGTCAAGTTGATTTAATTTGTGATCAGCCTGCAAGCACGATTGCACATATTAAAGCTGGAAATCTTAAACCAATTGCTGTTGCTACCAAAAACCGTCTAAAAATTCTACCTCAAGTTCCCACATTTTCTGAGTCTGGTCTGCCAGGTTTTGAGTTAACAGTTTGGCACGGCTTGTATGCCCCCAAGGGTACTTCGAAGGAAGTTGTCGATCGTCTCGCTGTTAGCCTAAGAGATGCCCTTAAGGATCCAACTATCGTTGATCGTTACCAAGAAATGAGTGCCTCCATTGCTTCAACTTCACAAGCCAATCCTGAAGCTTTACAAAGCTTTTTAAAGTCTGATATTGATCGTTGGAGAACTGCCTTAAAGGCTGCAGGCATTCAGCCAGAATAAGGCTTTACTTCAAATCATATTTCTCGCCTGAAAAGAAATGATTTGGACTCATAAACATGGATAAGAAAGTTGCGCCATTAGGTGCAACTGCAATGTGCCTACTTCCACCCGGACGCCAAACATACGTATTAGGAAAAGCTTTACCCTCTTCATCCTCTAAACTTCCTTCCAACATAAATGTTTGCTCAAGCCCAGTATGTTCGTGAAACGGCACAATAGCGCCAGGATCCATTTGAAATAAAACGGTAGACATTCCAGTTGTTGGGTCAGAATACAAAACTTTAATCTTAATGCCCGTAAATGGTGTGGGCGACCAACTCATTTGTTGAGGGTCTATGTAATGTGAGCGAAGTGCTTCTTCAATCGGTTGACTTGTCATTTTTTCCCTTATGATGAGTAAATTTTTTAATTAAGAGCAATATTTTTTTCACGAATAATTTTGATCCATTCCTGGATTTGATTCTGAATAAATTGATTACCCTCAGCAACACTACCTTGATATATCTCTCCGCCAAGTTGAGAAATTCTATCTTTCATTTCTGGGCTTTGCATTGCAATAGTGATGGCCTCTGATAATTTTTTGACAATTGGCTCGGGTGTCCCTGATGGCGCAAAGATAGCATTCCATTCATATACTTCGTAGGCGGGAACACCTGCCTCAGCCATCGTTGGTACGTCTGGCCAAACATTAGACCTTTTTTTACTTGTTACAGCAAACGCATTTAATTTTTTTGCATCAACATATGGCTTTGTTGATGCAATCGTACCAAACATAATTGGCACTTGGCCAGCCATCACATCATTGACAGCCAATGCTCCTCCTTTGTATGGTATACCCTGCATTTTTATATCTGCCTTAATTTCAAACATGGCTCCCGCCATGTGTTGTGCAGAGCCATTTCCAGAGGTTGCATAAGCAAGTTCTTCCGGCTTGTTTTTAGCAATTGCAATCAATTCTTTGACATTTTTTGCCGGAAAATTTGGATTTACTAATAAAACATTCGGAAACAATGCTAACATTCCCAACACTTTAAAATCTTTGCTTGCATCATAAGGTAACTTTTTGAACAAGCCAGGGTTGACAGCATAGGATGAAGCATCTAGCAATAAGGTATAGCCATCTGGATTACTTTTTACAACTAGTGACGCTGCAATTTGACCTGAGGCGCCAGGCTTATTTTCAACAATCACTGAAGTTCCTAATGCTTTTCCTAAAGGCCCTGACAAGGATCTAGCCACAGCATCTGCTCCCCCGCCAGCGGGATAACTAACCACTAACGTTATAGGCTTATTAGGCCAAGTTTGCGAAAAAACGACTTGAGAGTAGATGAAAAATACCAAAAGGATCCAACTATTTCTTAAATTCATGAATCATCTTTCTTCAGAAATATTGCCATATTAAATAGGTATACTTTTTTATATTAAAACTTTTTTTGCAACTAAAACCTACTAGTTGATACCCCTACAAAATGACAAAATCATCTCTACCTAAAATCCTAATTTCTAAAGTATTTAAAAAATACCAGTATTAAAAGGAGTTAGTGCTCTTTTCTCTCAGTAATGAGGAGTTTATCGAGAATTACATAAAGAATAGATTGAAGCTGGATTAAAGACAAAATCAAAATAAAAACATTGATTTTTCTTCTCAAGGAATAAAAACTCGATCCACAACAGAATACAAAAATTAATTTGCAGATATCAGTTTAGCTAATTGCTCAGGCTGGCCTAGCAAATCTGCACTATTACCCTGATAGGTTACCTGCCCACGATTTAGAACGATCACTTGATCAGTGACTTGTAATGCCAATTTTGCAGATTGCTCCACTAGGATGACTGTCAAATTTTCTTCTTTAATGAGCTTTTTAATGACATCCATGAGCATTTGCACAATCACTGGGGCTAAACCCTCTAAGGGCTCATCTAATAAAAGCAAACTAGGATCACATATTAATGCACGCCCGACAGCTAGCATCTGTTGTTCGCCTCCTGATAATTGATTGCCCATATTATCTTTTCGTTCGGCTAAACGTGGAAATAGTTCATACACTCTTTCAAGAGGCCAACGGCCTGGTCTAGCAGCAACTAACATATTTTCTTCTACAGTTAATGATGGAAATATATCTCTAGTTTGTGGAACATAGCCAATACCTAACCTTGATCGCTCATAAACTGGTAAAGACTGAATTTCTTGACCAAAAAACTCAATATTGCCGGCATGCAGTGTGGCATGACCCATAATGGTTGACAACAAAGTGGTCTTACCAACACCATTTCTGCCGAGAAGGGCTAATGAAGTTTTAGCCGGAATCTCAATATCAATATTCTCGAGAATATTTAATTCACCATACCCAGCATGAATTCCAGTTAAGCGAAGGGCAATCTTATTTCTATCTTCACTCATTGGGCTCTCCTAAATACACTTGATGGACCCGAGAGTCTTTTGCAATCTCATCTGGCGTTCCTTCACATAAGACGGCGCCTTGAACCAGTACCGTAATTTTTGATGCGAATTGAAATACCAAGTCCATATCATGCTCAATCATCAGAATTGCAATATCTTTAGGCAGAACATCCAATACCTTCAAAATACGACCTGACTCCATCGAGGGGACGCCAGCTGCGGGCTCGTCCAAAAGTAAAACTTTAGGCTTTAAACCCAGGGAAATAGCAATCTCGACTAATCGTTGTTTACCATATGGGAGTTGACTCACTATTTCATTGGCGTCGTCAGCAATACCTAAAAGACTCAAGATTTCTAGAGACTCTTCTTTTAAATCGGTAAAAGCACCGGCATTTCTCCACATTTTTTTTGAAATCCCAAGGCGTTCCGAAATACCTAAAGAGACATTATCCAAAACTGTCATGTGATTAAATAATGAATTAATCTGAAATGTACGTCCTAAGCCTATTTTTACCCGCTGGCTCTCATTCAGAGAGCTAATTTCTTGCCCCATCATTTTTACTTGGCCAGATGATGGCGTTAATCTTCCAGTTAATAAATTCACAAAGGTAGTTTTACCAGCGCCATTGGGGCCAATTAAAGCATGTCTTGCACCTGGCTCTAATTTGAAGTTTATCTGATCAGCCACGGTCAAGGCTCCAAATTGCTTGGATAACCGAATAGTCTCAAGAGCTAATGTCACTTACTAGATCTCCAAAATGCAGTAACTTTATCAAATATTCCTAAAACCCCACCCTTGGCGAATAAAACAACAATCAACAACAACAAACCAATTCCTAAGTTCCAATATTCTGGAAATTGTTTAGCTAAAAAATCCTGTGCCACTAAAAATACGAGCGGGCCCACAAATGCTCCATACAATCTGCCAACGCCACCTAAAATCAACATCACAAGAATTTCACCAGATGGTTCAAACCCAATCACGTTAAGACCCACAAATTGGTTGGTTTGTGCAATCAAGGCGCCAGCTATTCCAGCAATAATCGCAGAAAATGTGTAAGCCTTTAATAAGTAGGAAGTTACCGGTACTCCAATTGCTTGCATTCTTTGTTTATTTTCTTTAATCCCTGTAAGAGTAATCCCAAATGGTGAATAAATTAATCTTCTAATGATGTACCAAAAAATAAATAAAATACCTAAACACCATAGATAAGCGGTCTTATTTAAAAAATCAAATTTAAATAAACCAAAAACTGGGCCGATGACAACTCCTGTTAAACCATCTGCTCCACCAGTTATTGTTGTTGCTTTGTTAGCAACCTCAAAACATAATGCAGCTATAGCAAGGGTTAACATTAATTGTGTTAATTTTTGAGTTCGCAAAATAATAAGCCCTGTACTCACGCCTAACAAACCACAAACAATTGCACTCATCAGAAGGAGTAAAAGAGGATCAGTTATTCCAAGCTTGGCAGATAAAATCCCACAGGTATAAGCGCCAACACCAAAAAAAGCCGCATGCCCTAAAGTCACCACACCAGCATAACCTGTAATCAAATCCAAAGAGAGTGCAAACAAAATATAAGTCAGTATTTGTGCGCCTAGCGATAGGTAGTCAGGCAATATAAAGAAGACAGCTAAAGCCAACACCCATGGAATAAACTCAGAAATTCTAAAACGTGCATTCGATTGGAAACCTACTAATTTACTCATGCTCTTTTCCCCATTAAACCTAGAGGACGCCATAATAAAATTCCAATCGTCACTATATAAATAAAGAACGCACCTACCTCAGGTATCCAATATTTACATGCGGTATCGAGTACGCCGATCAGTAACGCCGCAAAGAATGGGCCTTTCAAGCTACCCAATCCACCGACTGAAACTACAATAAGGAAGAAAACTAATTGCTCAAATGGGTAAGTAGGCTGAATCGCAATAATTTCTGCACCTAAAGCTCCACCCATTCCAGCAAGTCCACTTCCGACAGCAAAAGTTATACTGAATAGTAACTTTGTATTAATGCCGATTGACTGTGCCATCGCACGGTTATCAACAGTTGCCCGAACCATCGCTCCCCATTTGGTGTTTTCAACTCCAAACCATAAGGCAGCAATCAGAACCGCACTAAAGACAATTATAAATACTCTGTATGCGGGGAAGTCTCTTCCTAAAAAGGTAAATTGATCTTTTAAGTACTCAGGCAACATCACAGGTTGTTGCAAAGTGCCGTAGATTAAACGTGCGAGCGCAATTGAAATAAATATTAAGGCAATACTAAATAAAACCTGCTCTAGCTCCGGAGCATCGTAAATATGTTTGTACAACAAACGATCAAGAAAAACACTAAAAAAGGCCACGATCAAAAAAGAAAGTGCAAGCGCAATGGGAAAAGGAATTTGATATTTAGCCAAAGCAGTCACAAGAATATAACCGCCACACATTGCAAAAACTCCATGGGCTAAGTTGGCAATACCCATCATACCCATAGTGATGGATAAGCCTACGGAAATAACATAAAGTACCATCCCGTAGGCCACGCCATAAAATAAAACACTAACAATCGCTGCGAAAAAGGAATCCATATCAGCTTAATACTGATGAAAATAAATAATTTTTAAAAAGTAAATTATTTCTTTTTATCAAATTCCTTCATTGGGTCTTTGATACCAGTACTGAGGGTTTCAATCTCAACGTTGGCTAATTTACCATTGACTTTACGTACTTCACGTAAATATTCAGGATTAATCACATCTCTTGTCTCAGGATCGATAGAAAACTCACCTCGAGGACTTGTAGTGCTTTTATATTTTTTCAATAACTCCATGGTTTTATCAGAGTCAATTTTTCCATTTTGCTCACGAATCGTATAGAAAATTGCTTCCATGGCATCCCATGCGCCAACAGCCATAAAACCTGGCTCTAAATTTTCACCAAATTCTTTTTTGTAAGCTGCAACAAAGGCACGATTACTTGGACGATTTGAATTAGCTGAATAGTGGTGAACCGTTGTCACTCCTAAAGCGACATCACCCATTCCCTGTAATTCTTCATCGGTCACAATATCACCAGTACCAATAAATTTAATGCCAGCCTTTGCTAATCCTAAGTCTGAATAAGCTTTCATCATTCCAGTTGCCGCTTTTCCTGCTGGGTTGAAACCAAAAATGACGTCTGGTTTAGTATCTTTAATTTTTTGAATGAATGGTGTGAAGTCAGGGTTTGCAACCGGAATTCTGACACTTCCCATAATCTCACCACCGCCTTCTTTGAAACCTTTAATAAACCCCTCTTCAGCTTCATGACCTGGAGCAAAATCACTTACAGCTGTATACGCTTTTTTATATTTTTTTGCGGCCCATTGCCCCATCGGATAAGCTGACTGCCAAAGAGTAAATGAAGTACGGGCCATGTAAGGCGCATTGTTCATCACTCTCGCTGCAGCTGCATTCATACTGATGTATGGAACTTTTGCTTCTGTTGTTAAAGGTGCGATAGCAGCCATATTCGGTGACCATACAAAACCCGTTAAATAGTTCACTTTTTCACGCACGATTAATTCCTGTGCAACACGCTTTGCAACGTCTGGATTGGGTCCAGTATCATCACGTGTAATGATTTCTACTTTAACACCTGGAGGTAATTTATCGCCATTCAGCTTCATGAAAAGCTTAACGCCTTTATCCAACTGATCCCCTTGAGCAGCGCCAGGGCCACTATATGTCCCCATAAAACCAATTTTGACTGTTTGAGCTGAAGAAGTGCTTATCGCCAATACACTCAAAATTCCTAAACCAAGTTGCATGAATTTATTTTTTTTCATAGTGACCTCAATTAATTTATAAGAATGAACTTTTTTGAAATTTTACATGACAAAGAATAACATGTGATGCTAAGTTTAGGTTACCTTTTAAGGGCTTATTCGGATGAATCAAACCTAGACAGATCTTGATTTTTGGTAGTTCATTGAGGGTTAAAAACTAGCCGCTATCCCAATCGAATATCCGGAAATATCTGGTGCAAATTGGTACCTAACCATTAATCTTGCCCGGGTAAAAAAGATATCGTAATCTTTAATATCAAGCTCCAAGCCCACGCCTACGCTAGAGAGAAAGTTAAAGCCTAAAGCCCCTCGAGAGTCTCCCAAATACTGGGTATGGGCAAACTCAATAACACTTCTAACAGTGCTACCAATCAGGGTAAACCCTGTAGGCACCCTACGACGAGACCATAAGCCTAAACTTTGCGCACTGGTATGCCCCTCAACAGATTTTGAAGTGTCAAAACTAGTTAATTGAATATTGGTATAACGTAATTCATATTCATTTTCTTGATCAGGACGATAATCCTCATAATCAAGAACAATAGATCCGCCCAATCCATAGGCATTTAAGCGCCCATTATTTAAGAAATCTAGGCTAATACCTGTTTTGTTCTCAATCACTCTTGAGGCAATTGATAGATCGCTTTCTACATGCCCTAAAGAAACATTAAATATAGGTCTAATTTTAAATTGATCAGTCAATTTAAAATCCCAACCAATCCCGCCAGTTCCAGAAATACTATTCCATCGAACAGGGATCTTGACTGGCGAAGAACCACTACTAATAAACGTAGGGTTATAGCGATTCAACGCAATGGTACCCTCGACGTACAACGGAAAGCTCTCACTCAGAGTACCACCCCCACCCAGAGATGTCATTGATAACTCTGGGTTACTTAAAGCACTATCACGTAAAGATAAGGAGCCTGTTGTTACATCAGGTGTCAAAGAATAACTAATCACAGTTAAAAATGCGTTTGCACGTTGTTGCATGAAGTCATTAACTAGCCCGTCAGAATAGGCCGTCGGCATGTGCACTATGCACAAAAGAATTGCTACACATTTTAAACAATTAAACTTCACTTGATGGAAAACTCTTTTGTTAGGTACATTAACTGTTTACGGCTAAAAAAATAAAGGTGTAGACTAAAGTGAGGCATTTTCTAAGATTAGAATTATGTCTATACTCTTTTATATTTGAACCACATTTAACTTATAAATATAATCATCCCAACATTATCCCATTAGACGATCATGCTATTTAAAACATTCAAAATCCAGAAAGTAATCTTATGTACGATCCTCTTAGCAAGTCTTCCTCTGCAACAAGCAGGCGCGCAAAATAAACTAGAAAAAACTAAAGTAAGTATTGCTGTTGGTGGCAAAAATTTATTCTATTACCTGCCATTAACCATCGCAGAACGGTTAGGTTATTTCAAAGATGAGGGCCTTGACGTAGAAATATCAGACTTTCCTGGAGGCGCAAAAGCCTTGCAAGCGCTTGTAGGGGGGAGCGCCGATGTGGTTTCAGGAGCATATGAACATACGATTAATATGCAGGCGAAAGGTCAAAACATCCAAGCATTCGTTTTACAAGGGCGTGCACCACAAATTGTTCTTGCCTACTCAACTAAAAATATGCCAAATTATCAATCTATTGCTGATTTAAAAGGCAAAAAGATTGGTGTCACTGCGCCAGGTTCCTCATCTAGCATGATGGCTAGTTATGTATTATCTAAAGGGGGACTGAAACCATCTGATGTTTCTTTTATAGGTGTTGGGGCTGGCCCGGGAGCTGTTGCAGCAATGCGTTCAGGACAGCTAGATGCTATTTGTAATTTAGACCCTGTCATATCGATGCTTTTAGACAAAAATGAAATCAAAATCATTTCTGATACCCGTACATTAAAAGACACTAAAGCAGTTTATGGCGGAAATATGCCTGCTGCGGTGCTCTATGCCCCAACAAGCTTTATTGAAAAAAATCCAAATACAACTCAAGCTTTAACCAACGCGATTGTACGAGCTTTGAAGTGGCTCAATCAAGCAGGACCTTCAGATATTGTTAAAACAGTACCTGAAAATTATTTATTAGGTGACAGAGCTCTTTATCTTGCAGCATGGCAAGGCGTTAAAGAGGCGATTTCTCCTGATGGCATGATTCCTAGTGACGGTCCAAATACAGCCCTGCGCATGTTGTCTCAATTTGAAAAAGAGATTGGTGAGAAAAAAATTGATTTATCTAAAACGTATACAAATACTTTTGTGATTAAAGCAAATCAAAAACATAAGTAATCTATTCTTTATGAATACCCAATTCGCTCTTTCTTTAAAAGATATTCGTTGTAGTTTCGTTTCTCCAGAAACTAAATCTGAATATATTGCGATTGATAATGTCACTTTAGATCTATGCGCTGGGGAGTTTGTTGCCATCGTTGGTCCGACTGGTTGTGGGAAATCAACGATTCTCAATGTGGCGGCAGGCTTACTTCGTCCTAGTCACGGTAAGGTTCAAGTGTTTGGTGAAGAGCTTCAATCAATCAACTCACATGCTGGTTATATGTTTCAAGCAAATACCTTAATGCCTTGGAGAAGTGCTAAAGATAATATTACCTTAGGTCTTGAGTATCATCATTTATCCAAAGAACAAAGAGACTCGATTGCGAATGAATGGTTACACAAAGTAGGCCTTGGAAATTTTGGTGATCGATTCCCACATCAACTCTCAGGAGGAATGCAAAAACGTGTAGCTCTGGCGCAAACCCTTGCTCTTGATCCGGATATCATTTTGATGGATGAGCCATTTTCTGCTTTAGACGTTCAAACACGTCAACTAATGGAAAACGAATTGCTTCAACTATGTCAGGCATCCCCTTCTCAAAGGGGAAAGTCTGTTCTTTTTATTACCCATGATCTTGATGAAGCAATCGCGATGAGCGACCGAGTGATTGTAATGTCCGCAGGACCAGCTTCTCAACCAATTGGCAACTTTGAGATTGATCTTCCCAAACCAAGAGATGTAGCAGAAATAAAGTCAAATCCTAGATTCCATGAATACTATAGTCAAATTTGGAATGTTCTCAGATCCGAAGTGATGAAAAGCTATACCCAACAGATGAAAACTTT
>CANFOL010000003.1 GCA_947448695.1 Burkholderiaceae bacterium
CCAGTAATGGCTATCGCTTTAAGCTTGCCACTTTGTACCATGGGAATTAATGCTGATCCAGACATCATGGCACTGACCTCATTACTCAAAATCGCCGTAGTGCTCGGCACTGAACCTTTATAGGGGACATGCGTAATTTGCATACCTAATACTGTTCGCATTTGCTCAAATGCTATATGTCCTGCACTCGCCATACCAGGTGACCCATAATTGGCTTGATTAGGGTGCGTTTTAATGAACTGGATAAATTCTGGTAAATTTTTAACGGGTAAAGCGCTTGGTATAGCTAAAATCATTGGTGTAACGCTAATCAATGACACGGGTAAAAAATCCTTAAAAACATCGTAGTTTGATGATGGATTTAAAGCTGGATTAACTAAAAAAGCCGGGTCAACCATTCCTAGGGTGTAACCATCTGGCTTTGCGTTGGCGGTGGCTTTCGTGGCAATCAGAGTGCCTCCCCCAGCTTGATTCTCAACTAATACTGACTGCCCTAGAATATCTGACATTCTTTTTTGAATTGCTCTTACAGCTAAATCAGCACCTCCGCCAGGTGGGTAGGGAACAATGATTTTAATAGAGCGACTTGGAAATTCATCTGCAAAAGTTGATGTACCTATGAGCAATAAAAAACCGCTACAAAGAATTTTAATTAGGAAATAAGTAAAAGTTGTCTTCATAGGCTCTTTCATTTTTATAGTCAATCAATCTCAATACAAGACAAGCATAATATCAACAATGCGTATTGGGAAAGTTTGTATTTAGTCTCATTTTATAAAGAATACTACTTGTTTTGAAGGAATTTCCAAACTATTATTAAGTACTCTAATTATCTTATCATTACAATGAATAATCAGTAGTTATACCGATGAGAAATAATGAAAGAGACAAGGCTGCACCATATGAATACATTTGACTATATTATTGTCGGCGGTGGAGCTTCTGGCTGTGTACTCGCTAATCGACTCTCTGAACAATCTCGTCACAACATATTACTCATTGAAGCTGGTGATGATATTTATCCAGGTAAAGAACCAGCTGATATTTTGTCTATTTATCCAATGTCGTACTTCAATCCCAACTATAAATGGCAAAACATAAAGGGGTACTGGAAAACTCCATCTACATCACAGCCATCTTTTATTGAACAAGGTAAAGTTTTAGGGGGAAGCTCATCCATCATGGGGATGGTCGCACTCCGAGGTGTACCAGATGATTTTAATGAATGGAAAAAATATGGCTTAAAGAACTGGGGCTGGGATGACGTTCTTCCTTATTTTAATAAATCTGAAAATGATCTCGATTTTAAAAATGAATTCCACGGCAATCATGGTCCCACCAATATCTTTAGAAATGAAATGGGTGACTGGCCACCTCTTGCGAAGGCAGGCCTTCATTTTTCTAATACAAATGGCATTCCTTATATCGCTGACGCGAATGGTGATTTTCGAGATGGTTATTGCTCCGTTCCCATTGCTGCTAGTCACACCCAGAGATCTTCCACTGCTGTATGTTATCTCAATTCAAGTGTTAGAAAAAGAAATAATCTAACCGTTCTGTGTAACACAAGCGTTCTGGAATTAGTTTTTGAGGGTAAAAAAGTAAAGGGGGTTAAAGCCCTCAAAGACAAAAATACGCTAGAGTTTTTTGCTCATGAAACGATTCTTACTTTAGGTGCGCTCCAAAGCCCAACACTCTTATTAAAATCAGGAATTGGCCCTTCTACGGTTGTAGAGGCAGCAGGTATAGAAGTCCGCCATCATCTTCCAGGTGTTGGACAAAATCTTCAAAACCATCCTGCAGTATATATTTGCGGACTTTTATTTCCAAACTCTCGCCAAAAAATTAAAGGGCAAAGTCACAACAACACGGCGTTTCGATTTTCTTCAAATCATGAGGATTGTGATCAATCAGACATGTATATCACAATCCAGAGTAAATCTGCCTGGCACTCTTTAGGTCAACAAGTAGCGAATTTCTCAACAGCACTTCATAAGCCGAAATCTAGGGGCACGATAGAATTATCCAAGGATGGAAATAGGAATCCAATCATTAGTTTTAACTTCTTAAATGACCCTAGAGATCTTGAAAGAATGTCAATTGGCCTACAAAAATGTTTAGGCATTATTTTCTCGAAAGATATTTTTCCTCATTTACGCCATGTTTTTCCAGTCAATAGAAATGCCTTCATTCGTCAATTAAATCAAAAAAATACCAAAAATTACTTGATAACTTCCTTATTCGCAAACCTCCTTGATATTGCCCCTTTTGCGACAAAAATAATCTGCAGTCAACTTTCAGCGGATAAGGTAGATTTTCAAGAGTTAATGAGAAATAGTTCCCTTTTAAAAGAGTTTGCACTTAAAAATGTTGGTGGGTTAGCGCACAATGTTGGCACCTGTAGGATGGGCGTTCAGAATGATCAAAATGCTGTAGTCGATGAAGCTGGAAAAGTTTTCGGGATCCAAGGGTTAAGAATTGCGGATGCTTCTATTATGCCCACAGTTCCATCAGGTAATACTTTTTTGTCCACCATCATGCTTGCTGAAAAAATTGCTGATGCAATAAAATCCAATGATTAGGAATTCTCAAAGATTTCTCTAAAAGATGAAAAAACCATGCAGTATTAGTTAATCTAGTTGATTAAACAATGGCGACATAGTAATTAAAAAAATACAAGCATATATTTAATTCATGCTAAATTAAGAAAAACAATAAGGACAGAAACAACCATGATCAAAATAATTTCTATCAAAATTGCAATCTCGATGGGTATTGCTTTTTTATTTCTTAATCACGATGTTAATGCTCAAACAAATTACCCCAACAAAACTATAAAAATTATTGTTCCATTTGGCGCTGGTGGAACTGGAGATATTTTAGCGAGAATCTTTGGTCAGTATTTAGAAGGTCAAACTAAGCAAAGTGTCTTTATAGAAAATAAGCCTGGTGCAAGTGGGATTTTGGGCACTGAAGCAGCAAAAAATGCTGAGCCAGATGGCTATACTTTGCTTTTATCAACAAACACCACCCATGCTGCCAATGTAAGTCTATTTAAGAAACTACCATATGACCCAGTGAAAGATTTTGTAAATATTGGCTCTTTCGGATATGTTTCTATGGTCGGAACTATCCCACCAGGGTCCCCATTTAACTCAATAAGTTCATTAGTTTCTTATTCCAAAAATAATCCGGGTAAAGTTTTTTTTGGTTACTATAATTCAGCATCTTTAATGTCTGCTGAGCAATTAAAGGTTAGGTCTGGAGCTGACTTAACTGGGGTTTCATATAAAACGATTGGCAATGCTATTACTGATTTGATGGGTGGACAAATACAACTACTATTTTTAGAGACTGCTTCTGGAGCGAGCTTTGTTGACAGTGGGAAAATTCTTCCAATTGGAGTTACAAGCCTTCAACGCTATAAAAAGTGGCCTAAAGTTCCTTCAATTGCAGAAACATATCCAGAGTTCGAGTTAACAGCATACCTCGCACTAAGTGCGCCAGCAAAAACCCCACCTGAAATAACTAACAGCTTAAATAACTGGGTAAGTAAGTCTCTTAATGATCCAACAGTTAAAACTAAATTTGATAGCCTAGGCATCTACTCTCAGCCCATGAATCTTGAAGAGATGAAAAAATACGTCCAATCTGAAATTGATCGTTGGATTATTTATACAAAAAATGCTGGTGTTGAACCACAATGATTTTTTACAGTCTATAAAACTGAACCGCATTTTCGTAAAGAATTTTTTTCTGTTCGTGGTCATGAAACTCGGATAAAACTTTTTTATACCCAAAAAACAAATCTGCATAACTAGAATGTAATTTTTCAAGTGGAAAATTACTTCCATAGATTGTTCTATCAACCCCAAAAATTTGAATCGAATCGCGTATGACTTGTCTTAATTGAGGTTGAGTTACCCCTAACGAGAACATTCCTAATCCAGATAATTTTATATGTACATTCGGATATGCCGCAAGAGACATCAGTCCAGCTCGCCATTGGTCAATCATCAACTGAGAACGTTCAGTCAACATTCCACTATGTAACAAAATAAAATTAACCTGCGGAAAAGCCTTTACCAGTTCAATTGCAAAAGGGACTTGAGCAGAAAATATCTGTAGCTCAAAGTGTAAATTATACTTTTCTAGAAAAGCAAAGCCCCTTCTAAAATCCGAAGTATTACAAAGATCTGGTCGGCTTACTGTCCTTCTTATTGGATGACTATCCCAATGAAGTTGTTGACGCACTCCTCTTACATTCGGAAACTGAACTTGAGCTTTGATTTTATTTTCAATATCTGGGTCTGTTAAATCTGCCTGAAAAGTAATTCCATGAGGGTGGCCATGTTTATCAGCTATCGCCTGCAGCCATTTAGTCTCATCCAAGCCCTTATCCGCTCCCCAATTTGCTGTAACGTGAACAGACTTTGTTACTCCTTCGGGTGAAATATCGTGTAACCACTCTTCTATTGGATAATCTCTTCTTAATCCAAAGTAGTCCCCAGCCATCCTTGGCAAGGCGGGGTCTTGTAACCATCCAATATTTTTACGTTCCCATATATGGTAATGTGTATCTATTACAGGGCCTTCATATGCCATATTTGTCTCCAAAAGTATTATGTTTGAGAATATTATTGCATAAAAGAATTGGCATTTTCATTAAAATATAAAGTATCAATTTTCAAAGGAAAGTAAGAAATGAAATTCCTCTCTTATAGTATCTCTAATAAAATATCATATGGTGTCCTTGCCAAGGATCATGTTATAGATTTAGGCTCAAGAATTCCGAATAGTTCACTTTTAAGCATTATTTCAGATGGCTCTATAGTCAAAATTCAAGATCAAGCTTTGAAATATGATCCAGATTTTTCTGTTTCTGAAATCCAATTTCAGAAACCACTACTTAATGAAGGTCGATTTATTTGTGTAGGCAAAAACTACAAAGGTCATCTTGCAGAAGCTAATATGAAACTCCCTGATTTTCCAAGTATGTTTTTACGTCTTGATACTTCTGTAGTTGCACATAATGCAAATCTTATTTCTCCAAAAGTATCTTCGCAATTTGATTTTGAAGGTGAATTAGCCGTAGTTATTGCAAAACCTGGTAGGCATATCAAAAGAGCTTATGCTTTTGATTATATTGCAGGTTATTCTATTTTTATGGATGGAAGTATTAGAGATTTTCAGTTCCAGCACTCACTTACAGCAGGTAAAAATTTCTATAGTTCAGGAAGTTTTGGGCCCTACTTTGTGACATCTGATGAAGTTGGAGATCCAACATTATTAGATTTAAAAACTCGTCTAAATGGCATAGAAGTTCAACACACGAGAACAGATGATCTAATATTTGATATACCTTACTTGATCGAATATATTTCAAGCTACACCAATCTATTGCCTGGAGATGTTATTGCTACAGGCACTCCAGAGGGGGTTGGCTTTGCCCGAAATCCTCCGTTATGGATGAAAGCCGGAGATCATTTAGAAATTGAAATTTCTAAATTAGGTATTTTAAGTAATCAGGTTATAGATGAACTATAAAGAAATATTGAGCGTTACAACTTGTAACGCTTAAAAGAAACCCACCCACCATTTCTCGTGAGGGTTTTTTATTGGTGGGCCGTCAGGGACTTCTACCGACTTATAGCAGGCTAGATTGGGAATCTGGCACTTCCTAACAATACGTTACAGTAGCGTTATTTTAAGTCTTGAGTTAGTTATATTTTACCGATATTTATCAGTCTTGAATGGGGGTTCCTAACTCCCTAATTAACTTGCTTGTTTTTTCAATATCTGATTTAAATTTTTTCTCAAAACTTTCTTGTGAGCTTCCAATCAGCTCTTGATGCATCGCAAATATCTTATCTTTAGTATCTGGTGAATTAAGGGCTTTTAATGCCTCTTGATGAATGATTTTAACAATTTGATCTGGTGTTTTTGCCGGCACGAAAAGCGAATACCAACTTGAGGACTCATAACCACTCAATCCTGACTCACTGATCGTCGGTATTTCAGCCAATGAGGAAAGTCTTTTAGAACTCGTGATACCTAAAGCTTTTAAATTTCCCGTGTTGATATATTGAATTACTGTTGAAACAGGTAGTATTGCAATATCAATTTCTTTTGATAAAAGTGCTGTTGTAATTTGCGCATCCCCTTTATAAGGAACTCCTGTAAATTTCACATTGCCCATATTCGCAAATAGCTCTACAGCTAATTGAAGTGTTCCACCAATGCCCGCATGGCCATAATTAATAACTCCAGGTTTTTCTTTAGCGTACTTGAGAAGCCCTGCAACATTAGATATTGGCGCAGAATTATTCGCCACCAAAATTAATGGAACACTAACTAATTGAGTTACCGGAATAAAATCCTTATTCACATCAAACGGCATTTTTTTATGTAACGATGGCCTAATTGCAAGTCCCATAGTGTCAAGCAAAATCGTGTAGCCATCGGGGTTTGCCTTAGCCACCGCATCAGCACCAATATTGCCACCCGCACCTGGCCGATTGTCAACAATAACTGCTTGCTTAACAGATTCAGAGATTTTGTTAGCTATTAATCTGGCCATCACATCAACAGCACCTCCTGAAAAAGGTACCACTATTCGAATGGGCTTATCGGGATAATTTTGAGCAAAAGAAAATGAGGGCATTAAGATACAAGCCACCACTAATGATAAGACTTTGTAAATTTTCATTTTCTAAACCTATCAATATAATTTATTTCTTTTATATTTTTTTTAATAATATGATTTGATAACTCTTCATGCGTTGGAAACCATACATCAGGAAACTGTTTAATATACTTTAATATTCTTTCGAATACAGCTGAAATCAGAGGGCGCCCGCCAAAATGACAGTGAATGACAATATTTAAATACGAGTTAGGTTCTTCTTGATGAAGAAAATCAAATGTGTTTTGATATGTTGTGAATAAATCGAGAGGAGCTCCATTTAAAACCCTATTATCTGCAAAATCACTATGGGGAATGGCCACCATTTTAGAATTCATTCCGTTTATGACATAAGGTAAATCGATATTATTGTAGTCGCCATGCCACAATAATTTTTCACTAGCTAAAATCTTCAATGTATTTTCAGTAGTGGCTAAAGTTGCACTTACCCACCCTTTGGGACGAACTCCGGAGACATTTTCTAAAATTTTTAAGGAAGTATGAATCAGCTGATT
This sequence comes from Burkholderiaceae bacterium, assembly GCA_947448695.1. Lineage (GTDB taxonomy): Bacteria > Pseudomonadota > Gammaproteobacteria > Burkholderiales > Burkholderiaceae > Polynucleobacter. The sequence continues at coordinate 7,201 of CANFOL010000003.1, forward strand.
CTCTTCTTCAAAACTTAGACCTGAAAGAACTTCATCTTGTGCATAGTTATGACCTGCGATTTCAAATTTAGAGGCACTAATCTCTAGTATCACTTCAGGAAATAGCTCAGCAACTCGAGCATTCACACAAAATACTGCAGGTATTTCATACTTATTTGCAATTCTCATTAACCTGTAAGCACCTACTTTAGCCCCATATTCAGCCCATTTAATGCCTTGCAAGTTAACCACGCCAGGCTTTGGAGGGCTTGCCATTGGGGAGTAAGGGGGAGCTTTACCTTCTGACCATGCCTCAAGCATGAACCGAATGGTAACGGCCATTTTTTTGCCTTCAGGCCATATCAAGACTGTATTTTTCATTGTCTCTTTTATTTTTTTGATATTGTGCAAATTAGGCTCTAAAATTAAAAAAGCATCTAGTAATCACTATTTATAAAAAAATAATAACAGAATATTTTCTCAATAGACATTGAACGATTAATTTTATAAGGGGCTTCCATGATTTTTGGTCAAGGTAATTACAAATACGAAATGCAAGCAGATTGGCTAAAGATGCCAAATCAATGGAAAGGCTCTATGGCGGCAGTTACCGTCGACTCAAAAGATCGTATTTACGCTTTTAATAGGGGCGACCATCCAGTTCAGGTATTCAACAAACATGGCGACTTCCTCTACTCATGGGGTGAAGGACTTTTTGCTTCTCCCCATGGAATCTATGCTGATAAACAAGACAATATATGGATAGTTGATAGAAACAATGGTCAAATTTTTAAATTCACGACAGATGGGGAATTATTGTTAACTATTGGAGTTAAGGGTTTCCGCTCCAATTCAGGTGTTGATAACTCATTATTTACACATACCTTATTTAAAGATGTTACTCGACCCGGCGGTCCCTTTAATCTTCCTGCAAATATTGCAGTTTCGGATAATGGCAATCTGTATATTGCTGATGGTGACGCTAACTGTCAAGTGCACATATTTTCTCAAGAAGGTAAACACATTTCCTCATGGGGAGAACCTGGTAATGGTCCAGGCCAATTTGTTTTACCTCATGCTGTTTGGATTGACCGAAAAGGCAGAGTGTTGGTTGCTGACAGAGAAAATAATCGCATTCAAGTTTTTGATCTCTCTGGAAATTTTTTATATCAATGGCCGACCAATTTAATTGGTCCCGCTTGTATTTGGATTGATAGAAATGATATTGTCTATGTTCCAGAGCACAATGGTGGATTTTTTAGTGTGCTAAATTTAGATGGTGAATTATTATCACGTTGGGGATCAGAGAAATATAAAAACTGTCATGGTGTAAGTGGTGACTCTGATGGAAATATTTATTTTGTTCAGCCTATCAACGGGGAAGGGAGCAGTGGACGAACAATCGTCAAATATATCAAGATATGATGCTTGGTTATTTTATAAATCGAAAGTTAACCAAGAATAGTCACATTACTTACTAGGATTAATGCTCTTCAGAAGTCATTTATAAGCCTCTATAAATAACTAGTTTTATTTGCTGTAACGCTCAAAAGAAAAACCCCCACTATTTCTAGTGAGGGTTCTTTATTGGTGGGCCGTCAGGGACTTGAACCCCGGACCAAAGGATTCCGATTGGTGTGAGTTTCCCCACTCTCTGGACTATGCCTTCACCATATGCCAACACTACTCGCACTTAGGCGGGCGCCGTCTAGTCTCTACACCTTCAACTGATGATCATCTATCAGAAGCTTGGCTCGGCATTGCCTTATGAATTTCTTCACTTAGGTTTCACCGAATTTGACGCCATTCACACAGCGACTTTCGTCATCTGGTGCACAATTTTCTATGAGTCCTCTGCTCTAACCAACTGAGCTAACGGCCCGAAACTTTTCGGGTACAGCAACTACTTTTTACTACCAAAACCACACAAAACCGCTATTTACTACACACCATGAAAAACCTTACGGTGTGTAGTTGGTGTGTAGTGTTTTTTAAGCACTTCCACCACAACTAACCTATTGAAATCATTACAATTTCTACCACAAGGACCCATGGTTAAGTCCATTATGAGTCCTCTACTCTAACCAACTGAGCTAACGGCCCTGATAGATGATTAATCTTCTTCTAAGAAACTCTTTAACTTATCACTTCTACTTGGATGACGCATCTTACGCAAAGCCTTAGCTTCAATTTGTCTAATACGTTCCCGAGTCACATCAAACTGTTTACCAACTTCTTCTAAAGTATGATCTGTACTCATCTCAATACCAAAACGCATTCTGAGAACTTTTGCTTCACGCGGCGTTAGGGAATCTAAAATATCTTTAACTACATCACGCATCGAATCATGCAAAGCGGCTTCAGCTGGGGCAAGCGTATTACCATCTTCAATAAAGTCGCCTAAATGAGAATCTTCATCGTCGCCAATCGGAGTTTCCATTGAAATAGGCTCTTTAGCAATCTTCATGATCTTACGAATCTTGTCTTCTGGAATTTCCATCTTCGCAGCCAAAGTAGCTGCATCCGGCTCAATTCCAGTCTCTTGTAAAATTTGACGACTAATACGATTCATCTTATTAATCGTTTCAATCATGTGCACTGGAATACGAATCGTTCTTGCTTGATCGGCAATGGATCTTGTAATCGCTTGTCGAATCCACCATGTTGCATAAGTTGAAAACTTATAACCACGACGATATTCAAACTTATCAACCGCCTTCATTAATCCAATATTACCTTCTTGGATGAGATCAAGGAACTGTAAGCCGCGGTTCGTATATTTTTTCGCAATCGAAATCACCAAACGTAAGTTAGCAACCGTCATCTCACGCTTAGCTTCTCGTGCACGCTTTTCGCCAGCTGTCATTTGCTTATGAACTTCTTTTAACTCAGGCAATGGAATAACTACTTTGTTTTGTAAATCAATTAATTTCTGTTGTAACTCTTGAATTGCTGGAACATTACGCTCTAAAAGTGCTGAATAGGGCTTACTTTCTTTTAATAGAGCATCAGTCCATTGCAAATTCATCGTATTTTTAGGTAACTGCGCCAATACTTCTGAGCGTGGAATACCAATTTTGTCGACCAGAATATTCAAAATCGCGCGCTCGGTCGACCATACTTGATTAACCTGAGTACGAATCGTGTCACACAAACGCTCAACACTCTTCGCAGTAAATCTAAAGCCCAATAATTCATTACGAATCAGTGTTTGTGCCTTTATGTAGTTCGCTGAGTTATAACCTTCTCGGTCATAAGCGCGGCGCATCTTGTCGAACTGCGTACGAATAATCGCAAACTTTTCTAAAGAAAGTTGCTTGAGTTCTTCAAGTTGTTTTGCGGATGCAGCTGAGGCAGCAGCTCCACCTCCACCACCATCCTCGTCATCTTCCTCAGACTCTTCATCAGACTCTTCATCTAAATCAATTTCTTCCACAGCAGCAGATGCCATTGGGATATCTTCAGCATTTGGATCAACTAATCCATCGACAAAATCATCTACCTGAATAGCTGTTGAAACAATCTGATCTGCTAAATCAATAATTTCTGCAATGGTAACTGGACATGCAGATAAAGCCATCAACATATCCTTTAAACCAGCTTCAATTTTCTTAGCAATAACAATTTCATCTTCGCGAGTTAATAAATCAACTGTACCCATTTCACGCATATACATACGTACAGGATCAGTAGTTCTTCCAAACTCGGAATCAACTGCCCCAAGAGCAGCTTCAGCTTCCTCTTCTGCCTCTTCATCAGAAGATGCAGTAATCGCATTCTCATTCAAAATCAGCGTTTCAGCATCAGGAGCTTGTTCATAAACCATAATGCCAATATCACTCAATAAGGCAATCAAAGTCTCTAAGGAGTCAGTGTCAGATAACTCATCAGACATGACGTCATTGATCTCACCATGAGTTAAATACCCACGTGATTTACCCATCTTAATCAAATGCTTTAATCTTGCACGACGCAACTCAAGCTGCTCTTCACTTCCTAATTTGGTTGCATTAAATTCAAGTAATAAGGCTTTTTCTTTTGCCTTACGATCACGGGCTTTCTGACGATCCGTTCTAATATCAGCATTAGGATCTACTTCTGGTTTTGGTTTAGGTTTTCTTCCACGTGTTTTTTTAACAGGTTGATCTGCATCAGCTGCAACTTCTGATAATGCTGGGGCCATTACTTCAACAGTTTGCTCAACCGTCTCAACTTGTTTTGCTTTAGGCAATAATTTTTTAGTAGGTGCTGGTTCTGCGTTCATAGTTTTAACTGTTTTAGCAGGAGCTTTAGAAACCGCTTTGGGGGAAGCTTTAACTGCAGACTTACTCACAACTTTTTTAGCTGGGACTTTAGCTACCGGCTTAACTACTTTTTTTGCAGAAGCTTTTGTAACGATCACTTTTTTAGCAACAATTTTGCCTGTTGGTGTCTTGGTTGCAACTTTCTTTACAACACCCTTTGCAAGACCTTTAACAACACCTTTAGAAACTACAACTTTTTTCACTGGCTTTGCAGGTTTTTTAGGCATTGCTTTAACAACTTTAACCGCAGGTTTTTTCATGTTTTTTGTTGCGGCTGACTTCTTGGTAACGATAACTGGCTTCTTCACCGTTTTTGCAGGTGTCGACTTTTTTACAGTGACAGCTTTGGAAGTGGTTTTTTTAACTGGGATGGTCTTTGGCATATTCGCTAGATGTTAAAAATTAAAGGGGTTTTACTTAAATCACAACATTTCCTGCAATAATGAAATCCCTGAAGGCTTTGAGAAAATCTCTTTTTTCAGGCAAGTCTTTGAATTCAATATATATTTGATAGCCCTCTATTATACTGCCAAATTGATGTATTTTTCAATGTTGGAGTACTTTTTATATCCAAAGTTTTGGATGACCTATCGGATCTTGGCCCCTAATTCTCTATATCGAATCAAATCTTCAGGTTGATGCATGTTTAGCTCAACTTTTTGGGTAATTTCTTGCATTTCTTTTTTTGCGAGCTCTATGTCTAGTTTTTTAAGGGCTCCCTCAAGGTGAGTTTTCGCCTCCTCACGACTAAATTCCGATTCAAACACTTTTTTTATTAACGCCTCATAGTCGCTTGCCATGTCAGAAAGCATTAAAGTATGCTGAAAAACCGCAAAATTTGTCTCTTCTTGCACTTCCTGACATAAAGCCAATAAATGCTCCATGACTACTTTTGCTTTCTCAGATCTCTGCAATGCAATATTTTCCAAGAGCGCTCTTTGGCCTGGACTAAGAGCTTTACCCAATTGTGGATGTTGTATCAAGATCCACATCATTTGAATAACTAGCTTGGTGGGCGCAACTGGCTGTTGTTTTGCCAGATTTTCTAAAGCCCGTAATTCCGCTTTTTTCTTCCAGTCATCTTTTCCAAGCGTTTTCTTAAAGCTCGGATCTATCTTTTTATTTTGTGAAACAAGCTCTATTTCCTGAGTGCTTGGCAATCCATAAAATTTTTCTAGCTCTAATTGCGTTGATCCAAGGCGTTTAGCTAAATCACGGAGAATTTGAACGCGAAGTGCAATAGGCGGCATTTTTTTAAAATATTCTTTTGCGGTATTTTGAACTTGCGCCTTGCCTTCTGCACTAGACCAATCGATATCCTCCCCAACCACATCAATAAAAAAACGTGACAAGGGCTGCGCTTTTTGGGTTTGAGATTGAAACTCTTCCTCACCAAACTCCCGAATATAACTATCTGGATCATGCTCCTTTGGCAAAAATAAGAATCGAATCTCTTTATCATCAGCCAAATGGGGAATACAAGCTTCAAAAGCTCTTTTAGCAGCTTTTCTACCAGCGGAGTCCCCATCAAAAGAAAATACAACTTTGTCAGTATGTCTTAATAAAAGTTGAATATGGTGATCCGTACATGCAGTACCTAAAGTTGCAACCGCGTTGGGAAATCCCATTTGAGCCAAAGCAACAACATCCATATAACCTTCGCAAACTAAGACAAATCCTTTTTCTCGAATAAATTTTCTTGCCTCAAACAGGCCATATAAATTACTGCCCTTCTTAAATAGGATTGTTTCTGGAGAATTAAGATATTTTGGCTCACCTTTATCAATAATGCGTCCGCCAAAACCGATGATTTGCCCCTTTAAGTTCCGAATCGGAAACATGATCCGATCCCTGAAACGGTCATACCTTTTAACACGAACAGATCCCTCTACTTCGGATTGAATCATCATTCCAGACTCAGCCAATAATTTCGCCGTTACTTCTATTTCATAACTACCAAACAAAGATTCAAAATTTTGCCAAGCATCAGGTGCATAACCCAATCCAAAACGTTTCGCTACTTCTCCAGACAATCCTCTTTTTTTTAGATATTGAATTGCCCGTTGATTCTTTTTCAATTGCTCTTGATACCACTCCATGATTTTTTCCATGCTTTGGGTAAGCATGATGGTTTGCTGCTGATCCACCATTTTTACTGCCTCTTGAGCCTGCTTGGGAACAGTTAAACCAACCGATTTTGCTAACTCTTCTATGGCATCAACAAAAGTTAGTCCTACATACTCCATTAAAAAACTGATGGCCGTTCCATGAGCACCACATCCAAAACAATGATAAAACTGTTTTGTTTCTGAAACTGTAAATGATGAGGATTTTTCTTGATGAAAGGGGCACAATCCTTGTAAATTTGAACCTGCTTTTTTTAAGGTCACTGATTGACCGATGATCGTGACAATATCAACTCGATTTAAAACTTCATCAATAAAGGCACGAGGTATCAAGCGATGTCCTTATTACTTTTGTAACGCAGATTTAACCAATCCAGATACCTTACCCATATCAGCTTGACCCGCTAACTCAGTCTTTAATACTGCAATGACCTTACCCATATCCTGTGGACCAGTTGCTCCACTGACTTGAATAGCTTTCTCAACGGCAGTCAATATCGCATCATCAGACAACTGTTCTGGTAAATAGGTTTGTAATAGCTTTAACTCAAAAGTTTCACTCGCAACTAGGTCCTCTCTTTTTGCGGCTTCGTATTGAGTAATAGAATCTTTACGCTGCTTAATCATTTTTTCAATGATTGCAATAATATGGGCATCGGTAAGCTCAATGCGTTCATCAACTTCTTTTTGTTTCATTGCCGCCAGTAATAGACGAATGGTATTTAAACGCTGCGCTTCCTTGCTGCGCATTGCGTTTTTCATATCTGTCGTAATTTGTTCTTTTAAGCTCATATTTCCCTCAGTCAACAATTGATTTATCTCCATTATGACAAGATTTTCTCGTTTTTCTTGTAATGTAAGACAAAAAGAAAACCCACCATACAAACGATGGTGGGTTATATTTTAATTAATCAACGAGCATGTTTTTTAACATGCTCATTTAAGGATTAGTGGTATTACTTAGTAAAGTTTTTTCGGCAACATCTGGCTACGGATGCGCTTATAGTGACGCTTGGCAGCAGCTGCTTTTTTACGCTTACGTTCTGCCGTTGGTTTTTCATAAAACTCACGGGCACGTAGGTCAGTTAACAACCCATTTTTTTCAATAGTGCGTTTAAAACGGCGGAGAGCAACTTCAAATGGCTCATTTTCACGAAGGCGAATAGTGGTCATGCGTTAAATTTTCTAAATAAACTAAAGACCACAAGTATATCATGAGAAAATCAAAAAATGTACATATTAGGAATAGAAACTTCTTGTGATGAGACAGGCGTTGCTGTCTATGATTCGAGCTATTGGGAGTCGAATCAACCTGCTCACCTAGGACTTTTGGGGCAAAGTCTATTTTCTCAGGTCAAAATGCATGAAATTTATGGTGGCGTTGTACCAGAGCTTGCCTCTCGTGACCATATTCGACTGGGATTACCCTTAATTGATGATTGTTTAAAAAAATCCGGTTTAACGATTTCACAAATCGATGGGATTGCCTACACTCAAGGGCCAGGTTTAGCAGGCGCTTTGTTAGTGGGTACTTCAATTGCTAAGGCTATGGCGTTTGCCCTTTCAAAAAAAATTATCGGCATTCATCACCTCGAAGGTCATCTACTCTCCCCGCTACTCTCACCCAATATTGAAAGCTTTAACACACAAGATCTTTTCCCATTTTTAGCACTTTTGGTCTCAGGGGGGCATACACAACTCATGTTAGTGAAAGATATTGGGGTTTATGAGCTACTTGGAGAAACTTTAGATGATGCGGCAGGTGAGGCTTTTGACAAAACAGCAAAATTATTAGGACTTAGCTATCCAGGCGGGCCAGCAGTATCTTTGTTGGCAAAACAGGGTATGCCGGGGAAATTCAACCTCCCGAGACCACTCATGCACTCAAAAAATCTTGATTTTTCTTTTGCAGGTCTAAAAACTGCAGTATTGACGCAAACAAAATTAAAAATGCAAACTGACCAAACTTTGGATCAGCAATTTAAGGCAGATTTGTCTCTTGCATTTGTTGAAGCAGTCGTCGAAGTATTGTGTAAAAAAGTCAAAGACGCGATTCATTTAACGAATTGCAAAACCCTCGTTGTTGCTGGTGGCGTTGGTGCAAATGAACAATTAAGAACTGGATTAAATTTGATTGCACAACACTTGAAATTTCAAGTGCTTTATCCGCCACTTGATTTATGTACGGATAATGGGGCAATGATTGCTTTTGCTGGAGCCATCAAACTTCTGAAAAACCCAAACTTAGCTGAGTCGACTCTATCTTTTGATGTCAAGCCTCGCTGGCCACTAGACCAGCTCATCACCTAAGAACTGATCCTAGCAAAAGCGCTGTGATTATGGATTGATTCAAAATTTTCTGCTTCAACCTCATAAGAAACAATATTCTCTAATTTAGCGACATTACTTGCAACATCACGAACTAAGTCCTCAACAAATTTTGGATTTTCATACGATTTCTCAGTAACATATTTTTCGTCCGTTCTCTTCAAAAGCCCCCATAACTCACAAGATGCTTGCGATTCGGCGATGCGAATAAGCTCTTCAACAAACATCGAAGTATCATTCTTTAAACGAACTTCAATCACAACATGAGAGCGTTGATTATGAGCGCCATAATCAGATATTTCTTTTGAACAAGGGCATAAACTCATAACAGGTACCAGCACTTTTAAAAAGTTCGCCACATGAACAGCGCCGTTATGTTCTTCGGCAAAGCTAGTCCAAGTAACCTGATAATCCATCAAACTTTGAATACCTGAAATAGGCGCAGTTTTATTGACGAAATGTGCATAACTTAACTCAATCATGCCCTTTTTGGCTTCGAGCAAAGGTAACATTTTACGAATGAGTTGATCTAAGCTTTTGGCGCTAACAGGTTCCTTTGACTCTTGCAAAAGCGCCATAAAGCGAGACATATGGGTACCTTTTTTTTCCGCAGGTAAGGCCACATTCAAATTAAACTGTGCAACAGACGGCATCAGATCATATTCCGCTTGAACCATAATCGGAAAACGAATATTGCGAACACCAACTTGCTCAATAGCTAAGTTACGATCATCCGAACTAGCCTGAATATCGGACATGGATGCTTTGTTTAACTCGGTTATTTTTAAATCATTCATATAAATATTGTCCTAGAAATCAAGAAAGCTTGGGCAAGTCCATCGCCACAAAATAATTTCGAATAGACTTTTCAATACCGCTTTCATCTAAACCACATTGGGACATCAATACTTGAGGATCACCATGGTCGATAAATTGATCTGGTAAACCAAGTTGTAAAAACGGCTTACAACTGCCTGATTTCATTAAAAACTCAATGCATGCACTCCCAGCACCACCTGCAATGACACCCTCTTCTAAGGTAACAAAACCATCATATTCTTGACTAAATTGAAGCAATAAAGACTCGTCAATCGGTTTTACAAACCGCATGTTTACAACGGTTGCATCGATTCTATTGGCTACTTCCAGAGCAGGGTATAACAAGGTGCCAAAACAAAGAATTGCTAATTTCTTGCCCGAGGATTGTTGAGATAATCGCTCAATCTTAGCTTTCCCTAGTGGCAAAATTTCTAAATCTTCAAGTGGTACTTTACCCACTCCGGCACCACGTGGATACCTTACTGCACTTGGATGATTCAAACTAAATCCTGTTGTTAATAACAGCCGGCACTCTCGCTCGTCTGCCGGAGTCATAATGACCATGTTGGGTATACATCTCAGGTAAGGAATATCAAAAGCACCAGCATGGGTTGCCCCATCAGCGCCAACAATGCCCGCTCGATCTAAAGCAAATACGACTGGTAAGTCTTGTAAAGCAACATCGTGGATTAACTGATCATACCCACGCTGTAGAAATGTTGAATAAATGGCGACTACGGGCTTCAAGCCTTCGCAAGCCAAACCCGCTGCGAAAGTAACTGCGTGTTGCTCAGCAATACCAACATCATAGTATCGACCTGGAAATTGTTTTTCAAACTCAACAAGTCCAGACCCTTCTCGCATGGCGGGAGTAATACCAATCAAACGTTCGTCAGCTTTTGCTTGATCACACATCCACTGACCAAATACTTGAGTGAAAGTTTGTTTCGTCGGGGTCTTAGAACTTTGAATCCCTTTGCTGGGGTCAAATTTACTAGGTCCATGGTACAGAATAGGGTCTGCTTCAGCCAACTTATAACCTTGCCCCTTTTTTGTCACAATATGCAAAAATTGGGGTCCTTCGCCAGATAAGGCTAGCTTCTTAACATTTTGCAATGTTGGCACTAATGAGTCTAAGTCATGTCCATCAATAGGCCCTATGTAGTTGAACCCAAATTCTTCAAAAATAGTTCCTGGAACTACCATGCCTTTCGTGTGCTCTTCAAGCCTTTTGGCAAATTCTCTTAAAGGTGGGGCTAAAGATAATACAGAATCAATCCCTTTTTTTGTCTTTGCATAAAAACTGCCACTCATCAATCTTGCCAAGTAACGATTCAATGCTCCTACTGCGGGAGAAATTGACATATCGTTATCATTTAAGATCACAATCAATGGTAAATCTTCATACACACCAGCATTATTTAAAGCTTCAAATGCCATCCCAGCACTCATGGCACCATCACCGATCACCGCAACAGCAACTTGTTTCTCATGCTTGGTCTGCAATCCACGAGCCATCCCCATCGCCGCAGAAATACTTGTTGAAGAATGGGCCGTTCCAAATGTGTCATACGTACTTTCAGAACGCTTAGGAAAACCAGAAATACCATCTAATTTCCTTAAGGTATGCATTAACTGCCGTCTGCCAGTCAAAATTTTATGCGCGTAACTTTGATGGCCCACATCCCAAATTAAACGATCTTCAGGAGTGTCGAGAACATAATGCAAAGCGATGGTTAACTCAACGGTCCCAAGATTAGACGATAAATGGCCGCCAGTGTTCGATACTGACTGAAGAATATAAGCCCTTAACTCATTAGCTAGCTGCGGTAAATCATCACGAGATAATTTTTTCAAATCATCTGGCGATTCTATTTGTTGCAGTAAATTGTCTTGCTTCATAAATATTTCGTTCAAATCACTTAATCATTAAGCGAAGAAAGAGAAAACCTCTATTATCTCTCAGGTTTGCATTTTCATCAAAGATACAAGCGACTAGCTTAGACTAGGAATTCCTAACAAATGCCCATTGCACAATAGCACGCAGCGGGTCTGCTTCACTACCCCATGTGTCTAAAGCATTAAAGGATCGATCCAGAAGCTCTTTTGCATAGGCTTGGGATGCCTCTAGGCCCATTAGGCTAACAAAGGTTGGCTTATCAGCCTGCTGATCTTTGCCGGCAGTTTTACCTAAGGTTTCAGAATTTTGAGTTGCATCTAAAATATCGTCAGTAACTTGAAACCCTAATCCAACGTCTTGCGCAATCTGATCAAGAATTGCTCTCTTTTCGGAATCTACACCACCTAAAATTGCTCCCATACGAATTGCGCAATTGAGTAATGCCCCTGTTTTCAGTCGATGCATTTTTTCTAGGGTTTCTAGATTTAATATTTTTCCAACATTAGCCAAATCAATCGCTTGGCCCTTACACATACCATGCATTCCCGAACTAGTTGCCAACTCTTGAATAAGCTCTACTTTTAACTTTGCTGGTATCTTCGTCTGGGAAAGTATGACAAACGCTTGCGCTTGAAGCGCATCGCCAACTAATAATGCCGTAGCTTCATTAAAAACTTTGTGTGTGGTTGGCTTTCCTCGACGAAGGGCATCGTTATCCATTGACGGTAAATCATCATGAACTAAAGAATAGGTATGAATCAATTCAATCGCAACCGCCACTTCATCAACCTGCTCAATTTCTTGCATGTCTGATTTTTGACCTAATTGCCACGCCGCATAAATGAGTAATGGGCGTATTCTCTTACCACCGGCTCTGACTGCATAAGCCATGGCTGGATACAATTGATCTAAGCCATCATCCTCAGAGGGAGTGGCATGTACTAATGCTAATTCAATACGCTGTGCGTATTCTGATCTCCAAGCTTTCCAATCAAACATTATTCGGCCTCAAAAACTTTAACTTGTTGCTCAACTTGATCCAGTAACTTTTGACATAATTTAATTAATTCAACGCCTCGTTTATAAGAAACTAAATTTTCTTCAAGTGGCATTTTTCCAGACTCCATCTCTTGAATTAATTTCTCTAATTCAGCAACCGCTTGCTCATAGTTGGGTACTTGAATACTCGCTTTTACTTCATCCATTTTGGATTCTTTTTCTTTAGACGATGGCATGCAATTAAGACCTTTAATAAATATGTAATATTAGACCAATTAGTCGAATTATATGGACTTCAAATTTCACTTTTAGTATAATGCTAGATTCCTTTCCAATATCGACATGTCGATGGTTGGATTGGTTATTCCGCTTAGCTTCGGCTGACTTTTTTTCGGGGGTGGGGAGAATGACTAATCTGGCTACCGCGCAGCAGCTTGCGCCGTCCAATTTGCAGTTACCTGTCAATGCGTATTTTGACACTGAGTTGTTTAACAAAGAAATGGCCTTGCTTTTTGCAAGTGGTCCAAAATATATCGGTCATGAACTGATGGTTCCAGAACTTGGTGACTATCAAACACTGCGAACCGAAAATGAAGGCCGAGTTCTCGTTCGCAATGAGAAAGGCATTGAGCTACTCTCTAATGTATGCCGGCATCGTCAAGCAATTATGCTCAATGGTAAAGGCCAAGTTGATCATATTGTTTGTCCACTGCATCGCTGGACTTATGACTTACAGGGTGAACTCATGGGCGCTCCTCATTTTGGAGAAAATCCTTGTTTGCATCTTGGCAAAAGTCCACTTCAAAATTGGCAAGGATTACTTTTCGAAGGACCAAGAGACGTCCATGCCGATTTAGCAAAATTAGGTGTAAAAGATGAACTGAATTTTCAAGGTTATTTACTTGACCATGTCGAGATTCACGAATGCGATTACAACTGGAAAACTTTTATTGAAGTCTATCTTGAAGACTATCATGTCGGTCCATTTCATCCTGGCTTAGGACAGTTTGTAACCTGCGATGATTTATCTTGGGAATTCGGCAATTGGTACAGCGTACAAAAAGTCGGTCTAAATAATCAACTCAAAAAACCTGGCTCACATGTTTATGCAAAATGGCATGATGCTGTCCTGCGTCATCATGGTGGCAAATTACCCGATTGTGGGGCAATTTGGTTAACTTATTATCCAAACGTCATGATTGAATGGTACCCAGGAGTACTATGTATTTCAACGCTTCAACCTTTAGGTCCAAATAAAACCAGAAATATTGTCGAGTTTTATTACCCGGAAGAAATCGTTTGGTTTGAACGAGAATTTATTGATGCTGAACGCGCTGCCTATATGGAGACCTGTATTGAGGATGATGAAATCGCGGCGCGCATGGATGCCGGTCGTGCCGCTCTATTAGCTAGAGGCCAAAATGAGGTTGGTCCCTATCAAAGCCCAATGGAAGATGGTATGCAACACTTTCACGAGTGGTATCGCGCAGCAATGCAGTTTTAATGATGAAAAATGGATAGGCCAATAACTAGGCCTACTCCAATCAAAATCAAGGTAATTTGTTTAAATGATTCTCTAATTTGTAATCGGCGATTCATCTGCGGCATTAAATCACTCACAGCAATATATATAAAGCTACTCGAAGCAAATACTAGTAAATAGGGAATCCAAGAGATAGATTGCTCTAAAAAAGCATAGCCCAATACACCACCTACAACTGCCAACAGTCCGCAAATCATGTTATAAAACAAAGCTCTTTTCTTACTAAATCCAGCATTGAGCAATACCATGAAATTGCCAATTTCTTGGGGTATTTCATGGGCAATAATAGCAATCGCAGTCAGAACACCTACTTCTGGATTGGCAATAAAAGCCGCAGCAATTAAAACGCCGTCAACAAAATTATGAACGCCATCACCAACTAAAATCATCCAACCACTCTTTCCGGCCTCCTCCGCATCATGCCCAGCATGGTGGTCATGACCATCACCTTCATGATGGTGGTTATGCCGAATAAGAGCCACTTTTTCAAGCATAAAGAAAAATAAGATGCCAGCTAACAATAATGAAAACAAGTATGTGGTAGAGGCATTAGCGTCCTCAAAAGCTTCTGGCAAAGAATGTAAAAGTGCCGTTGCCAATAATAGCCCCACGGAAAAACTCACCATATTCTCCACAATAGAAGCTAAAAACTTAAAGGATAGTGTGGCCGCGGCAGAGATACTAATCACCCCAGCTGACAATGTCGCTAACACAATCCAAATTAAAAGGTTATAACTATCCACGCTTAATGTGCCTCTTCCCAATTACTACCAACACCAATACCTACCTCAAGAGGAACTCTTAAAGTGGCTACATGTGTCATTAAGTTTCTAAGCTGTATTTTAACGAGGTCTAGTTCTGCTGGAGGAACCTCTAAAACCAATTCATCATGAACTTGTAATAGCAATTGTGTTTGTAAGTTTTCAGATTCTAACCAAGATTGGACCGCAATCATGGAGAGCTTAATTAAATCGGCTGCCGTACCTTGCATCGGCGCATTAATGGCCGCACGCTCTGCTCCTTGGCGTCTCATACCATTCGAACTATTGATCTCAGGCAGCCATAATCTTCTACCAAAAATAGTTTCTACATACCCTTTTTCTTTTGCTAAAACTCGGGTTTCAGACATGTACTTAGCTACTCCGGGATAACGACCAAAATAGGTATCTATATATGTTTGCGCTGCTGAGCGCTCAATCCCTAAATTGCTGGCCAACCCAAATGCGCTCATGCCGTATATCAACCCGAAATTAATTACTTTTGCATAACGCCGTTGCTCTGGTGTAACACCTTCGAGAGATACTGCAAAAATCTCAGCCGCTGTTGCTTGATGAATATCTCGCCCCTGTGCAAAAGCTTCTAATAAATTAGCATCTTGGGCAATATGGGCCATAATCCTTAATTCAATTTGTGAGTAATCTGCAGAAATTAATTGCCATCCAGGTCTCGCAATAAAGGCTTCACGGATTTTGCGCCCCTCTTCTGTGCGCACAGGAATATTCTGTAAATTCGGCTCATTAGAGGCTAATCTACCTGTCGCCGCAACTGCTTGAGCATAATTCGTGTGGACTCTGCCAGTCTTGCTATCGGCCATTCTTGGCAATTTTTCAACATAGGTCGATTGCAATTTTGCTAAAGATCGATAATCTAGAATACGAGCTGGTAATGGGTAGTTTTCTGATAGTTTTTGTAATACTTCTTCGTCTGTAGAAGGTGCGCCACCAGGAGTTTTTTTAATAATTGGTAAATTTTTAACTTGAAATAAAATTTCACCTATTTGTTTTGGCGATTGAATATTAAAAGGTTGGCCCGCCAAGGTGTGAATTTCTTTTTCCAACTCCAGGAGTCGCATACCAATGACCTGACCCTGTTGGGCTAGTTTTATAGAATCAATCAAAATTCCATTACGCTCCATACGCGCAAGAACTAACATAGTAGGTATTTCAATTTCTTGATATACATATCGCAGATGTTCATCAGCTTCAATTACCGGCCATAAATGCTGATGAAGACGTAACGTAATATCTGCATCTTCCGCAGCATATTGTGTTGCAGTAGCAATATCTACTTGATCAAACCCAATTTGCGAAGCCCCTTTTCCACAAACCTCTTCAAAAGTGATTGTCTTAACTCCGAGATGACGCTGTGCCAAGCTATCCATATCGTGGGATCGATGTGATTCATATACATACGATTGCAATAAGGTGTCATGCACAATCCCACGCAGTGTAATTCCGTGATTTGACAATATATGCCAATCAAATTTAAGGTTTTGGCCAAGTTTAAAAGCTTTAGGGTCTTCCAACCATGGGCGTAAGGCTTCTAGAGCCTCTGCGCGATCTAATTGATCTTCATTGGTGTTATGCCCTAGGGGAATGTAGCATGCTTGACCAGCTTCGACAGATAAAGAAATGCCCACTAATTGAGAGCGCATTGGATCGAGCCCAGTTGTTTCGGTATCAATACAGGTTAAAGAAGCTTTCTGTATCTTCTCTAGCCAAGCATTGAGTTGCTCTTTACTTATGACCATCTCATAATTTTTATGGATTGGCTCAGAAGGGAACGTGAGTTGGTTTTGCTGTGAGCTACTATCAAATTCATGAGCAGAACTTTGGTTATTTACTTCATACTCTTTTAACCAAGTTTTAAATCCATAACGAATGAATAATTCTTTTAACTGATCATGATTTTCAGGTTGAACTTGTAGCTCAGAAAGATCATTTAAGTGCTCATCAAGTTCGCAATCCACTTTAACCGTCAGTAAGCGCTTCGCTTGCACGAGCCAAGTAAGTGAATTTCTTAGATTTTCTCCAACGACGCCTTTGATTTGATCTGACTTTGCAGTAACACCATCTAAATTACCAAACTCGGTCAACCATTTCACTGCAGTTTTTGGCCCTGCTTTAGGAACACCTGGGACATTGTCCACAGTGTCGCCAATAATGGTTAGATAATCCACAATTAAGTGTGGCGGAATCCCAAATTTATCAATCACCCCTTGTATATCGAGTTTTTCATTCGTCATAGTATTGATTAAAGTGACTGATTGATCGACTAATTGGGCCAGGTCTTTATCTCCTGTAGAAATAACTGTTTTCCAACCTACTGCTGTTGCCTTTTTTGCCAAAGTCCCAATAACGTCATCCGCTTCGACACCCGGTACCATGATTACAGGCCATCCTAATGCTTTAACAACCGCATGAATTGGCTCAATTTGCTTAACCAGATCCTCTGGCATTGGAGAACGATTGGCTTTATATTGTGGATACCACTCATCTCTAAATGTAGGACCTTTGGCATCAAAAACACAAGCAATATGAGAAGTTGGTAACTCGGATCGTAGACGGCGTAACATATTAATCATGCCGTAAATGGCACCTGTAGGCTCTCCTTTAGGATTGCGCAAATCAGGCATAGCGTGAAAGGCCCTATATAGGTAACTAGAACCATCAACTAATAATAATAATTCTTTAGACATACCTTAATCGTACAATTGACCTATGAATAACAACTTATATTTATTTCTTCGATATTTATTAGGGACTATTATCCCCCTAATTTTACTAACTCCCGATTTCAGTTATGCCCAAGCAACTAATTCAACTGGGCCTTCTAAGTCACAAATATTGACCCAGCAAGAGTTAGACGCGATTAACCATCAACCCATTGCCCCAAAAATGTATGCCACAGAGGGCGTTCAAGGGGTTCAAAAGCGTGAAACTAGCTTTTCTTTTCAAGAAGATAATGGCACAAAAGTTCAAGAGTTTAGAGATGTTGGTCAAAATATTGAAATCCAAGTCGATTCTGCCATGGGGACTCATTATCTGATGAGTCCAAATTTAGATAAAGATCTCGACCCCACTAGGCAAACGATTAATCGTGTGCCTGCCATCAACCTGCCATTTTAATTTTCATGGCTGTCTACACATCTATCTCGTTCGAAGAAGCTCAAAATTGGTTAAGCCGTACGTTTGACTTGGGTCAGCTAACCAATTTGACGGGGATTAGTGGCGGTATTGAAAATACGAATTATTTTTTAGATGTCACTCAAGACAAGCTCAGAAAACAATACGTTTTAACTATATTTGAGAGGTTGGCGCAAGAGCAACTACCTTTTTACCTCAATTTAATGGCGCACCTTTCCTCCCATGGCATTAAGGTGCCAACCCCATACCCAAACCATAACGGCGTAATCCTCCAAAGTCTCGCTAATAAGCCTGCGGTTATCGTCAGTAAGTTAGAAGGCTCTTCTCGTCTAAATCCTCAGGTTGCTCACTGCGCTCAAGTAGGAGATATGCTCGCCAAAATGCATTTGGCAGGAAAATCTTACCCTAGCATCCAAGAGAATTTAAGAAGTTTGCCTTGGTGGAAATCTGCCACGCAAGAAATCTTACCTTTTATTGATCATACAAAACAAGAGATACTGAAGGCCGAGCTTGATACTCAAAATCAATTTTTCAATAGTTCGACGTTCTCTAGGCTTCCTTCAGGTGCTTGTCATTGTGACTTGTTTAGAGATAATGTTCTCTTTAAAGATAATGACGAGCTAAGCGGTTTTTTTGATTTTTATTTTGCCGGAACTGATAAGTGGCTTTTTGATATCGCTGTTACTGCAAATGATTGGTGTATTGATCTTGAGTCAGGGGTATTTGACCAAGCTCGTTTAGAGGCATTACTCAAGTCCTACGAGCAAGTTCGTCCTTTGACTAGTGACGAAAAAAATAGTTGGTCTTTGATGTTGCGAGCTGCAGCACTACGATTTTGGATTTCACGTTTGTGGGACTTTTATATCCCCAGAAATGCTCAATTACTTACGCCTCATGACCCAACCCATTTTGAAACTATTCTTCGTTTAAGAATTAAAGATGATACAAATTAACCGCGTTCCATCTTCAACTGGATATACCTGGATCAGGCAAGGTATTTGGCTTTTTAAACAAAGCCCTTTTACTTTTTTGATGCTCGTCTTTTTATATATTTTTGTTGTGCAAATGTCGATGTTTATCCCAATTGTTGGTTTCGTCATTGTGCTGCTTTTAAGTCCTGTACTTTCAGTAGGATTTTTAACCGCCTGCCAAAAAGTAATTCGTAAAGAGGTGGTGCGGCCAACGATTTACTTAAGTCCTTTAAAAGACTATGCTGGACCGATTCGCACCAGGCTTATTCAATTAGGCTCAATTTATACCTTATTGATTGTCTTACTAAGTGTTGTTGCCGCTCAGTTTATTGATGTTGAAAAAATCATCCCCTTAATTACTGAAGGTAAATTATCTGGTCCAGATTTAGTTAAGGAAATGTACTTTGCGATGTGCGTTGCGGTAATTCTCTACCTACCCATCGCAACTCTGATGTGGTTTTCCCCACAATTAATTGCTTGGAAAAATCTTTCAATACCCAAAGCCCTTTTTGGTAGTTGGATGGCTTTTTGGCTTAACAAAGGTGCATTTTTTGTTTATTTCAGCACTTGGGGAATTATTCTAATTGCGATTCCATTATTTTTAGGCGCATTCTTTGAGGCGATTCAACTCAGTGAATATGCTTCTTTTGTTATTACCCCATTGAGTATGGCTGGCATTACAGTTTTGTATTGCAGCTTTTTTGCAACTTGGAAGGGGTGCTTTATCGATAACTCTGAGAAAATTCCTGCACAATCTTAAATTGCAGATAATTTTGCGATACTCAATTGCAACCACTTCGTTCCATGTCTTGCAAAATTAACTTGTACTTTGGTATCAATACCATTACCTTCAAAATTAATAATTCGGCCTTCTCCAAATTTACTATGAAATACATTTTGACCCGTATGAAATCCATGCTCATCTTTCGCTTTCGTGTGGCTAACTAAAACTGAAGATCCGCTTGAAGATGTCGAACGGCGATCATCTCCCAAACTAGCATTTCCCCAACTAGGATTTACCTGTCTAGAATGAGAAGACCATACAGAATCTTTTTGCTTTGGGGTAAGTAATTTAATATTTTCTTTAGGCAACTCATCTAAAAAACGTGAGGGTAAGTTATATCGCACTTGTCCATGCAACATCCGCGATTGGGTATGCGAAATATACAGGCGATCTCTTGCTCGAGTAATCGCGACATACATTAAACGCCTCTCTTCCTCAAGACCCTTATCTTCATTTAAACTATTTTCATGTGGAAATAAGCCTTCTTCAAGGCCTGTTATAAATACCGCTTTAAACTCCAAACCTTTCGATGCATGGACTGTCATTAATTGCACAGCTTCTTGTCCAGCTTGAGCTTGGTTATCTCCCGCCTCAAGAGAAGCATGCGATAAAAATGCTGCCAGCGGAGACATCTCCGGAATGGTTTGACTAAAATTTTGATTTTCAAATAATGGCTCTACTGGAATACTTGTATTAAATTCAATAGGCGTCAGTGCTTTTGTATCTTGACCAATCCCCTCTTCAGCAATAAATGCAGTAGCCGCATTAATTAACTCTTGTAAGTTTTCTATTCGATCTTGACCTTCTTTTTCAGTCAAATAATGCTGTATTAATCCGCAGTGCTGTAAAACAAAATCAATTAATTCAGGCAAGGTATTATTTTTTGTTGAATCACGTAGGTAATCAATAAGGCGTATAAAGCCATTAATTACTGTTCCTGATTTACCCTCTAAAAAACTCCCTGCAGTATATAAAGAACATCGTTGCGTTTTTGCAATATCTTGCAATGCTTCAATTGATCTTGCTCCAATACCTCTAGTAGGAAAATTGACTACCCTTGAGAATGCTGTGTCGTCATTAGGGTTTTCTAAAAGTCGTAAATACGCTAAGGCATGCTTAATCTCAGCTCTTTCAAAAAAGCGCAACCCACCATAAACTCGATAGGCAATGCTGGCGGAAAACAGCCCGTGCTCAATAATTCGCGACTGCGCATTACTGCGATACAAAATAGCAATTTCGCTACGCGCATAACCATCGTTGATCAGCCCACGGATTTCATCAATCAACCAACCGGCCTCTGCGCCATCACTCCCAGCCTCATACACGCGAACTAATTCGCCATGTCCGGCATCAGTTCTTAAGTTTTTACCTAAGCGCTCTGTATTGTTGGCAATTAGGTGATTGGCGGTATCTAAGATATGTCCATGAGAGCGGTAGTTTTGCTCTAACTTCACCATCGTTGGCCTAAATTGCCTCTCAAACAATCGCATATTAGCGACATCTGCCCCACGAAAAGCATAAATACTTTGGTCATCATCTCCAACTGCAAACACCGCAGATGGTGTCTGTCCACCATGATTAGATAATAACTTTAACCACGCATATTGGAGTGCATTGGTATCTTGAAATTCATCAACCAATATATGACGAAAACGCTGCTGATAATGCCGGCGAATCGGTTCATGATGTTTGAGTAATTCATAGGAGCGCAGGAGTAATTCAGAAAAATCAACTACGCCCTCTCGATTACATTGCTCCTCATAGGCCGCATATAACTTAATCAACATCGCTTGAAAATCGTCAGAGGCAGATAAATCCTTGGGACGTTGCCCCTTCTCCTTTGCGTGCGATACAAAGTATTGCAATTGTTTTGGTGGATATTTCTCATCATCCACCTTGAGAACTTTTAACAGGCGTTTAATGGCCGATAATTGATCTTGAGTATCTAATATCTGAAATGTAGATGGCAGCCCCGCATCTTGATGATGTGCTCTTAAGAGTCGATTACATAATCCATGAAAAGTGCCAACCCACATGCCGCGGGTATTAATCGGTAACATCGCAGACAACCTAGTCAACATCTCTTTAGCAGCTTTGTTCGTAAACGTAACAGCTAAAATACCAATTGGTGAAACTTGTCCAGTTTGAATTAGCCAAGCAATACGCGTCGTCAAAACTTTGGTTTTCCCACTTCCCGCTCCGGCTAAAATAAGGGCTGAAGGTAAATATGCTTCAGAAGGGCTTGCGCTCAGAGTTACAGCCTCTAATTGCTCGGGGTTTAAGTTGTCTAATAAATCGTTCACGTTACTTTATTTAAATACCAAATTATAATTTGAGACATATGTCTATAAATGAAAATACACACTCTAGTAGCTCTGGGCAACCAACAGCTGATTTAGCAAAAGCATTTGAACCCCACAAGGTTGAACAACCCCTTTTAGAAATCTGGGCAAAAAAAAATATCGGCGCAGTTGAAATTCAATCTGACCGAGATAATTTTTGTATCCAATTGCCGCCCCCTAATGTTACAGGTACTTTGCATATGGGGCACGCTTTTAACCAAACCATTATGGATGGCCTTACCAGGCATGCCCGTATGCAAGGGAAAAATACCCTTTGGGTTCCGGGCACAGACCATGCTGGCATTGCTACTCAAATCGTTGTTGAACGTCAATTAGATGCAAAAAAAATATCTCGTCATGATTTAGGGCGTGAAAAATTCCTTGAAAAAGTTTGGGCATGGAAAGAGGAGTCTGGCTCGACTATTACAAGCCAAATTAGACGGATGGGTGCATCAATCGATTGGAATCATGAATACTTCACCATGAATCCAGCCATGTCCGAATCTGTCGTTGAGGTGTTTGTCTCTCTTTATGAGCAAGGTCTTATTTATCGTGGCAAACGATTAGTTAATTGGGACCCTATTTTAGGAACTGCAGTCTCCGATCTTGAGGTTGAGAGCGTTGAAGAACAAGGTTTCATGTGGCAGATTCAATACCCGCTAGAAGATGGCTCTGGAAGCCTAACGGTCGCAACGACAAGACCAGAGACAATGTTAGGCGACGTAGCTGTCATGGTTCATCCAGATGACGAAAGATATCAACATCTCATTGGCAAATCCGTTGTGTTGCCCTTGTGTAATCGAACAATTCCAATCATTGCCGATGATTATGTGGATATGAGCTTTGGTACGGGTGTTGTCAAAGTTACACCCGCGCACGACTTCAATGACTATGCGGTTGGTCAACGCCATCATTTACCTCTGATCAACATCTTAACCTTAGATGCCAAAATCAATGCTGAGGCACCACTAACTTATCGAGGTCTTGATCGCTTTGATGCTCGTAAAAAAATCGTCTCAGATTTAGAAGGAGCAGGGCTCTTAAAAGCGGTAGCGCCACACACCTTGATGGTGCCTCGTGGTGATCGTACACAAAGCGTGATAGAGCCAATGCTCACCGATCAATGGTTTGTGGCGATGTCAAAACCATCTCCAGACAATCAATATATGCCCGGTGAATCCATCGCTAGTGCAGCCCTTGCGGCTGTCAAAAATGGTGATATTGCTTTGGTTCCTGAAAACTGGAATAGTACCTACAGTGGTTGGCTGGAGAATATTCAAGATTGGTGTATTTCTAGGCAATTATGGTGGGGTCATCAAATTCCAGCATGGTACAAAGAAGATGGCTCTTTCATTGTGGCCCGGTCATTGGAAGAGGCTCAAGAAAAAGCACTACAAGAATCTTATAAAGGCACACTGGTTAGAGATCCTGATGTTCTTGATACGTGGTTTAGCTCTGCCTTAGTTCCTTTTTCTTCATTAGGATGGCCTAAAAAAACTGAATTATTGGATCATTTTTTACCTTCAACAGTTTTAGTTACTGGTTTTGACATCATCTTCTTTTGGGTGGCCCGTATGGTCATGATGACCTGCCACTTCACCGGTAAAGTACCCTTTAAGAAAGTCTATGTGCATGGCTTAGTCCGTGACTCAGAAGGTCAAAAAATGAGTAAATCTAAGGGCAATACCTTAGATCCGTTAGACCTCATCGATGGGATTACTCTGGAGGAGTTATTAAAAAAACGCACTCAAGGGCTCATGAACCCAAAGCAAACTGAAACGATTACAAAAAAGACAAAAAAAGAATTTCCGGAAGGGATTCCCCCCTTCGGTACTGATGCCTTGCGATTTACCTTTGCCTCAATGGCTACTTTAGGCAGAAATATCAACTTTGATCAAAAGCGCTGCGAGGGCTATCGTAATTTTTGTAATAAATTATGGAATGCTACGCGCTTTGTTCTCATGAACTGTCCGGGCGGCCGCGAAGACAATGGTATCGCGCCATGCGTTGGCGATTGCGGCCCTGATGGATATCTCCACTTCTCTCCTGCTGATCGTTGGATTGTTTCTGAACTTCAAAGGGTTGAGGCAGATATTCAACGCGGCTTTGAAGAGTACCGTTTTGATTTGATTGCTACGTCCCTCTATCAATTCGTATGGGATGAGTATTGCGATTGGTACTTGGAATTAGCCAAAGTTCAACTTCAACATGGTACAGAAGCAAATCAACGTGGCACAAGAAGAACTTTACTGCGAGTTCTTGAAACGATTCTGCGTTTAGCTCACCCATTGATTCCATTTATCACTGAAGAGCTCTGGCAAACTGTTGCGCCAAAATCGGGCAAGGATTTAACCTTATGCCCACAGCAAACGATTGCTCTACAACCCTACCCGAAGGCGCAGTTAGAAAAAATTGATGAATCTAGTGAAAAATGGGTTAAGGAACTCAAGCAACTCATTGATGCCTGTAGAAACCTTCGCGGTGAAATGCAAATATCACCAGCCACGAAGGTGCCTTTGATTGTGCAAGGAAACGAAGAACTGCTTAATGCCTATAGTCCATATCTTTTAAGTTTGGCTAAACTATCAAAAGTAGTCATTGATTCAACGGGGGCTATGATTGATGAAAAAGCAGCGCAAGCTCCAGTAGTCATCGTAAACAACCATCGTCTGTTATTAGAAGTTGAAGTGGATATTGCCGCAGAGAGAATTCGACTTGGAAAAGAAATTTCTCGTTTAGAATCAGAAATAACAAAAGCGAATGCAAAGCTGAGTAATCAGAGTTTTGTAGACCGCGCCCCTCCGGAAGTAGTCGCACAAGAGCAACAACGTTTAAATGATTTCAAGATCCTTTTAGAAAAATTACGCAATCAATTAGAACGTCTTCAATCATCTTAAAGTAAAAAACTATGAAAACTAGTGTCTTTAAAGCAGTCTTTCCTGTAGCAGGCTTGGGTACGCGCTTTTTACCCGCCACTAAGGCAATGCCTAAAGAAATGTTAACTGTTGTTGATAAGCCATTGATTCAATATGCGGTTGAAGAAGCCATTGCTGCAGGTATTACAGAGCTTATTTTTGTAACGGGGCGGTCAAAAAGAGCCATCGAAGATCATTTCGATAAAGCTTATGAATTAGAAAATGAACTTGAGCATAAAAATAAAAAAGATTTGCTGGAGATTGTGCAAAACATTAAACCCAGTCATGTCGACTGTGTTTATGTCAGACAAGCAGAAGCGCTAGGTCTTGGACATGCCATTTTATGTGCTGAAAAATTAGTTGGTGATGATCCTTTTGCTGTCATTTTGGCGGATGATTTACTTACCGGTAAACAACCGGTCATGGATCAAATGATCCAATTATTTAATCACTATCGTTGTTCAATTATTGGCGTAGAAAAAATTGCTAAAGAACAAAGCCGATCTTATGGTGTGATTGAAGGTAAAAAATGGGATGAGAATATCTACAAATTAAGCAGCATCGTAGAAAAACCCGCTCCTGAGAATGCTCCATCCAATATGGGTGTCGTTGGAAGGTATGTTTTGACGTCAAATATTTTTAGTCATATTAAAAATTTATCTCCTGGCGCTGGGGGAGAGTATCAATTAACGGACGCAATTCAATCTTTAATCCAACAGGAGCAAGTATTGGCGTATGAGTATGAAGGTATCCGCTACGACTGCGGTAGTAAATTGGGTTATTTAAAGGCTACTGTTGAATTTGCTTTAAACCACCCTGAAGTTGGCGCTGATTTTGCCAACTTTTTAAAAAATCGTTAAGACTTTAACGGCGCTTTAAATAGAAAGTAAAAACTTCGTCTTGCTTTTCTGTACCTAGTAACTCATTGCCTGTTTGTTTTGCAAACATAGGAATGTCCTGTTCAGCGCCGCGATCATTTGCAACTACTTTTAATATTTGACCTGTTTGCATATCGGCTAATGCTTTTTTAGTTCTCAGTACAGGTAATGGGCAAATCATACCCATACAATCTAACTCTTTATCAATTTGTTCACTGATCATAAACGCTCCTTTAGCCACTGGGTAACACTTGTTAAGGCTTGTGGTAAATGTTGCGGTTGATTTCCACCGGCCATTGCCATATCAGGCTTGCCGCCACCCTTGCCGCCAACTTGTGTGGCAACATGATTCACCAAGTCACCTGCTTTTACTTTACCGGTTAAATCTTGGGTTACTCCAGCCACAATTTGGACCTTATCATCTTGAATGGTTGCCAGCACAACGACTCCTGAATGAATCTTATTTTTAACTTGATCTAAAGTCTCACGTAAAGCTTTCACATCTAAACCATCTAGCTTTGCCACCAAGGTGCTGATATTGTTAATCACAACTACTTGAGATAAAAGCTCCTCACCTTGAGTTGCTGCCATCTTTGATTTAAAACGCTCAAGATCTTTTTCTAGCATCTTGATTTGATCTTGTAATTGCTCAATACGATGTTGCACATCTTCAGGATTGGTTTTTAAAGCTCCTGCAATGTGAAGGATTTGTTGATCTGTTTTCTGAATTTTGCTTAAAGCATTTTCACCAGTGATAGCTTCAATACGCCTGATGCCAGCGGCTACACCACTCTCAGAAACAATCTTAAATAAACCAATATCGCCCGTACGATTAACGTGGGTACCCCCACATAACTCTTTCGAACTTCCAATTTCTAATACACGAACTACATCTCCATACTTTTCACCAAACAACATCATGGCGCCTGTTTTTTGAGCATCATCAATGCTCATCGATTTGGCAGAGCTTGCAGCATTTTGCAAAATTTCAGCATTCACGATTTGCTCAATTTTTACAATTTCATCACGTGTCACAGGAAGATTATGCGTAAAGTCAAAACGCGTTTTTTCTGTATCGACTAATGAACCTTTTTGTTGAACATGGACGCCTAAAACTTCTCTTAAAGCCTTATGCATCAGATGGGTTGCGCTATGGTTTCGAGTGGTAGAAATACGCGCCGTTTGATCAACTTTGGGATGAAGTACATCCCCAATCTTTAATGCACCCTCAAGTAATCGACCTTGATGACCAAATACATCTGCCTGAATTTTCATGGTGTCGTCCACCTGAAAAAGTGCTGACGGATTCCTTAACTCACCCAAATCACCAATTTGTCCGCCAGACTCTGCGTAAAATGGTGTTTGATCGAGCACAATGACTGCGTCTTCACCGCTCTTTAATTCATTCACTTTTGAGCCATCAACATAAATTGCTTGAATAGTGGCCTTCTCAATAGACAAAAGGTCGTAACCCAAAAACTCTGTAGGAATACCCGAATACTCTAGGCCCTGAGCCATTTTAAATTTACCAGCTGCCCTAGCCAGGCTACGTTGTTGATTCATGGCAACATCAAAACCAATATCATCTACTTGAACATTTCTTTCTCTGCATACATCCGCTGTCAAATCAAGCGGAAATCCAAAAGTGTCATGTAATTTGAAGGCGATAGCTCCATCAAGTGTTCTCGTATCCGAGTTATTGCTTAAATCCGATAAGGCTTGCTCTAGTATTTCCATACCATTAGCAATGGTTTGGAAAAAGCGCTCTTCTTCCTGTTTAATTACTTCAGTAATTTTTTCTTGCTGCGTTAACAAATCGGGATACGCTTGCCCCATCTCTTGAGCTAAGGCCTTCACTAAACGATAAAAGAACGGTGTTCTTGCACCGAGCTTATATCCATGACGTATCGCACGACGTGTAATTCTCCTTAGAACATAACCACGCCCTGCATTTCCAGGAATAACGCCGTCTAATACGGTGAAACTACAAGCTCGAATATGATCTGCAATCACCCTTAATGAAGGGCTCTCAATATCAACATCTTTGCCACCTGAAGATTCAACACTAGACTTAGCCGCAGCAATCAAGTTAACGAATAAATCGATTTCGTAATTGGAGTGGACATGCTGTAAAACGGCTGAAATTCTTTCGAGCCCCATACCAGTATCAACACTTTTCTTCGGCAATGGGTGCATCACACCATTTTCATCGCGATTAAATTGCATGAACACATTGTTCCAAATCTCGATAAAACGATCGCCGTCTTCTTCAGGACTGCCTGGAGGCCCGCCGGGAATATCCTCACCGTGATCATAGAAAATTTCTGTACAAGGCCCACACGGCCCAGTATCACCCATCATCCAAAAATTATCTGAAGCGTATCTAGATCCTTTGTTATCACCAATTCGAATGACGCGCTCTGGTGGAACTCCCATTTTTTTGGTCCAAATGTCATACGCTTCATCATCTTCTTGATAGATCGTTACCAATAATTTATCTTTCGGGAGTTTGAAAACCTCTGTCAACAACTCCCAAGCAAATTGAATGGCATCTTCTTTGAAATAATCCCCAAAAGAAAAGTTGCCCAACATTTCAAAAAAAGTATGATGCCGAGCTGTGTAGCCAACATTATCCAAATCATTATGTTTGCCGCCAGCACGAATGCATTTTTGTGCCGTAGTTGCCCTTGTATAAGGCCTTTTATCAAATCCTAAGAAGACATCCTTAAATTGATTCATTCCGGCGTTGGTAAACAACAAGGTCGGATCGTCTCCAGGAACTACTGGACTTGATGTGACAATTTGATGACCCTTGGATGCAAAATAATCCAAAAAACTTTGTCTAATTTCATTAACTTTCATAAAGTGTATTATCTCATTTTGGTGCGGAATTCAAAAAACTCATCATATAGATGTGGTTTAATTCACAGACTAGGGGAAACCCTTAGGGTTCTTGGCGAGGTTTAAACTTACAATCACACATCATCATTAAAACAATTATTTAGGAGTTGGAATTGAGAATAAAAGATAAGAAAGATTTTGCCTCAGGATTGATGTTCATTGCCTTTGGAGCATTTTTTGCGATTCTTGCTAGAGGTTACCAAATGGGGACAGCGGCAAAAATGGGTTCAGGCTATTTTCCATTTTGGTTAGGTGTACTTCTTGGTCTTCTAGGTTTAGTTGTTTTATTGAAGTCTTTAGCTTCAAGTAGTGAAGAACACGACCTTGGAAAATGGGATTGGAAGACCGTACTTTGGATTACAGGCGCAGTTGTTTTATTTGCCGTGATCCTTCAATTCCTTGGATTAATTTTGTCCATCATCATATTGGTATTTTTCTCTGCTTTAGCTAGTCATGAATTTAATTGGAAACAAACTCTAGTGAGCTCGATCATTTTGATTGGTATTTGCTACGGAGCCTTTGTTTGGGGTCTCAAGCTTCAGTTCCCAGTATGGCCTCCATTCCTAGTCGGCTAATCACTCTATCCATACATACAAATACCTATTAAAGAAAGAACTATCAAATGGATCTGTTAAGTAATCTCTCCCTAGGCTTTGCTACAGCCTTTACTCTACAAAACTTGGCGTATTGCTTTATCGGCTGTGTTCTTGGAACTCTCATTGGAGTTTTACCAGGACTTGGTCCTATTGCAACGATTGCGATGTTGCTCCCAGCAACTTACGCACTCCCCCCAATTGCTGCTTTAATTATGCTTGCTGGTATTTACTACGGCGCACAATACGGTGGTTCAACTACCGCGATTTTGATTAATATCCCAGGTGAGTCATCCTCCGTGGTAACCGCGATTGACGGTTATAAGATGGCTAGAAATGGTCGAGCGGGTGTAGCTTTATTTACCGCCGGTATGGGCTCATTCTTTGCTGGTTGTGTAGCTACCTTAGTTTTGGCTGCCTTTGCTGCGCCTTTATCTGAGCTGGCCTTTAAATTCGGTCCTGCTGAGTATTTCTCATTAATGGTTTTAGGATTAATTGGCGCGGTTGTTTTAGCTTCAGGATCATTGATCAAGGCGATTGCCATGATTATTCTTGGACTATTATTAGGCTTAGTTGGTACTGACGTTAACTCTGGCACTGCTCGCTATTCGTTTGATATTCCGCAATTGACTGATGGCTTAGGTTTCGTAGCCGTAGCGATGGGTGTGTTTGGTTTTGCTGAAATTATGGCAAACCTTGAGCAAAAAGAAAATCGTGAAACATTCTTGGACAAGGTTACCAATTTATGGCCTACTAAGACTGACTTTAAACGTATGGTCATGCCAATTTTACGCGGTACAACTTTGGGTTCCATTTTAGGTATTCTGCCTGGTGGTGGTGCTGCTCTTGCAGCTTTCGGGGCATACTCATTAGAGAAGAAAGTTTCTAAGTATGGGCATGAATTCGGTAAAGGTGCGATCGAGGGTGTAGCTGCTCCTGAAAGTGCTAACAATGCTGCTGCTCAAACATCTTTCATTCCGTTATTAACATTAGGTATTCCACCAAATGCTGTGATGGCGTTAATGGTTGGTGCGATGACGATTCATAATATTCAGCCAGGTCCTCAGGTGATGACCAGCAATCCAGCTCTCTTCTGGGGTTTGATTGCATCCATGTGGATTGGTAATTTTATGTTGATTATTTTAAACTTACCAATGATTGGTGTTTGGGTTAAGTTGTTAACAATCCCTTATAGACATCTCTATCCTGCCATCTTAGTGTTCTGCTGTATTGGTGTTTACTCTGTAAACAACACCGTGTTCGATATCTATTTGACTGCTGGTTTCGGTATTCTTGGATATCTCTTCATGAAGTTTAAGTGTGAAGCTCCTCCTTTATTATTAGGTTTTGTATTAGGGCCTATGATGGAAGAAAACTTCCGTAGAGCTCTTCTGTTGTCACGTGGCGATTACACCGTATTTTTAACTCGTCCTCTTTCAGCATCTCTCTTAGCAGCTGCCGCTTTCTTAGTGGTTATCGTATTGCTGCCAGCATTTAAGAAGACACGTGAAGAAGCTTTCGTAGAAGATTGATGTAGTTCTTCAAGGCACATTACAATATGTGTCTATGTCTAAAGAAATAAAAAACTCTCCAGAAACCTCGGCAAACGCCGAGGTTTCTAACTTTTTGCGGCAGATTATTGATCATGACTGTGCCAAGGGCACATATTCTAATCGGCTAGATAGTATTGGCAATAAGCTTCCTTCTGTCATTACGAGGTTCCCACCTGAGCCAAATGGCTACTTACACATTGGTCATGCAAAGAGCATATGCCTCAATTTTGGTCTTGCAAAAGATTATGATCAATTACCGGGTGGTGCAAGATGCCATATGCGTTTTGATGACACTAATCCTGCAAAAGAAGAAACAGAATATGTCGATAGCATTCTGGATGCAGTAACCTGGCTTGGGTTTGACTGGCATCATCAAGGGAAGTCCCATCAATTTTATGCCAGCGATTACTTCGAAACCCTCTATTCTTTTGCGGAAATATTAATCTCATCTGGCAAAGCGTATATTGATAGTCAAAGCCCTGAAGATATTCAAAAAAATAGAGGGAATTTCACTCAAGTTGGTATGGCAAGCCCCTTTAGGGATCGGAGTGTTTCTGAAAACTTAGCCCTATTTAGGGATATGCGTGCTGGCAAATACGATGATGGTGAACACGTTCTTCGCTTAAAGATTGATATGGCTCACCCCAACTTGGTGATGCGTGATCCCGTGATTTATCGTATTCGACATGCACACCACCATCGCACAGGCAATACATGGTGTATTTATCCTTTATATGACTTTACGCATTGTATTTCTGATGCTTTGGAGAACATAACTCACTCAATTTGTACTTTGGAGTTTGAGAATAATCGTCCTCTTTATGAATGGATCCTTCATGAACTCGAGCTTGCAGGTGCTCTAAAGTCACCTCTCCCACATCAATATGAGTTCGCTAGATTAAATTTAACGTATACCTTAACGAGTAAGCGTAAATTACTGCAACTAGTTCAAGAAAATTATGTCGATGGCTGGGATGATCCTAGAATGCCAACCATTGTTGGTCTTCGTCGGCGAGGATATACCCCAGAGGCTATTCAACTCTTTTGTGAGCGGATTGGTGTCTCCAAGGCTGATAGCTGGATTGATATGAGTGTTCTAGAGCAATCCTTAAGAGATGATTTAGACCCTAAGGTTGAAAGGGGTACCGCTGTTCTCTCTCCACTAAAATTGATTATTGAGAATTTTGATGGCGATCTAGAATGGTGCTCTGCTCCAAAGCACCCTCATCATGAGGAGTGGGGGCGTCGGGAATTTGCTCTGTCTAAGGAGCTTTGGATTGAATCCGATGACTTTATGATTGAACCCATCAAGGGTTTCTTTAGGCTTTACCCACCCAAAGATGGGCAGCCGGGAAATCGAGTGAGACTGCGTTATGGTTTTGTTGTCGAGTGCACGGGCTTTGATGAAGATGAACAAGGTAATGTAATCGCTGTTCGAGTCAAGTATTTCCCAGATAGTAAAAGTGGTACGCCTGGCTCGGCAGACTATAAAGTCAAAGGAAATATTCATTGGGTCAGCGTAAGCCAAGCTATTCAAGCTGAAGTCCGCATGTACGATTGGCTCTTTACTGATCCTAACCCAGCTAGTGGCGATAAAGATTTTTTAACCCTACTCAATTCAGATTCTAAAAAAATCTTACGGGCTTATGTGGAGCCTAGTCTCGCCCTTGCTAGTGCAGAACAGCGCTTTCAATTTGAACGGCATGGCTATTTTGTTGCTGATCGAACCGATTACACAAGAGATCAACCAGTATTTAACTTCGCAGTTGGACTCAAAGACCAGTGGAAAAAGTAATCTAAAAAAGAGAGGCCTGGCTCTTTTTTTGTTGACTCAAAAAATCTTCAACTGTTGGGTATAAAAATTCAAATCCTAACTCTTTTAACCGATCATTTTGAAGTCTTCTAGACTCTTTCATAAAACTTAACATTTGCGGACTGACTTGAGTTCTCAGCTCTTCAAATGTTACTCGTTTAGGACTAGGTAACGCAAAGCTTTTGGCAACTAGATCAAAATACTCCCCCATTTTGAGCCAACTAGAATCACTCGCATTTAAAACTCGTTGAGGTAAGGCACGATAAAAAGCGTACAAAATGATTCTAGCTAAATCATCTGCATGAATATGGTTTGTAAATACATCTTCTTCATGTTTTAAAGCAGGTGTGCCAGAATTTAATCGTTCAATTGGTAAGCGATTACTTGCATAAATACCAGGTACTCGCAGAATACTCACTTGAACTCGATGATGGATTGCCCATGCTCTTAGCTGATTTTCAGCATCCATTCTTCTTTGCCCTCGAGGACTAGTGGGCGCTAGAGTCCTCGTTTCAGAAACAAAATCTCCTTTGCAATCTCCATAAACTCCCGAGGTACTGACGTAAATAAAACGTTGCGTTTTTCCACCTTGTGAGAGGGTATGTAATAAATTTTTAGTCCTAAGGTCTTTAGGGCCCTCTTGATTAGGGGGTGCTAGATGAATCACGTAAGGCGCTAAATGTGCGATTTTGCGAAGGGTTTGCCGTTGATCTAAATTACCGACAATGGGGACTGCGCCCATACGTCTTAAAAGACTTTTTTTAGTCTCTTGAGTGGTTAATACATATACTTTGTGAGTTTTGACTAAAATAGGAAGTAATCTCATACCAACATCACCACAACCAATGAGAAGAGCTCTTGGTCGATTTGCAATAGATGATGAAGGTAAGGACATAACGAATATTAAACGTTTTATGAAAGGACGTGTTTTGGATTCTAGCGCAAGTTTTGTTGTAACCCTTCAAGCAAGTGGCAAAAGCTTTTCTGTTCAACCGGATGAAACTATTTTAGATGCCTCCCTAAAAGCTGGGATCATACTAGCCTATGGCTGCAAGAATGGTGCCTGTGGCTCTTGTAAAGGAAAAATCATAGGTGGTGAAGTCCGTATGGGTCCACATAACTCATCAACGCTTACTGAAGAGGAAGAGCAGCGCAAAGTAGCATTACTATGTTGTTCTTTCCCCTTAAGTGATTGCTTGGTTTCTGCTCGAGAAATTGAAGCAGGAGACATTCCAATCAAAAAAATTCCTTGTCGAGTGGCTGGTCTAGAGCAGGTTGCAAGTGATGTTATGGTTCTAAAGCTACAACTTCCGTCAACGGAAAGGTTTCAGTATCGTGCCGGCCAATATGTTGAATTTTTACTCAAAGACGGTAAACGCAGAGCATACTCCATCGCAACTCCCCCTCATCAAGAGGGTCCAATAGAACTCCATATTCGTCATATGCCTGGTGGACTTTTTACCGATCATGTATTTGGCGCCAATCCTAACGTAGTGATGAAAGTAAAAGATATTCTTCGATTTGAGGGCCCTTTGGGGAGTTTCTTTTTAAGAGATGACTCAGACAAGCCAATGATTTTTATCGCCTCAGGGACTGGTTTTGCCCCGATCCAAGCGATTATTGAGCACACCATACATGAAAAAATGACAAGACCAATCCACCTTTATTGGGGCGGACGTCGTCCAAGTGATTTATACGAGCATGAAAAATGTTTAAATTGGGCAAAAGAGCATCCTCATATCCACTATATTCCAGTCATTTCTGATGCCCTACCAGAAGATGCCTGGCAAGGTAGGAGTGGATTTGTTCATCAAGCAGCTGTTGATGACTATCCTGATATGAGTGGTCATCAAGTTTATGCCTGTGGTGCCCCCATTGTCATCACATCTGCCCAAAGAGACTTCACAAGTAAATGCCAACTTCCTGAAGATGAGTTTTATGCGGACTCATTTACCTCTGCTGCAGATCTTGCAAATTGACGAAATCTTGTCAACTTTCAAACTTAAAATGAACATTTATTAATTTACTTATCGAGAACACCATGCAAGATCCCCACTCAGTCATGTTCATCACCAAAAGACCAGAAATAGAAATGATTTCAGGTAAAGGCTCTTGGTTGGTGGATAACAATGGCAAAAATTATCTAGATTTTATGCAGGGCTGGGCTGTTAATTGTCTAGGTCACGGAAATCCTGGCATGATTGCTGCCCTAGAAACCCAAGCGCGTAAGGTGATTAATCCAAGTCCGGCGTTTTATAACTCTCCCATGATTGAGCTCGCTGATTTACTTACTGCAAATAGTTGCTTTGACAAGGTCTTTTTTGCAAATAGTGGGGCAGAAGCAAATGAAGGTGCCATTAAGCTTGCGCGTAAATGGGGCAAAATCCACAAAAATTCAGCATTTGAAATTATTACTTTTGATCATAGTTTCCATGGACGCACGCTTGCCACAATGAGCGCCTCTGGAAAACCAGGATGGGATACGATTTTTGCACCTCAAGTAGATGGTTTTCCAAAAGCAGATTTAAATGATTTAGCTTCAGTTGAAAAATTAATTAATGAAAAAACTGTGGCAATTATGTTAGAACCTATTCAAGGTGAAGGAGGCGTCATTCCTGCCACTCAGGAATTTATGAAGGCTCTGCGCAAACTTACCATCGAAAAAGGTCTCCTACTGATTGTTGATGAGGTTCAGGCTGGTTGTGGTCGCACTGGTAAACTTTTTGCTCACCAACTCTTCGATGTTGAACCAGATATCATGACTTTGGGTAAGGGTATTGGTGGTGGAGTGCCTCTTTCCGCACTTTTGTGCACAGATGCTGTCGCTTGCTTTGAACCTGGCGATCAAGGGGGAACTTATAACGGTAACCCTTTAATGTGTGCAGTCGGCATTAGTGTTATTCAACAATTAATTGCTCCTGGATTTCTAGAAGAAGTCCAAGCCAAAGGCGCGTACCTCAAAGAAAAATTATTACAACTTTCAGAAAAGTATCAGATGGATGGTGAGAGGGGTGAAGGATTACTTCGTGCCCTCAAGTTAGGACGTGATATTGGGCCAGAAATCGTAGAGGTTGCAAGAAACAATAACCCCATTGGATTGTTGATTAACTCGCCTCGTCCGAATTTATTAAGATTTATGCCGGCACTCAACGTTAGTCGAGATGAAATCGATCAAATGATTTCTATGTTGGATGGCTTTTTATCTCAAGCTCCTAAATAAGCTGAATGAATACGAGGATCTTGACTAAGATCCTCGCCTTTGCCAGTTATCGTTATCTCACCACTTTCCATTACATAAGCACGGTCAGACATTGCTAAAGCTATATTAGCGTTTTGTTCAACGAGAAGTATCGTCATGCCTTGCTGAGAAATTTTACGAATGACTTCAAAAATATTGTCTACCATCATCGGGGATAGGCCCATCGTAGGCTCATCAAGTAAAAGCAGTTTGGGTTTGGCCATTAATGCGCGTGCAATCGCGAGCATTTGTTGCTCTCCGCCAGATAAAGTTCCAGCTAACTGATGGGCGCGTTCTTGTATTCTTGGGAAATACACAAACATCTGAGCAAGATCCTGCTCAATTAGCTCATCATCTCGTAAATAAGCTCCCATCATTAGGTTTTCCAATACAGTCATCCGTGTAAAAATCCCACGACCTTCCGGAACTAATGCAAGACCTTCTTGAACTAATTGATGTGAAAAATAAGTGCTGAGCTTGCCTCGAAAATGGATACTACCCCTACTGGGTTTTAATAAGCCAGCAATTGCTTTTAATGTACTTGTTTTACCAGCTCCATTGGAACCAATTAAGCTGACTAACTCGCCCTCTTGAATAACTATATTGATGCCTTTTACTGCCTTGATGCCACCATAAGAAATTTCAACATCGGAAATTTCTAAAATATGTTGATTAACCATGATGTGCAAGTCCTAAATAGGCCTCAATCACTGCAGGATCCTTCCTTACCATCTCTGGAGTGCCCTGAGCAATCACGCGTCCTTCATCAAGAACTGTGATTTCACTACAGATACCCATCACCAGTCGGACGTCATGCTCAATCATTAAAATTGTTGTTCCGTCCCCACGAATTTTTTGCAATAGTTGTTGTAACTCTTTTTTTTCAGTTTGATTCATGCCAGCTGCAGGTTCATCCAAAGCCAATAAAAGCGGCTCAGTCGCTAATGCACGAGCAATTTCTAAACGTCGCTGCGAGCCATAGGAAAGATTTTTGGAAACTTGATTGGCTTCTTTTTCAATCCCAACATACGTTAAAAGACGCATGGCATCATCAACAATTTGTTTCTCTTCTTTTTGTTGAGATGAGGTTTTAAAAATCGTACTAAAAAATCCAGCTGAGGTTCTCACATGACGCCCCACCATGACATTTTCAAGAACGGTCATCTCTTTAAATAACCGAATATTCTGAAAAGTTCTTGCAATGCCCGCTTTTAATACTTCATCCACAGCACTTGGATTATAGAAATGGTCATTTAATTTAAATTCTCCTGAATCTGCGGGATATAAACCAGTCATGACATTAAAAAAGCTGGTTTTACCAGCGCCATTAGGTCCAATCAAACCGACAATGGAGCCCTTTGGCACCGTCAAATATGCTTCACTCAGGGCTTGTAAACCGCCGAATCGTTTATTAACACCGCTAATTTCTAATAAAGCCATTAGGAAGCTCTCACTTGAGGCCATAAGCCATTAGGTCGGTAGCGAATGACTATGATGAGCGCGCATCCGTATAAAAATTGACGAATAATTTCAGCATCCACTACAACATATCCAAACAACATCGTTTGAAGTGGTACTAATGCCGCTCTAAGAAACTCTGGAAAAACAGCAAGTAATAAACTTCCTAAAATGACTCCAGGTATATGCCCCATTCCGCCAAGCACCACCATGGCTAAAACAACAATTGACTCAGATAAAGAAAATGATTCTGGCGAGATAAAGCCCTGAAATGATGCAAATAAAGCACCTGAAATTCCGCCAAAGGATGCGCCAATTGCAAATGCTAAAAGCTTTAAGTTGCGGGTATTTAAACCCATTGCTTTAGCAGCAATTTCATCCTCACGAATTGCAACCCATGCTCGACCAATTCTAGAGTTTTGTAACCGTCCGCAAATGACCACAACACCAATGACTAAGACTAAAAATAAATAGTAATTAAGAATCACAGATGGAATGGAGAATCCAGCAATATCCAACCTTTTTCCTAAATATAAACCAAACATATTGACGGCATCAACACCATTGATACCTTTGGGTCCATTGGTTAAATTGATTGGGCGATCTAGGTTATTTAGAAAAATTCGAATAATTTCTCCAAACCCCAAAGTAACAATGGCTAAATAGTCCCCACGAAGTTTGAGTGTAGGTGTTCCTAATAAAACACCGAAAATACCTGCCATTAATGCAGCTATCGGCAAAATCAACCAATACGAGGTATGCATGCCCAATGGCAAAAATTCTTTTAGGTGCACAAATGAATTCAAAAGATGCGGTGAAGCCAATAAGCCGGCGCAATATGCTCCCACAGCATAAAAAGCGATATAGCCTAGGTCTAATAAGCCCGCAAAACCCACAACAATATTTAAACCTAATGCTAAAAAAATATATAACAAGGCAAAGTCAAGGACCCGAACCCAATAGTTACCACCGGCAAATAGGCATAACCAAGGAGTCACACATAACAGAATCGCTAAAAAAAGCCATTGGGCCATTTTTCTATCTTGGGAGATTAGCATTAAGCCCGATCTCCTTGCTTTTCGCCTATCAAGCCAGATGGTCTAAAAATAAGTACGGTAATTAAAACAATAAATGCAAATATATCTTGATAGTTAGAGCCAAATACTCCGCCTGTAAGTTCACTGATATAACCTGACCCAAGTGATTCAATTAAACCCAGTAATAAGCCTCCAAGCATCGCGCCAGGTATATTGCCGATGCCTCCAAGCACAGCTGCAGTAAACGCCTTTAATCCTGGAGTAAAGCCCATATAAAAATGGGCTGATCCGTAATTGCTTGCGATCATAAAACCAGCCAAAGCTGCAAGTCCTCCACCAAGCATAAATGTGTAAGAAATCACTCGATCAGTATTAACCCCCATCAAACCTGCAACTGAAGGATTCTCAGAAGTTGCCCGAATCGCTCGACCAAACTTTGTTTTTTTCACAAGCACTAGCAAGGTGATCATCACAAGGAATGAAACAGCGATGATGATAATTTCTTTGGTCGTAATTGTGGCGGTCGAATAAGGAATATGAATGGACTGAGTCGGCAATAATTGCGGGAAACGCAAGGGTGTTCTTCCCCAAATCATCATTGTAATAGTTTGTAACAGAATAGACATCCCAATAGCTGAAATCAAGGGCGCAAGTCGGGGTGCAGACCGTAACGGTCGATATGCAAATTTTTCGATACAAAAACTTATGGCTGCACATGAAAAAATAGAAACTACTAATACTATTAGGATAGTTAGTAATACTGGCAATTCGGGGAAAAAATACTGCAGTACTTGAATGCAAGTTAAAGCAATCATGGCTCCCAACATGAGCACTTCACCATGGGCAAAATTGATAATCCCAAGAACGCCATAAACCATGGTGTAGCCCAAAGCAATTAAGGCATAAATACTACCTAAAACCAAGCCATTCAGAATTTGCTGTAAAAGTATATCCATAATAAAACGGCAGAAAAAATCTGCCGTTAGATATTTATTACATTTTTACAACTTCAAGTGTCACTACTTTGCCATCTTTGTATTGATTCAAAGTAATAACACTTTCTTTTAAATCACCTTTCGAATCAAATGCAATCTGCCCAGACAAACCAGCATAATTGGTTGCAGGTAAAGCACCTAAAATAGCGGCTGCATCGGTAGCATTTGCACGCTTCATTGCATCAACAATAATCATGACAGCGTCATAAGCCATAGGTGAGTAAATTTCTACTTGAGATTTAAAGCGCTCTTGATAATTCTTTAAAAAAGCTTCACCATTAGCTAAGCTTTCTTTTGGAACGCCTACTGTTGAGCAAATTACATTTTTAGCCGCATCGCCAGCGAGCTGTGCCAATGTTGGACTACAGATACCATCTCCGCCAATGATCTTTGCAGTAATGCCAAGCTCCATTGCTTGCTTAGCAAATGGTCCGCCGGTAGCATCCATACCACCATATAAAATCACATCTGGTTTTTT
Source organism: Burkholderiaceae bacterium (assembly GCA_947448695.1). GTDB lineage: Bacteria > Pseudomonadota > Gammaproteobacteria > Burkholderiales > Burkholderiaceae > Polynucleobacter. The sequence goes on from CANFOL010000003.1 coordinate 47,081, forward strand.
AGATTTAATGTTCGTAAGAATAGCTTTAAAGTCAGTGGCTTTATCATTTGTTGCTTCATGAATCACAATTTTTCCACCAGCAGCAAGAATTGTTTTTTCAAACTCATCAGCCAATCCCTTACCGTATTGTGTTGAATCATCAACTATGGCAATGCTTTTTCCATTTAATTTTTCTAAAACGTATTTCGCTAATACTGGTCCTTGTTGAGCATCCGTTCCAACTAAGCGAAATGTTGTTTTAAATCCCTGCTTGGTATATTCAGGATTTGTAGACGATGGTGAAATCTGAGCTATACCAGCTTCACTATAAATTTTAGAAGCGGGGATCGATACTCCAGAATTTAAATGCCCAACTACCGCTACAACTTTTTGGTCTACTAGTTTTTGAGCTACTTGCGTACCCTGTTTTGGATCCGAAGCATCATCTTCCGCTAAAAACTCTAAGGTAACTTTTTTCCCATTAATTAAAAGACCTTGTTTATTGACCTCTTCAATGGCAAGTCTTGCCCCATTTTCGTTATCTTTTCCAAGGTGCGCATTCGGTCCAGTTACAGGAGCAACATTTCCAATTTTGACTACAACTGAATCTGAGGACACTGAAGCGCTCTCTTTTTTCCCACAAGCAACAAACATCAGTGTAGATAAACTCACGACACCAACAAGCTTAGTTAAATCTACGATTTTTTTATTTGTTTTGTAACCCATATTAATTCTCCTTAGCTGAACTTAACACGCCGAATATAATGCAATTATTGTTTTATTCTACTGGTTGAATTTGGATTTAAACCCTTTGGTAATTGAAATATTGTATTTTCAATTACTCCGTCTAGTGACCGCACTGCTCGTGGACCAAATTCTCTAATTTTTTCTATGATAGATTGTGCAAGAATCTCCGGTGCTGATGCACCTGCTGTTAAGCCTACACGTTTTATGTCTTTAAACCACTCTGCCTTTAATTGGGAGGGGTGATCGACCATGTAGGCCTTTACACCTAATTTTTCGGAAAGCTCCCACAATCGATTCGAGTTCGAACTATTAGGGCTACCCACGACAATAACTAATTCAACTTGAGGCACCATTAATTTGACAGCATCTTGTCGATTCTGAGTTGCATAACAAATATCTTGTTTTTTAGGTTCCGTAATTTGAGGAAATTTTTTAGTCAATGCCACAACAATATCTGCCGTTTCATCAATCGATAAAGTGGTTTGCGTCACATAAGCAATTGGCATGCTTGAAGGCAAATCCAAGTGCGCAACATCATCTACCGTTTGAACCAAACTAATACGATCTTTCACCTGACCCATAGTTCCTTCAACTTCAGGATGACCCTTATGACCAATCATCACGATATAGTGACCATCGCGATACATTTTCGCCACTTCAACATGAACCTTTGTTACCAATGGGCATGTCGCATCAAAAACTTGAAAGCCTCTTGCTTGAGCTTCTTCTTTTACCTTAGGGGGAACTCCATGAGCACTAAAGACCAAGGTTGCCCCAACAGGCACATTAGCCAAATCATCAATGAAGATAGCTCCTCTAGAACGCAAGTCATCCACCACATATTTATTATGAACGATTTCATGGCGCACATAGATCGGGGCTCCAAATTGCTCCAAGGCTTGGTTAACAATCGTAATTGCTCGATCAACCCCAGCACAAAAGCCTCTTGGTTGCGCCAACAAAATTTCGGCGGTAGTGTGAATGTCTTGAGTCATATTGAAGGATTATTTATATTAAAGTATAGAAATAATTTTGACTTCAAAGACCATCTCTTTACCAGCCAATGGATGGTTAAAATCAAACCAAGCGCCAGTCTCATCCATACTCTGCAAAATACCAGCATATTTACCGCCGTGGGGGGCTTCAAACTCAACCATATCACCTACGGAATAATCAGCTTCTGGATCACTGTTTTGATGCAAGGTTTGAATAGATATCTTTTGCACCAAGTCAGGATTACGCAATCCATAGCCATTTTCCGGGCTCAGCGTAAATGTTTGATGATCACCGCTAGACAATCCCATCATGACATCCTCCAAGCCTGGAGCGAACTGGCCCGCACCCACCAAAACCGTGGCGGGTTTATCTGTAAATGTATTAGCAATGTCTGCACCATCCTTAAAACTCAATCGATAATGCAATGTCAAAAAAGATTCGTTTTCTACAATTTTTTCCATAATATTCCTATTGTAGCCATGGCACCACCAACTCGCTCATCTATCAGAAATTGGCCTATTGAAATGCGCCCTAGAGAAAGGGTTTTACAATTTGGGATCCAATCATTAAGTAATGCTGAATTATTGGCAATTTTTATTCAAACTGGGAATAAAAACCGAAATGCTATTGAACTATCCTCTGATATTTTGCAACACTTTGGTGGATTTCAACAACTCTTAACTAGCTCTTTAGAGGATTTTAAAGATATCCCAGGTTTAGGCATTGCAAAATGGACGCAAATACAAGCTGCTCAAGAGTTAGTAAAAAGAGCTAGCTTAGAGAAGTTGAAAGATCGACCGCTTTTACAGTCTCAAGCAATGACAAGACAGTTTTTACAATCTAGCATTGGTTCCTTAGATCATGAGGTTTTTGCTTGTTTTTTTCTTGATCAAATGGGTTATTTGATTGAGTTTAAAGTTCTCTTTCGAGGGGATTCCCAGCAAACTTTTATTTATCCTCGAGAGTTGGTAAAAGAGGCCCTCAAGAGAAACAGTTCTGCTGTCATCTTGGCCCACAACCATCCAAATGGACTGGCTTTTCCGAGTGAGGCTGATATAGCTTTAACAAAAACACTTAGAAAATTATTATTTTCTATAGAAATCAATGTCCTAGATCATCTCATCGTCACTCATAATGCCTTTTATTCACTTTTAGATGGCGGAAACCTAAACCAAGAAGAATAATAGAAATATTCTAATTGGTCTTGGCAATTCTAATTAGTAAATGCTATAATCATTGTCTTTAGTACAGAATATGAAGGAGTGTGTCATGGCTAAAGTATGCCAAGTCACCGGGAAAAAGCCGATGGTCGGTAACAATGTTTCCCATGCAAACAATAAAACTAAGCGTCGTTTTTTGCCAAACTTGCAAAATCGCCGCTTTTGGGTTGAGTCAGAAAACCGTTGGGTGAGCTTACGTCTTACCAATGCGGGACTACGTCTCATTGATAAAAACGGTATTGATTCAGTTTTAGCTGATATCCGTGCTCGTGGTGAACTATAAAAACTTAAGGAACCCATCATGGCAAAAGGCGGACGCGAAAAAATTAAATTAGAATCAACTGCTGGTACTGGTCATTTCTATACCACTACTAAAAATAAAAGAACTACTCCTGAAAAAATGGAAATCATGAAATTTGATCCTAAAGCTCGTAAGCATGTTTCTTATAAAGAAACAAAGATCAAGTAATTACAGTTGAATCAAAAAAAACCGCACAGCAGTGCGGTTTTTTTATGCCAAAGTTTTTAATTTTTGAGAAAAGAGTTGCAAGAACTGACTATTACTTTTCTCGGCTTTAGAGCACCAATGATGTAACTGCTCTAGTAATTGATCTCCAGTCGCAGAGGATCTTGACCAAATTTGGGTCAACTCCCTGCGCATCTCAATCAAATGTTTGATCCGATCATTTGTATTCATTAAAGTTTCTAAACGACTTTTATGATCCAAACTTAATTTATTTTCATCCTTACATAACCATTGATGATTGTCTGCAAAGTCTTTTGCAAGATTTTTCATAACTCCAACTTCTTGTCTGAAAGCTTCTTTTAATGTCTTACTGTAGTGCGCCATAATCTCATAACGATGTTTAATGACTGTTTTTACAAGCTCATCATTGATCGCTTGAGTTTGCGTTTGACGCATTACAGGAATCGTCTTTTTAACATGGGCAAGCTTTAAGCTCTGTAATATGCGAATATAAAACCATCCAATATCAATTTCATACCATTTGCTGGATAGCTTAGCGCTCGTAGCAAATGTGTGGTGATTGTTGTGCAACTCTTCACCACCAATAATAAAACCTAAAGGAAGGATATTTCTCGAGGCATCTTCGCAGTCATAATTACGATAACCCCAAAAATGTCCAATGCCGTTAATAATTCCCGCAGCGGTAACAGGAATCCAAATCATTTGAATCGCCCATATAAACCCACCAACAGCCCCAAATAAAAGAAGGTTGATAACCATCATCAAACCAACCCCTTGCCAACGGTATTTGGAGTATATGTGGTTTTCGACCCAGTCATCAGGTGTGCCATGGCCAAATTTATCCATGGTTTCTTGATTATTTACTTCTAATTTATATAAATCAGCACCACGCCATAAAACTGTGTGAATCCCTAATACCTGCGGACTATGAGGATCATCAACGGTTTCACATTTTGCATGATGTTTACGATGTATCGCAGCCCATTCTTTAGTTACCATGCCTGTTGTTAACCACAACCATAAACGGAAAAAATGTGCGACGGCAGGATGTAAATCGAGGGCTCGATGAGCTTGATGTCGATGTAAAAAAATAGTCACGCTAGCGATGGTGATGTGGGTCATGACCATGAGGTACCAAAAGATTCCCCATCCTGACCACTGTAATACTCCACCAGACAGGCATTCAAGCAACCATGCTGGTAAAACTTGACCTAATTCTTGCAAAATTAAACTCACTCTAATCGACTAAAACAGCTATTTTACTCTTCTTCCACCAATGTTTCTTGCGCTTCTGCTGGAATCGCTTTAATCGTTGTTTTTTTCTCTAGAATAGCGGCAAAAAAACCATCGGTTTCATATCGATTAGGCCAAAGTTGCCACCAAGATGAGTCCAAACTTGCGCCAACTGGAATGTCATTTAACTGCGGAAATGATCCACTAAGGACCTTTTTCGGATCAAGTAATTCAAAATTTGGGTGTTGTTTTAAAAATTCAAGAACGATATCTTGATTTTCTTGTTCTAAGATACTACAGGTTGCATAAACCAATCTCCCACCTGGTTTTAATAATTTAGCGGCGGCACAAAGTATCGAGTACTGTTTTGCTTGAAGCTCTTCAATTGACTGAGGGCTTTGACGCCACTTTAAATCAGGATTCCGTCGAAGGGTGCCTAAACCACTACAAGGCGCATCGACTAAAACCCGATCAATTTTGCCAGCTAAACGCTTTACTTTAGCGTCATTTTCACTATCAATCCATACCGGATGAACATTGGACAATCCACTTTTAGCAACTCTTGGCTTCAATCTTGCAAGCCTTCTTGCTGATATGTCAAAGGCATACAATCGCCCCATGGATTTCATCATGGCGCCCATTGCGAGTGTCTTGCCTCCAGCTCCAGCACAAAAATCAACCACCATCTCACCTCTTTTAGGGGCCAGTAACATACTGAGCAATTGACTACCTTCATCTTGAACCTCAAATTTGCCATCTTTAAAACTTTGCAAATTTTGTAATGCCGGCTTGCCAAGTAACCTTACCCCTAATTCAGAATATGGTGTCGGTACCGCCTGATAACGTCCCCCAAGAAGATTTAACTCTTCAAGCAAAGTTTCTCTTTTTTCTTTTATCGTATTCACACGGCAATCAAGGGCAGCAGGCTTTAATAAAGCAATTGCTAACTCTTCACGAAACTGAGTACCAACTTGCTGCTCCAACTCCTCCCATAACCAATCCGGTAAATTAAATCTCACCGGTGGTGTTAAGCTATCTCTAGGATAGTTAACAAATCTTTGTAACCAATCAATTTCGCCAGGGTGCGCAATAAATGCTAAATCAGCTAAGGCACTCTCTAATCGATGACTAGTCCCTAAGCCCCCTTCAGATAATGAAATCATTAAACCCAACAAAGCAATTCTTCTATAAAGAGCCCCTTGCCCACTTTGGGCGTATTGCAGTAACTCTAATTTATGTCGCAAAACTGAAAATGTCGACTCTGCAATCAAAGCTCTATCACGATTTCCGAGCTGACTATTATCTTTAAAGTATTTACTCACAACCATATCTGAGGGGCTGTCAAACTTTAAGACTTCAGGTAGCAACCGCATCAAATGCTCTAAGTGAACAGGTAAGGCCTTTGCTTTAGCAATTGCGGGGTTGTAAGGGGCTTTTTTAGTTGAGCTTATCCTGCTCGAAACTTTCTTTGCAGGAGTAGTTTTTTTATTCATCATTGGAATGAATGATTCCTTCAGGGGTAGTTGGCAACATAAAAAATTGTTGCTGCGCAGGTTCTACTCTAACATTTCCCTGCTCTAAAATAATTTGTTCGCGAATAAACCACTCAATTGCTTGTGGATAGATCAGATGCTCGATTTGCAAAACTCTACTCGCAAGCGCCTCTTCGGTGTCATTCTCCATGACCGGAACGACACCCTGGGCAATAATTGGGCCAACATCCAAATCTTCAGTGACAAAGTGTACCGTAGCTCCATGCCATTTGACCCCGGCTTTTAAGGCTGCACGGTGGGTGTTTAATCCTGGGAAACTGGGCAATAGGGATGGGTGAATGTTCATCAATTTTTCACTAAATTGATGAACAAAATCTTTCGATAAAATTCTCATATAACCGGCTAAAACAATTAAATCAGGCTCAAAATCACGTGTTTTCTGTAATAAAGCTTGATCATATAATGACCTATTAGAGAAGCTTGTGTGATCAATAATCGTCACTGGAACACGAAATTTCTTGGCAACTGCAACTCCAGGGGCCTCAGGCCGATTACAAATGACATGCACAATATTAGCTTCCCAAGCCCTTGTATGTTGAGCCTCAAGGATTGCAGCAAGATTTAATCCACGTCCAGAAATAAGAATCACAATTTTTTTCATCACCCCTAATATAATTGATAAATTGTTGTGAAAGTTATCCGCGGAATACCCCCCTCTTTAATTCGGACCCCGTGCGCCTTAACCATCGGTAATTTTGATGGTGTGCACTTGGGGCATCAGGCGTTGCTCGCAGAATTGCATGCCCACGCCAAACAGCATCAATTACAGACTTGTCTGTTAACTTTTGAACCCCACCCAAAAGAATTTTTTGCCCCCCAAAATGCGCCAGCAAGAATCTTAGGGTTAAGAGACAAACTGGATGCCTTAAAAAAAACTAATGTGGATGTAGTGATCGTGGAACACTTCAATGCCCATTTTGCAAAGAAAACCCCTGATGAATTTGTGCATGACATCCTCATCAAAGGATTGAATACACGTCACATTGTTATTGGCGATGATTTCCACTATGGCGCAAAAAGGGCTGGGAATATCGAATCTTTGAAAATAGCTGGGGAGCAATATGGATTTTCTGTTCAAGCTTTAAATACGATCAACGATTCTCAATCTCAACGGATTTCCAGTACTGCAGTTAGAAATGCTTTGCGCCAAGGAGACCTTGAGCTTTCCAAACAATTGTTAGGGCGCCCCTATATGATCTCGGGGCATGTCATCCACGGCAAAAAACTTGGACGAAATTTAGGATTTCCAACCTTAAACTTGGCTATGACAAATCGGTTCCAACAAAGACCTCCTGCGATGACAGGTATTTTTGTGGTTCAAGTACACGGTTTAGGAACAGATCCTATACAAGGGGTTGCCAGCTTAGGCTATCGACCTACTGTTGAAGATTCAGGCCGTGTTCTACTCGAAACTCACCTATTTGATTTTAATGAAGAAGTCTATGGGAAAATTATCCAAGTAGAATTTTTGAAAAAGCTCAGAGATGAGGCAAAATACTCTGATTTAACCTCCTTGCAAATTGCAATTGAGGCTGATGCGAACGCTGCAAGAAATTATTTTAAAAATTAATATGTCTGATAACCAATACCCTGTCAATTTACTAGATACTCCTTTTCCCATGAGAGGTGACTTACCCAAACGTGAACCGCGCTGGGTCAAAGAATGGCAAGAAAAAAATATTTATGAGGTTATTCGAGCAGCAAGATCTGGACGGAAAAAATTTATTTTGCATGATGGTCCACCCTATGCAAATGGCAATATTCATATTGGTCATGCAGTTAATAAAATTTTAAAAGACATCATCGTTAAAAGTAAAACGCTATCTGGCTTTGATGCCGTTTATGTTCCTGGCTGGGATTGTCATGGCATGCCAATCGAAATCCAAATTGAAAAAAAGTACGGTAAAAATTTAAGTACCGCTGAAGTTCAAGCAAAAGCTCGTGCCTATGCAAATGAACAAATTGAGCAACAAAAGAAAGATTTTGAAAGATTGGGTGTACTTGGTGATTGGAAAAACCCTTATCTCACAATGAACTTTAGCAATGAGGCTAATGAATTAAGAGCTCTAGCAAAAATCATGGAAAAGGGCTTTGTTTTCAGAGGGCTAAAGCCGGTAAATTGGTGTTTTGACTGTGGCTCTGCTTTGGCGGAAGCTGAAGTGGAATATCAAGACAAAAAAGACCCTGCCATTGATGTTGGCTTTCGTATCCCAGAGGATCAAAAAAGCTCTCTTGCAAAAGTATTTGGGATTTCTGCATTTCCTCAAAAGGATGGGCGCATCGTTATTTGGACGACTACTCCTTGGACAATTCCATCTAATCAAGCCCTGAATGTTCATCCAGAATTTGAATATGCCTTAGTTGATGTTGGGTCTCAGTTATTAATTCTTGCCAAAGAAAGGGTTGAAGCATGCCTCGAAGTGTATGGTCTTGAAGGCACTGTTTTAGGCGTTTGCCTCGGAAAAGCCCTTGAAAACTTTTCTTTCGAACATCCCTTGGCTTCACTTGATCCGGGATATCAACGACTATCGCCAATTTATTGCGCACAGTATGTAACTTTAGATAGCGGTACAGGTATTGTCCATAGTGCCCCCGCCTACGGTGAGGAAGACTATAAATCCTGTAAAGCTCATGGTTTAAAAGATGCTGACATCATTAGCCCCGTCATGAGCAATGGAGTCTACGCAAGTAATCTGCCTTTGTTTGGTGGTCAATTTGTATGGAAAGCAAACCAAAACATCGTGCAAGCTTTATCTGAAGCAGGATCACTCTTAAAAGTAATTGAGTTTACACATTCATATATGCATTGCTGGCGGCATAAAACGCCAATTATTTATAGAGCAACTTCGCAATGGTTCGCCAGTATGGATGCAAAACCTGCTGGAACTTCTCAAAGTGTCCGTGAGATGGCGCTTGCCGGAATAGAGAATACTCATTTTTATCCAGCATGGGGCAAACAACGTCTTCATGGCATGATTGCTAATCGTCCAGATTGGACACTTTCAAGGCAAAGGCAATGGGGTGTTCCCATGGCATTTTTTGTACATCGCCAAACGGGAGAACTTCACCCTAATACCTTGGATCACATGGAAGCCATTGCAAAGCTAATTGAGGTTCGGGGTATAGAGGCATGGCAAACCTTGGATATCGATACATTCTTGGGTGCTGATGCACTTTCCTATGAGAAAAATAAAGATACCTTAGATGTCTGGTTTGATTCAGGAAGTACCCATTGGCATGTGATTCGTGGTTCGCACGCTCTAGAACTTCACTCAGATAATGATCGTTGGGCAGACTTATATTTAGAGGGCTCAGATCAGCACCGTGGATGGTTTCACTCTTCATTACTCACCGGTGTCATGTTAGACGGTAAACCTCCATACAAAGCACTTCTGACCCATGGATTTACCGTCGACGGTAACGGTAGAAAGATGAGTAAATCATTGGGTAATGTGATTGCGCCTCAGGAGGTGGCAGATAAGATGGGCGCTGAAATCATCCGCTTATGGACAGCCTCGACCGACTATTCTGGTGAAATGACAATTTCTGATGAAATTTTAAAAAGAGTGGTCGAGTCTTACCGCCGTATTAGAAACACCTTACGCTTTTTACTAGCGAATGTCAGTGATTTTGATCAACAACTTGAAGCTGTTGATATCAATGAACTTTTAGAAATCGATCAATATATGCTTGCGCTCACCGCTCAAGTGCAAAGTGAATTGATGGCTTTATATGAGCGATATGAATTTCATACAGCTGTATCCCGCATCATGTCTTTTTGCACTGAAGACCTAGGCGGCTTTTATTTAGATATTTTGAAAGATCGTTTGTACACCAACGCGCCAAGTGCAAGTTCGCGAAAAAGTGCTCAAACGGTTTTACACATCATTACCGACTCCATGTTGCATTGGATGGCTCCATTCCTGTCCTTTACTGCGGAAGAGGCTTGGCAAATATTTAATCGTAATAAGAATCATTCAAAAACTATTTTTACTAGTGAATATCAATCAGTTCCGACCTCCACAAATGCTGCTAATTTACTGGGCAAATGGGAAAGTATTCGCCAAATTCGTCAGGATGTGACCAAGGCGATTGAAATTGAACGAGAAGCAGGTAAGATAGGCTCATCTCTTCAGGCGGAAATCATCATTGAAGCACCTCCGGAGCAAGCTGAAACTTTAAAAAGTATCGGCTCAGAATTGAAGTTTGTGCTGATTACATCAAAGGCTGAAGTAAAAACAGCGGCAACTGGCACTCCCTTACAAGTCGCTGTCCGAGCTTCTTCCTTTTTAAAGTGCACGCGTTGTTGGCACTATACTCCAGCAGTAGGAAGTCTCCCATCTCATCCAGAGCTTTGCGAAAGATGTGATGCTAATCTCAATAGCATTGGCGAAATGCGACATTTTGCATAGAATCTAAGGAGCATCTTCATGGCCAAAGGTAGATCAACATTTTCAAATCAAACATCAAATGATTTCATGATGTGGCTTTGTATTGCCATATTAGTGATCTTGGTTGATCAAGCTACTAAGTGGATTTCACTCAGTCAAATTGCCGAGCATGGTTCGCGCCGAGTTACTTCTTTTATAAATTGGGTCTTGGTATATAACCCTGGTGCTGCCTTTTCTTTCTTAGCGAATGAGGGCGGTTGGCAAAAATGGTTTTTTATTGGCATTGGGTCTTTTGCTGTAGTGGTCATGCTATGGCTCTTAAAACGTCATGCCAATCAAGGGATATTTTGTTTTTCTATCTCTCTCATCCTTGGCGGAGCAATAGGCAATTTAATAGACCGCTTTGTCCATGGCGCAGTCGTCGATTTTATTGATGTATATTATTTAAATTATCACTGGCCTGCATTTAATGCTGCAGATAGTGCAATTACTTTGGGAACAAGCTTATTAATTATTGATGAGCTGATACGTGTCATAAAACGACGGTGATTGAAAATGGAGAGTTCTACGATGATGTCTCTCAACAATAAAAAAATTCTGCTCGGTGTTTCGGGTGGGATTGCAGCTTACAAATCTCCTGAGCTCGTGCGACAGTTGATTAAACAAGGTGCTCAAGTACAAGTTGTTATGACTGAAGCTGCTGCACAATTTGTAACTCCAACAACGATGCAAGCAGTATCGGGTAATCCTGTATTTTTAAGTCAATGGGATACACGTATACCAAATGGTATGCCGCACATTGAGCTGACTCGGGATGTTGATGCGATTCTGATCGCACCAGCTAGTGCTGACTTGATGGCAAAACTTTCTTTAGGCCTTGCAAATGACTTGCTAAGCACTCTATGTCTTGCTAAGGGTCATGAAACTAATGGGTCTATCACGCCATGCCCTCTTTTGATTACACCAGCCATGAATCGGCAAATGTGGGAGCATGCAGCAACGCAAAGAAGCGTAAAACGTTTATTGCAAGATCAAGTTACGATTCTAGGGCCTGCAAGTGGCGACCAAGCCTGTGGGGAAGTAGGCATGGGGCGAATGTTAGAGCCCATTGAAATCTGTGATGCTTTGATTGCTTTTTTTCAACCAAAGCTTCTACAAAATAAGAAAGTGGTTATCACGGCAGGTCCTACCTATGAAGCAATTGATCCTGTTCGGGGACTAACCAATCGCAGTTCAGGAAAAATGGGATTTGCTATTGCAAGAGCCGCGGTTGAAGCAGGTGCAGAAGTTCAGTTAATCAGTGGTCCTGTTCATCTTGAAACGCCCTTAGCATTTCTTGGAAAAATCAAGAGAGTCAATGTCCAAAGCGCCGCCGAAATGCATGCCGCTGTGATGTCGCAAACTAGCTGTGATATCTTTTTTAGTGTTGCGGCCGTAGCTGATTGGCGAGTTAATCAAATAGCTTCTCAAAAAATCAAAAAACAGTCCTCCTCTGATACGCTTTCCTTAGAACTTCTTCAAAACCCAGATATTTTGCTTGAATTTGTAAATAGTCTAGTTGGTAAGTCGTCCTTCTGTGTCGGTTTTGCAGCGGAATCAGAAAATGTTCTCGAATATGGTAAAAAAAAGCTGATTACAAAAAAGATCCCCTTATTGATTGCTAATCATGGCCCAAGTACGTTTGGTGAAGATAGTAATCAAGTGACGTTGATTGACGCTCAAGGCGAGGTAAGCCTTGGCCCTGCAAACAAACTTGCCCTAGCTCGTGACATCATTTTTCAAGTATCTCAACGTTTATCAAAGTAATCTATATGCAAAAACTTCAAGTAAAAATTATCGATGAGCGGATGCGCTCACAACTTCCTCAATATGCCACTGCTGGAAGTGCCGGATTAGATTTAAGAGCCTGCCTAGAAGAGCCAATCAATATTGCTCCTGGACAAACCGTTCTTGTTCCTACAGGTATTGCTATTTATATTAACGATCCTAGGTACTGCGCCATGATTCTGCCACGCTCAGGTCTCGGGCACAAACACGGCATTGTATTAGGTAATCTCGTCGGACTAATTGACTCAGATTATCAAGGGCAGTTGATGGTTAGCACTTGGAATCGTGGCAGTTCTAGCTTTCATCTAGAACCGATGGAGCGCCTAGCGCAACTTGTCATCGTTCCAATCATGCAAATTGAATGGTCGATTGTGGAAGAATTTGCCTCCTCTAATCGTGGTGAAGGTGGTTTTGGCAGTACTGGAAAGGTTTAATGACTTTAGTCATATTGAGGGTTTATATTTGTTAAGAACAAATACCAAACTGTGTTGCGTCCTTAGGGTACCCCTTGAACTTAGTTAGCTTAATGATGTACTGAATATTTACTTCACGATTGTTTTCATAAGCCTATGGTATTCATCTTTCATTAGGCACTCATTCACTCTGCTCCTGACTCTACTGTTAAACTCAAAGTTACAAGAAGTCACTGTCTAAGTCATAAAAAAAGCCTCGATATCGAGGCTTTTTAAAATTACGAGGTTTTAAAAAGATTACAGCTCTTCGGAAGTTTCGGTAGAGGCGGCTTTACCTTTCACTGCTGCAGAATGAATCTCCAAAATGACTTGATCATCAGCATCAACATCTACCAAAACAGTACCCCCACTCACTAACCGACCAAACAATAATTCATCCGCCAAAGCTTTGCGAACCGTATCTTGAATGAGTCGTTGCATTGGGCGTGCACCCATCAGCGGGTCAAAGCCTTTTTTAGCTAAGTAAGCACGCAATCCAGCTGAGAATGTTGCATCTACTTTCTTCTCATGTAACTGCTCCTCTAATTGCATGAGGAACTTATCTACAACACGCAGAATAATCGACTCATCAAGCGCCTTAAATGAAACAATGGCATCCAGACGATTACGGAATTCAGGTGTAAAGATCTTTTTAATATCCGCCATTTCATCGCCGGACTCACGAGGGTTTGTAAAGCCAATGGTGGCCTTATTCATCGTTTCAGCACCAGCATTCGTAGTCATGATAATAATGACGTTTCTAAAATCAGCTTTACGACCATTATTATCCGTGAGAGTGCCGTGATCCATCACCTGCAGTAAGATATTAAAGATGTCTGGATGAGCTTTTTCAATTTCATCGAGTAATAAAACACAATGAGGTTTTTTATTAACCGCTTCTGTTAGTAAGCCGCCCTGATCAAAACCAACATATCCTGGAGGAGCACCAATCAATCGACTCACAGCGTGACGCTCCATGTATTCGGACATGTCAAAACGTAACAACTCAACGCCCATAATAAAAGCTAACTGTTTTGCAACCTCGGTTTTACCCACCCCAGTTGGGCCTGAGAATAAGAATGACCCAATTGGTTTATCTACTTTGCCTAAACCAGCTCTAGCCATCTTAATCGCTGAAGCAAGAGCTTCAATTGCAGGTTCTTGCCCAAAGACCACACTTTTTAAATCACGGTCTAGAGTCTGCAATTTGCTTCGATCATCAACGCTAACGGACTGCGCAGGAATTCGAGCTATTTTTGAAACAATGTCTTCAATCTCAAGTCGCCCTATCGTTTTCTTTTGCTTCGATTTTGGCAATATTCGCTGTGCAGCACCCGCTTCATCAATCACGTCAATCGCTTTATCTGGCAACTGACGATCATTGATGTAACGCGACGAGAGCTCCGCAGCAGCACTTAATGCACTCTGTGAATACTTAACCCCATGATGCTCCTCAAAACGCGACTTGAGGCCGCGAAGGATTTGTACCGTCTGGTCTACTGAAGGCTCAAGAACATCTATTTTCTGAAATCTTCTCGACAGAGCTGCATCTTTTTCAAAAATCCCACGATACTCTGTAAATGTCGTTGCACCAATACACTTTAATTGACCACTAGATAAGGCAGGTTTTAACAAGTTACTCGCATCTAATGTGCCACCAGATGCCGCGCCGGCTCCAATTAAAGTATGAATCTCGTCGATAAATAAAACGGCATGTACATTGTCTTTTAACGATTTCAACACAGCCTTCAGGCGTTGCTCAAAATCACCTCGATATTTTGTTCCAGCAAGTAAAGCACCCATGTCTAAAGAAAAAACAATCGCTTCTTTTAAAATGTCTGGGACGTCACCTTGAGTGATTCTCCAAGCCAGACCCTCTGCAATAGCTGTTTTACCTACTCCAGCCTCGCCAACCAATAATGGGTTATTTTTTCTGCGGCGGCACAAGATTTGAATCACTCGCTCAACTTCGTGTTCACGACCGATGAGCGGATCTATTTTTCCTTGGCGAGCCAATAAATTGAGATTTTGTGTGTATTGTTCGAGTGGGCTATCTTTTCCACCATTATTGGTCTCATCAGTTTCTGTACCGGCTGACTCTGGTTTTGGAGAGTCTGCTTGATCTTTACGTATGCCATGACTGATAAAGTTCACAACATCTAGACGAGTAACGCCTTGCTGTTGCAGGTAATACACTGCGTGAGAGTCTTTTTCACCAAAAATCGCAACTAATACATTAGCCCCTGTCACTTCTTTTTTGCCACTCGAAGTGGATTGAACATGCATAATCGCACGTTGTATCACCCGCTGAAATCCAAGTGTTGGTTGAGTATCAACTTCTTCGGCGCCAGGAACTATCGGAGTGTTGTCGTTGATAAAATTCTTTAATTGAGCACGAATATCTGCAATATTCACAGCACAGGCCTTTAAAACCTCAACAGCAGTTGCATTATCCAATAGGGCACTTAATAAATGTTCTACCGTAATGAACTCATGACGCGCAGCACGCGCATCCACAAAAGCCATATGTAAACTGACTTCTAGTTCTTGGGCAATCATACTTCCTCCATCATGCATTGCAAAGGGTGACCCGACTTACGGGAAAGTTCTGTTACTTGAGAAACTTTTGTTGCTGCTACATCGTGTGTATAAACTCCACATACACCTTTTCCTTCTATATGTACTTGTAACATAATTCTGGTCGCGGTTTCTTGATCTTTATGAAAATATTCCTGAATCACCATCACAACAAACTCCATCGGTGTGAAGTCGTCATTCAACAATACCACCTTATAAAGCGGTGGAGGCTCAACTTTTTGAGCCTCGCGATCCATCACAGTAGCCCTATCGTCACCAATCAATGGTTTTGAGGGATTAATGGCTAGAATCGTTTTTTTGCTTAATTTCGTATTCATACCTAGATTCTAATCATTTGAACAATTTACCGTTTTTTTTAGCTGTGAAAGATTAAATTTTCTTTAAAACTGACACATTATTCACAATTTAACAAAAAATATGCTCTTTTAGGGGAAATACTAGTGTAATTTGACATATTATTCCTTGACATAAGGCCAATAAAGGAAAACAATCCATACTATGTGTATTAGAAGTTTTATACACGAGGCTTGTAGATGTGTTGGCTATAATGTTTTTCACGCTTCAAGATTGATTCTTTAAAATGTAATGGAGTTCGAATGGCAACCGGTGTCGTAAAATGGTTTAATGATGCAAAAGGTTTTGGTTTTATCAAACCTGATGATGGCGAAGAAGAGTTATTTGCTCACTTTAGCGCAATAACAATGAGTGGTTTCAAAACCCTCAAAGAAGGTCAAAAAGTTACCTTTGATATTACTCAAGGCCCAAAAGGCAAACAAGCTACCAATATTCAAGGTGCTTAATTGAGTTAATCCTTTATAGGATGTTTGACAAAAACCCCTCTAAGGGGTTTTTTTGTTTTTCAGACTTAGAAAAAGTTGATAGCACCAATTTTTGAAACGCCAATTTGTCACATTACACGTTATCAAGCATCGCCTAGCTAAACGCATACCGGAACCTGAGTATGCTTATACATTTAAACTTACACTCTTATTTAACGTTTTATTATTAAGTAATTTAATGGGTAGTATTCTAAAATCACCTGAAATAGGCGATATTTAAGATAGTTTTCATTTTCTAAAATAATTTATTCTTTATTTATTTAAATGTCCTAAGGTCACATGTTAAAAGTTTTTATCACTTCTGTTTTAGCAATTTTGCCTTATTTCGGGCTCTGTTCCGCATTACCAGTCATCGACTTAAAAATTGACAAAAACATCATTAAAGCAGAAGTTGCAAGTACACAAACTAGTCAACAATTAGGGCTTATGTACAGAAAGTCTATGCCTGAACAAAATGGCATGCTTTTCGTTTTCGAGCAAAAAGCAGGACATTGCTTTTGGATGAAAAACACTTTATTGCCCTTGGCTATCGCGTTTATCGATGATGATGGCAAAATCGTCAATATTGAAGAAATGAAGCCGCAATCTGAAGACAATCACTGCCCCTCAAAACCCATTCGATATGCTTTAGAAATGAATGCCAATTGGTTTGAAAAAAGACAAATCAAGCCAGGTAAATTAGTTGAAGGACTACCTAAGCCTTAATTATCCAAAGTGGCAGACATAATGAAATGGGGCTTCCACACGAATCTGAAAGTACCCCCCAGCGTCTACTTCCCAACTTTGACCAGTCGTAAATGTCACTTCTGTTCCGCCATTGATCGAAACAAATGCATGGCCTTCAACGACTTCCATGATTTCTTTTGTAGTTAAATCAAATCTTAACGAGCTTGGCAAAATCACTCCGACTGACTTTCGGCTTCCATCAGCTAAAGTGACCGTGTGTGAGATGCATTTACCGTCAAAAAATACATTTGCTTTTTTACCTACAGATACTTGATCAAATTGCATTTACTCTATCCCCTTATGTATCAAATCACTTAGACATTCTTTTACGTTTTGCAATTTCTGCAATTCGCATACGCAATGCGTTTAACTTAATAAATCCACCAGCATCCGCCTGGTTATAAGCGCCGCCATCATCATCAAAAGTAGCAATGTTTTGATCAAACAATGTATTTGACGAATTTCTAGACAACACGGCTACTGATCCTTTATACAACTTAAGCTTTACAAATCCGTTCACCATAGCTTGGGTATGATCAATCAGGGTTTGCAAAGCAATTCTTTCTGGGGACCACCAATATCCGTTATAGATTAAGCTTGCGTAACGGGGCATCAAATCATCTTTTAAATGTGCCACTTCTCGATCTAAGGTAATACTCTCAATACCTCGATGGGCTTTAAGTAATATAGTTCCGCCAGGGGTCTCATAACATCCCCGACTCTTCATCCCAACAAAACGATTCTCAACTAGATCTAAACGACCAATACCGTGTTTACCACCAAGTTCATTTAACTTCGCAAGTAATGCATGCGGAGCCATGCGCTTGCCATCAATAGCAACAACATCTCCTTGAACAAATTCAAGTTCAATTTCTTCAGGTTGGTCAGGTGCCATTTCAGGAGAAACTGTCCAACGCCACATAGACTCTTCCGCCTGTGCATTTGGGTCCTCTAAATGCCGCCCCTCAAAGCTGATATGCAAGAGATTGGCATCCATGGAGTATGGGGCGCCACCTTGTTTATGCTTCATTTCCACAGGGATACCATGTTTTTCGGCATAGGCAAGTAATTTTTCACGAGACAGCAGATCCCATTCCCGCCATGGCGCAATGACTTTAATTCCTGGCTCTAAAGCGTAATATCCCAACTCAAATCGAACCTGATCGTTGCCCTTCCCAGTAGCGCCGTGTGAGACAGCGCCCGCTCCAGTCAAACGTGCAATTTCTATTTGACGTTTAGCAATTAATGGTCGTGCAATGGAAGTTCCTAAAAGATACTCGCCTTCATAAATCGTATTTGCGCGAAACATCGGAAAAACAAAATCCCTGACAAACTCTTCACGTAAGTCATCAATAAAGATATTTTCCGGTTTAATGCCAAATTGCAATGCCTTAGCTCTTGCGGGCTCTAACTCTTCACCTTGACCAAGGTCTGCAGTAAAGGTGACAATCTCACAATGATAAGTATCTTGTAACCACTTCAAAATCACGCTGGTATCTAATCCACCAGAATAGGCTAAAACAACTTTATTTATATCTGCCATCTTTATTTACCAATTAATAAAATTTTCCACACAATAAAAACTCCATTAGAGCTTTCTGAACATGCAAACGGTTTTCAGCCTCTTGCCAAACTACACTTTGTGGGCCATCGATAACCCCACTTGAAACCTCTTCTCCACGATGCGCCGGCAGACAATGCATGAATACCGCATCTTGCTGTGCAACAGACATCTTTTTCTCATCTACAATCCAACGCTCAAAAGCCGCCAAACGCTCTTGATTTTCTTTTTCATACCCCATACTCGTCCAAACATCTGTCGTTACCAAATGAGCATCTTTACAAGCTTCTAAAGGGTCCTCAAAAACATGTAAATGTTTTTCTTCTTCAAAACTAATCCGACTCTTGTCTAATGGGTAGGACTTAGGTCCAGAAAAGTTTAACTGAAAATTTAAAATGTGTGCCGCTTGCAGCCAGGTATAAGCCATATTGTTCGCATCACCAATCCAAGTTACCGTTTTGCCCGAAATATTACCCCTTAATTCATGAAAAGTAAAAATATCCGCTAATACTTGGCATGGATGAAATTCATTGGTTAAGCCGTTAATGACGGGAACTCTGGAATTGGCGGCAAAACGCTCTAAGATCTCCTGACCAAACGTACGAATCATAATGATATCGGTCATCCTAGAAATCACCTGTGCAGCATCCTCAACGGGTTCACCACGCCCCAATTGCGTATCACGAGTATTTAAATAAACCGCGTGGCCACCTAATTGGAACATCCCAGCTTCAAAAGATAAACGGGTTCTTGTAGAATGTTTTTCAAAAATCATTGCCAAGGTTCGATCATGCAATGGATGCCATGTCTCATACCCTTTAAATTTTTCCTTCAAAATCTTAGAGCGATCTAAGATGTAAGCATAATCCTCTGCATCAAAGTCAGAAAATTGAAGGTAATGGCGCAGTGATACTTTTAATTGAGTCATAAGAAATTATGAATGATTTAAATAAGTATTGTATTCAATCAATTCTGTAAATAAATATTTTTCGTAATCTTTATCAGCTATAGTCTGAAACTCTTCATCAAATTTTCTACTTTATACAAATTGAACCATAAACAATTCCTCATTCAAGGTCTTACATCTCAGGGTAAGGTTTTTAGACCAAGTGATTGGATTGATCGTTTATGCGGAGTGATGGCTCCTTTTAGACCTAAAACCGATTTGGGAGACCCAAGGTACTCTCACTCGCCCTACGTTCGCCCTGAAACAATTAATGGCATGAACTGTATCATTGTTGATGAAAGACTTCGTGACATTGACCCTAGAGCATTAGATTTTGTCTTAGGCTTTGCAAAAGATAATGATTTGGTTCTCAGCGAAATTTGTGAATTTCCAAACTCCAAAACATAAAACAGCCTCTGAAAATTAAAAATCCGCCAAAGGCGGATTATTTATAAGGCAAAAATAAATATTAAACAGCCATGCCTTTAATAGCCGCTGATAAACGTGACTTTTGACGTGAAGCAGTATTCTTGTGAATAATCTTCTTGTCTGCAATTTGGTCAATAGTCGATTGTGCAGCTAAAAATACTTTAGCCGCTGCTTCTTTATCGCCAGCAGTTACAGCTTTACGTACTGATTTGATTGCAGTTCTTAAGCGTGAACGTAAGCTAGAATTGTGCGCGTTTTGCTTCACTGCTTGACGAGCGCGTTTACGAGCTTGTGCGGTATTTGCCATATTATTTACTCTATTTCTTTTCAAGAATGAATACACATATGTGCAATTCATTACTATTATTAAGGTTAAATATTCAATCGACTCTGTTGCTTAGAGCCGTTTGAAAATCATAATCCATTATTATAACTTAACAAAGAAATTTTGACTAGCCCCTGTAAATCAGCGAAACTAAAAAAGTGAATCTTTTATCTGCCGCCGCAAAAGTCAGTAGCATGACCATGCTTTCACGAGTTCTAGGGCTCGTGAGGGAAACACTTATTGCAAGAGCTTTTGGGGCCTCCGAAATGACGGATGCTTTCAATGTTGCCTTTCGGATTCCCAATTTATTAAGGCGCCTATTTGCAGAAGGCGCATTTTCTCAGGCTTTTGTACCTATTTTAGGCGAAGTTAGCACCAAAAGTGGAGAAAAAGCTACAAAAGATCTCATCAATGTCGTTGCGACGCTTCTTTTTTGGAGTGTACTAATTGCAGTAGTTATTGGGGTAGTTTTTGCACCTTACTTGGTTCTCATGATTGCCTCTGGCTTTAAAACATCGGAAACCTACTCGATAAGCGTAGTTCTGACGCGCATGATGTTTCCCTATATTGGCTTTATTTCAATGGTTTCTCTTGCTGCAGGAATTTTGAATACGCATAAAAAGTTTTTAATTCCAGCATTTACCCCTGTTTTACTCAATTTGGGCATGATTACAGGATCTCTAGTTATTGCTCCCTATTTTTCAACGCCTATTTATGGGCTTGCCATTGGCGTCATGTTGGGTGGGGTTTTGCAATTAGCCATCCAAATACCTGCACTTATGCGCATAGGGATGATGCCAAAAATCGGCCTAGGAGTGCAAAATATCCAAGCTGCCTTAAAAAACCCTGAGGCTATCCGAATTTTAAAATTGATGGGACCTGCAATCTTTGCTGTCTCAGTAAGTCAACTCTCGCTTATTATTAATACTAATATTGCTTCACATCTTCAAGCAGGAAGTGTTTCCTGGTTGTCCTATGCAGACCGTTTAATGGAGTTCCCTACTGCTTTACTCGGTGTGGCAGTTGGGACAGTCCTTTTACCAAGTTTGAGTCGTGCAAATACCAATGGCGATACAGATCAAGCTAAAAGTCTAATGAGTTGGGGGATACGTTTAACGTTTGTTATGGCAACTCCCGCAGCCATTGCGCTTTTTATTTTTGGCACACCAATGGCGGCTAGTCTTTACCATTACGGTAAATTTACAGTCCACGATGTCGAAATGACACGTATAGCTTTACAGGCCTATGGAGTGGGTTTAATTGGACTTATTCTGATTAAAATTTTGGCCCCTGGATTTTATGCAAAACAAGATATTCGTACCCCCGTAAAAATAGGTCTTATTGTTTTGGTTTTTACCCAATGTTTAAATTTGATTTTTGTGCCATATTTTGCTCATGCAGGTCTTGCTCTTTCCATTGGGGTTGGTGCTTGCCTAAATGCAGCGCTCCTATGGATAGGCCTTGCGAGAAAAGGCAATATGCTTGCAAGCAATCAGGCTTGGGGTTCATTTTTCCTACGTCTTTTAGTTGCGGTGTTAGCTTTTGCGGCAATTCTTTTTTGTGGGGCTAATCAACATGATTGGATTGCTCTGGCGGAGGAGCCATTCAAAAGAATAGGTTTGATGCTCGGCTGGGGGATTTTCGCAATTATTATTTATGTTATTGTTCTCAAAGTTTGTGGGTTTCGCTTTAAAGAATTTATCCGTCACACTCATTAATCTATGCCAACTAAACAATTAGACTACTTCAAATCACTTGTTGCAGATGATGCTCAATTCCCACTTACAGAGGCTGTAATTGCAGTTGGTCAACATGCCTATCCTTCTCTAGATGTTCAAAAAACCCTAGATGATATTGATCAACTCGTACTGAAATTAAAGTCTCGATTTACAGCTGAAACAACTGATTTACAAAAATTGCAATTTCTGAAATATTTCTTTTTTCAGGAAATGCATTTTGGTCTCAACACAAATGACTACTACGACCCAGAAAATTCTTATCTGCATAGCTTAATTAACCATCGACGTGGAATCCCAATTTCTCTTGCTTTACTTCTCATGGAATTTGGAAATCAAATAGGTATTCAAATTCGCGGGATTTCTTTTCCAAATCATTTTTTAGTACGTATCTCTTTGCCGCAAGGTGAAGTTGTCATGGATCCAACAACCGGTTCTTCTTTGTCTAAAAATGAGCTACAAGCCATGTTAGATCCTTACTTGGACGCTCAGGGATATCGTGGCGAACTTTCATTACCACTGAGTTTATTTTTAAGAAGCTCTGGCCCACGAGAAATTTTGTCACGCTTTTTAAGGAATTTAAAAGCTGTATATAGTCATCAAGACAGGTGGGAGCGATTACTCAGCATTCAAGAAAGATTAGTCATTCTTTTACCAGGGGAAGCTGAAGAGGTTCGTGATCGAGGGTTGGCTCTTGCACAACTCGACTATATTCGTCCTGCAATGAATGATTTAATCTATTATTTAGAAAAAAACCCAACCGCTAAAGATGTTGCAGAAATTAAAGAACATCTTGAGGATTTAGAAAAATCCTTCAAAGCTGGTTAATTTTTCTGCTTAAGTGCCGGCTGTATGAAGCGCCAAAGCGCAGCCAAAATAGTGGGGATAATTGCAGCCAATGCACCGATTAAAACGATTTCATTCAAGTTATCTCGAATGATCGGTAGATTTCCAAAAAAATAACCACAAATCGTTAATATCCCACTCCATAAGATAGCCCCAATAATGTTGTAGGTCTGAAATTTTTGATGATCCATATGTGAAACGCCGGCTACAAAGGGGGCGAATGATCTTACTAAAGGCACAAACCGGGCCAAAATAATGGTTTTTCCACCGTGTTTCTCAAAAAACACATTCGTTTTTTCTAGGGCTGTTTGATCAATCCATTTTGCCTTACTGATATCAATCCGATCGACCAAATAGTGGCCAATCCAAAAATTAACAGTATTACCAAGCACCGCAGAAACAATGATGACAAGATTCAAAACAAGTAAACTTAATTGACCACTAGCGCAAAAAGCACCTGCAGCAAACAGTAAGGTATCTCCAGGTAAAAATGGAAAAATTACAAAGCCAGTTTCAGTAAAAATAATGAGGCTAAGAATGGCATATGCCAAAGTACCATACTCGCCGAGATGGTCCCCAATATGCATTACAAATTGAAATAAAGAAATTAATTGATCCACGACCGACATCTTAACAGTTTCAATCGACAATCACGCTTATCGTGAGAAAATAATTCTATGAGAAATCCAATTCGTACATTACCAGATCAGCTAATCAGCCAGATTGCTGCTGGGGAGGTCATTGAGCGCCCCAGTGCTGTTGTTAAAGAACTTCTTGAAAATGCTATCGATGCAGGTGCAACAGTGATCGATATTCGTCTTGAAGAAGGTGGTACAACAAGAATTGTTATATCTGATGATGGCCAAGGAATTTCTCCTTCCGAACTCAAGCTTGCGTTAACTCGTCACGCCACGAGTAAAATTTATAGTCTAGAGGATTTAGAATCCGTCTTAACAATGGGCTTCCGAGGTGAAGCCCTTGCCTCAATTGCGTCGGTTGCCAAAGTTACGCTCACAACAAGAACAGCTCAAGATGATCATGCAAGTTTGATTGATAATTCCACATTTGAGATTAAACCTGCTGCCGGTGATTTTGGCACTCGTATCGATGTTCAAGATTTATTTTTTAATACGCCGGCAAGGCGAAAGTTCTTAAAATCCTCTGCGACAGAATTTGGTCATTGCTTGGAGGCTATCAGACGCTGTGCTTTAGCCAATCCTCATATCGGTTTTTCTGTGTGGCATAACGGCAAACCCCTTCATCGTTGGTCATCAGGTGCTTTAGAAAAAAGGGCAGATGATATATTGGGCGTCGAATTTCATGAGGCAAAGCTTGCTTTAGAGGTCGGTAGTGACTTAATTCAACTTCAAGGATTTATTGGCGCCCCAACCGCAAGTAGAGCAAGAGCAGATCAACAATACATCTTTGTGAATCATCGCTTTATAAAAGATAAATTAATTAATCATGCTATACGCAGTGCTTACCAAGATGTTCTTCATGGAGATCGCCAACCGATCTTATTATTGAATTTATCCATTCAACCTGAACTTGTTGATGTCAATGTCCATCCAGCAAAAATTGAAGTTCGTTTTCGGGATAGTCGTGCAGTCCATCAATTTGTATACCACTCAATCAAAGATCGTTTATCTCATGGTGCCGGACAAGCGCAAGTTATATCAAATGAGAATGTGAATTTTGTGACTAACCCCAACCTAAATTCAGCTGCTTTGATGAGCCCAAATTCCTTCGTCAACAATCCAACTCCTCGCTACCAACAGCCGATGCAATTTACTCTTCCCAATAACTCAATCAAGGAATCGATGATTCAGTTATTGGGTGAAAGAAATCGTATTGAATCGTCTTCTTCAAATTCCTCATCTCTGGCTCAAGAGGATGATCAATATCCACTGGGATATGCAATTGCTCAAATTTCTGGAATCTACATTTTGGCGCAAAACCAAAATGGTTTAGTTCTAGTAGATATGCACGCAGCTCATGAACGCGTTTTGTATGAGAAATTAAAGGCTGATTTACAAGGTCAAATAGCAATCCAAACCCTGCTAGTTCCAGCTGTCATGCATGTCAGTAGTTTAGAAATTGCTTTACTTAACGATAATCAATCTTCGCTGAGCGAAATTGGTTTCGATATCTCGATATTAGGTCCTGAAGAAATTTGCATTCGGTCGATACCTGCACTTTTGAGTAAAGCAGATCCTACTTCACTAGTTCGCTCACTCATTAATGATTTAGATGAGGTGGGATCTTCTGAAGTTGTTGATTCAGCAAAACATGAACGCTTAGCAACTAAAGCTTGCCATGCTGCAGTTCGTGCGCACCGAATCTTAACCATCCCAGAAATGAATGCCCTTTTGAGACAGATGGAAATGACTGATCGAGCCGATCAATGCAATCATGGTCGTCCAACTTGGATTCAGTTAAGCGTGCAAGATTTAGATAAATTCTTTTTACGAGGTCGCTAAGTTTGATATGTCATTTTCTAAACACCCTTTAGAAAATATTCTTGCTATTGTTGGTCCAACGGCAAGTGGTAAAAGCACCCTATCTTTTGAACTTGCAAAATCTGCCGACCTTTTGGGGATATCTATTGAAGTTATTAGCATGGACTCAGCCCTGGTATATAAGGGTATGGATATTGGTACCGCAAAACCAAGTCTCGAAGAACAAGTTTTAATTCCTCACCATGGTATTAATATTCGAGAGCCCTGGCAAAGTTATTCTGCAGCGCAGTTTGCGAAAGATGTGCTTCAATGGGCAAGTGAAATTAAGTCTCGAGGTCATGTTCCAATTATTGTGGGTGGTACCATGCTATATTGGCGCGCTTTAATGCAAGGACTTACTAACTTACCAGCAACAACCCCCGAAATTAGAGCAAGCATCGCTCAAGAGGCCACAGAAATCGGTTGGGATGCGATGTATTCCAAATTACAAACTATCGACCCACAAGTAGCTTTAAGACTTCCTCCAGGAGATACTCAAAGGGTTTCACGTGCATTAGAAGTTTTTGCTATGACAGGCATACCCATGTCGCAATTTTTAGCTTTACAACCCTACTCAGACTCTCGGGATGATTCGTCATTTACTCATTGCTTATTGTCACTAGAGCCACTTGATCGTTCGTGGCTTCATGATCGTATTAGGAAGCGCTTTCTAAAAATGCTAGACCAAGGTTTTTTAGATGAAGTTAAATTACTTTTAAATCATCCCAACATCAAACCTGATTTACCTTCAATGAGGGCCGTAGGCTATCGACAAGCCATAAGTTATTTCAACGATGAAATAACTTATGATGAATTTGTTGAAGCTGGGCTAGCTGCCAGTCGGCAACTAGGCAAAAGACAGCTAACTTGGCTAAGGGGAATGCATAGTCGCTGTGTAATAGATCCCAGTAATGCAGATTTTTTACCGCATGCGATTAATACCTGCTTACAACACCTCCAAAAATTTAAATAACAATAGTTTGATGTGCCCCCAAAGGGCGCTCAACAATTTCACCTAATTGAAAACCCTCAATCTCGTGTTTTTTCAAAAACTCAATTGCTAAAGTCAAATCTTGAGCCGGCAAAATGATTGCCAGGCCAATACCGCAATTGAAAACACGATACATTTCTTGATCATCTACATTTCCAGCTTTGGATAGCCATTGGAATAAATGAGGCATCTGCCATGCATCTCGATGAAGAACTGCCTGAACATGCTCAGGCAAAACACGTGGGATATTTTCTACTAAACCACCCCCAGTAATATGAGCCATGCCCTTAATATTGACTAACTTCAATAACTCTAATACTGGCTTTACATAAATTTTAGTAGGTGTCATTACCACCTCTTCGAGTGGTCTACCCCCCATATCAAAATTCCTCGTAGCGCCACTTACTTCAATAATTTTACGAATTAAAGAATAACCATTGGAATGGGCTCCACTAGAAGCCAATCCAAGGACAACATCTCCAGGAGTAATTGTTTTACCTGTAATAATTTTCGACTTTTCAACAACTCCTACTGCAAATCCAGCTAAATCGTATTCCCCTTCGGGGTACATACCTGGCATTTCTGCAGTTTCGCCGCCAATCAGTGCGCAACCGGCGATTTCGCAACCCTGAGCAATTCCACCCACAACGGTAGCAGCTACATCTACTGATAAGTGACCACAAGCAAAATAATCTAGAAAAAACAAAGACTCAGCGCCCTGAACCAAAATATCATTGACGCTCATAGCAACTAAATCCTGCCCTACCGTGTCATGAATTTTCCACTCAAAGGCTAATTTCAATTTTGTCCCAACACCATCCGTACCAGAGACCAAAACAGGCTCTTGATATCGTTTGGGCACCTCAAACAGGGCACCAAAGCCGCCAATACCGGCCAAAACACCTTCCCGCATGGTTTTCTTGGCTAGAGGCTTAATCCGATCAACCAATGCATCACCAGCATCTATATCAACCCCAGCATCTTTGTAGGACAGTCCTTTGGTTTGCGGGTTATTTTTTAAATTTGAATCTTTACTTGTCGAATTTGACATATTATTCCTATGAACTCAGTAGAATGAGAAGATTCTAATTCAAGGTGATGGCAATGTCTGATTTTTTTTCTAGCTTAATTGAAATTTTGATGCCTTTTTTGGTGGCATTCATTTTTGCATATATGCTAGAACCTCTAACAAAGCGCTTAGAACAACTCAAAGTAGCTAGGGGTTTAGCTGCTTTAATTTCTCTTCTGATCGGTCTTTTTGCAAGTGTTGTCATCCTTTTATTGCTACTGAATTTATTGCAACATGAAATTCCACTGATAAAGGCTCAATTTCCCGTTTGGCTTAGAAATCTCCAAGAGTGGTTAGAGCCTACTCTTGCCACCTTTAAAGTGAGGTTAGATTGGGAAATTATTCGTAGCGTAGTTCAAACACAAATCTCATCACAACTTACAGATAATGCCAATGCATTGATAACACAATCCCTTGGAACTCTGATCAAATCCTCTAGTTCTGTTTTGGGATTTTTTGCAAGTACTGTTCTGGTTTTATTTATTTTATTTTATTTACTTCTGGAATGGGATTCTTTCTTGGACATGATTGCAGAATTTATCCCCGTTCGATTTCGTGAAACTTTCTTCAAGCTATCAAATGAAGTCGATGTTTTACTTTCCCATTATTTACGTGGTCAAGTCTTGTTGATGATTGTTTTGGCTTGTTTTTACAGCTTAGGATTATTATTAATTGGTGTTGAAAGTGCAATTCCCTTGGGTATGTTTACAGGCCTAGTTACTTTTATTCCTTATGTTGGATTTTTAATTAGTTTTATATTATCTTTATTAGCCGCTTTATTGCAATTTGGCCCAGGAAATGCCTTAATCGCTGTTTTAGTTCTTTATGGAGTAGGTCAATTGCTGGAGAGCTTCTTCTTAACCCCACGATTAGTAGGCGAAAGAATTGGCCTTCACCCAGTTGCTGTACTTTTTGCTTTAATGGCATTTGGGCAGCTTTTTGGTTTCTTTGGTATTCTTCTTGCATTCCCTATGTCTGCAATCTGTCTTGTTACCATTCGCCACTTCAAACACAAATTGCTTACGAGTCAATGGTTTAATAGTAATAGTTAAATGACAAGCAAAAAACCTCAACAATTTACCCTAGATATTTTATTATCGCCGCCACCAACTTTAGATAATTTTGTTTTATCAAAGAAAGATCGAAAAACTGGTGCCAATATCATTGCAATTTTAAAGTCCTTAGAGCTTTACTGGGAAAACCAATCGAACCCGAATCTTGAATTAGAAATCCTTTACTTTTGGGGTCCTCAAGGTTGTGGCAAAACTCATTTACTCAAGGCTTTAAATAGTATTGCTCAAGAAAATGAATTAAGTACGTGTTTTTTAGAGTCCGGGAGCACCCTTTGGAGTTATCTTGATTATGGCAATATGTTAGTTCATAAGCTTTATCTAGTTGATAACGTTGATCATCTTAAAGAAAATGAACAAAAAGCTTTTTTTCGCCTGCTGATTGAAGCGAAAGAAAATGAAGAAATTCTGATCATTTCTACTGGCTCACAATCAATTTCAGGACTTGCCTTAAGAAGCGATATAGCTTCTCGGCTCTCCTCAGGTCTGAATTTTGAACTTCACACACTGCAAGATGATGAGAAAATAAAGGCAATTCAAGATTTCGCATTAGCTAAAGGGATAAACTTCTCTGAAGATATCGCCCCTTGGCTTTTAGATAATTTTCATCGCGATATGCCAAGCTTAATTAGTCTAGTGGAAGCTTTGGATCAATACTCTTTGCAAACAAAACGATCCATCACTCTCCCCTTAGTAAGAGAATTGCTAAAAAATAAAACGTAATTTATGTCAACCAACTCTCCTACACTCGTTTTTTTTGATTTAGATAACACTTTATTACCGATAGATAGTGACCATGCATGGGGACATTTTTTGGTTGAATTAGGCGTTGTTAATCAAGAAGAGTATGAAAAAGCCAATAATCGTTTTTATGAGGCCTATAAAGCTGGTACGCTTAATATTGATGAATTTCTGAACTTTGCTCTAAAGCCTCTGGCAAGTCATCCAAGAAAACAACTCGAAACATGGCATAGTGAGTTCATGAAAAAAAAGATCGAGCCTCAAATACATCCAAAAGCAATTGAACTCGTTAATCATCATCTTAAACAAGGCCATATTTGTTCAATTGTCACTGCGACAAATAGTTTTGTAACCAAGCCAATTGCAACCCGCTTTGGGATTTCACATCTTATTGCTACTGAACCAGAAATACGCCCAGATGGTGAATTTACTGGGAGGGTACAAGGTTTACCCAATTTTCAGGCTGGTAAGGTTGTCCACGTGAAAAATTGGCTCGATAGTTTAGGATTGAGTTTAGAGGATGCAGCAAATAGTATTTTTTATTCTGACTCAATGAACGATTTACCATTACTGGAAAAAGTCAAAATGCCAGTTGCGACTAATCCAGATCCAAGACTTGCTCATCTTGCACAGGAGCGGGCTTGGAAGATACTTCATTTATTTGCATGATTCAAAAGATCATACGTCGCATTTTAGGCAGAAAACCTGCATCGACCCCGCAATCCCCTCGAAAAAAGGCCGCTAAAGAATTTGGTTTTCGAGAACATCAGATTAATCAAGGGCATATTTCTAAAAATGCAATTAAAGTAACACAAGCTCTTCATCTAGCTGGCTATGAAGCTTTCATCGTTGGTGGTGCCGTAAGAGATTTAATATTAGGCATAGTTCCTAAAGATTTTGATGTTGCAACGAATGCAACCCCCGATCAAGTTCAATCTGTATTTAGAAAATCGCGCTTAATTGGTCGTCGGTTTCAAATTGTTCATGTCACTTTTTATGGTGGTCATAAACCTGAAATTATTGAAGTTTCTACATTTCGAGCAATGGTCAATGACGAAGGTGAGCACATCACCGAAAGTGGTCGAATTTTACGAGATAACATTTGGGGTTCGTACTCAGAGGATGCCGCAAGGCGAGACTTTACTATAAATGCCCTTTATTACAACCCAAGTAATGAACTAGTTCTTGATTACCACGGTGGAATGTATGATATGAAAGAACGCTTAATACGAATGATTGGTGATCCTGAAAAGCGTTATCGTGAAGATCCCATCCGTATGCTCAGAGCGGTGCGTTTTGCTGCTAAAACAGGTTTTACTATTGAGCCCAAAACCTTAGCGCCCATCCATGATTTAGCCCCATTAATTCATGATGTCCCTAGCGCACGACTCTTTGATGAGATATTAAAGCTATTAATGTCAGGGCATGCTTGGGCATCCTTAGAAGCTCTGAGGGATGTGGGTTTAGGTCAAGGATTACTGCCGATGATTGATGCTATTTTTGAACAAGATAAGCTCAGTCATTTTGCAAAAATAGCTCTAGCTCGAACTGATGAAAGAGTTCAATTAGGCAAATCAATCTCTCCGGGCTTTTTATTTGCCACCTTGCTTTGGCATGAGGTTTACCTGGGTTGGCAAAATGAACTTCAAACTGGTAAACCTCTTATTCCAGCGCTACATGCTGCGATTGACTCAGTTTTAGCTAATCAGCGCGAAGTTTTTGCAATCCAACGTAGATTCGAAACCGATATGCGAGAAATTTGGAGCCTACAACCTAGGTTCGAAAAAAGGAATGGGAAAATGCCTTATCGACTGCTAGAGTCCCCACGCTTTAGAGCTGGTTATGATTTTCTATGTTTACGGTGCTTAGCGGATGAGCTTCCCGCCTCTCTTTCTAAATGGTGGGAAGATTTTCAACTTGCAGACCTACCCGAAAAAGAAAAATTATTATTAAGCGCCAAAGAAGAATCCCCACTAATTTCTTCAAGTAATCCTGGAAAATCTCGCCGAAGGAGGCGAAGATCCCCTAAAAACCAAGGGGTAGACAATAATATGCCCGATGATGAGCAAGCTTCCTGAAAATTGATTAAAGTATCTTAATTAATGCCACAAAAAAGGGTGACAAATGGCAAATGCGTTTATTGGTTTAGGTGGTAATGTTGGTGATTCTAGGCAAATCCTGACAGATGCTGTCGTTTGTCTTGCTCAAATACCATCTATTCAAATTAACGGTAGAAGCTGTTTCTATATTAGCAGTCCTGTTGATGCTCCAGGAAATGACTATATTAACAATGTCATATCCATCTCAACAACTCTTGAACCCAAATCATTGCTTCATGCCTGCCAGGCTGTGGAACAACGCTTTGGCAGAGAACGTCCTTATGATAAAGCCCCTCGCACTCTAGATATTGATGTTTTACTTTATGAAGATTTAGTTTATAACGAGCCAGAACTCATCATTCCTCATCCACGGATGACTGAACGTATGTTTGTGTTACTTCCATTGTTGGAACTTGCTCCTGAAATTGAAATACCTCTGCACGGTAAACTCAAAAACAAAATTCCTAATTTAACTTGGCAAATAATTGAAAAGCTTCCCACCCAACAATGCCTGATGAGTGGTGACGCGAATAATACCCATTAAGCAAAAATTTCTGTATATTCAAGTTTTAGCCAAAAGTTTAATATGTCTTATATACAACCCAATCAAGAAACAAAGGCTTTAACCATTAGCTCGTTATTCAAAATGCGTGCTGAAGGTGAAAAAATTACCTCTTTAACCGCCTATGATGCTAGTTTTGGAACTCTTTTTGATCAAATCGGAATTGATATCATTCTAGTTGGTGACTCCCTTGGAAATGTTATTCAAGGACATACATCTACCCTACCAGTTCGGATTGAAGACATGGTTTACCACACAAGTTGTGTGAGTAAAAATATTAAACGTACTTTTTTAATTGCGGATATGCCGTTTGCTACATATGGTGATTTGCAGAGTACTCTCAAAAATGCCGCACTTCTCATGCAAGCCGGCGCCAAAATGATCAAGCTAGAGGGGGGAACTTGGTTAGCTCCAATCATTGAGCATCTTGTTACACAAGGTATTCCTGTCTGCGCCCATTTAGGATTAACGCCTCAATCTGTGAATACTTTAGGTGGCTTTAAAGTGCAGGGTAAAACCGCGCCTCAAGCACAACAAATGATCGAAGATGCAAAAAATCTCGCATCCGCTGGTGCACAAATGTTGGTCTTAGAAGCAGTGCCTTCTTCTTTAGGGAAAAAAATTACTGAATCTATTCAAATTCCTACAATTGGTATTGGTGCTGGACCTGACTGCTCTGGTCAAGTGCTTGTGATGCATGATGCACTTGGCGCTTTTCCGGGCAGACAACCTAAATTTGTAAAAAACTTTCTTGCCTTGGGTGGCTCTATTGAAAAAGCAGTTGAACTTTATATCAGTGAAGTGAAATCAGGTGCGTTCCCAGCACCTGAACATTGTTTTAGTGATTAATTAAAAAAACCCTTCACCCTATCAATCCAACCACGCTCCTGAGGGTTGTGTTTACGACTATCGGCTTGCAAACTTTGCTCTAAGTCCTGAATCAACTTACGCTGTTGGTCATTAAGCTTAACTGGCGTTTCAATTTGTACGTGAACATACAAATCTCCTGGAACAGAAGATCGAATACCTTTAATACCCTTTCCTCTTAGGCGATAGGTACGTCCTGTTTGTGTTCCTTCAGTAACCTCAAAACTGGCTTTCCCTGCAAGAGTAGGAACCTGAACTTCTCCTCCCAAACATGCCGTAGCAAATGAAATCGGCATTTGGAAATGTAAGTCATCACCATCTCTTTCAAAAACCGAATGAGGCTTGATATGAACCTCTACATATAAATCACCTGGAGGGCCCTGATTAATGCCTGGTTCGCCATGGCCACTCAAACGAATGCGCATACCATCTTCAATACCAGCTGGAATTTTGACTTCTAAAGTCTTCTGCTGCTTAGTCTGCCCTTCGCCATGACATTTTTTACAAGGTTTGGCTATAAACTGTCCATTACCACGACACTTAGGGCAAGTCTGTTGCATGGAGAAAAAGCCTTGCGACATTCTGACTTGGCCTTGACCATTACAAGTGGAACAAGTTTCAACTTTGCTTCCAGCCTCAGCACCTGTACCTGTACAAATATCACAGCTTACCCAACCGGGAATCCGTATTTGAGTTTCATGACCTTTTGCAGCCTCTTCTAACGAAATCTCCATGCTATATCGAAGATCTCCACCTTTAAATACCTGAGGACCTGCTCGACCACCTCGAGCGCCACCTGCACCAAAGATATCACCAAAAATGTCGCCAAAAGCATCCGCAAAACCACCAAAACCCTGCGCACCAGCCCCGCCTCCAAAACCTCCCATGCTCGGGTCAATCCCAGCATGGCCATATTGGTCATATGCGGCTTTTCTTTGAGGATCCGATAAAACCTCATAAGCTTCTTTGGCTTCTTTAAATTTTTCTTCTGAAGTTTTATTATCAGGATTGCGATCAGGATGGTACTTCATCGCCATCTTTCGATAAGCTTTTTTAATCTCATCGTCAGAAGCGTTTTTCGGTACCTCTAAAACTTCATAAAAATCTCTTTTTGTTGCCAAAGCTATTCCTTCAATAAACTACAACAAATTATTTCTTATCAACTTCTTTGAATTCAGCATCGACAACATTATCATCTTTTGCCGCTGGGCCTTGTGAAGTCGCGCTGCCATCTGCTTTAGCTTTTTCCGCCATTGCTGCGTATACTTTTTCGCCTAAAGTTTGACTAACTTTACCTAACTCCTCTGTTTTAGCTTCAATATCAGCTTTATCTGATCCTTTAGCAGCTTCTTCTAGGGCTTTCATAGCGGCTTCAATTTTCTCTTTTTCAGAGGCATCTAAGGAAGCACCATGCTCTTCAAGTGATTTTTTTGTCGAATGTACTAGCGCCTCTGCCGAATTTCTCGCATCAACAACTTCTCGTAATTTACGATCTTCTTCTGCATTTTCTTCAGCATCTTTCACCATATTTTGGATTTCTTCTTCTGATAATCCAGAGTTGGCTTTAATCGTAATTTTACTTTCCTTACCGGTTGCTTTATCTTTGGCTCCGACATGCAAAATACCATTGGCGTCAATATCAAAACTCACTTCAATTTGAGGAGTCCCACGACTTGCCGGCGGAATACCCTCTAAATTGAACTCGCCTAAAGTTTTATTTGCTGCAGCAATCTCTCTCTCACCTTGGAAAACTTTAATCGTTACAGCCGGTTGATTATCTTCAGCGGTAGAAAATACTTGAGCATATTTAGTAGGAATCGTTGTGTTCTTTTTAATCATCTTTGTCATTACACCACCTAGGGTCTCAATGCCAAGAGACAAAGGTGTTACGTCTAACAACAAGACATCAGTACGATCACCTGCCAATACGGCACCTTGTATCGCTGCACCAACAGCAACCGCCTCATCAGGGTTAACGTCTTTACGAGGCTCTTGTCCAAAAAACTCTTTCACTTTTTCTTGAACTTTAGGCATACGTGTCATACCACCAACCAAAATTACATCTTGAATATCAGTCAATGCAACACCTGCATCTTTAATGGCAACACGACATGGCTCAATCGTTCGCGCAATTAAGTCTTCAACTAATGACTCAAGCTTTGCGCGTGTCATTTTGATGTTTAAGTGTTTAGGACCTGAAGCATCAGCCGTAATATAAGGCAAATTAATTTCTGTTTGAGCACTTGAAGATAACTCAATTTTGGCTTTTTCTGCAGATTCTTTCAATCGCTGTAACGCGAGCACATCTTTTGATAAATCTACGCCTTGTTCTTTCTTGAACTCCGCAATGATGAAATCAATGATACGTTGG
Source organism: Burkholderiaceae bacterium (assembly GCA_947448695.1). Classification (GTDB taxonomy): domain Bacteria; phylum Pseudomonadota; class Gammaproteobacteria; order Burkholderiales; family Burkholderiaceae; genus Polynucleobacter. The sequence continues at coordinate 82,240 of CANFOL010000003.1, forward strand.
TCAAAATCTTCCCCGCCAAGGAATGTATCTCCATTTGTGGATAACACTTCGAATTGTTTTTCGCCATCAACATCAGCAATTTCAATAATGGATACATCAAAAGTACCACCACCCAAGTCATACACGGCAATTTTGCGATCGCCTGTAGAAACTTTATCTAAACCAAAAGCAAGAGCAGCAGCAGTAGGCTCGTTGATAATACGCTTTACATCAAGGCCAGCGATACGCCCAGCATCTTTTGTCGCTTGTCTTTGACTATCGTTAAAGTAAGCAGGTACAGTAATAACAGCCTCTGTTACTTCTTCACCGAGGTAATCTTCTGCAGTTTTTTTCATTTTTCTTAAAACTTCTGCAGAGATTTGTGGTGGAGCTAATTTATTACCCCGAACCTCTACCCAAGCATCACCATTATCTGCTTTAGCAATCGTGTAAGGCATTAAATTGATATCTTTTTGCACTTCTTTTTCAGTAAATTTTCTACCGATTAAACGTTTTACGGCATAAAGGGTGTTCCTTGGATTTGTAACAGACTGCCTTTTTGCCGGTGCCCCTACCAGAATTTCGCCATCTTCCATGTAAGCAATAATAGAAGGTGTCGTACGTGCGCCTTCTGCATTTTCAACCACCTTCGGTGTGTTACCTTCTAAAATTGCAACACAAGAATTGGTGGTACCTAAATCGATTCCAATAATCTTTGCCATGTTAATTTCCTTATTAAATAATCTATATATCCACTAAATAAGGGTCATCTATTGATTATCAAGAGATGCGCCCGTGTTTTTTTATTTTGCTTGGCTTACCGTCACTAAAGCTGGTCTTAAAACTCGATCTGCAATGAGATAACCTTTTTGTAATACTGTAACAATCGTATTTGCTTCTTGCTCAGACGGAACCATCGAAATCGCTTGATGTAAGTGTGGGTCAAATTTGGCGCCAACTTCGGGGTGAATCTCGATGATTTTCCCTTTTTCCAATGCTCCGGATAACTGCTTTAAAGTCAACTCCACGCCCTCTTTTAACTTGTTGAGGTCCTCATTATGATGTTGAAGGGCAGCGTACATACTGTCCATGACCGGCAATAAATGCTCCGCAAAACTCTCAATAGCGAATTTATGTGCTTTTGCAACATCCTCTGTCGCCCTTCGACGAACATTCTCATTTTCTGCCTTAGCTCTTAAAAAAGCATCTTTACTTTCATTTAAGAGTTGATTTAATTGATTAACTTGTTGCTCATGCGTGTTCTCAGGCACACCCGGATCGGTTGATTCTGTGGGTTGCTCTACATTTGGTGCATCATTTTTTTCTTGAGTCATTTCAATGCTTTACAAGGTTTAGGTTAGATAAAAGCGTCTTACTCTCTTAACCTATGGGCATTAATAATTATTTCAAGAGTAAATTATCAATTTTTCCTATAAAGACTATTGCTGTAATGCGGCTTGAACTAGCTCTACCCTCGCTTGACGCCCTAAAAGATTTTTCTCTGACTCTAAAGCTCGAGACCAACCTTGAAGATTTTCTTCGACGATATTTTGCATGGCACTAATCCATTCAGGATGAGAATTAATACACGGAATCGCAAAATAGTCTTTTCCACCAGCGTGTTGAAAAATTTCTTTACCTTCCATTGCAATTTCTTCAAGCGTTTCTAAACAATCGGCCGGAAATCCTGGACAAAATATATCAACTCGGGGTGTAGCTGAGTGCCCTAATTTTTCTAGAAGTGGTGCCGTGTAGGGCTTAAGCCACTCAGCTTTGCCAAATCTAGACTGAAAACTAATAATCGCCTCTTCATCTGACAACCCTAAAGACTCCCGAAGCAAGCGCCCAGTTTTAAGGCATTCACAATGATATGGATCACCCATATCTAAAGTACGCTTAGGAACTCCATGGAAAGACATAATCAGCTTTTCTCCGGCAGAGAAGTTTGGCCGTCCTTGGACTCCCCAAAAATCCTCTACCTGCGCTTTTAAAGCTTTGATATACATTGGATGATCATGAAAATGCTTAATGGTTCTTAAGGCAGGTGGATTTCTATATTCCTTATAAATTCTATAAATTTCGTCATAAGTTGAAGCCGTGGTAGTTGCAGAATATTGAGGATACATCGGCATCACCAACAAACGATCCACCCCTTGATCATCCATTTTTTTTAACACACTCTCAATCGCTGGATTTCCATAGCGCATCGCTAAATCGACTATCACCACTTGATGAGGATCTTGATTGATTGCTTGAGCCAATAATTGAACTTGAGATTGTGAATGAACCAATAAAGGAGACCCGCTTTTCTCGCCAGAAATCCAAACTGAAGCATATTTTTTTGCAGATGCACCAGACCGAATTGGCAAAATGATGAGATTAAGGATGCACCACCAAATAATGCGCGGAATCTCAACCACTCTTGGATCTGAAAGAAATTGCTTTAAATAAGTCCTAACTGCTTTGGCTGTTGGCGCATCTGGGGTTCCCAAGTTGACGATTAAAACGCCCACTTTCGAGCTTTTGGCGTGCGCCACAAGAGGATCTAGTATTTGTTTATTCACCAAAAAATTCCAAAATTAAGAGTTCTGACTCAAAGCACTACTAAGTAATTTTGCTGTGATATCCACTATCGGAATAACACGTTCATAAGCCATTCTTGTAGGCCCAATGACGCCAAGAGTACCCACAATAATACCGTTAACTTGATAAGGGGCCGTAATAATTGCCATATCGTCTATTGGTACCAAATCACTTTCTCCACCAATAAAAATCTTGACTCCATTTGCCTTACTAGATTCATCTAACAACTGAATCAGGCCGGTGCGTTGCTCAAATACTCGAAATAAGCGTTTTATCTTATCCATATCGGATACTAACTCACCAACTTCTAATAATTTTTTCTCTCCAGAAATGATGACTGTATCTTGATCCTCTTTTAAAGAATCAGACCCAGCCTCTACTGCTTGACTCATTAATGCGGTGATATCGTGTTTTAAGCCCACCAACTCTTGTTTGAGTCTTAGACGAACAGCTTCAAAATCAAACCCCGCATAATGGGCATTAATGTAGTTGGTCGCTTCAATCAACTCTGATGGAGAATAATCTTTTTGGGTGATCAAAATTCGGTTTTGTACATCTCCCTGAGGGGAGACTAATATTAATAAAATTCTTTTTTCAGATAGCTTTAAAAACTCGATTTGTCGAAATACATGAGATCGCTTAGGCGTCATCACAACGCCAGCAAAATGGGATAAGTTTGATAAAACATGGGCGGCAGAGGCAATCGCCCTTTGCGGTGAGTCTGGTTGTATTTCTTCAAAAGCACCACTAGATGCTAACTCCTCTAAAGGCTTAATCGTTAACATCGTATCGACAAATAAACGATATCCGCGAGGTGTTGGTATTCTTCCAGCAGAAGTGTGAGGGCTTGTAACAAAGCCCATCTCCTCCAAATCAGCCATGACATTACGGATTGTGGCTGCAGATAAGTCTAGGCCTGAGTGACGAGATAAAGTTCTAGACCCAACAGGTTGCCCTTCAGATATGTACCTTTCAATTAAAGTTTTGAGAAGTTCGCGTGATCTTTTATCCATATATGTGATGATTCTAACCAATCTTGTGACTTTTGGATGGAGGATTAGTTTGAAACTGTTCTTTTGCTATGGTTTAATCAAGGAATGACGACAAAAAATACATCACCTTCTATTTTTCCGAGAGTTGCCTTAATTGGTAAATTTCAGGCTGAGGGCATCAGCCAAGTTTTAAATCTAATTTCTGATTTAGTAAAAACACTAGATTGTTCTGTTTGGATTGAGGAAGAAACTGCTAAATTTACCCAAAATCAACATCGCCCTACCATTAGCATTAAGGACATCATGGGTAATATCGATGTGGTCATTGTGATTGGTGGAGATGGTACTCTTTTAGGAGTGGGTCGACATTTAGCTGGCGCGAATATTCCTGTCATCGGAATTAATATGGGTAGATTGGGATATATGACAGATATTCCTCTTCAAGAAGTAGCCCTTATTCTTCCACAAATGTTAGCTGGAAATTATGAATCAGACTCCAGAAATTTATTAGTCGCATCAGTCATTCGAAAGGGCGATGTCACCCATCAAGGCTTGGCTTTAAATGATGTCGTAGTCAATCGATCTAGCCTAACTGGTATGGTTGAGTTAACAGTTAAAGTAAATGGTAGTTTTATGTATAACCAAAGATCAGATGGTTTAATCGTGGCAACTCCAACAGGCTCAACTGCCTATAGCCTGTCTTCCGGAGGGCCAATATTGCATCCAAGAGTGGATGGAATTGTGTTAACGCCGATTTCTCCTCATGCACTCTCGAACCGCCCAATTGTTTTACCACATGATGTAGAAATTATTATTGAAATTGCTGGCGGTAAAGATGTCAGCGCTCACTTTGATATGCAATCATTGTCGACACTTCAAGTAGGAGACCAAGTTAGCGTCAAGAAATCGCAAAAGCAAGTTACACTCCTGCATCCTCAAGGGCACAGTGATTACAAAACTTTGCGGGAAAAATTACACTGGAACGAATATCCTTCGTCTTTTTAACCGATGCTGCAAAACTTGGATATTCGCGACTTTGTTATCGTTCGAGAGCTCGAATTAGACCTCTCTCGAGGTTTTACTGTTCTAACAGGAGAAACTGGGGCTGGTAAGTCCATCCTCTTGGACGCTTTAGCTATCGTCATGGGTGAAAAAGCGGACAGTTCGCAAATCAGGGAGGGTTGTTCCCGAGCCCAAATTTGCGCCACATTCACAATTTCGGAGTCTTTAAAAACAATTTTCAATCCTTGGTTGGATGAGCATGGATTCGCGCTAGAGGAAGAGGGTAACTTCATTCAACTCAAAAGAATCATCGAATCAACAGGGAGAAGCAAGGCTTATATCAATGGTGAAAATGCCACATTAGGCCAATTACGTGATATTGGAGAACAATTAGTTGATATCCACGGTCAGCATGAACACCAATTGTTATTAAAACCTGGTGCACAAAGACAATTACTTGATCGTCATGCTCACTTAACTCCACTTCAAGAGCAGGTATCCGAAGCTTATAAAAATTGGCTAAGTGTAGATAAAAAAATGAAGGTGGCCAAGACTATTGGGCAAAATTTAGCAAAAGATAAAGAACGTCTATCATGGCAGTTAGATGAGTTAGATTTACTCGCACCACAAGTTGGTGAGTGGCGAGATATAGAACATGAGCATAGTCGTTTATCTAATGCGGCAGAGCTAATTGAAGGATCACAAATACTTGTGAATCTTTTAAGTGAAGGTGAAAATGCTCTTGTAGATCAGTTATCCAAGGCTCAGAGCTTATTAAGTGATTTAGTCGACATAGATTCAGCTCTTGCAAGCGCAAAAGAAGCTTTAGAGCCTGCAGCAATACAAATAGATGAAGCTGCTCACACCATTAACCGCTATTTACAAAAACTTGATTTAGACCCGGATCGTCTTCATCTTGTTGAAGCAAGACTTCAAGAATATTACCGCTTAGCTCAAAAAAATCATTGTCAACCAGAAGAGTTGCCAGGTGTTTGGGGGCAATTAAAAGAGGAGTTAGCATCCCTTGAAGCGGCGCAAAATATTGAAAAATTAGAAAAAGAGCTTAAACAAACATGGGACTTCTATACTAAACAAGCAAAACAATTATCTAGCTCAAGACAAAAAGCAGCAGACCAACTATCTCAATCTGTCACAACAGCCATGCAAAGTTTGGCGATGGCGGGTGGCAAATTTGTGGTTTCTTTAAATCCCCTTGAGCAAGGAAATCAATTTGGTTTAGAAAATATTGAATTTTTAGTGGCGGGTCATCCAGGAGTTCAACCAAGACCAATTTCGAAAGTTGCCTCGGGTGGTGAATTAGCGCGCATTAGCCTTGCTATTGCGGTGATTGCGAGTAGTGTAAGTCAAATCCCAACTCTCATCTTTGATGAAGTAGATGCTGGTATCGGAGGAGCCGTTGCCCAAACTGTCGGCAAACTGCTAAAGCAATTAGGTCAAGAACATCAAGTTCTTTGCGTAACACACCTTCCTCAAGTTGCTTCGCAAGGAGATCACCAGTGGCGTGTACAAAAATTAGTTGATCAAGGTCAAACGATGAGCAATATTCAAGTGTTAAATCGATCTGATAGAGTTCAAGAAATAGCAAGAATGTTAGGTGGAACTGAAATCACTGAAACCACTCTTCGACATGCCAGAGAATTACTGGATCAATGATCAAGTAACATCAATTTTTGCCAGACTTCTTTTACTTTCGCTTGATGAAAAGCAAAAGCGACTTCAAACTCCTCTTGAAAAACCCGCGCAACGGAGAGGCCATCGAGACGAAGTTGATGTTGTTTCTTGCGAAATAAGCGATAGGCATTCGAAACAGCTAAGGCATCTTCTTGATTCATGATATTTAAAGAGGCCGCCATTTTAAGCAACGCAATATTACCAACATTTTTTTGCAACTGGGGAAAAAGATTGGCATACCTTAATACAATCCATTGAATCATAAATTCAATATCAACCATCCCACCATCATCATGCTTTAAATCAAAATCATTTGATCGATTTGGATGCCCCTGATGAATCTTTAAGCGCATTTCTATAATGCTCTTTCTTAAGTCAGAGGGGTCTCTCGCCAGACCAATGACGTTCGCTCGAATCTGTTCAAATCGTTGTCTTACTTGATCGCTTCCAGCACAAAATCTTGCTCGAGTTAATGCCTGGTGCTCCCATATCCATGCAACATTTGAGCCCTGTTGCATCTGATAAGCTGCAAATGCACTCAAGCTTGTAACCATAAGACCTGCAACTCCATTAGGTCGCAACCGCGTATCAATTTCGAATAAAACCCCTGAGCTAGTTACCGTGGTGCAACACATGATGAAACGTCGAACTAATTTAAGAAAACTCTCGACCAATTCCTCATCAAAATGCGGGTGTTCGTCATCGTAAACAAATACCAAGTCAAGATCTGAACCATACCCCAGCTCTTTTCCACCAAGCTTGCCATACGCAATGACACCAAAACCAGTTTCAAATAGATCTTTTGGTAGGCGGTCATTTTTCAGAGCCATACTGAACCAAGTACTCATTAAGGTTTCTTGAATCACAATATCTGCCATCGCAGAAAGACGGTCACTAACTTGTTCAACGCCCAGTTTTTGCTTGAGAGAAATCCCTAAATCAGCTAGAAGGATTTGAAAGATCTCTGCATGATGAATATCTCTTAAGATATTCCAAACAAGCTCTTGACTATTTTGTTCATGTGCAATGTTATTTAATTTATTCTTTAACTGCGCTTGCCAATTTGCCCAATATGCCTCAGGCTCTTCCTCGGGCTGAGAACTTGAACTATCTTGAATAAACTCATCTAAAAGATGTGGATGTCTAATTAGATAAGTGCCACCCCATTGTGATTCTTTTAATAAGGTCACAACACTCTCAATCACTACTGGATATTCTCTTAATAATGATAGATACACCGACCTTCGTGTAATGACTTCAATTAAATCTAAAAATTTAAGCAAAACACTTTCGGAAATATTCGGTTGTATTTCGGAAATACGTAAAAAAATAATGTGTAAATTTTTCTTGCTAACTTCGTTACATAATTGATATTTTGGACTCTGAAGAAAGTGTTCATAGCGAACTTTAAACTCAGGATAGAAATTAAAAATTCCTAATAAATCTTGCGTTTGTACGATGTCTTGATTGGCTTGCTGATCAATCGTAAATGCCTCTGAAAAATAATTCGATACTAAAACCTGATATCTCTTTAATTGATCCATAAAGGATTGGGTGCTTTCAAATCCCATAGACCTGGCAACCCGATTGAGTGAATGCTCATCGATAGGCAAATAGTGAATTTGCGCATCACGCCACCATTGCAATCGATGTTCTAATTTTCTATAAAAGTCATATGCTGTCAACAAATCCTTAACTTGACTTGCTTGCATATAAGATAGCGATTGAATTGTCTCAAGGGTCTTAACCGTAGAACGTACTCTGAGAGCACTTTCTTGCCCCCCTCGAATAAGTTGAAACATTTGCGCTAAAAATTCAATTTCACGAATACCCCCTGCGCCCAATTTAACATCCGCCGCACGATCAGGGAATTGACTTGCCCTCAAATTAGCTTCATAACGAATTTGATGGTGCAAGTTGCGCACAGCATCAATAATCCCATAATCCAGGTATTTCCGATAAACAAAAGGCTTTACTACAGCCATTAAAGCTGGTGATAGGCCCGAACCATCATCCTCATTCAGCGGATAAACTAAACGGCCCTTTATCCAAGCATAACGCTCCCATTCACGCCCCTGAACCAAAAAGTACTCTTCTAACATGTTGAGCGAACTAACGAGCGGGCCAGAATCGCCATTCGGTCTTAATCGCATATCTACTCTGAATATAAAACCTTCAGCAGTGAGGTCAGTAAGTCCTTTAATCATTTTTTTTCCCAACAGAGTAAACCACTCATGATGAGAGACAGAGCGATTCCCTCCTTGTGTTTGTCCATCAGAGTCGTACACAAAAATTAAATCAATATCAGAGCTCACATTCAGCTCTCGACCGCCCAATTTACCCATGCCAATGACCCATAACTTCATTTCTTCTTGATTTGGATAATAGGGTTTGCCGTAAATTAAGGAGAGCTGCTCAGCGTAAAATTCAGCAACCAAATGTAATGCTATCTCAGCCAAGTGCGTCATCGACTGCATCACCTCATCTACTTGCGCTTGCATTGCTAAGTCACGAACACCTAAAACAAGCATAATTTTTTGCCTGGCAATACGTAACTTTGCTAAAAAATCGTCCTCGGGAAGATATTTAAAGTTAGGGTCTAAATTTTCGTAAAAAACACATTCAATGTCTGCCCGGCCAATGGGCTGCTCGCAAGTCGTTACTACCCACTCCTCCCAATCGGGCTTAGCAAGTAATTTTGTCTCAATAAACTGTGAGAACGTCTTGGCAAGTGATATGGTTGAATGCATTATTTATCCTAACAAATTTGAAATACTTCATCACCTTATCGGATAATAAGTATATTGCTAATAATAAATTCAATAAATCGTTCAAAAACAGAATGCTAAAAGAAATTCAAAGCCGTATGAGCCGGTCAAGGCTCCTAAGAATAACTATTTATTCTGTGCTTGGCTTGTTCTTGACAATTATTTTACTTACCCAAGTGGTGGCTCGATTCTTCATTTGGCCTCAACTTGAATCCAGAAAAGTTCAAATTGAACAAGTACTTAGTAAAGAACTAGGGGTTACTGTAACCATTGGAGAAATTCACACAAACTGGCAAAGCTTGCGACCTAGCTTTGAAATAAAAAATATAAGCTTTAAAAAAGATCCTCTTGAGGATAACTCATCAACGAATCAAGTACTCCATATACCCATGGTTTCTGGCGTTTTGGGGTGGAGTTCTATTTGGTTACTAACCCCCCGATTCTATGACCTATATTCTGAAAATATTCGATTAACTGCATATCGTAATGCAGAAGGTTTATGGAGTTTTGCAGGTATTCCGGTTTCGAGCTCCGGGAGCGATTCCAATACCTTAGCTTGGATCTTAAATGAACGAAACCTCAATGCCAAGAATCTACATGTGACTGTAAAAGATGATTTAGACGTTAGTTCAATGAATGAATTTACCGTAGAAAATTTTTCTTTAAAAAATAACATGAGAAATCATGTGATTCAATTAAACGCCTTCGTAAAACCAACACAAGGTATTTTAAATTTTTCCGGAGACTTTGATCACAGACTTTTTTCAGATGTTACTAACTGGAAAAATTGGCAAGGTTCATTCACTAGCGAAATTAAAAAGATTAATGCTCCAAACTTATTAAAAATCACTGGATTACCAATTAAGTCAGGATCAGGGCAAATTGAATTTAATGCTCAAGCTGACCTAAATCACGGCATATTTCAGAAGAGTACGGCCAGTTTAAATGCGAATGAAATAAATATCATTTGGGCTAATAGCCAACCAGACTTACATCTCAATCAATTACAGATAAATGTCAATCAATACGTCAAAGACACAACTCAAATTATCGACTTCAAAAACTTTAACTGGCAATTTCAAGATGACAAGAAAAAAATACACACCCTTCAAGATTTAAGTCTTCGGGTAACGCCTAATCAATCAAATGAAGCCATATCAAAAATCGAGCTAAATGCTCCGAAAATCCCTCTAACAGAATTAGCTTTACTAGCACAAAGCATACCCTTACCTGCAAAAGTATATAAGCTACTCAAGCAAACGCAACCTGAGGGAGAACTTGAACAATTTCATTTTATTTGGCATAAGGAACAGCCTGAAAAAGGGTTTTTAACTCAATCGATAGTCAATCATGAATTCGAAATCCAAGGTCTTTTTAAAAATATTGGGTGGCGTTCAGTTGGCATGTCTATTCCTGGCGTGAAAGGACTTAATGGAGAAATACAATCCACTTTTGATAAGGGCTTTATAAAGATTAACTCCCCGGAACTGAGTGTAGAGTCTCAATATTATTTTCAACAAAAAAGAATTGCTCTACCCAATACCTCTGGCAAAGTTCAGTGGCAAAAAAAAGATGATCAGTGGTTGCTTGAATTTGATCAGTTGCAGATGAAGAATGGCACTGACGAAATTCGGGCAAGTGGCTCCTATTTAACAGTAAGCAAAAAGAAATCTGACCTATTAGTTCTTGATCTACAAGTAGTCAAAATGGATGCCAATCAATTACTAAAATTGATTCCAAAAACGATTGCTAATGCCACGATGGATTATTTAAGATCAACTATTTCAGCTGGCTCAATTGAAAATTCCTCCGTGAAAATTAATGGTCCTACAAATGATATTCCGTTTACAAAGGGCTCAAAAAATCAATTTCAATTAAATGTCAATATCAAAGACGCTGTTTATAGGCCTGTCGCGCCAGAACCAAATATAAAGGGTGAATGGCTTTCTCTTGAAAAAGTGAATGCACGTATTCAAATGGATAACAATCTTTTACATGTGAATGCGCCATCTGGAAAATTTAAAAATGTAATGTTCAAAGATATCAGCGCCGATATGGACGTTACAAAAATGCCTAACATGTTGGAAGTGAAAGGTAAGGCTAGTGGGCCTCTCTTTGACTTTATAACCTATTTAGTTGCCACCCCTGTTGGTTATAAATGGCAATCTGAGTTAAAGCAAATGAGCTTGACAGGTAATGCTCAATTAGACCTAAAGTTGACGCAGCAATTTAGCGATAAAAAAAACACTAAGATCATAGCCCAAGTAGATCTCGAAAAAAACCAAATTCGTTGGGGGAAGAATGCGACGGGAACTATCAATAAGGGTTTCTTAACGGTTGATGAACATGGTTTAAAAAAGGCGGATATTAATGGCAATTTCATGGGCGGGCCTCTCTTAATTAAAAATAACTCCGTAAATCCTGACCAAGTCGATATTCAGGCCGATGTCGATGGCGCTTTATTGATGGATTTATTTGCAACTAATCAAGAGTTCAATCATGACTTTCAAAGGGATATCCTGACCGGCAAAATAGGAATGCAAGGCTATATTCTAAGAAAAAATAATGACGCTGCTTTAAATTTGAACTTAGACTTTAAGTCGGCCAATATCAATTTGCCAAAGCCTTTAATGAAGCCTGCAGGAGAAAGTTTATTGGGCTTTATTAAATTAAATAATAACTCTTCTGCCATTAATCCGACAACTGATTGGCAGATCAAACTCGGGGAATTGGTTCAATCTTCTGGTCAATTATCCCAACACAAACTTGACAAAGCCATAGTCGTGATTGGCTCAGCTAAACAACCCAGCATTACCAAAGGTATTTATGTAGCTTTTGATGTTGCAGAGATACAGGGAGATCAATGGGTTAATCTTTTCAATGATTTCGACAAAGCTAACCCGAATTTTTATGCGCGATTTGCTGATACAAACACGAATCAAACATCTACCAATTTACCAATAATTGTTTCTGGCAAATCAAGCCAACTCATTTTTCTCAATCGAGAATTTAATAACCTTTTAGTAGATATGAAGGAAGATAATCATATTTGGAGTGGCGCTATTCAAGCAAATAACATCGACGGAAAATTCAACTGGCTACCAAAAAATCCTAGCTTACCGTTTGGGTCAATATCTGCAAACTTCAATAAACTTTATATTCCGGCGCCCAGCACGGTGACTAATTCCAAAAATCAACCAAAATCAACTATAAAATTCTTGCCGAGTATGAATATTTCCGCGACAGATTTGCGGTTTGGAAAAATGCAACTGGGCACTGTGCAACTTCAGGCCGATGCAACACCTATAGCATGGACACTTAACAAACTTTCAGCAAAGAATAAATTTGGGGAAATGAATGTAAATGGTGATTGGGAATTGCCGTCTGGCAACCTCATTGGAAAAACTGCTTTAAATGTTAATCTTCAAACAAATGATGCCGGCGAATTTTTGACTTCCTTTGGTGTGAATGAGAACGTCATTGATCGAGGAAAAGGTGGTATTCAAGGTAAACTTAATTGGCAAGGATCTCCTTTTGACTTTAATAAGCTTAGTCTAAGCGGCGATCTTCAATTAGAAATTAAAAATGGAACCATCCTTCAAGTTGATCCAGGGGCATCAAAATTATTAGGTATCTTAAGTCTACAAAGTCTTTTTAAATTTGCTAGCTTAAATTTTATTGGTAGCTTTGGAGAAACTATTAAAACTGGAACTGCTTTTGATGAAATAACTGCCTCAGCAACTATTCGAAGAGGAATTATTCGAACGAATGACTTTGAGATGCAAAGTACTCTTGCAAAGATTACTTCGAGGGGTATTATTAATTTGAATCGTGAAACTCAGGATTTAAGAGTTACGATTTATCCTCGCATCAACTTTGGCTCAGCCTCACTTGCGGCATTTTATTTTGTAACACCCATCATTGGAATCACCACCATGATTGGTCAGTATTTATTTAGCGCTGGGATTAATAAGGCGCTACAAAGCGATTTATTAATCCAGGGGGACTGGAAATCTCCTGAAATTATTCCCCTTGACCAAAATGGTAAACCGATTGACCCAGATGTCTTGCAAAGTATTCGTCGCAAGTCTTTATTGAATGAACCCGTAAAAAAACCAACTGAAAACATACCTCCACCGCCAGTCAATCTAACTCCAAACACTAATCCTTAAAAGATGCTAACCTATTCAAATGATTAAAATTGCTAGCCTTCAGATGGTCGCGTCTTCCGACCTTGATACCAATTTGCGATCCGCGGAGTATTTGATTGCACAAGCGGCTGATCAACAATGTCAATTAGCGGTATTGCCTGAATATTTTTGTCTGTTTGGTAAAAAAGATCAGGATAAGCTAGATATTCAAGAACAACTTGGTCATGGTCCCATTCAAAATTTAATGGCTAATCTTGCTCAAAAATATAGTATTCATATTGTGGCAGGGACGATTCCCATCTCTACTAATGACCCTCATCATGTCTTAAACACGACTTTAGTGTTTAATCCAGCCGGGGAAATAATTTGTCAATATGACAAGATTCACTTATTCTCATTTTCTTCTGGGGGTGAGAGTTATGATGAATCTAGAGTGCTTCAAGCAGGTTCAAAATTATCTTCTTTTGATATTCAACATCAAGATGAAAATTGGCGTTTCGGATTAAGTATTTGTTATGACCTTCGTTTTCCAGAAATGTATCGCGCCATGGGTGAGGTTGATTGCCATATACTTCCTGCTGCATTTACCTATACTACCGGCAAAGTTCACTGGGAAATCCTTCTTCGAGCTCGGGCAATTGAAAATCAATGCTACTTGGTCGCTTCTGCCCAAGGTGGAACACATGATAATAGCCGTCAAACTTGGGGGCACTCCATGATCATTAATCCTTGGGGAGAAATTAACTCTGTTTTAGAGGCTGGGGAAGGTCTCATTTCAGGAGAAATGCTTAAAGCTAATTTACTCGACGTTCGTAATAAACTACCAGCTCTTCAGCATCGCACCATTAAATAAATATAAATATGCAAAATCATTCAAATAATGCCATTCAAACCGCTAAATCACTTCTTCTAACTCCTGGCGGTATTGATGAACGTGTAATTGAAAAAGCTCTTAGTGAGATGTATTTACATCGCCTTGACGATGCTGACTTATATTTTCAACATACCCGATATGAATCTTGGAGTCTTGAAGAGGGTATTGTTAAGTCTGGAAACTTTAGTATTGATCAAGGTGTTGGTGTTAGAGCGGTTTCAGGTGACAAAACAGCCTTTGCTTATGCTGATGTTGTAAATTCTGACACCTTAATGCAGGCCGCGAAATCAACCCGAGTAATTGGCCCATCTGGGGGTAAAAAGAAAATTATTCTTCAACCGATTTCTACATTTTCTGGACAAGCACTTTATATTCCTGAAGATCCAATCTTTAGTTTAAAAACTGAAGAAAAAATTCAACTTCTTGAAAAAATTGAACAAAAGGCAAGGGCAAAAGATCCTCGAGTAGTTCAAGTTATGGCAAGTTTGACAGGTGAATTTGACGTTATTTTAGTAGCTAAAGGAAACGGTAAATTAGTTGCTGATATTCGCCCTCTCGTCAGAGTTTCAATTAGTGTCATCGTTGAACAAAACGGTCGAAGAGAAACTGCGAATGCAGGTGGAGGTGGTCGCCTAAACTATAAAATGTTTACCGATGAATTAATTAATAAATGGGTCGATGATGCGGTCAACTCGGCATTAATTAATTTAGATTCTAAGCCAGCACCTGCTGGTCCAATGACCGTTGTAATGGGTCCTGGATGGCCTGGGGTTTTGTTGCATGAGGCGATTGGGCACGGTCTAGAGGGTGATTTTAATCGTAAAGGATCTTCTGCATTTGCTGGAAAACTAGGGCAAAAAGTTGCTGCCCCAGGAGTTACTGTAGTAGATGATGGCACTCTTTCAGGTCGTCGTGGCTCTCTTAATGTGGATGACGAAGGGAATCCAACACAATGTACAACTCTCATTGAAAATGGGCGTCTCAAAGGTTTTATGCAAGATGCTATGAATTCACGTCTCATGAAAATGCCACTTACAGGCAATGGACGTCGAGAAAGCTATGCGGCTCTGCCTCTTCCAAGAATGACAAATACCTATATGCTACCTGGCGATAAAGACCCAGGAGAAATCTTAGCTAGTATCAAAAAGGGTTTATATGCAGTTAATTTCGGTGGCGGTCAAGTCGATATAACAAGTGGCAAGTTTGTTTTTGCTGCAACCGAAGCCTACTGGGTTGAGAATGGGAAAATTCAATATCCTGTTAAAGGAGCCACCATTATCGGCAACGGCCCTGAATCTTTGAAGCAAGTTAGTATGATTGGGAATGATTTGCGTCTTGACGATGGTGTTGGAGTTTGTGGGAAAGAGGGGCAAAGCGTCCCCGTTGGGGTTGGCCAACCAACACTAAGAATTGAAAACATGGTTGTTGGTGGAAGTGTTTAAATTCTTGCTTCAATAAAATTGTGGTAAATTAATATTCATGCACTTGGACTCTTTTTACTTCTTTTACTTTTCTATCTCTGACTTGGCGGTTGAGAGGTAATGATTTAAAAACATTTCCTAAAACAACCGCCCCAAAAAGGCGGTTTTTTTTCACCTAGTTGCGCAATATTTAAACAAGGATTGATATGACGGACAAAGCAATAAGTACCCAAGAAAATTGGTATTCAAATATGGACAAAACATCATCTACAGATGATGCGCGGATAAAAAATATTAATGTGCTTCCTCCACCAGAGCATTTAATTCGTTTTTTTCCAATTGCCAATACTCCAATTGAAAAACTTATCTCTCAATCACGAAAAAAAATTCGCGACATTATTCGTGGGAGCGACGATCGCTTGCTCGTCATCATAGGGCCCTGCTCCATTCACGATCCTTCTGCTGCAGTTGCTTATGCTAAAAGACTTCTAGAACAGCGTGAGCACTTTAAAAAAGACTTAGAAATCGTTATGCGTGTCTACTTTGAAAAGCCGCGAACTACGGTTGGTTGGAAAGGTTTGATCAATGACCCTTATTTAGATGAAAGTTTTAAGATTGATGAAGGTCTGCGAATCGCAAGACAACTTTTAATCGAAATCAATCGACTTGGAATGCCTGCCGGTAGCGAATTTCTCGATGTGATTTCGCCACAGTACATTGGTGACCTGATTTCGTGGGGTGCGATTGGTGCAAGAACAACGGAAAGTCAGATTCATCGAGAATTGGCGTCTGGTCTCTCAGCCCCAATTGGTTTTAAAAATGGTACGGATGGTAACATTAAGATTGCTACAGACGCAATTCTTGCGGCATCTCGTGGACATCATTTTTTATCTGTCCATAAAAACGGTCAGGTTGCAATCATTGAAACTAGCGGCAATAAGGATTGTCATGTCATCTTGCGTGGTGGCAAAGCGCCTAATTACGATTCAAAAAGTGTGGCTGAAGCCTGTGATAGCTTACAAACATCCAAACTACATCCATCCCTGATGATTGATTTATCACATGCTAATTCTAGTAAACAACACGAGCGTCAAATCATCGTGGCCCAAGACGTGGCAGATCAGCTAAAGTCAAAATCCAAGTCAATCTTTGGCGTAATGATAGAAAGTCACTTTGAAGGTGGTGCTCAGAAATTCACTCCAGGGAAAGATGATCCAAGCAAACTTCAATACGGTCAAAGTATTACTGATGCCTGTATCAACTGGGATGACTCTGTAAAAACACTCGAAATATTAGCTGAAGGCGTTAGAAAACGTCGTAATTAATTATTGCTTGGGGGTTTTATGATGATTCCACAAAATATCTTTACCCCCAGCACTTACATTTAAATATCTAGCTAAGACAAACAATAAATCGGATAAGCGATTAGTGTACTGTCTTGGCGTGTCATTGATTGTTTCTTTAGATCCTAACTTTACGATAGAACGCTCAGCTCTTCGACATACAGTTCGGCAAATGTGTGCTTGGGCTGCGGCTCGAGTTCCACCAGGAAGAATAAATTCTGATAGTTTAGGTAGTTGTGAATTATAAAGAGCCAATTGCTCATCTAAATAGAGTATTTGATCTGGCTTGAGTAGGGTATATCCAGGTATACAAAGTTCTCCACCCAAATCAAATAGGTCGTGTTGGATTTGATTAAATAAAGCCCTCATGACCACATCAATGGATGGAGGAAATTCTTCCGTCAATAAAAGCCCAATCTGAGAATTCAATTCATCGACATCACCCATCGCGCAAATCCGATCATCCGCTTTGTCTATACGGGTCCCATCACCTAAGCCAGTAATTCCAGCATCACCAGTTCGAGTTGCAATTTGTGTAAGTCGATTTCCCATAAAAGGTATTATAGAGGGATAATTACACTATGAATGCCATAATTCCACCACTTTTAAAAAGTCGTCAAGATTTTGTGGTTGGCTTATTAAAGCCAATCTTAGATGAAGACACGCTTCTTTGGGAGCCTGAGGATACCATCCCCTATGAGTGTGATGGTTTAGCCGCTTATCGTCAGATGCCTTTAGCAGTTGCTCTTCCTCACACAGAATCTCAAGTGATTGAAATTTTGAAGATTTGTCATGCAAATCATATACCTGTAGTGCCTCGGGGAGCTGGGACGGGCTTATCGGGTGGTGCAATGCCGATGGCAGATGGCCTCGTCTTATCTTTAGCCAAATTAAAAAAAATCATCGATATTAATCCTCTAGCAAGGACAGCTACTGTTCAACCAGGGGTCAGAAATCTTGCCATCTCAGAGGCTGTTGCGAAACATCAACTCTACTATGCTCCAGATCCATCCTCTCAAATTGCATGCACGATTGGTGGTAACGTTAGCGAAAATTCTGGGGGAGTCCACTGCCTCAAATATGGCTTAACCATACATAACGTTCTTAGAATCCGGGCTATATTGATTACCGGTGAAGTAGTTGAATTTGGAGGGCTAGCGCCAGACAGTCCCGGATTAGATTTGTTTTCTATTTTTATTGGTAGTGAGGGCATGTTAGCTTTGGTAACCGAAGTGACAGTCAAGTTAGTTCCTAAGCCACAGCTGGCAAAAGTAATCATGGCTAGTTTTGATGATATTGAAAAAGGTGGAAATGCCGTTGCGGCTGTTATTGGAGCTGGAATTATCCCGGCTGGTTTGGAAATGATGGATCAACCAGCCACAAAAGCAGTTGAAGAATTCGTGCATGCTGGCTATGACGTTGATGCAAAAACAATTCTTCTTTGTGAATCTGATGGCACTCCAGAAGAAGTTGCAGAAGAAATAGAAAAAATGAGTGCAGTCTTAAAATCTAGTGGTGCATCACGACTTCAAGTTTCAGAAACTGAAGCTGAACGTTTAAGATTTTGGAGTGGTAGAAAAAATGCTTTTCCTGCAGCAGGTCGTGTATCTCCAGATTATTACTGTATGGATGGTACGATTCCGCGACGTCAAATTGCGGAACTGTTAAAACGTATTAAAGATATGGAAAGCAAATATCAGTTGGGATGTATGAATGTCTTTCATGCAGGGGATGGTAATATGCATCCGCTCATACTGTTTAACGGCGCTGATCACTCCGAATGGCGTCGTGCGGAAGATTTTGGTTCAGAAATTCTAGAAACTTGTGTTGAATTGGGTGGCACAATCACGGGTGAACATGGGGTAGGTATAGAAAAAATTAATTCTATGTGTGTTCAATTTTCCGAGTTAGAAAGAAATTTATTCTGGTCTATTAAAGAGTCATTTGATCCACAAAAATTATTAAATCCTGATAAAGCAATTCCAACATTAAATCGATGTGCTGAATATGGTCGTGTAAGAATCAGTAATGGTGTAATTCCTCATCCAGATTTAGAACGTTTTTAATATCCCTATCATTTATGCAAGTTGTACTGAATCTATTTAAAGAACAAATACAATCCGCTATTTCCAAGCAGAAAACAATTAACATCTGCGGTGGAAATACCAAGAATTGGTATGGAGATCTACCAAGTGGGGATGTATTAAACACCAAACAATATTCTGGTATTTTGGATTACCAGCCAGAAGAGCTCGTGATTACAGCATGTGCAGGAACCCCTTTAAAAGAAGTTGAATTAGCATTAGCCTCTAAAAATCAGTACTTTCCATTTGAACCTCCACATTATGGCGAGAACGCCACCATTGGTGGCATGATTGCGGCTGGTTTAGCGGGTCCTGGCCGGGGTCAATTTGGAGGTCTCAGAGACTATGTTCTTGGGACAAAAATAATGGATGGTAACAGTCAGATCTTATCCTTTGGTGGTAAGGTTATGAAAAATGTGGCCGGTTATGATGTCTCACGTTTAATGCCTGGCTCTTTAGGTACTTTAGCCTTGATTCTTGAAGTATCAATCAAAGTTTTGCCTCTTCCAGCAAGAACTGAAACTTTAAAGTTTCACATCCAAGCAAGTCAAGCAATTCATCAAATGAATGCTTGGGCTAGTCAACCCCTACCTTTATCCGCTAGCACTTGGATAGGTAACTCTCAAAATGGTGAGCTATGGATTCGACTCGCTGGAGCAAATGCGGCAGTCGAGGCAGCAATCCATAAAATGCAACAACTTTTTCCTGCTCAAGTAATTGATACTCATCAAGCTCGTCAATTTTGGGAGAGTATTCGGGAACAAACTCATCCATTCTTTGAAAATTCAAACGAGAACTTGTGGCGATTTGCTGTTAATCCACTATCAGAGCCTTTTACAACTGGACATCCAACAATGATGGAATGGTTTGGTGGTCAACGTTGGATCAAAGGAAATTTAAATCACGAAGAGGCTCAAAGTATTGCAGCTCAACACCAAGGCTATGCAACTTTATATAGAAATAATAATCAATGCTCTGGTAGTGTATTTACATCAATTACCGCAAACCCTCTTACTGCTCCTCTAGCAATAGTTCAAAAAAGGGTGCAAAATGCCTTTGACCCACATGGGGTTTTCCGAACTGGAAGAATGCCTTATTAACTTATGCAAACCGATTTATCTCCACATTTATTAAATCATCCTGAAGGATTAGAAGCCCAAAAACTTTTATCCAACTGCGTCCATTGTGGCTTTTGTACAGCTACTTGCCCAACATACCAGCTTTTAGGTGATGAACTAGATGGCCCACGTGGGCGTATTTATCTCATCAAACAAATGGCTGAAGGTGCAATCGCTACTGAAAAAACGCGGACTCATTTAGATCGTTGTTTAACGTGTCGAAATTGTGAAAGTACTTGTCCTAGCGGAGTTCAATACGGACATCTCTTAGATATTGGCAGAAAGTGGGCGGAAGAGCAAACTCCTCCAAGACCCATTCAAGAACGTGTTGTAAGGTGGTTATTAAAAGAAACATTAACCAGGCCAGAAATTTTTGACCCTGCCATGAAAATAGGCCGAGCAATAAAACCTGTCTTACCTAAATCACTGCAGAAAAAAATTCCAGAATCTTTACTTAGTGGTTCAGCTAAGAGTTACCAACCTGTGGCGTTTAAAGAAAAAATGTTGTTTTTAGCAGGTTGTGTTCAACCAAGTATGTTGCCGAATATCAACCAAGCAACTCAACGCGTTCTAAATTTTTTACAGATTGATCTGATTGCTCCAAAATCTGCGGGTTGTTGTGGAGCATTAAAACACCATTTAAATGATCACGCCGGCGGTCAAGTCGAGATGCGAAGAAATATTGATGCATGGTGGCCAATCATTGAAAAAGAAAATATTTCCGCTATAGTAATGAATGCTTCAGGGTGTGGGGTCATGGTCAAAGACTATGGATATCTTTTACGAGATGATCCTCAATATGCTGCTAAGGCTCTAAAAATTAGCTCAATGACTAAGGATATTTGTGAAATTTTGCCTGATTACATCGACCAACTAAAGGCAAAAATTGGTTCTGAAGCAAAAACTGGTTTAACTTATCATCCCCCCTGTACCCTTCAACATGGTCAAAAAATTCAGGGTAAAGTAGAGGATATACTTTCACAATTAGGTGTCAAAATCAATCTCTGTGAGGATAGTCACCTTTGCTGCGGCTCTGCAGGGACGTACTCTATTCTGCAAGACTCGTTATCATCTCAATTGCGTGAACAAAAATTGACTCGCCTGATGCAAGCATGCCAAACCAATAATTCAGAATATATTGTGTCAGGTAATATTGGTTGTATTACACACCTGCAAAATGATCAGCTTCCAGTGACGCATTGGATTGAAATTGTTGATCAATTAATTTTAAAAGCATCCTAATCTGATGAACTCCATTTCAGAAAATCTTTTATTAGTAAATAATCGTATTCAACTTGCTTGTAAACATGCTAACAGGGATAAAAAGGATGTGGGCTTAGTTGCTGTGTCAAAAAAGCACTCCGTAGAACAAGTAAGAGCCGCTTTTGAAGCAGGTCAATTTAGTTTTGCAGAAAACTATGTCCAAGAAGGCGTAAATAAAATTGGCTCCTTACAGGATATCCGCAATCAAATAACTTGGCATTTTATAGGTCCAATCCAAAGTAATAAAACCCGCTTTATTGCCGAGTCATTTGATTGGGTACAAAGTATCGACCGCCTAAAGATTGCCGAAAGACTTTCTGAGCAAAGACCTAGCGATTTGGCTGACTTAAATATCTGTTTACAAGTCAATATTTCTGGCGAGTCCTCAAAAAGTGGGGTATCCCCTAGAGAGGCTTTGTTGACTTGTTTAGAATTAACTGAACTACCAAACTTATCTCTTAGAGGTTTAATGGCTATCCCTGAACCAGGTGCATCGTTACAATCGATGAAAGAGTTTCAGCAATTATTTATTGAAATACAAAAACATTTAAAAAAATACCAATTCAAAAATCAATTTGATACTTTATCGATTGGGATGTCAGATGACCTAGAGCAATCAATACAAGCAGGTAGTACGATGGTTAGAATTGGGACTGCTATATTTGGTACCCGAAATATTGAAGAAGATAAGGAAGACTTAAATACTTAACAATGGCTGAATCTGGACAAATCAAAATTTCATTTCTAGGCGGTGGCAATATGGCCAGCGCTATGATCAGTGGCTTAATACAGCAAGGTTTTTTACCTAACAATTTATTAGCTATAGACCCACTCCCAACCGCACGAAATTATTTGTATGAACAATTTAAGATTCGTACTGCAACTGATGTCTCTCAATGTGAAAACTTTCTTGAGGTTTCTCAATTAATTGTTTTATGTGTCAAGCCTCAACAACTCTTAGAGGCAATTACTCAATTGAATATAAGCCTGACGCATTTGTCAGGCCCACAAGTACTGACTCTCAGTATTGTTGCTGGGGTTAAGATTGCTGACATCGCCAAACAATTAGGTCATTCACGAATCGTACGTGCTATGCCAAATACGCCCGCACTGATTCAAAAAGGAATTACAGGTTTATACGCTGGTCAACATGTTAATCAACAAGATATTCAATTGATTAATATGGTTTGTCAGTCTATCGGTGCTTCTATTTGGGTGAATCATGAAGTCCTATTAGATGCAGTGACTGCAATCTCTGGCAGTGGTCCTGCTTATGTTTTTTCTATGATTGAACACCTTACAAACAGTGGTCTTAAGTTAGGGCTAACAGCTGAACAAGCTAAATTACTAGCGACCCATACTGTAATTGGAGCAGGTCAATTAGCCTTAACTTCTGCAGATTCAGCAAGTCAATTAAGAGAGAAAGTTACCTCAAAAGGTGGTACTACTTTTGCGGCTTTAGAAATACTAAATCAACGATCTTGGGGTGAGGCTTTAGAAGAAGCAGTCCAGGCTGCTAATCAACGCGCTAAAGAAATGGGTGAGGAATTTAGTAAAAAGTAACTATCTCAAATAATAAGCTAAAGCTACACCTAAAAAAAGTATGGCTCCCAGCCAATTATTATGATTAAACGCTGCAAAACATTTCATGCGATCTCTCGTTTTCACCAGAGTATAGTGATAGGCCGCGCAAAGTATCGCCCCTACCCAACCAATCCAAAACCATACATTCAGGTTTTCTAGACTGGCTAAAAAAGCCATAATTGCAAAAAATAAAATATAGCAAGTCAATATCGCAGTGACTTCATAATGGCCAAAAGTAATCGCCGATGTTTTAATGCCAATTTTTATATCATCATCTCGATCAACCATTGCATAAGCAGTGTCATAGGCGATCGCCCAAAAGATATTACCGAGTAACATCAGCCATGCTTGCCAAGGAACTGAATTTAATTCAGCCGCATAAGACATTGGAATTCCAAATCCAAACGCAACTCCCAATACGGCTTGAGGCATCGAAAAAAATCGCTTAGTAAATGGATATATTACGGCGATCAATAATGCAACAAAAGATAATTGTATTGTTAACCAATTCAGGCGTAAAACTAAAACAAAGGCAAGTAAAGCTAATGTTCCGGCAACTATTAATGTTTCTTTCCCACTAATCTTTCCTGAGGTGAGAGGCCTTTTTTCAGTTCGTTTTACATATCGATCAAAATCACGATCAGCGAAGTCATTTACTGCACATCCAGCACTTCGCATCAGTAAAGTCCCGCAAGAAAATATCAAGATATGTTCGATTGAAGGCTGCCCATGACTTGCAAACCATAGTGCCCAAAGTGTTGGCCAAAGAAGTAAAACAGTTCCTATAGGCTTATGCAGTCGAACCAAATAAGCGTATTGAGTGAGTCGATCAATCAAACTCATCTTATAGCCACTTCACATCACTTAATTGACAGTATTTAACAGTCTTTGCAAGTGCATTAACTGCTGGAGATCGAACGTGCCCTTTCCGATAGACCAAAACGACTCGTCTAGACGGCTGTGGATCTACAAATGGCACATATTTCACCAAGGTTTCTTTAAGATGGTTTGAGGAAACCGCGGCACTTGGTAATACTGAAATTCCAATACCACCCATCACCATTTGGCGAATCGTTTCTAAAGAAGATCCTTCATAATTTTTAGGTCCTTCTTCAGATAAAAATTTTGCACGATTTAGTTCAGGACATACTTGCAACACATGATCTCTAAAGCAATGCCCCGCGCCTAAAAGAAGCATATTCTGAGATGCTAATTCTTGCGGCTCAATGGCAGATCGATTGTTCCACTCATGGGTAGCTGGTACTGTAACTATATAAGGCTCATCGTATAGGGCGATAATTTCTAAACCAGCTGTATTGAAAGGCTCTGCCAAAATTGCACAATCCAATTCGTCTTGTTTAATCATTTCTAAAATAGAAGCTGTAAATGTCTCATATAGAAATAATGGAATTTCAGGCAAACTATCTTTTGTCTGTCTCACTAGGCTAGGTAATAAATAAGGTGCAATCGTATAAATTGCACCTAAGCGCAACGGCCCTTTCATTGGATCAACTCCAATTTTTGCCATTTCTGAAAAACGCTTCGCTTCATCTAAGACACGATGTGCCTGCTCAATTAATAATTTTCCTTGTGGAGTTAAAGTAATATCTCCTGAGTGTCTTTGAAAAATTTGCACCCCAAGTTCATCTTCTAATTTTTTGACGGCTACTGACAAGGTAGGTTGAGAAACAAAACAAATTTGTGAGGCACGACCAAAATGCTTTTCTTTTGCTACAGCCACAATGTATCGAAGTTCAGTAAGCGTCATTTTAAGCTTTAAGATAATCTACTCTTGACCCCAGCCAACGGTGCAAATGAAGCTCTGCTAATTGTGGGGATGTATTTAATATATCATGTGCAAAATCTTTTACTAAAGACACTAACCAAGCATCTCTTTGTAAATCAACAAATCGCAACATGGTATCGCCGGACTGTCTTGAGCCCAATAACTCCCCTGGACCACGCAGTAATAAATCATGTTCCGCAATCACAAAACCATCCGTATTTTCACGTAAAACCTTAAGCCGTTCTTTAGCTGACATCGATAATTGTTCGCCATAGAGCAAAATACACACCGACTCCACATCACCACGTCCAACCCTGCCACGCAGTTGGTGTATTTGCGAATATCCAAAACGTTCCGCATGTTCAATGACCATTAAACTTGCATTCGGCACATCAACCCCTACCTCGATGACGGTGGTACTAACCAATAACTGCATTTTGCCTTGTTTAAATTCATTCATAATGACCGACTTATCTTCGCTCGACATCTTCCCATGAATCATGCCAACTTTAAAATCAGATAATTCTTGGCTTAATACATTATAGGTATCAACAACTGTCTGTAACTGTAGTACTTCTGATTCCTCAATTAATGGGCAAACCCAATATGCCTGTCGCCCCTTTTTTAACTCGTCACGAATACCCAACACAACTTCAGAACGTCTAGAATCTCTAAGCGTTTTTGTAATGATGGGCTTCCTTCCGGGAGGCAATTCATCGATTACCGACACTTCCAAATCGGCATAATAGGTCATTGCCAATGTTCTAGGGATCGGCGTGGCTGACATCATCAACTGATGCGCAAAAATTGCATCTTGCCCCTGCTGCCCATGAAATTGTAATCTCTGACGAACACCAAATCGATGTTGTTCATCGATGATGGCAAGCCCCAAATGAGCAAATTCAACGCCTTCTTGAATCAGAGCATGAGTTCCAATGGCAAGTTGTGCTTTACCACTACTTATTTTTTCCTGAGCAACCTTCTTTTCTTTAGCCTTTAAACTTCCAGTTAACCAAGTAATTTCTATATTCAGTTGAGTAAACCAAGGTAAAAGTTTTCGATAGTGCTGTTCTGCGAGAATTTCCGTTGGCGCCATAAATGCTACTTGATACCCATGACCAATCGCATGCGCTGCGGCTAAGGCAGCAACGGCAGTTTTCCCACTTCCAACATCACCCTGCAAAAGACGATTCATCGGATAAGGATTTGCTAAATCGTCTGTAATTTCTGCCCATACTTTTTGCTGTGCGTTCGTAAGCGCAAATGGGAATAACTTTAAAAGCTCTTTGACTAAGCCATCCTTTTGTAATGGCATTTGTACTGACTTCCTTTTTTTTCTTTCAATATGGGCTCTTTGTAAAGATATTTGTTGCGCGAGTAATTCCTCAAATTGAATTCTTCGCCATGCCGGATGAGTCCTTTCTAATAAAGCGTTTTTATCAGTTTGTGCGGTTGGATAATGTAATGTAAAAATCGACTCCTCAAGACTTGGGAGTTCTTTTAAGAAAGCATACTTTGGCTGGTCAATTTGCTTCAGCACAATGATTTCTCTAAGAAATTGTTTTACTGATATATCTTTTAATCCCTTTTCAATGCCCTTACGAACCGTTATTTGCCCCACTCCTGCAATCGTTGAGTAAATCGGTGTTAGTTGTTGTGGTAAGGGCGTATCTGGCAACACTGATTTCACTGTTGGATGAACTATTTCAGGTCCCATAAATCCTGTTTTAACTTCACCACGCACCCTCAGGAAATTTCCAATCGCCATTTGTTTTTGTTGGCTAGGGTAAAAATTTAAAAAGCGAAGTATTAATTCACTACCCTCATCAGCAATAACAACTACTAATTGTCGGCGAGGACGAAACTTCACTTCACATTGAATAACTTTTCCTTGTGTCTGAATTGGTTCTATACTTGTAACGGATATGGCTTGCTCAATTGATATCAGTGCTGTCTCGTCTTCATATCGAATAGGCAAATGCAAAGCAAGTGATGCCGGTGTATTTAACCCAAGTCGAGATAATGGTGATTTACTTTCTGCCATTTGGTTTAAGTATTACGATTAGAATATTTCATTTATCATTCTTTATTTATGCAACTCTCTGATTTTGACTATGAACTTCCTCAAGAATTAATTGCTCAGTTTCCACTTTCAAGTAGAAGCTCGAGTAAGTTACTCGTTGTTCAGCAAGACAAAGATCAGACTAATCCAACGTTCCAAGATAGCTATTTTAAGGACATTATTCACCTTTTAAAAAAAGGGGATTTACTCGTCTTTAATGATACTAAAGTGATTCCAGCAAGAATACATGGCTTTAAACCAACTGGTGGAAAAATAGAAATTCTAGTCGAACGGATTTTGAATGAAAATCAAGTTCTTTGTCAAATTAAGTCTTCAAAAGCTATCCTCCCGAGTGCCCCACTACATTTAGGAAACCCGAGTTCCCCAACCATAGTTACTGTTATTGAACGTCAGACTATTACTCACCCAATTACATCTGATGTAGAAGTCTCTCCTTTTTATATTATCGAATTTCCTGATAATGCTCTAGAGATGCTTCACACAATTGGAGAACTTCCCTTACCTCCCTACATCAGGCATAGCGCTAATTCCGATGATGAAAATCGCTACCAAACTATTTATGCCGCCAACCCTGGTGCCGTCGCGGCACCTACTGCAGGGCTTCATTTTGATGAAAATATTCTTCTCCAACTACAGAAAAAAGGCGTAGATATTGCAAAGCTAACGCTGCATGTTGGTTCCGGGACTTTTTCTCCTGTGCGCTATGAGGACTTATCTTCTCATCAAATGCATTTTGAGCGCTATGTAATACCCCCTGAGACAAGAAGTGCAATTCATCTTGCGCAAAGTCAAAAAAGAAGAATTATCTCTGTGGGCACCACTTCTTTACGCGCGCTAGAATCCTCGGTGACTATGGGTGATAATGGCGATACTAATTTATTTATCACTCCAGGTTATCAATTCCAAGTCGTGGACGCTCTTATTACTAACTTTCATTTACCTAAATCTACTCTATTGATGCTAGTTAGTGCCTTTAGTGGTTATCAGTCGATTAAACAAGCATATCAACATGCCATTGAAAAAAAATATCGTTTTTTTAGTTATGGAGATGCAATGTTTTTAGAAAGGTCCTCGACTTGAGTGAGGATCGTCTTCAATTTAAGGTAAGTCACCAAGACGCCCATTCGCACGCCAGACGTGCTAGCTTTGTATTGCCTCATGGCCAATTACAAACTCCGATGTTTATGCCAGTTGGAACTTATGGGACTGTAAAGGCCCTTACACCAAGAGATTTACACGAGTCTCAAGCGCAAATCATTTTAGGTAATACATTTCATTTATGGCTTCGCCCAGGGCTTGATGTCATTAAAACCTTTGGTGGCCTTCATCGTTTTATGGGTTGGGATCTCCCAATTCTGACAGATTCCGGTGGTTTTCAAGTGTTTAGCTTAGGTGCTCTGCGAAAAATTTCTGAAGAAGGTGTAACTTTTTCCTCGCCCGTCAATGGTGACAAACTCTTTATGTCTCCTGAAGTCTCTATGGAAATTCAAGCCACTTTAAATAGTGATATTGCTATGCAGTTTGATGAGTGCACACCTTATGAGACAAACGGTGTGCCAACGGATGAAAAGATAGTTCGTACTTCGCTAGAATTATCTTTACGCTGGGGGCAGCGGAGCATCAATCGTTTTAGAGAGTTAAATCAGACTAATGCTCTTTTTGGAATTGTTCAGGGCGGTATGTATGCAAGCTTGAGAAGTTATTCTCTAGAAAAGATTGCCGAGCAAGGATTTGACGGAATAGCGATCGGAGGGCTATCTGTTGGTGAGCCTAAGCCTGATTTTGAAAGAGTTCTCAAACATATTGGTCATCAATTACCTGCCAATAAACCTAGATACCTGATGGGTGTCGGAACGCCTGAAGATTTAGTTTTTGCAGTTGGTCAGGGCATCGATATGTTCGATTGTGTCATGCCCACTAGAAATGCTAGAAATGGTTGGCTTTTTACCCGTTTTGGCGATTTAAAGCTTCGAAATGCCGCATATAAAAACGACGATCGTCCTTTAGATCCGACCTGCACATGCTACGCGTGTAAAAATTTTAGTAGAGCCTATCTACACCACCTTCAAAAAGTAAACGAAATACTCGGTGCACAACTGAATACGATTCATAATATTCACTACTATTTAAATTTAATGTCTGAAATTCGTTTATCTTTAGAAAATCATCAATTCAGTGAATTTACTCAACAATTTGTTAATCACCGCCAAATTGGTACCCTAGAAAACCCCTCTTTAGATTCTTTCGGTAGAAATTCATAAGTCCGTTAAAATCTACTTAAAATTAACCTCAATCCAATTTTTTCACTTTTAAGGAATATTTATGTTTATTAACAACGCGTATGCGCAATTCGGTGGTGCTGGTGGCGCAGACAGTGGGCTTTCTTCAATCATCATGATGGTTGGTATGTTCGCTGTCCTATATTTCATCATGATTAGACCACAAATGAAGCGTCAAAAAGAATTAAAAGCAATGCTCGAGTCTTTATCGAAAGGTGATGAGGTTTCTACTGCGAGTGGCCTAATGGGAAAAATAACCGAGCTCAATGATCAATATGTTAGCGTTGAACTATCCACTAATTTAACCGTCAAAATGCAAAAATCAGCCATTGCTGCTGTTCTTCCTAAAGACACTCTCAAATCTATCTAAGTTTACGCATGAATCGCTACCCTTTTTGGAAATATATCGTTATTGGAGTTGCATTACTTATTGGAGTCATTTATTCAGTTCCAAATCTTTTTGGTGAGGTTCCAGCGATTCAAATTGCTCCTGCACGTTCAAGTCTGAAATTAGATACGAAATTGCATGAAAAAATAGATGCGGTCCTGCAAAAGGCGGATCTTCTTAAAAATCAAACTGGTTTTGAAGACTCTAATACTGAGGGTGTGATCAGAATTCGTTTTAACGATACGGATTCTCAATTAAAAGCAAAAGATATTATTGAAAAAGAGATTAACCCTGATCTCAAAAATCCTGATTACATTGTTGCTTTATCTTTGGTATCCAATACCCCAAAAAGTTTAACGAGTATTAATGCCTTTCCAATGCCCTTAGGGCTTGACCTGCGGGGTGGTGTTTATTTTTTACTTAAAGTAGATATGCAAGGGGCGATTGATAAAAAACTGAATGCCTTAGCAAGCGATGCGCGAAGTAGATTGCGTGATAAATCAATCCGTTATCAAAGTATCGATAAATCAACTGGTCAATTGGTGATTAAATTTGCAAATGCTAATGACGCCAATCAAGCAAATGGCGTTTTACTAGAAGCCATACCAGATATGAGTTTTAAGCTGGATAAAACTACTGACTCTTTTTTCTTAACAGGTGCCTTCAAACCAGCCGCATTACAAGCTACTCAAGAAAATGCATTAAAACAAAATATCATCACTTTAAATAAACGTGTAAATGAACTTGCTGTTAAAGAACCCGTCATTCAAAAACAAGGGAATGATCGTATTGTTGTTCAATTACCTGGCGTGCAAGATACTTCAAGGGCAAAGGATATTATTGGTAGAACAGCAACTCTTGAAGCAAGATTAGCTGATCCTGTTCAACCATCCATTGGTTTGCAAGATACTCCGCCAATAGGTATGGATGCTTTTAAATTTGGTGATCGTCAGGGTGTCTTTAAAAAATCGATCATCATTACGGGTGATCGTATTATTGATGCAAGTGCTGGTTTTGATCAAAATCAACGCCCTTCAGTCAATTTAACTCTAGATGCGGCTGGTGGTCGTGCCATGCAAGAAATCACTAGAGAGAATCTTCAAAAACCAATGGGCATGATTCTCTTTGAAAAAGGCAAGGGAGAAGTTCTAACCATTGCCACAATCCAAGGTGAATTTGGCTCTAAATTTCAGATTACTGGGCAACCAACTACGCAAAGTGCAAATGATTTAGCACTTTTATTACGAGCTGGTTCTCTAGCCGCACCAATGGAAATTATTGAAGAAAGAACCATTGGCCCAAGCCTTGGTGCTGAAAATATCGAAAAAGGCTTTAAATCGCTTATCTATGGCTTTTTAGCAATCGCTATTTTTATGATTGCGTATTACATGTTATTCGGTGCCTTTTCGGTCGTGGCACTTGCTGTCAATCTCTTACTTTTAATTGCTGTTTTATCAATGTTGCAAGCAACATTGAGCTTGCCAGGTATTGCTGCCATGGCCTTGGCTTTAGGTATGGCAATTGACTCAAACGTTTTGATTAATGAGAGGATTCGCGAAGAGTTGCGCCAAGGAACGGCTCCTCAACTAGCGATTGCTACAGGCTTTGATAAGGCTTGGGCAACTATTTTCGACTCAAATGTAACTACTCTAATTGCAGGCTTGGCTCTTCTAGCCTTTGGCTCTGGCCCAATTAAAGGATTTGCCATCGTGCATTGCTTAGGTATTTTGACATCGATGTTCTCTGCCGTATTTTTCTCTCGTGGCGTTGTTAATCTTTGGTATGGCGCAAAGAAAAAACTTCAATCAGTTTCTATAGGATAAACAAATGGAATTTTTTCGCATCCAAAAAGATATTCCTTTTATGCGTTATGCATTAATTTTGAACGCAATATCTTTGATCACTTTTATTGCCGCAGTTTTCTTTCTTTGGCAAAAAGGCCTTCATCTGTCGATTGAATTTACGGGTGGTACTGTTATCGAAGTTCAATATGAACAGTCCGCAGATTTAGAAACGATTCGTAACAGCGTCGCAACTCTTGGCTATGGTGAGGTGAATGTACAAAACTTTGGTAGTTCAAAAGATGTCATGATTCGCCTACCTCTGATTAAAAACTCGGATGGCAGCATGATGCCTTCTACAGATCAAAGTAATTCTGTTATGAGTAAATTACAAGAAACGAACCCCCAAGTTAAATTACAACGAGTTGAATACGTTGGGCCTCAAGTCGGTGAAGAGCTTTTATACGGCGGTATCAAAGCCCTGTTGTTTGTAATCGTTGGTATTGTTATTTACTTGTCTATTCGCTTTGAATGGAAGTTTGCGGTAGCGGGTATTCTTGCGAACTTACATGATGTTGTCATCATTTTAGGTTTTTTTGCATTCTTTCAATGGGAGTTTTCACTCTCAGTATTAGCTGCTGTTTTAGCTGTTTTAGGCTACTCTGTGAATGAATCCGTTGTGATATTTGACCGTATCCGTGAAAATTTCCGAAAATTCCGAAAATTAGACACTCCGGATATTATCGATAGTGCTATTACAAGCACAATGAGCCGAACGATTATTACCCACGGCAGTACCCAAATGATGGTTTTAGCTATGTTACTTTTTGGTGGTGCAACCCTACATTATTTTGCAGTAGCTCTCACCATCGGTATTTTATTTGGTATTTATTCTTCTGTGTTCGTGGCTGCAGCAATTGCCATGTGGTTAGGCGTTCGCCGTGAAGATTTAATTAAATCAGAGAATAAACCTGATCATGATCCAACTACCAAAGACGATCCTAATTACGGGGCTAAGGTTTAATTGACAATACAACCCCATTTATCTAAATAGGGTTGATCTTCTTATTCTGCAGTTATACCTTGGTCTTTAATAATTTTTGCCCAACGCTGAGTATCTTTTTCAACAATCTCTTTAAATGCTTGAGAACTACTGGTTGCAGGATCTAATCCTTGAACAGCAAAAATTGTTTTAATTTCTGGATCGACTAAAACTTCTCTTAACGCATTACTTAAGCGATTCAAGTCTTCAACTGGGACTCCTTTAGGCGCCATCATGCCAAACCACATAGAAACATCAATCTCACCAATTTTTAACTCAGCAAATGTCGGAATTTGACTTGCGATTGGATTACGTTTTTTTGATCCGATGGCTAGTGCGCGTAATTTCCCTGATTTAATATGGGCGTTCGCTACATGCACTGGTAAAAACATAGAATCAATCTGACTTCCTAATAAATCAGTTACTGCTGGCGCTGTCCCTTTATAAGGCACATGTAATACCTTTACTCCAGTAATATGTTCGAGGGCTTCCATGCCTAAGTGGTGAGGTGTTCCAATGCCAGGAGAGCCATAGGTTAATTTTCCTGGATTAGATTTCGCGGCCGCTAAAAATTCTGAGACATTTTTATAAGGTGAATTACTTGGTACAACTAGAACCAAATCCCCGTATGCAGCCAACGTCATGGGCATTAAGTCAGTCAGTGGATCAAAAGTCGCCTTAGGATAAAGAGAGCGATTCATCACAATCGTATTTACGGTTACCAATAAAGTGGTGCCATCTGGTTTAGCTCTTACCACCGCCTCAGTTCCAATATTGC
Source organism: Burkholderiaceae bacterium (assembly GCA_947448695.1). GTDB lineage: Bacteria > Pseudomonadota > Gammaproteobacteria > Burkholderiales > Burkholderiaceae > Polynucleobacter. The sequence continues at coordinate 115,231 of CANFOL010000003.1, forward strand.
CAGATGCGCCTGCACGATTATCAACAATCACCGGCTGGCCCATTTTTTCTGATAACTTTGGAGCAACCGCACGCGCTATCGTATCCGGGCCCGTACCGGGAGTAAATGGCACAACTAATTTAATCGGAGCACCGCCCGCTAACAGGCTGCTTTGACCAAACGCGATTTGACTAAAGCATGCGCCAATCAAAACTAGTTTTTTAATCCACTGTATTTTCATGATTTAAGCCGCAAGGGTTTGTTTATCGTAGCCAGCCACCGTTTTATAACGTTGTGTAATAGCCTCCATCTCTTCGTTAGAAATAATATCTTGGATATTATTAAAAGGTTTGTCTTCTGAGCGCTCCCAAACTTCTCGAAGGATTGCATCTGGAGGATTAATACGGTTCATACGCACCACATTGCCAGTTGCTTCTAAACGAACATCTTCGTATTTTTTGAGTGCGGTTTCTACATCACGCTCTTGGACCAAAAACTTTGCTAATGATTGTGCATCAAGGATGGACTGACCTGCACCATTAGATCCTCTTGGGTACATTGGATGTGCAGCATCTCCTAATAACGTTACCCTGCCGCGAGACCAAAATGGTAATGGCTCTTGATCAATCATTGGAAACTCTAAAATAGATTCAGCACCACGGATTAAAGCAGGAACATCTAACCAATCAAAATGCCAATCTTCAAATGCTCCAATAAAGTCCTCTAGACGACCTTGTTTGTTCCAATCTCTCTCTAAGTGATTAGGTGTTTCAAGTTCTGCAACCCAATTAATGAGCTGACTCCCTTGTCCATCAATATTGTTTCTAATCGGATAAATAACCATCTTGCCATGTGTTAACCAGCCGGCACGCACCATGCTTGCTTCGGATAAGAAAGGTTTCCACTTTGTAACACCACGCCACATATTGACGCCCGAATAGAGTGGTTTTCCTTCAAGTGGGTGAAGTTGCTTACGGACAACGGAGTGCACGCCATCACAAGCAATGACAGCATCAGCTTGAACAGTGGTCTCGGTCAAGTCTTCAGATCTTGATTTTTTAAAATAAGCAATGCCTGACTTTTCATCCACTTTTGTACAGTCTAAGCCTAAATGTAAATGCTCTTCACCAACTCTTTGTAAAAAGGCTTCTAACAAAACCATCTGTAAGTCGCCGCGATGAATTGAAAATTGTGGCCAGGCATATCCGGCTAAACGGCCAGAAGGTTCGGCATAGATTTTTTGGCCAAAACGATTAAAGAAAATAGCCTCTTTAGTTAAAACACCTTTTTTAGATAATTCTTCTTCTAACCCTAATGATTCGCATAAAAACCTACTTGCATGGGGCAAAATATTTATGCCCACTCCAATAGGTTTAATCTCTGGAACTGACTCATAGACATCGCAAGAAATACCTGCATGATGAGCAGCTAAAGCCATGGTGAGCCCACCGATACCTGCGCCAATAATAGTTATATGCATACAATCTCCAGTTTAATTATGTGAAAATATAGCATGAGTTCAAAAACTTTACATAATCTTCAATCACCCTTTATCTGCATTAAAGGCAGATTTAAGTAATCGAGTGTTTTTGCAGTAGCACCTTGATGGTGTTTTGCAAACCCACTACATAAGAGAGACATCTTCTCAATCTTTTGGGGATGGTCCTGAAAGTCCTGAAAAACGTTTAATAATTCATTTTCAATTTGAGGCAGTGTTGACTTACTCAATGGAATAGCAATTCCAGACTCTATAGCTGCCTGACTAATATCAGCAAAATTATAAGTAGAGGGCCCTAAGATTACTGGCTTGCCAAGTGAGATAGGTTCAATCAAATTTTGCCCACCGGTACCCATCAGAGTGCCCCCCATCACAACATAGTCTGCCATCGATAAATACCCCGCCATTTCACCCATCGTGTCACCGATCAAAACATCGTGCGTCAAGTCAGTGGGAGGTGTAATGAGGCTTCTTTTGGTAAATGTAATTTTTCTCTGGTCAAGAAATTTCTCGATTTCTGTCAATCTAGATAGATGTCTTGGAACAATCAGTAAAAGAGGCTTGGTGTCTTGTAGCTTTGACCACGCCTGAATCACCATTTCTTCTTCACCCTCTCTAGAGCTCGCTAGAGTTACTACCTGACGACTACCAAGACTCTTCTTCCATAATTGTCCGAATGCAATTTGCGTGGGGTCTAGTTGTACATCAAATTTAAGATTACCGGTTACAGGACAACTCTGAATACCAAATAATGCGTAATGCTCCGCATCTCTTTGGGTTTGAGCTAGAATTTTTTCAAATAAGCTAAATAACTCTTTACTCAAACCACCAAATTTTGCGAAATTGAGGCTACTTTTTAAAGATAGGCGACCATTAATCAGACAGATGGGGAGTTTGTTTCTTGAAAAAAATAAAATACTAGGCCATACCTCTGTTTCCATCAAGAGACCTTTGCTTGGTTTAAATTGACTAAGAAAACGTGATATTGGCCAACAAAAATCATAGGGCAAATAGCATTGTTTTAGTACGCCCTTTTCAATATAACTTTTAAAAAGATTGGCGCCCGTTTTGCGACCTGTAGGTGTTGTATGGGTCAATAAGATACGTTGATTACGAGCGATTAAAGCATGGATCAAAGGTGCTGAAGCCCTAGTTTCACCCACTGAAACAGCATGTACCCAAATAGCGTCGGTAAAGGTTTGGACTTTATAAAAACCCAATCTTTCTAAAATGTGCTCACGATAGCCAGGTTCTTTACGCCCCTTCCACCACAGTCGAACAAGTACAAAAGGTAAGGCAAAATGCCATAGGCACTGGTACACAATAATCACCAATATAAATACACCAGAAATTGGCTGATTATTTTTACGCATTGTTTAAGTTAACAATTTATTTAGTCTTGAGTCTAAGTGTTAATTCAACAGCTTTACCCACATAATTACTTGGAGTCATTGCAAGTAAATTTTCTTTAGCGTCAGGAGGAATATCCAAGCCCAAAATAAATGCCTGTATACCCTCCTTAGTAATTACCTTACCTCTCGTTAATTCCTTTAATTGCTCATAAGGATTTGGCACTTGATAGCGTCTCATGACGGTCTGAATCGGCTCAGCTAAAACTTCCCAACAAGCGTCCAAATCCTCTGCAAGTCGGGCGTGATTGGTTTCTAATTTGCGCAACCCACGTAAAGCACTATCGTAGGCAAGTAAGGTGTGACCTAATGCATTACCTAAATTTCGCAGAACGGTAGAGTCAGTTAAATCTCTTTGCCAGCGTGAAATCGGTAATTTCTCAGATAAGTGACGAAGTAATGCATTAGCAACGCCCAAGTTACCTTCTGAATTTTCAAAATCAATTGGATTGACCTTATGCGGCATGGTGGATGAACCAATTTCACCCTCTTTAGTTTTTTGCTTAAAGTATCCCCAAGCAATATAACCCCAAATGTCACGGTTCATGTCTAATAAGATTGTGTTCGCTCTAGAGAATGCGTCAAACAATTCCGCCATTGCATCATGGGGCTCTATTTGAATCGTATAGGGATTGAACTCTAAGCCAAGTCGCTCTTGTACTACCTGTTTAGAAAATGTCTCCCAATCCACATCTGGATATGCTGAAAGATGGGCGTTGTAATTACCTACGGCACCATTCATTTTTCCTGACATGCGGACATTTTCAATATTTTTGATGGCACGCTCTAAACGCTTGGCTATATTAGCCATCTCTTTACCCAAAGTAGTGGGTGAGGCAGGCTGCCCATGTGTTCTAGACAACATCGGAACTTCAGCATTCAAAATTGCAAGTTCGGTCAGTGCTTTTAATAACTCTTCTAATTTTGGCAGCATGACTTGCTTGACAGCGCCATTGAGCATCATGCCATGGGAAGTATTATTAATATCCTCAGATGTACACGCGAAATGAATAAACTCACTGGCTTTTTCAAGCTCAATATCACCCTTCACCTGTTCTTTTAACCAATACTCGACTGCTTTAACATCATGATTTGTAACGGATTCAATCTCTTTAATTCGTTGTGCATGGCTCTCATTAAAGTTTTCCACTAGCAATAGAAGTTTTTTCTCTGCTGCCTGACTAAAGCTTGGAATATCTTTTAGGTGTGCTTGAGAAAGCGCAATGAGCCAATGGATCTCTACTTTGACGCGGTGGTGCATAAAAGCAGCCTCTGAAAGCCACGGTCTTAAAGCATCTGTCTTAGAGGCATAACGCCCATCGATGGGGGATAAAGCGGAGAGTGTAGTTATTGGATTTGTCACAGTTTATGATTAAGGTTAAATTATTAACTATATTTTATTCTTTATCATGGTGATGTTCTATTTTAACAGGAAGTAATATGAAATTAATCGGTACACCAGCAAGTCCGTTTGTCAGAAAAACTAGGATTGCTTTTTTAGAAAAGAAAATTGATGTCGCTTTTGAGGTCGAGGACGTCTGGAATCCAGAATCAACTTTGCCAACTTTAAATCCTTTATGTAAGGTTCCTACCTTGGTAATGGATGATGGTGGAGTTATGTTTGACTCACGAGTCATTGTTGAATATGCGGATACATTAAGTCCTGTTGGTCATTTAATACCTTCTTCAGGAAAAGAAAAAGCTGCGGTTAAGACTTGGGAAGCACTTTGTGATGGTGTTTTAGACGCTGCAGTTCTCGCGCGTATGGAGAGAAATTGGGGTCCTAGAGGACAAAACAGGAGCGAAGATTGGATCAATCGCCAGTTAGATAAGATCAACGGCGGCCTTAAATCAATTGCGGAGGGTCTTGGCCAAAACACTTGGTGCTATGGCAATCAATTTAGTCTTGCGGATATCGCTGTTGGCAGTGTATGTGGCTATTTGTTATTTAGATTCCCAGAAATCCGTTGGCAAGAGGAATATCCTCATTTAGCCAGTTTTTACGAAAAACTTAGCAAACGGCCTTCATTTAAAGAAACTCCTCATCCAGTTTGAGGCTTTAAACAATAATTCCACCACCCAGACAGACTTCGCCATCATATAAAACGGCGGACTGTCCTGGGGTGATTGCCCATTGTGCTTCAGCAAAATTTAAAACAAATTCATCATCCGTGATTTGCTGCTGATTTGCCATTAGTTCACAAGGTGCATCTGCTTGACGATACCTGGTTTTAGAGGCATAGTTCATGCTTACTTCTGGTGCTTGTCCAGAAACCCAAGAGGCATCCTGTGCTTTTAATGTAATGGATTGCAACATGGCATGATCATGTCCCTGAACAACGATTAGGGTATTTTTATCCATATCTTTATCAGCTACATACCATGCATCCCCGCTTCCCTCTTGACTTCCGCCAATTCCAATCCCTTTTCTCTGTCCAATCGTATAAAAAGCTAAGCCAATATGCTCTCCAACAACATGCCCCTCAGGGGTTACGATAGTTCCTGGTTTGGTGGGTAAATATTTACCTAAGAACTCTCTAAATGGTCTTTCGCCAATAAAGCAAATTCCAGTGGAGTCTTTTTTCTTTGCATTAGGCAAACCAATATCTTGGGCAATCTCTCGAACCAGTGATTTTGGAATCTCACCCAAGGGAAACAATACTTTGCTTATCTGAGCTTGATTTAAACGGTGTAAAAAATAACTTTGATCTTTAGATAAATCAATTGCTTTTAACAATTGGGTCTTGTTATCAACACTTCGCGTTCGAGCATAATGCCCAGTTGCAATACTATCTGCCCCCAAATGCAAGGCATGGTCTAAAAAAGCTTTAAATTTAATCTCTGCGTTACATAGAATATCGGGATTAGGAGTTCTTCCAGCCGCATATTCTTTCAAAAAATCGGCAAAAACGCGGTCTTTATATTCGTTTGCAAAATTTACTGCTTCAACGTCAATGCCGATAAGATCAGCAACTGAAACAACGTCAATCCAATCCTGGCGCGTAGAACAATACTCAGAATCATCGTCATCTTCCCAATTCTTCATGAACAAGCCAATAACGTCATAACCCTGTTGTTTTAGAATCCAAGCAGCTACAGATGAATCTACGCCTCCTGACATTCCTACGACGATTTTTGCGCCTTGAGGTATTTGAGGATTCATCAAACTCTTAATTTGTTCAAAATATGCTTGCATCACCTTAATATTGTATGATTGATTGCTTTATTTGGGCGAAATCGTCATTAATATCGGTTTTGCCTTAAACTTATGAAAATCTTTTCAAAATCACGGGGATTCGTATGCGAATTGGTGTACCTTTAGAAAATAAATCAGGAGAGTTTAGAGTTGCTGCTACTCCTGAAACTATAAAAAAATATATTTCAGCGGGTCATCAAGTTCTCGTTGAAACAAATGCTGGAGTTGCGGCAAGTATTCCAGATGCAGCTTATCAAGCAGTGGGTGCCTCCATTGGAACAAGTTCTGAAGTCTTTGCTTGTGAGATGATTCTCAAAGTGAGGGCGCCATCCGATGCTGAATTAGTGCAGATCAAAGCTGGTACCGTTCTTATCGGTATGTTGGACCCATTTGATAATGCCATGATTGCAGCAATGGCCGCCAAAGGGGTAACTGCATTTGCCCTAGAAGCTGCCCCACGAACCACTCGCGCTCAAAGCATGGATGTTCTCTCTTCCCAAGCTAATATTGCTGGATACAAAGCGGTCATGGTGGCAGCAAATGCATATCAACGTTTTATGCCGATGTTGATGACAGCAGCGGGAACGGTGAAAGCAGCTCGCATCCTTATTTTAGGTGCTGGTGTTGCAGGGTTACAAGCCATTGCTACAGCGAAACGTTTAGGGGCTGTAATTGAAGCCTCAGATGTTCGGCCTGCAGCAAAAGAACAAATTGAATCTTTAGGTGCAAAGTTTGTTGACGTCCCTTTTGAAACTGATGAAGAAAGAGAAATTGCTAAGGGTGTTGGGGGATATGCAAGACCAATGCCCGCGACTTGGATGCAAAGACAGGCAGCGTTAGTTGCAGAACGCGCTAAACAAGCAGATATCGTAATTACTACGGCTTTAATTCCTGGCAGAAAAGCGCCAATGTTGCTCTCAGCTGAAACAGTCGCTCAAATGAAGCCTGGTTCAGTGATTGTTGACTTAGCCGCAGGAAAAGGTGAAAACGGTTCTGGTAATTGCCCACTCACAGAGGTAGATGTGACAGTTGTAAAACACGGCGTAACTATTATCGGTTTGAGTAATTTACCTGCATTGGTTGCGGCGGATGCCTCTGCCTTGTATTCTCGAAATATTGTAGATTTTATGAAACTCATCGTCACAAAAGAAGGTAGTCTAGCGATTCCGACAGATGATGATATTGTTTCTGCCTGCCTCATGTGTCAAGACGGCAAGGTCATTCGAACTAACGCTTAATTAGGAATTTTTATGGAAATTAGTCACGGTATTTATAACCTCATTATTTTTGTTCTAGCAATTTACGTTGGTTACCACGTTGTTTGGACAGTAACCCCTGCATTGCATACCCCTCTTATGGCGGTAACCAATGCTATTTCAGCGATTATCGTCGTTGGGGCAATGCTTGCCGCTGCTCTGACTGAAGGACCTTTGGGTAAATTCATGGGAACGATGGCAGTCGCTCTTGCTGCAGTCAATATCTTCGGTGGCTTTTTAGTAACAAAACGAATGCTGGAAATGTTTAAGAAAAAAGAGAAAAAAGTTAAACCGGGAGAATCAGCATGAGTATGGATTTAATTACCCTGTTGTATCTCATTGCGTCAGTTTTTTTTATTCAGGCCTTAAAAGGATTATCACACCCCACCTCTTCAATCCGTGGCAATATTTTCGGTATGACTGGTATGGCGATTGCAGTTTTTACAACTGTCGGGCTAATCAGTAAATTAGCGAATGACTCAATTGGCACTGGGATGCTTTATGTTTTAGGTGGCTTAGTACTTGGGGGTGGTCTTGGTGCAATAATGGCCAAACGCGTTGAAATGACAAAAATGCCTGAACTTGTCGCTTTTATGCACAGCATGATTGGTCTTGCGGCAGTTTGCATTGCCATTGCCGCCGTATCCGAACCACACGCCTTTAATATTGTTGAAAAAGGTCAAACATTACCTTTTGGTAATCGCGTTGAACTCTTTATTGGAACTTTTATAGGTGCGATTACCTTCTCAGGCTCTGTCATTGCATTTGGAAAACTTTCTGGAAAATATAAATTTAGATTTTTCCAAGGTGCGCCAGTAACCTTTAAGGGACAACATTTAATCAACCTCATCCTTGCCATTACGATGCTTGGTTGTGGCGTTTATTTTGCTCTAGATACAGGAGCTACACCAGCATGGACACCTTTCTTAATTATGTTGGCCATTGCATTTGTCTTGGGTGTGCTCATCATCATCCCAATTGGTGGTGCTGATATGCCAGTCGTTGTCTCCATGTTGAACTCCTACTCTGGTTGGGCTGCAGCTGGTATTGGATTTTCTTTAAATAATTCGATGTTAATTGTTGCTGGTTCGTTAGTGGGTTCATCTGGTGCGATCCTTTCTTACATTATGTGTAAGGCAATGAATCGCTCTTTCTTTAATGTGATCCTTGGTGGCTTTGGCGGTGATGCAGCCACTGCAACTGCGGCAGGTGACCAAGCCCAACGACCTGTTAAGAGTGGTTCAGCTGATGATGCCGCCTTCTTGATGGGTAATGCAGAAACCTTAATTATTGTTCCAGGCTATGGTTTAGCTGTTGCTCGTGCTCAGCATGCGCTTAAAGAACTTACTGAAAAATTAATACACAAAGGTGTTAACGTTAAATATGCGATTCACCCTGTGGCAGGACGTATGCCTGGCCATATGAACGTATTGTTAGCTGAGGCAGAAGTTCCATACGATCAAGTGTTTGAGATGGAAGATATCAATGGTGAATTTGCACAGGCGGATGTTGTGTTAATTCTCGGGGCAAATGATGTCGTAAATCCTGCGGCAAGAACTCCTGGCAGCCCAATTTTTGGTATGCCGATTTTGGAGGCCTATAAAGCAAAAACGGTGATTGTTAATAAACGCTCTATGGCTTCAGGATATGCCGGTTTAGACAATGAGCTTTTCTATATGGATAAAACGATGATGGTCTTTGGTGATGCCAAGAAGGTCATTGAAGATATGGTCAAAGCTGTAGAGTAACTAACTAGGCTTGATACTTACGAAGAGTATTAATTTTAATACTCTTCGTACCATTTTTAAGGTCGATTATTAATTCCAGTAACAATACCCTCAGTTTCTTTTTTTGCTTTTAAGTTGCAACTAGTCCCCAGGTAGAAGTAAAGCTAAGAACAACATTTAATCAATCGGAAAATATTGCGTACGGTAAAACAGAATCGCAACTGGGTGGACAAAAAGGCGTAAAGTCGCCTAATAATATAAATACTAGTAACGTATAAAGATGATTGCTATTTATTCAATTTCAGTTTAGTTCTTGAATGTGTCATTAAAAGGTTTCATTAAGCATGTTGAAATTTCTAAAGCTTCAATTTTTAATGTCTATATTTTTTTGCGGTGTAAGCAATACCGTAGTAGCAGCATCATTTTTCTTCCCAGATATAAATCCTACTTTTTATCCAAGAGAAGCCCCAGCTTTTCTTGTGGATGGATCTGGTAATGATGGCTACATTACTATTACCGCGGAAGTGGTTCCTGTATCTAGTTGTGTTTCACTGGCTAATAAAAATTTTTGGGGTAGTGAAAAAACACAATTGCTCATCTCCATTACACGAAATGGCTTCTTCGGGCAAGTCGAAGAAATCGAAATTCCAATTGCTACATTTGATGGTCGTGACAAAGGAAATCAATGCGCATCACTCAGTATGATTCCTCTCAAAATTGTATCTAATTCGTTATTAAAACCTTTTTCGAAATTAAATCCAGGTAACCTTTCTCTGGTTGTGAACGTCAAAACTGCTACTGACACAAACAATGATTTAATCGGTTCAGCTCAATTTTTATTAGGTGCTGCCGCTATTTTCGCTTCAGGAGGCGCAGCTGCAACCTCGATTGCAGGTGCCACTTCAGCGCTCTCTAATCCTGTTCTGTCCGATGCTCAAAAACGAACCCAAGATATGTTAAAAGGTAGTCTCAACGGTAAGGTTCCGATGACCTTTGGTTGGCCTGAGATACGTAACGGTATTGAAATGATTGAGATTCCTATTTTCCGAGCTGAAGGTACCTTGGGTAATACTCCTGATAAAAAAATCCAAGCAATACAAATGGATCCCAAAGCGGACAAAACACAACTCTTAACTGTAAGATTAAATTTCGACTACATTAAATCAATCTTTGATCTCTCGGCATCGGGTATCCATGACTTCCCCAACCGAGAAGGAATTTCTTCGAGCAATGTATTAAACCATCTCACCTTACGAGGTAACCAAAATTTCTTACAATTATTAAATGATAAAGCCCCAAGTCTTTTGCAAATGTTAAGCTCTGCTGAAGGAAATACATTAACTAATACTTGTAGTATGGGCTTTGAAAAATTAAAGAATTCGGGTCTCAATAATTTAGATACTGCGATAGTGATGAAGTCTTTTTTAGATGAGGCAAAAAAAGGTAGCGATTGGTATTCAAAACCTAATGTCGTTAAAGCCTGTTTTTCACAAGCTCCTAATGTCAAGGCCTATTTACCTATGGTTTATGGTGATGGTGAACCAAAATTTGTCATCGGTGACGTGCAAGATGGTTTTGGTAATGCTTACCAAAATTGGAAAGAAGCTATAGGGCCAGTTCTCAGCAATTTCAGAAATGCTCTTTTATCTAAAGAAGATCGATTTAATACCATGGCACAATTCAATGGGGGCTCAGACATAGAAGTCAGCTTTACAAATAATGTAGTTCCTTGGAAAAAATCTACTGAGTCACCCATTACGCTCAGTGGTATTCGTGTTTTGTCAGAAAAAAATGTGGCTAATATGGGCTGCTTCATCTACAAAGACGTTATCAATTTAAATATAAAAAACTTAGGCTCTTATGCAATTTTAGTGGATGAGGATCAAAGCGCATGGTTGGCTTTTATTCAACTATCCGCAGATGACAAAACAAAGATTAATAAAATCAGAATTTCACAATTAAGCACGGATTGGAAGGCTTACTTCAAGCGCATCCAGTTTCCAGGTGGTGAATGCGCAGGCATCATTAGTAAACTTTAACGAGATACATCCTCAATAAAATGCCCTCCTAAGGACTGATGCAAATCAACTCGATTACGCAGTCTATCAGCGGCAATCTTAATCAAATTACTTTTTGTGTTTGCAAGCATGATCTCTTGTTGCAATACTTGAAAATGATCAGATTTTCCGACGCGATATTTTTGCTGCTCATAATCAACCGACTTTGCCATATGGTTGGTTTGAGAAGCTAAAGCTTGTTGACGATTTTTGAGTTTTAAATCATTATCAAGTGTGGCTTCTACCTCACTCAAGGCATTAAGTGAGGTCTTAGCATATTGTCCAAGAACTTCTTCTTGCTTCGCGGTCTTAATATCTTGATTTGCTTTTAACTGCCCACCCATAAATAATGGCACAAAAATAGAACCCGTCAAACTACTAATAGGGTTATTAATGCCGGAGGAAAGAGTAATCGCTGAATCTTGAATATACCCAACCCCTCCAGTTATCTTTAATGATGGTAAGCGCGCTTTTTTTGCTTCTTCGACATCATAAAATGTAGCGTTATATCGTTCCTGAGCAGCAAGCACATCTGGTCTTCTAGCAATGATCTCAGCAGGAATTCCAGCTGGAATCTCAGTAATAGGATTGGGGAAAGAGTTACTTGCATCGATTTGTGCTGCAGGGTACCTACCTAGTAGAATTTCCATCGCACGTTTAGCCTGATTGAGTTGGTAGTGATTGGTAATTAATTGATTTTGATACATATCAATGGATGCGGCATTGACGCTTACATCTTGAGCAGAATTTCTACCGACCTTTTCCCCTTGCAGTAAATATTGATTCTGCTTTTTCGCATAATCCAACAAACTTTCGCTCAGAGTAACTTGCTGCTTTGCCTCAGATATAGCAATCCAAGATTTAATCACGTTTGCGGCAACGACTTGTTGTACATAAACGCGATCAAGTTCAGAAGCTTGTGCGCGTGACTGACTGGCTGCTGAAGCTGAAGCTACCCTTCCCCATACATCTAACTCCCAATTAGCAATTAGCCCTGCCCCAGAAATGCCTGAAGTTGCAGTAGGTATTGTTGAAGTGCCTAACTGTCCACCAAGCCCTACATTGGGTAATCGCGTCCCCGAGATGGCTGTTAAAACACCTCTTGCCTGATCAACTCTCGTGCGTGCCATACGAACATCTAAATTGTTCACAAGAGCATCTTGAATCAATTTTTTAAGTTGTAGATCTAGCGGAAAACCTAAAGTCAATTCGTCAAATTTGCCTGCAGAAAACTCACTGCTCCACTTTGGCAAAACATCTGTTTTTCCAAGGGCTAAGTTAAGGGCATCATTTTGCTTAGGTGGGTTACTTACACATGCAACTAATAATCCACTAGCGACAATCGAAACGATGAAGCTTTTATAGTTACTCATCCTCATCCCTAAGGTAACTTAAATACCAAGTTATTCAGGATTGCATGTAAACGAATGACTAACATCCTAACAATGTGAAGTGGCTTCAAATGCTCTGTATAAAGCCCCCCCATACCTCTAGCACCCATTGGCATTGTCGGTATTGGCTCACCATCCATCTCAATAGGGGTGATTTTAACAGCGTACTTCAGAGGTAATGGGGCATGTAACATTTCTGCGGGCGCTGTTGGTACACTTCCTGATTGTGCAATCTGGCCTTGGCTTGATGCCCATATAATGGAGTCCACTTTACCGTAGATAATTTTTCCGGGAAGAGCCTTCAATGTCAGCTCAACATCGTTACCTGGCTTAACAAAACGTAGTTCATTTTGATCGAAGAAAGCAATGATACGTTGGTCGTACCATACAAAACTCATGAGAGGTCGAAGTGGCATCGAAACAGCATAATTGCCAGGTCTTACAGTAACAGCTACAGGAAAACCATCTGCGGGAGCTCGAACAGTACAAGATTCTAAATCGTATTGGGCACTTTCTAGTTGAGATTTAATTTGTGCAACACTAGCATTATCTTCACCTATAACAGCATTAAGCTTCAACTTTGCTATTTTTTCCGATGATTTTGTTGAGTCATAGGCACTTTTAGCCTTCAAAACCTCAGCTTGATAATATTCAACATCATATCGATTGCCAGCGCCAGTTTTAGCTAACTCTGTTGATTCAGCTAAGCGCTTACTCATTAAATCTAAATGCGCATTTGCAGCCGAAGTGTTGGCTTTAGAAGAATCATAGTTTTGCTGTAAGGACTTGGCAGAAGCTAAAGTATCCTGAAGTTGTGCTTCGAGCTGACTAACTTTTAATTGATAAGGCTTAGGGTCTATCTCGATGAGAATATCCCCTTTTTTTACCATCGTATTTCCTTCAACAGCAACTTTTGTTATGGTACCTTGCACCCTTGGGACAACCTCGGTAACAAAATTAATCACCCGAACATCTTCTGATCCTGGGGTAATAAGATTCACAGTAAATATAATAGAGGCTAATAGTAAAACTCCTCCAATGGCAGATCCAATTTGTGACTTAATATTCCAAGGAAACCACTTCTTCTTAATAAAGACAAACCAAATAATTGCAACATAACCACCGAGTATGAGTTCTAACATGTTTTAAGACCCCACAACTTGGTTTGGATTTGGGTTTAGATCTAAAACTCTTTCCCTCTTCGCCTCTAATCCATGTAGTTTTTCTTTTAGATTAATAATCTCATCGTCAACTAGGGCAAGGGTCAGTGGTTTTCCTGCATGCTCACCATTCGGATCTAAATAGTACTCATCAGACTTATCAGTCCCATAAGCCATTTTATGTAATACTGGCTTTGAATACGCTAATATCCATGCAAGTGGCCATAGAATCCCACCAAAGACAATCGACATAATGCAAATCACTTGAATCAACTTAGTTTGAGGGTGATGCACTTTTTCAGCATAAAGCTCAGGAAGAATGTGAATTTTCCAGAATATATATATCACTGCAACTGGCACGATAAGTATGACTACCCAAACTAAATAGTCTGCAATAATTTGCTCAAGATGTCTTGTTGCCCCAGAGGCAAAACAAGTCATTGGCAAGAGACTCAATGAACAGGAGATACAAGCTAGAAATTTTTTCATTTGATTAATATACACTATTTTATTACCAATAAAAAAGCACCCGGAGGTGCTTTTTTATTTAAACTTAAGCGAATTACATCATTCCGCCCATACCACCCATACCACCCATATCGCCCATACCACCAGGCATTGAAGGGCCGTCTTCTTTAGGTGATTCACTAATTGCGCAATCAGTTGTGAGTAATAAGCCAGCAACTGAGGCAGCATTTACTAAGGCTGTTTTAGTTACTTTAGCTGGATCAATCACACCTTGCTCAACCAGATCTCCGTACTCACCAGTAGCAGCGTTATAACCATAGTTACCAGTACCTGAAGCAACTTGATTAATTACAACACTTGCCTCATCACCAGCATTCGTTACGATTACGCGTAATGGCTCTTCCATAGCACGTAATACGATACCAATACCAGCATTTTGATCAGCATTGTCACCCTTTAATTTAAGGATGGCTTGTTTTGCTCTTACTAATGCTACGCCACCGCCAGGAACAATGCCTTCTTCAACAGCAGCACGAGTTGCGTGTAATGCATCATCTACGCGCGCTTTTTTCTCTTTCATTTCAACTTCTGTGGCTGCGCCAACGCGAATTACAGCAACACCACCAGCAAGCTTAGCTACACGCTCTTGAAGTTTTTCACGATCGTAATCGCTAGTAGCTTCTTCGATTTGTGCACGAATCATTTTTACACGTGCTTCGATTTGCTTTTCATCACCAGCACCATCAATGATGGTTGTATTTTCTTTACCAATTTCTACGCGTTTAGCTTGACCTAAGTCATCAAGAGTTACTTTCTCGAGTGTTAAGCCAACTTCTTCAGCAATTACTTGTCCTTTAGTCAATACAGCAATATCTTCCAACATTGCTTTACGACGATCACCAAAACCAGGGGCTTTAACAGCACAAGTTTTGAGGATTCCACGGATATTGTTCACCACTAAAGTTGCTAATGCTTCACCTTCAACATCTTCAGCGATGATCAAAAGTGGACGACCAGATTTTGCAACTTGTTCAAGTACTGGCAACAAATCACGAATATTACTGATCTTCTTGTCAAATAACAAAATGAATGGGTTTTCTAGAATAACCACTTGTTTTTCTGGATTGTTAATGAAGTATGGTGATAAATAACCACGGTCAAACTGCATTCCTTCAACAACATCTAACTCATCGGCAAGTGACTTACCATCTTCTACAGTAATTACACCTTCTTTACCAACACGCTCCATTGCTTCAGCAATACGATCGCCAATGCTTGTGTCAGAGTTCGCTGAAATAGAACCAACTTGAGCGATTTCTTTGGTTGTTGTACAAGGCTTGCTTAGTTTTGAAATTTCAGCTAAAGCTGCTGTAACTGCCTTATCAATACCACGCTTGAGGTCCATTGGATTATGTCCAGCAACAACATATTTCATACCTTCACGTACGATTGATTGTGCAAGAACAGTAGCAGTTGTTGTACCATCACCAGCGTCATCCGCTGTTTTAGATGCAACTTCTTTAACCATTTGAGCTCCCATGTTTTGGAGCTTGTCTTTAAGTTCGATTTCTTTAGCTACAGAAACACCGTCTTTAGTAACCATTGGGCCACCAAATGAACGCTCTAAAACAACATTACGACCCTTTGGTCCCAAAGTCACTTTAACTGCATTCGCGAGGATATTTACACCCTCAACCATACGTGCACGTGCTGCATCTCCGAATACTACATCTTTTGCTGCCATGTTAATTCCTTTCTACTGAATATGTTTCTTATTTTTGAACAACGGCCATAATGTCTTCTTCGCGCATTACGAGAAGCTCGTCACCGTCGACTTTTACTGTTTGTCCAGCATACTTGCCAAACAACACACGGTCACCAACTTTGACGTCGACGTTAATATGCTTCCCAGAATCGTCTTTTTTGCCTGGACCAACCGCAAGCACTTCACCTTGGTCTGGTTTTTCTGCAGCATTTTCAGGAATAACAATTCCAGATGCTGTTTTTGTTTCGTTATCTAAACGTTTGATGATCACACGATCATGCAAAGGACGTAAGTTCATGCATTCTCCTCAATTAAAAAATAAACATTGCAATTTAATATCAACTCAGACGAATACCATTAGCACTCTACCTCGTTGATTGCTAACAGAGTATAGAGAGACTTTTAAAACTTTGCAAGTGAAGCATATTTTTTAGCCCTTGATAGATTTAAATTATTGATTTTATTAATATTTATTTTTTAGCCTTCTTTAATAAATGATTCAAGAAGATTAGGTAATCCACTTAATCGCTAATCCATGCTAAGCGGAATTGTCCCAACCTCTAGATGAGAAGCATGCCATGCATGCTTAATCAGCTCAAAAAGAGGGCTCAATAAAAGGATTGAGCCCTCTTCAACTTTGAAAAAGATCTGCGATCAGGTAACCCTAAATACAATTGTGAGAAAAAAAACTGTTTAGAATAAACCATCCCATATTTCGAAAGCTGACATGACAAACGGTTATTTAATTGCAGATCGCAAGCCTCCTCTAAGAGAGGAAATCAAAGCTTTAAAAGGTATTCCAACTTCCATCCTTAGTGATAGTCTCGGTCGTTACTTAGTTGCCAAGCAAATACTTCCGATCAATAAAACACCACTTCATATCTGCGCAAATGCGTTTACCGTTGAAGTGCGCTCTGGTGATAATTTAATGATTCATAAAGCTCTTCAAATGATCATGCCTGGAGATGCTCTAGTGATTGCGGGTGACGGTGAAATAGATCGGGCTTTATTTGGAGAAATTCTAATGACGATTGCCAAAAAAAGAGGGGCAATTGCAGCCGTCGTGGATGGTGCAGTTCGAGATGTAGATGCTTTTGATCGTGAATCATTTCCATGTTGGGCAAAAGGTATCTCTTTAAGGGGTCCTTTTAAAGATGGTCCAGGTACGATTAATCAACCTGTCCATATCGGCGGAATGCTTGTAAATCCAGGAGATATTATTATCGGTGACATCGATGGTGTGATTGCCATCCCAAGACATTTAGCTAATGATGCCATTCGCCTTGGTAAAGAGAAGCAAATTCAAGAGGAAAAAACTATTGCGTCAATACTTGATGGTAGTTATGACGATTCGTGGGTTGATAAAGTTTTAAAAGAAAAGCATGCTCTTTAAGATAGTATTAGTGGTAAGCTTTGGTAACCTTTAATGTACTGTGGCAAATTAAATATAAAAGGTGTAAGGCAAATGCCTTAGCACCTAAAAAACATGGGGACACAATTAATGAACAATAAAAAAATTTTATGTTTTATATTTCTTATTCTTTCAGTCTATCTGCCTGTCAATGCTCAAGAAACATTTCCCAATAAACCGATTACGATTATCAATCCGAACCCGCCTGGTGGCTTTGTTGATAATGTCGGTAGAAGTCTTGCGATTGCTTTACAAAAAACTTTAAAACAGCCTGTCCTCATTATTAACAAACCTGGGGCAAATGGATCGATTGGGCATGCCTTCGTCGCAAATGCCACCCCTGATGGATACACGCTCTTACTAACTTCACCCTCACTTGCTACTCAACCCGCAATTGATGCGCTCTTTAATCGCCCACCTTCCTATTCACTTAACAAAATTATTCCACTTGCTCAGATTACTTCAGATCCAGCAATTATCTTGGTCAATCCAGATACTGGAGTTAAAACAATTCAGGAATTTATAAAAAAAGCATTGTCTAGCAAAGATCAACTCGCCATTGCCTCCTCTGGAACTTATGGTGCAACACACTTACCAATGGCAATGCTAGAAAATGCTTCGGGAATTAAGTTAAAGCATATTCCAACAAGTGGCGGGGCTCCTGCAATTACATTAGCAATTGGTGGGCATGTCAATGCCTTAGCTTCAGCTCCGAGTGTAGCCTACCCACAAGTACAGTCAAATCGACTTATTCCAATTGCTCAAACAGGAAGTAAACGCTCAGCGCCTTTTCTGGATACCCCTACATTAAAAGAAAGCAATATCAATGTTGAATATTCCTTATGGACCTCATTGTTTGCCCCGGCTAATTTGCCTCCCCAAATTCAACAACAATTAACTCAGGCAATTAGGGAAGCTGTACAAGATGAACAATTTAAACAAGCCATGCTAAAAGGGAACTCTATCCAATATTATTTAGATGGCGATGAATTTAATACTTTTTGGAAAGCTGAAGTTAAAAAACTTCAAGATACAGTTAAATTTATCGGCAAAATTGAAGAATAAATCTAAATTAAAACCGAACTCATTAATAACTAGATCAAACTCTTCAATATAAGATAAATAAGAATAACTAATTGAACCAGATTAATTACAACACTTAATCCATGTAAATAGCCAAAACGTTTTTTCAAGTCATTATCTTTTGCATCATTAATGCGAGGGGTTAAAACCCACAATGAAAATGCAAATAAAATACTGCACCCATAAGCTCCAAAAGTAATCATTTGATCCGTACTAGTTACCGCGGCAATAAAACAAAGCAAACCTAAAACAAGATAGTATTTAGGGAAGAATTTTCTGACATAGGCGCTAGACCATTCTTTTGGTAAAACCGAGAAAACTGTTGGCGCAACTACAATTGTAAAAAAAATCATAATGCCAACTACTGCTGCAAGAATATATTGACTCATTTATTTATCTCTAAATCGAAAAGTTCAATCATACGGGCTTCATAAAGCCATTGTGTAATCAAGGTTTATTTTAAGAATTTACCTACTGAATTATCAGCAAGCGCCTCTTTTCTAAAAGCACCCTTGTGGTCTAGACTCAAAAGAGTTAATCAACACTCAAGGAGCATATGAAAGATTCTCAAGGCATATACCACAACCTTAAACTATGGCTTACGAACAAGATGCATATTGAGCAACCGCAAAATAAAAACACAATTTTTGAAGAACAACTGATCTTCCTAGATCCAATATTTGAAACTCAATCGCAGGGATTCGCTGGCGCTGTCTGTAATAATCTCCTGCAAAATAATCAAACATTATATTTAAAGCAATTTAAAAATTCACTTGATAGTATTGCTTACTGGCACTGTCATGGTAGAGCAATCCACACTTTTCTACCTCTACCTACTTCTTTTTTATTCAGTAAAGAATTTCTTTGCGAGTATGAGCAATGTTTGATGGATTCTCAACTTCCAGTTGGATTAATTCGGGTTCCTCTATTAGATTTTAAAAATCTAGAATTAGCTTTATTTAAAAATCAATTAATACAACTTCAACGTCTAGGATTAATCTTGGAGTTAAAAAATTTTTCCGGAAGTGACTCAGAATTAATTTGGCTAAATTCTAATTTTTTTGAGGGCGTTCACATTTCTATTGGGTTCGTAAGAGCAGCAATGATGACCTCTGTTTCAAAGGAAAGATTCAATGAGCTAATGATCACTTGTAAGACTCAAAATCACCATACTTATATCGAGGGTATTTCTTTAGTTCATGATTTCAACTTTGCAAAAGAAAATGAAGTTGAATTTTGTTATGGTCCACTCATGATGCCTCCAGTATCGAAACACCAACTATTAAAAATTACTATTAGCCAACTGAACAAATCCTTTCAATCGTCCCCCCAAAAGAATATTCACTATGGGAAATAAAAATGCTTACAAAAGTATTACTAGTAGATGATCATCCCACGATGTTATTAGCTCTTCGAACCCTCTTTAGTCATCAAGTACCTTTTGATATTTTAGGATTTGCGCATGATGGAGAGTCTTGCTTAACCCTTACAAAAAACTTAGAACCACAAATGATTATTTTAGATTTAGACTTGCCAAAAACAGATGGTTTTGATTTGATTAGTAAGTTAAAGAAGATGAATCCTTTAATAAAAATCTTAATACTATCCAGTCATGAAGAGAAGGTTTATGGAAATCGTGTTCGATCTTTGGGAGCCCAGGGTTTCGTAAACAAATCCGCCTCGGGAAAAATTATTATTACAGCAGCTATTGCAGTCTCCCAAGGGTATACGTTTTACACAGCAAATACAAACTGTACTCATCATGATAGCGATCAAGATAAATTGGAGCGCATCTCTGATAGGGAATTTCAGGTTCTTAAATTCCTAGGTAAAGGTTTTAGTAATTCCGAAATATCTGAACAATTACATATTAGTAATAAAACGGTTGCCACATACAAAAGCCGTCTTTACGACAAACTTGCTGTAAATAATATTGCTGATTTAATTAGTTTTTGTAAACAAAATAAAGTTTGTGACTAAGAAAGGAAATCATTGATCAACACAATTCGCTTTAATTCATTTTTATTAATCATCATTTTCTTGATTGGACTATATGTCAATATCATCCCTGAACATGGGTTTGATTTTTTTGAACATCCTAAATGGGCATCATGGTTATTAGGTTTGTTTTTCTTACTCTTTCCTATTTTCATTTTCTTAAGTATTCGGTTTTTCAAAACATATCAATTGTTTTTAAGTTCTAAGAAACAAGTTTTTTCAATGCTAGAAATGCATCTTGATTCTCGAAAATTGAGTTCCGCTAAATCTAACATTGCTGCTACGATTAGCCATGAAATCAGAAATCCTCTACAAGCAATTATCGGCACTCATGAATTACTAATTAAAGATGAAGGGATCGGCAAGGAAAGTAAGGCTCTCATCCAAGGGGCCTATAACACCTCTAAATCTTTGTTGAATATGCTCAATCAAGTTTTAGATTTAAGCAAAATTGAGTCTGGAAAAATTGAACTAATTCAAGAACCCACCTCTTTAATTGAGTTATTAAATGATTTAACCCAATCTTTTCAAGGTCTTTGTGATAATAGTTCAAATACACTCAAAATTCATATTGATGATCTAATTGCTCCGAGCCTTTTAATCAATAGTACGAGCCTAAAACAGGTGCTTGGCAATTTGATGTCAAATGCTATTAAATTTACTGATCATGGGATTGTTTTTCTTTCGGTCACTGTCATGAATGATACTCATGCTGATCAACTGATACAGTTTCAACTCATAGATACTGGTTGTGGTATCCATGAAAAAGATATAGAGCGCATTATTCACCCATATGAACGATCTCAGATTCATCATTTTCATGAAATTCCTGGGACAGGTTTAGGACTTTCGATTACATCCTCGCTTCTTCAATCAATGGAGAGTCACCTTCATTTAGAGAGTAAACCTAATTTTGGAACTTCTGCATCATTTCGATTGCGCTTGAAAAGAACCTCGTTATCTCCAATGTCCAAATATGCAGACTCAACACAAGTTCATGTTCATGATAATAAAAATTATTTTTTAGGAAAGACCGCCCTCATTGTTGACGACTACCCAGCTTGTCGGGAAATAATTAGTCAACAATTGAATTATTTTGGTTTTCACTGCCTTCAAGCTGATCAAGCACATGATGGTCTTCTCGCATTAGAAAAAAACCATATTGATTTAGTCATCACCGATGAATTCATGCCCAATATAAATGGCCGTCAATTTTCTGCCATGATTAGCAAACACTACCCTAAAATTAAAATTATGATACTTACTGGTGATTCGCAATTTATAACAAAATTAAGTGGCGAAGAAATCAATTTGATTAGTGGTTTTATGATTAAACCAGTCGAACTGATGGAGTTATTTGAAGCATTAAAAATCATTTTTCTTCCAAATGAAGAGCACTGGGACTTCACCCATCTCCTTGAATTTACTAACCAGGATAAATTAGCAGCACACGCTCTTTTAGACTCCGTCCTAAAAACTCAAAATGAACTTACCCAAGAGATCCAAACTCATTTAAATTCTACAAATCTTTCTTTATTAAAGCCACTGTGCCATAAGATTTTAGGGGGCGCCAAATTAATCGATGCCCATTACTTAATTCTTCATTGTCAAAAAATTGAAAACTCAGAATCAGATTTTCAACAAATACTTATTCACCATCTTTATCAAGAATTGATTCGAGTCAATCATCAAATATTGGAGTTTCAAAATCAACATCATGCAAATATGATTTAATATTGAATACAATATAGGTACACAAGGAGACAAAATGTCAAAAAAAATCATGCTAATTACTGGTGGCAGCAGAGGCATCGGCGCGGAAATTGCAAAACTAGCAGCAAATCATAATTATCATGTAGTAATCAATTACACGCATAGCAAGGATGCTGCAAATATCCTTGTTTCAGATATCCAAAGCCAGGGTGGTTCAGCAGTTGCAATACAAGCAGATTGCTCAAAAGAATCTGAAATAGAACGTCTTTTTAAAGAAATTGATCAAATTGGAACTATGGATTGCTTGATTGCTAATGCCGGAATTATTGGTGGTCAAAACCCTATTTCGCAAACAACAGAAAAGCAACTAAAAGAGTTATTTGACATTAATGTGATTGGATTAATTATTTGCGTACGCGAAGCTGTAAAAAGAATGTCGACTGAACTCGGAGGGCAAGGGGGGAAAATTGTTTTAATGTCTTCTGTGGCGGCGAGAACAGGTGGTATTGCTCAAGAAATCCATTATGCCTCCTCAAAGGCAGCAGTAGATGGTTTTTGTTTAGGGCTTGCTAAAGAGGTTGGCAATGTTGGTATTCGTGTTAACGCTGTCCGCCCAGGATTAATTGGAACTTCAATCCACGATCTTCATGGAGGCATGGAAGTCATCCAAAAATGGGCTGCAGGAGTTCCTATGGGTAGAGTAGGGCTACCCGAAGAGGTTGCCCAAACCGTACTTTGGCTATGCTCCGAGGCCTCAAGTTATGTTCACGGCGCACTCATTGATGTTTCTGGTGGACGTTAGTAGCTTCCAGGGTAAAGGATGCCTCGATTCACTTGTCGAACATCCTTTACACCACAAAATGCCATCGTTAAGTCTAGCTCTTTAGCAATAATTTCAAGGGCCTTAGTAACACCTGGCTGCCCCATGGCACCTAAGCCATAAATATAAGATCGTCCAATTAATGTTCCGTGCGCACCTAGTGCAAGGGCTTTAATTACATCTTGTCCTGATCGTATGCCACTATCTAACCAAATTTCTATTTGAGAACCGACCGCATCAACAATCGCAGGTAAAGCTTCTATCGTCGACGGTGCTCCGTCTAACTGTCGACCGCCATGATTCGAGACAATAATTGCATCTGCGCCAACAGCTACAGCTAACTTTGCATCCTCGGAATCTAAAATTCCTTTAAGAATTAATTTACCGCCCCATTGTTTTTTAATTTGGGCCACCTCATTCCAATCAAGGCTTGGATCAAATTGACTCGCTGTCCAAGCACCTAGGGAGCTCATATCATCAACCCCGTCAACATGACCGACAATATTTCCAAATTGTCGATTCTTGGTTTGCAACATACCCAAGCACCAACTAGGTTTTGTTAATAAGTTAAGCATATTTCTAATGGTTGGTTTCGGTGGCGCAGATAACCCATTTTTTAAATCTTTATGTCGTTGTCCTAAAATTTGTAAATCCAATGTAACAACTAAAGCTGAACAATGAGCTGCCTTAGCTCTTTCAATCAAACTACTCACAAATTTTTTATCGCGCATGACATATAACTGAAACCAAAAAGGATGCCTAGTGTGTTTTGCTATTTCCTCCATAGAGCAAATACTCATCGTGGATAAACAATAGGGAACACCAAACTCTTTTGCTGCTTTAGCCGCCAAAATTTCTCCATCAGCATGCTGCATTCCAGTCATACCAACAGGAGCTAAAGCAACTGGCATCGAAACCGGCTGATTTAACATGGTTGAAGCAATGCTGCGATCATCAATGTTGATGGCAACACGTTGTCTAAATTTTATTTTTGAGAATTCAGTTTCATTTGAGCGATAAGTGCCCTCTGTCCAAGACCCAGAATCAGCGTAATCGTAAAACATTCTTGGTGCACGTTTTTTGTGCAAGATTCTTAAATCTTCAATATTGGTAATAACTGTCAAGATTACTCCTTTTTGAATGCTCTTAAATTCAAAGCTAATTCATAGGAATTTTAATCGATTAAGTGGTTCACTTGATCTTTAAATGATTTTCCAGGAATAAAACGAATTGCCATAGAAGGTTCGATTGCAATTGGAACACCTGTTTTCGGATTTCTTCCAACTCTTGCCGATCTTGCTTTAACCGTGAGAGTGCCAAATCCTGATAATTGAACCGAATCAAGATTGATTAATTGTTTTTCTATAATTTCTAACATTACCTTTAAAACTTCTTCACCTTTGGCATAGGGAATATCCGCACCTAATGCAATTGCCTCCGCAAGATGATTTTTTTTCATAATCTAACTCTTCATTTATTATTAATTTCATCCTATCAAACTTTTGTAAGAGTTACAAAGAACTTTTTATGTTTTTTCGAAATTTAGTACCAAATAACTTCAGAAAAGTATCTTAAACTAGTTGCTTGACACATATACCCCTTTAAGCAAATGAATTTATTAAGACTTACTACAACATACACTATGAGTTTAGTAGTGCTTTTTTGTTTCTTTTTATCATCCCCTCCTTTACTCGCTAATGAGCTTTTGCCTGTCGGAGTAAAAAAAGCCCTGCAAAGTTCTAAGATACCTGACTCTGCTTTGGGATTTAATGTTATTCCAATTGGGAAACTACATTCGCAACCCAACCAACACAGTTGGAATGGACAGTCGCCAATGAACCCCGCTTCTACTATGAAGCTCCTAACAACGTTTGCTGCATTAGAAATTCTTGGCTCACAATATCGTTGGAAAACCAATTTTTATACCACTGGTTTTGTTGATCAAGGGGTTTTAAATGGCAATCTCATTGTTCAAGGATTTGGAGACCCCAAATTAGTACCTGAACATTTATCCGTCATAGCTCAAAATCTAAAGCAAGTTGGTTTACAAGAGATACAAGGTAACTTAGTCTTTGATCGTTCAGTTTATGCGAGCTCCATACGGCAATCAGCTCCGCTGGATGGAGAATCCTCAAGGACCTACAACGTTGTTCCTGATCCATTGTTATATGCGTTTCAAACTCTGTCTTTTAAGGTCATCAATAACAATGGGCAATTCAATGTTTCCTATACCCCCCAGTTGGCTGGTCTTCGAATAGTTAATCAAATAAAAGCCACAAAAGGAGCATGTGGCGACTGGACAAAAAACTTAAAAATTGAAATTCGAAAAATTAATGATGAACAATGGAATGCAATTTTTATCGGTAAATTATCGATTAACTGCCCTGATGTTTCATGGAATTCGGTTTCAATAGATTCAAATAACTTTTTAAAACAAGGGATATTAGCGGCATGGGAGGATGCTGGCATTGCATGGAAAGTTCACCCCCAAATTATAGAAGGCGAAGTTCCAAGCAACGCCAAGCTCTTGCTTTCTTATTCTGGAACACTATTAGCAGATGCTGTAATAGACATCAATAAATACTCTAATAATGTGATGGCACGTCAAGTTCTTTTAACCATTGGACTAGAAAAAGGAGTCCGGCCTACATCAACAACAGATAGTATTCGTATCCTTAAAGAATGGCTCAAAAAGTCTAAATTAAATTTTCCTGAACTAGTCGTGGAAAATGGCTCTGGCTTGTCAAACATAGAAAGAATCTCTCCTCAAAGTTTGACAAGTCTTCTCAATTACGCCCTCAATACTAAAAATAATGAGCTGTTTATTAATTCACTGCCGATTGCTGGAGTCGATGGTACTATGAAAAATCGTTTGATTAACCGTCTAAGAAAGCTTTGGTCTACGAACACTCCTAAAACCATGTTCACCCCTGACCTTAGCCTTCCCAGTGGCTTGCAAAAGACTGGTGCCTATATGAAAACCGGCACATTGCAAACGGTTCGAGCAGTTAGCGGTTATGTCGTTAGTAAAACAGGGAAGGTTTACGCGGTCTCTTCAATGGTCAACCATCAAAATGCAAGTATTGGCGGCACGATGGTGAATGATGCGCTACTTCACTGGATTTTAGATGACTGCCCCCTTGATTAATGAATTCCTGAGCCGTACACGGCTCTAGTCAATCGATCATTAACACCAGACCATGCCATCTCTTTGGGTAATAAATCAAAAATAATTTTTTGATAACCCTTTTGATCAAGGTCTCTTAATAATTGATAAATTTGTTTTGCAACTGCATGCGAATCTAATGGGATATGAATCCAATCGATAGGACTTGTAGCCCATTTATTTTTTAATGAAACAATATCTAAAAATGTAACTACAACGACTTTTTGATTATCAAAATCTTCAACTTTTAATTGGCCAACATCCATTGATATCAATTGAGTATGTGGGGCATAGTGCCCCAATATTCCTCCTGAATGACGGATGGAATTGTCTTTGTGACCTAAATTTGTAATCCCTAAAGTTACACAAATATCGCTCTCTAAAATCATTCCCGGTCTCAATATGACAGGACCCATTTGATCTAAACGCGACAAGTCCAAAATAGTTGATTCAATACCTACTGCACAACTACCGCCATCCAAAATCATTAACTCATTGTCAGTTTTAGTATCTCTAAATTCATCTAAAACATGCTTTGCAGTCGTTGGGGAAATATGCCCAAAACGATTGGCTGAAGGGGCTACAAGTCCGCCTTGGAAAGCTTGCAGAATATCAATTGTCCAAGGGTGGTTAGGGGCGCGTATCGCAACCGTTTCTTGCCCTCCAGTAATCGAGTTTAAAACTTGCTTAGCTTTCTTTAAAATCAGAGTTAATGGGCCAGGCCAATATTTTTTGGCTAATATGATAGCCTGTGGCGGCACATCGTAAGACCACTCAGACAACTTGGTCTCCCAAAAATCCTCTGCAGACTGACCTATTGCTGGTGGTGCTATGTGCACAATAAGGGGGTGATTTTCTGGACGATTTTTTAATTGAAATATTTTTTTTATAGCTTGCTCATCCATGGCATTTGCGGCAAGCCCATAAACGGTCTCCGTCGGTATAGCTAACAAATTACCTTGCTGAAGGTGCTCAACAATATTTTTTATTGATATTTCGTTAACCGAAAAAATACGCGCATTCACTAATTATTTTCTCAAAGGTGCAATACCCAAAATATCCATTGCTTGCTGTGCACCCATTAAGGCTTGGTCAATCGAGTCTGCAATAAAGTTAATATGCCCCATCTTACGCCCAATTTTTGGCTCCGCTTTGCCATACAAGTGCAATTTTGCACAAGGTATTACTAATATTTTTTCCCAAGCTGGCGATTGTATGACATTGGTATTTTTATCAAACCAAATATCTCCTAATATATTCAGCATAACTACAGGAGAAAGTAAGCGTGAATCGCCTAATGGCAACTTTGCCAAAGTTCTGACCTGTTGTTCAAATTGGTTCGTTAAGCATGAATCTAAAGAATGATGGCCAGAATTATGCGGTCTCGGGGCAATTTCATTTACAACGAGTGAGCCATCCTTCAACACAAAAAACTCAATGCAAAGCACGCCTACATATTCTAGTTGACGAATAATAGTGTGTGCAGCAAGATGAATTTTTTCTTGTAATTCTTGAGTTAAATTCGGGGCTGGAACCATACTCAGGTGCAAAATACCATTTTCATGAATATTTTGAGCGATTGGCAATAAATGGGTCTCATCATTGTGACCTCTCGCAATAATTGCTGAAAGTTCAAAGGCTAAATCAAGTTTTTTCTCTAATACACATGGAACTTTACCTAGGGTATTCCATGCTTGTTTTAACTCAGTTAAATTTTGAACACGCTGTTGACCTTTTCCATCATATCCAAGTTGAGCTGTTTTAAGTATTCCAGGAAAAAGCAATGCTTGAACGGATTGAAGTTGATCATCGTTTTGTATCACGGCATAATCCACGGGACCAATGCCCATTGTTGATTGGCAAGTTTTTAAAAACTGTTTTTCCTTGAATCGATTTTGAGCAATCGAGACTGCAAAACTCTTTGGCGCAACAAAAACACCCTCCTGAATTAAATAATCAATCGTATTCGCGGGTACGTTTTCAAATTCAGTACTGATGGCTTCACATAATTGAGCCATATGACGAAGAGCATCTATATCGTCGTATTGCGCAAGCAAATGCTCTTGGGCAATCTGCCCTGCGGGACTATTCGGATCGGGGTCTAGCACGCATACTTGATAACCTAAATCTTGAGCAGCTTGGACAAAGTATCGGCCAAGTTGCCCGCCACCTAAGATGCCTAAGAAGGCAGGCGGATATAAGGGCCAAACTAAATTACTCATTAATATCTAAGGTAAGGTCATTTGCTTAGCTTTATTCGTTTGCGTTTCACGAAAAGCCAATAATTTTTTAAGCAAATCTTCAGAATAAAGCGCTAGATTTGCAATCACATGTAAAGCAGCGTTGGCTGCTCCAGCCTCCCCAATCGCAAATGTAGCCACTGGGATCCCCTTAGGCATTTGCACAATGGATAACAATGAGTCTTCACCCTTTAAATATTTTGATGGCACAGGTACGCCATAAACTGGAACTATTGTTTTAGCAGCGAGCATACCCGGTAAGTGTGCGGCCCCGCCAGCTCCAGCAATAATCGCTTTTAACCCTCGGCTTTGTGCATTTTCTGCATAAGCATACATTTCATCTGGCATACGATGCGCTGATAAAACTTGTCTTTCATGAGGAATCTCAAATTCAGCAAGAATCTGACAAGCATAAGACATGACATCCCAATCAGAGTTTGATCCCATCACAACCCCTACGATAGGTAATTCGATATGGCTCTTTACTGGTTCATTCATATGCTCTCCTACAATATAAATATCATGATTGGGTAAGTATATCGAGTGCCTCTTGATACTTTGCGGCAGTTTGTTCAATCACACTGCTTGGCAAATGAGGTGCTGGCGCTTTTTTATTCCAAGGTTGACCGTCAATCCTGACAGACTCCAACCAGTCTCGCACAAATTGCTTATCAAATGATGGTGGATTTTGTCCCACCACATAAGAACTTGCTGGCCAAAAGCGTGAAGAATCGGCAGTGAGGATTTCATCCATCAAAATCATTTGACCATTACCATTTAAGCCAAATTCAAATTTAGTATCTGCGATTAAGATACCCTTACTAGCTGCAAACACAGAAGCCTCTTTGTATAAATGAATGCTAATTTCTTTCATTTGCTGTGCAAGTGATTGACCTATTCGACGAACCACCTCCGCAAAATCAATATTTTCGTCATGATCACCTACGTCAGCTTTAGCTGCAGGTGTAAAAATTGGTTCAGCCAATTGTTGCGCATTTTGTAGGCCAATGGGCAATGTAACACCACACACTGCACCGGTAGCTAGATAGTCCTTCCAACCACTTCCAGATAAATAACCACGAACGACTGCCTCAACCAGTATGGGCTTGAGTCGTTGCACGACAATCGCTCTTCCACGCACTTGTTCAATTTCGTTTGGTTGGACAACAGTCTCTGGATCAATTCCTGTTAAATGATTAGGAACAACATGTTTTAAACGTTCAAACCAAAAATTGGCCATGTGATTTAAGACAATCCCTTTGCCAGGTATAGGCTCTTGCATGACAACATCAAATGCTGATAAACGATCCGTCGTAATCATCAACAAATACTGATCATTTACTGCATAGATGTCTCTAACCTTCCCCTTAGAAATTAAGGGCAAAGATTGAATAGACGTTTCTAAAAGGGCCTGCATCTTTATTTAATCAGTTGAGCAAGCTCACCAGAGTTATATCTTTCAACCATCTTATCTAAGCTGATTGGCTTAATTTTAGAAGCCTGTCCTTCACAACCAAAAGATAAAAAACGTGCCTTACAAATAAGCTTGGCAGCTTCTCGAGCAGGCTTCAAGTAATCACGCGGATCAAATTTAGATGGGTTTTGATGAAGATATTGACGAATTGCTGCTGTCATAGCTAAGCGAATATCAGTATCAATATTTACTTTTCGAACTCCATTTTTAATACCTTCTTGGATTTCTTCCACTGGTACACCGTAGGTTTCTTTCATATCACCACCAAACTCGCGAATCACATCCAATAGCTCTTGGGGAACAGATGAAGAACCGTGCATTACTAAATGTGTATTAGGAATACGTTGATGAATTTCACGGATTCGATCAATTGCTAATGTATCTCCTGTAGGCTTTTTACTAAATTTATAAGCCCCATGGCTAGTGCCTATAGCAATCGCTAAAGCATCACATTGTGTCTGTTTAACAAAGTCAGCAGCTTGTTCTACATCAGTTAATAATTGCTCTCTGGTCATCGCACCTTCAGCACCATGACCATCTTCTTTATCTCCCATCATTGTCTCTAAAGAGCCCAAAACACCTAACTCAGCTTCTACAGTAACGCCAATTGAATGAGAAAACTTAACAACCTCTTGAGAAACCTGAACGTTGTATTCATAACTTGCAACTGTTTTGCCATCACCCATCAATGAACCATCCATCATGACGCTTGTAAAGCCACTTTTAATAGCAGCCATACATACTGCAGGATTTTGTCCGTGATCTTGATGCATCACTACAGGAATATCTGGATAAGATTCAATTGCGGCTTCAATTAAGTGCCTTAAAAAAGCTTCGCCAGCATATTTTCTTGCTCCTGCTGACGCCTGCATAATGACAGGTGCACCAACCTCTTGAGCAGCAGACATAATCGCTTGCACTTGTTCTAAATTATTCACATTAAACGCAGGGATTCCATATCCCTGTTCCGCTGCATGATCTAAGAGTTGTCGCATTGATACTAAAGGCATGTTTTCTCCAAAAGATTTATTTCACTTTGATAATTTTAAGGGTATTTGTACCGCCAGCTTGCCCCATTGGCTCTCCAACAGTTAAAGCTACCATATCGCCAGGTTTTACTACTCCCTTGCTTAATAATAATTGCTCAACTTCTTCAAGCGCAGTATCTCGATCAGCACTCACTTCTATTTGAAGAGGGGTTACATTCCGATACATTGCCATCGCTCGTTGTGTTTCAATTCTTTTCGTTAGAGCAAAAATTGGTATGTGAATTTTATGCCGACTCATCCACAGTGCCGTAGATCCTGATTCCGTTAATGCTGCAATTGCTTTTACATTTAAATGATAAGCTGTAAATAATGCACCTAAAGCAATCGATTGATCAATGCGAGTAAATGTCTGATCTAGAAAATCAGCATCTAATGTCACGGTTTCAGACTTTTCAGCGGCGAGACAAATTGCTGCCATTTGTTCAACAACTTTCACAGGAAATTGTCCTGTTGCCGTTTCGGCAGAGAGCATCACAGCATCTGTCCCATCTAAAACAGCATTTGCGACGTCGCTCACTTCAGCTCGCGTTGGAATGGGGCTTGTAATCATCGATTCCATCATTTGGGTGGCAGTGATCACAAATTTATCAGCTTCTGTAGCTAATCGAATCATTCTTTTTTGTAGTGCAGGAACTGCTGCATTACCAACCTCAACTGCTAAATCTCCTCTGGCAACCATAATTCCATCAGAAGCCAAAATGATGCCTTCTAAGATTCCGGGTTCAATGGCTTCTGCCCTCTCAATTTTGGCAATTAAGCGAACTTCATGATTTTTTGCGACACAATGTGCCTGAGCTAGCTTCCGAGCTAAATGCATGTCTTGCGCATTTTTAGGAAAGCTGATGGCAATGTAATCAACCTGTATATCAATCGCAGTGGCTAAGTCCTCGATGTCTTTTTCGGTTAAAGCAGGTGCAGTTAATCCTCCTCCTGCACGATTAATGCCCTTATTGTTGGAAAGCTCACCGCCCATTTCTACTTCGGTATGAATACAATCTCCAACAATTTTTTCAACGCGCAGAACAATTAACCCATCATTTAACAATAACTGATCGCCAGCACTAACGTCTCTTGGTAAATTTTTATAATCCAAGCCAACTCGTGATGCGTTGCCGATTAAACAATTGGCATCTAATAAAAACTTTTGACCGACCTCTAATTGAACTTTACCATTCTCAAATTTACCGACTCGAATTTTTGGCCCTTGTAAATCAGCCATAATCGCGATTTCTTTACCGACCTCTCGAGAAATATCTCGAACCAATTGGGCGCGGTCTCTGTGGTCTTGAGCAACACCGTGGGAGAAATTTAACCTCACCACATCCACGCCAGCCAAAATAATCTGTTTTAGTACATCTGGCTTTGTGGTTGCTGGGCCTAAGGTGGCAACAATTTTTGTGGCGCGGGATAAACTCATTCGGTAGCTCTTTCTTGAAGTATTGCAATGGCGGGCAAAACTTTACCCTCTAAAAATTCTAAAAATGCACCACCACCAGTAGAAATATAACCAACTTGTTTTTCAATTCCATACTTAGCAATTGCCGCAAGGGTATCACCACCGCCTGCTACTGAAAATCCAGGGCTATGCGCAATGGCAGCTGCCAACATTTTTGTCCCACCACCAAATTGATCAATCTCAAATACACCAACTGGACCATTCCATAAAATGGTACCTGCATGAGCAATCATCTGAGATAAACGGGCGGAGGTTTTAGGTCCGATATCTAAAATCATATCGTCGCTCACAACATCATGAACGGCTACTGTATTAGCCCTAGCTAAAGGGGAAAGCTCATTAGCAACAATCACATCCTCCGGGATAGGCACAGAGGCTCCTCGTTGATGCATGATTTTCATGATTTCTTTAGCCTGATCTACTAAGTCAGGCTCTGCTAAAGATAAACCAATCGGTAAGCCTGCTGCCAGCATGAAGGTATTGGCAATTCCTCCCCCCACAATTAATTGATCAACTTTCTCAGCAAGGGTTTTTAGTATCGTCAACTTAGTTGAAACCTTTGAACCTGCCACAATGGCTACTAAGGGTCTTTTAGGGTCATTTAATGCAAAAGACAGGGCATCAATTTCAGCTTCCATGAGAGGGCCCGCGCAAGAAATTGGTGCAAATCTCGCCATTCCATGGGTGGTTGCCTCAGCACGATGAGCTGTTCCGAAAGCGTCGTTAACGTAAACATCACATAGTAGTGCCATTTTTCTCGACAACTCTGGATCATCTTTTTTTTCACCAATATTGCCGCGGCAGTTTTCTAAAAGGACCACTTCGCCTGGTTGTACTTGAAAATCGCCCGATACCCAATCTGAAATTAAAGCAACTTTTCTGCCCAAAAGCTCAGCCAATCGATCAGCTACAGGCGCTAATGAATCGGCAGGTTGTAAGTTCCCCTCGGTAGGTCTACCCAAGTGTGATGTCACCATGACGGCTGCGCCTGCATCTAAAGACATCTGAATTGCGGGAATGGATGCTGTTATTCGGGTATCCTCGGTAATTTTTCCAGTAGAGTCTTGGGGAACATTTAAGTCTGCGCGAATAAAAACTCTTTTTCCAGCAAGTCGGTTTTGTGAGACTAAATCAGATAATCGATTGATTTTGAGGGATGTGGAATGAATCATAGGTAATTATTAATCAATTAAAAACATCAAATTGGTTCAATAAATCATCATACAGGATGATTTAAACCCCAAATTTATAATAAACACTTTATCGGCAAAAATTGAATGTAATTTCTTCGCCTGTTTTACAATAAGAACTCTTCATATGTCCGTTTAGGAAATTATAAATGTCAATGTCTGATCGCGATGGTTTTATTTGGTTTAATGGCAAATTAGTTGATTGGCGAGATGCCAACATCCATGTCCTAACTCATAGCCTACATTATGGTATGGCTGTTTTCGAAGGTGTGAGGGCTTATCAGACAGATCAAGGGCCAGCCATCTTTCGTCTTGAAGAGCATACCAAGCGCTGGTTCAATTCTGCCAAGATTTTCCAAATGGCAATGCCTTATTCCCAAGAAGAACTTATTCAAGCTCAATTAGAGGTAGTTAAGGCAAATAAACTCGAGTCCTGTTATCTTCGTCCAATCGCATGGATTGGTTCAGAAAAATTAGGGATTTCTCCTAAGGGTAACCAAATATTAGTCTCTATAGCTGCTTGGCAATGGGGCGCTTACTTGGGGGAAGATGGTTTAAATAAAGGTATTCGTGTCAAAACGTCTTCCTTTAGCCGTCACCACGTCAATGTCTCTTTAGTTCGTGCCAAAGCATCTGGTTATTACATTAACTCTATCCTAGCCAACCAAGAAGTAACTGCACATGGATACGATGAAGCTCTCCTTCTCGATACGGACGGATATGTTTCTGAAGGCTCCGGGGAAAATGTGTTTATTGTCCGTGACGGTGTAATTTACACTCCAGACTTAGCTTCTTGCCTTGCTGGTATTACTCGTGACTCCATTATCAAAATTGCACATGATCTTGGTTTTGAAGTAAAAGAAAAACGTATCACTCGTGATGAAATGTACTGCTGCGATGAAGCATTTTTTACAGGTACAGCTGCGGAAGTAACGCCGATTCGTGAACTAGATGATCGTATTATTGGTAATGGTGGAAGAGGTCCTATGACTGAAAAAATACAAAATGTATTTTTTGACATAGTAAAAGGTAAAAATGATAAGTATCGCTCTTGGCTAACTTACGTTAAATAATCATGACTACTTCCCAAATGCCTATTGAAATTGATACGAAGGACCTGCCACTCCATTGCCCAACAGGCACTGAGAAAAACTGGGATTTACACCCCCGTGTTTTTTTAGACATTGCACACACAGGACATGCAAAATGTCCTTATTGTGGCGCTGAGTATCATTTGAAAGCTGGCGCTAAGGTCGGACACTAAAAACGATGCCTCAAACGCTCGTCATCGCGCCTAATTGGATTGGCGATGCTGTAATGTCTGAGCCCCTAATTAGTTGTCTAAATAAGGTATTTGGTCGAATAACTATTTTGGCTACCCCTTGGGTTGCTCCTGTTTACCGAGCAATGCAATCAAAGCCGGATGTGATTGAGGCTGATTTTTCACATGGCAAAATTGAGCTTGCTAAGCGAATGAAATTAGCGCACATCATCAAAGACCAGCAATTCGATCAAGCCTTTGTTTTACCCAATAGCTGGAAGTCGACTCTGATTCCTGTTCTAGCTAAAATCCCCCAAATATATGGGTATCAAGGAGAGCTTCGATCAGTTTTTTTAGCAAAATACCTTCCTAACCCTCCCAAAAAAAATCGCCCTCCAATGGTCGATCACTATCTTCATTTGGCAAGACTAATCAATCTTCAGTTAGATACATTAATAAATCCCAGACCGAAACTTTGCGCCGAAGCTTTTATACAAAACCAAGCGGTAGATTTATTACAAGCATTGCCTCATCCTGACAAATTTTATATTCTTGCACCTGGTGCAGAGTTCGGACCTGCCAAGCAATGGCCAGCAGGACACTTTGCGGCACTTTCAAAAAAATTATTAAAATATGATCCCTGTAGCAGTATTTTGCTCTTAGGTAGCTCAAAAGATCGTGTTATTTGTGATGAAATCTTACAAATGATCGAGGTAAATTTACGTCCAAGTGTCCTAAATCTTTGTGGTTTGGCTAGTCTTGATCAGTCTATCGCCTTGATTCCTAAAGCTAAAGGGTTAGCTAGCAATGACTCTGGATTAATGCATATTGCCGCGGCTTTTGGTATTCCACAAATTGCTTTTTATGGCTCTAGCGACCCAAAACATACTCCTCCACTATCCCCATTCGCAGGAATTTTGTTTTTAGGTCTTGACTGTAGTCCTTGTCACCAAAGAAAATGTCCACTGGGCCATTTAAATTGCTTAAATCAAATTACGCCTCAATCTGCTTTTGATGAATTAAATCGCTGTATTACCTTAAGGAATATCAACTAATGTCTCGCTCAGCACGTTTATTTCACAATGTCGATGAAGTGATTGATGGTTGGTATACGAGCCTTCTCAAATGTGATCTAGAAAATGCTTTGCGTTTGTGGTTTGAAGAGGATACCGTTACCTGCATTTTGCCAGATGGTGTTCGCTTGACTGGTCATAAACAATTGCGCATAGGTCTTCAGGACTTAATGAAGAACTCTGTGATTTTTGATACGCTCACTTCAACAAGTCATACCTATATGGGTACAACTTTTGTAGATAGTACCGAAGCGGTCCGATTCCAAAAAGATGTGCATGAGCCATCGTTTTTTATCCATATGACTATCATCCTCGTTCAAGGAACAATGGGATGGCGAATTGCACATTTACATACGAGTCAGGTATCAAAAGATCTCATACATTCACCATCAATTGCTGGTGATCATGGCTTCCATTAATCTTATTTAAGTGTGGATCAAGCCACTATTCAAGCTTTACAAAAATGGCCCCAAGTGCCTAATTGCTTTGGCTGGCTTCATTTTGATCGGCGGGGCGAATGGCGGATACAAAATGACTATGCTCAACAACACCACTTACCTGGGGAAAAAGTTACCCACCCTGGATTTAAAAACTATATTGAGTCCCATTTAGCTGTTGATGATAAGGGCAATCATTTTTTTCAAAACGGTCCCCAACGTGTCTATATTTCATTTGCTATTTGCCCCTGGGTTGTACGGTTTTATCCTCTTGCAGAAGGAAAATGGGAATTAAAAACTACTTTTGGTCAAGCAATTCAACCAACAGGCTGCTTTTTAGATGAACAAGACCAAATTAGTTTTGAGGCTGAATTTGAGACGTTTACACAAGAAGAAAATGGGCAATTTACTCCTACAAAAATTAAATCAATTGGTTTATTACATGATCATGATTTAGATATATTTTCGGCATTTGCAAAAATATTTCAAAATAGCTGTGGTAGTTTAGGGGAGTTTTTATGGCAAGAAAAAATGTCAATTGAGCCTATTTATAGTGAAGATTTACCACAACTTTATCAATTCACTAAAACTCCAAAGCCTTAATTAGTTTTCGGTAATTTACCGTTGTCTTTTAATTCCTCAAGGTATAAAAACTCTAATTGACTCTTACGCGCCTCAATTTCTGATAACGAATAAAAATCGCCTGTACTAGATTGTTTGGCAATGCTTAGCTGTTGAATCGCCGCAGGTAATGCACCTTCACAAACGTATTTCTCAGCAACTGCAGCATGGTATTTAGCTTGGTTATTTTGCTCAGCATAACCCTTGGCCAATAAATTCCACCAAGTGATGTCGTCTTTTTGTACCTTCGTTTTTTGTACTAACCAAGTAATCCCTTCTGCAGTTTTTCCACCTGCGTAATAAGCTTGAACTAATAAAACGCCAGCAGCTTTTGAATTTGGAAAAGTCCGAATAACTTGCCCTGAAATATTTTGCGCTAATGTAAAATTTTTCTTAGTCATAGCAATTTGAGCAGAAGTAATATCAAAGACAGATGTACTCTTCGGCGCAATCTCATTAGGGCTTAATTGGGAGGCTAACTCTTTGCTTTTGAGAAGTTGTTTTTCTGCTTCCTCACTTTTATTTTCTTGAAGTGCGACTAAAGCCAAACCAAAATGACCTTGCATCAATCTGATCGTTGATTTGCTATTGGTTTGACCTATATAAAACTCTTTCGTTTGCAGCAAATCACTGCCCTGACCTTGTTGCTCTATCTTAGCCATAGTTTGATTTAAATAAAAATCAATGGAGTTTTTGATTGGTCTATTTTTGTTTTGATCATTTCGTGTACGATCTTGCATATCAGCAATTCGATCGCTAGTTAAAGGGTGAGTTCTAACATATGCAGGAATAGTCGAATCAGTAATGCCAGCTGATTTTTGTAACTTTTGAAAAAAATCTGGCATGCCATTAACGTCAAAATCGGTGGCATTCAATATTTGATAACCTATGCGATCAGCTTCTCGTTCTGCATCTCTAGAATAAGATAATTGATTTTGTATTGCGAGTGCTTGTCCACCAATCGCTAAGCCTTGTGCCGCACCAGGATTACTTCGGGCAGCAACAATTGCCAATAACAAAGAAGCAAGCATGACGACGCCGCTATTAGTTCCTAGACCTGCGCCTCGCGCAATATGTTTTTGAGTAACGTGACCAATTTCATGACCCAGTACAGAGGATAGCTGTGCTTCGTTATCTGCAAGAACGATGAGTCCCGTATGCATTCCAATATAACCGCCTGGTAAAGCAAAAGCATTAACGCTCGAATCGCGAACATTAAAAAATTCAAACTTTGGCGGGAAAGGTCCCGAATTGTCTGATCCAGATATTTTTTGACGTCTTGCCCCAGCTACTAGTTCTCTACCTAACTGATTTATATAGTCATACATCAACCAATTTGTGACGTAATCTGGATCCTTACGGATCTCGCGCATAATGCGCTCCCCGAGTTTATTTTCATCGAGGGCACTCATATCTCCTGAAGATACGTCACCTAAATCCGGCAAAATAATAGGAGCACGGCCTCCTAATGGTGGCTCTTCTTTCGACTCATTCATTGGGTTTTGGATTGTCACTTTATCCTGAGCAATCACTTGCAAAGGATACAATAGATCAAACCATATGATTGAAAATAAAATGTAGTAAATAATGCTTTTTTTCAATGAAAACCTTTATTCAGATAAGTGAATCTAAACATGCTAACTCATTTTAATCAAGCCGGCGCAGCACACATGGTGGATGTTGGGGATAAGAGCTCCACTCAGAGAATTGCTAAGGCAACTGGGAAAATTTCCATGTTACCAACGACCCTTGAATTAATTATTGCTGGCAATCATAGAAAAGGGGATGTACTTGGAATCGCTCGAATTGCGGGCATTCAAGGTGCAAAAAAAACGAGTGATCTTATTCCTTTATGTCACCCAATCCCTTTAACTCATGTTAGCGTAGACTTTGAAATCATCCCTGAAAGAAACGAGGTGATGTGCTTTGCTCTAACTAAAACCATTGGTCAAACTGGTGTGGAGATGGAAGCCTTAACTGCTGTTCAAGTCGCCCTTTTGACTATTTATGATATGTGTAAAGCAGTTGACCGCGGGATGATTATTTCTGAGGTGAAACTGCTGGAGAAAAGTGGTGGCAAGTCTGGGGAATGGAAGGCGCTGTAGTGTGTGCTAACTTAACCTTGTAAAAAGTATTCAGTAAAAGAAAAATTAAAGTCTTGCTCATCTCCTGACCAAATGGAGGTGCACTATGGCAGCAATTCGTATTCATGGAAAGAAATGGCAAGCTAGAATTTCACGCAAAGGCCACAAAAGTATTATCAAATCGTTTATCACTAAACAAGATGCGGAACGTTGGGCAAGACAAGTTGAAGTAGAACTTGATAAGGGTATTTATTTAAATCAAAATTTAGCTGAACGTACCACCTTCAAAGAACTCATAGAGCGCTATATACGTGAAGTTACTCCAACTATGCGAGGGGCTAAGCCAGACTTAATAAGAATTACAGCGATAGCTAGACGGCCAATTGCAAAACTCAATGTACTATATGTAACACCCCAAGTTATTTCAAAATACAGAGATGAAAGATTAAAAGAAGTATCCAATGGAACGGTCATTAGAGAACTAGCTTACTTTTCGAGCATATTTACTGTAGCTAGACGAGAGTGGGGATTTAATATTACTAACCCCGTTTCATTAGTCAAGAAACCTTCAAGTCCACAAGGCAGGAACCGAATACTGAGTGAAACAGAGTTAAATGCTTTATTTAATGCTCTAGAGCCTACTGGGCGCAAATCAATATGGATGGTGCCTTTGGTGAAATTAGCGCTTGAAACAGGAATGAGGCGTGGAGAGCTGCTAGGTTTGCACTGGAATGAAATCAACTTCAATACTAGGACCGCATTCATACCCCTTACAAAGAATGGTGAATCTAGAAAGGTCCCCCTAAGCACAGAAGCTATCCGCATACTGCAGTCAATTCCCAGAAGCATCTGTGGGATAGTATTTCCAATAACGCATGAAGTGGTATCTCAAGCTTTTAATAGGGCTAGAAAACGAGCTGGGATAGAAGATATACACTTCCATGACCTAAGGCATATGGCGATTACACGAATGGCAGAGAAGCTACCAAACCTGATTGAACTGTCGGCTGTATCTGGGCATAAAAGTCTAGCGATGTTGAAGCGTTACTATCACCCTAATCCTGAATTATTAGCTGAAAAATTAGGTTAAAAAAACTAAAAATAATTCTTTATTACAAAAATATCTAAAGATGTAAATCAATGATTTAATTCAAAAATCAAATAGCACAACCATACCCATTTAAATCATCAAATTCTAGCTTGCGTCCCTTTTCATTTAGTCCTACAAAGGATGTGGTAACTATTTTTTTAAGGACAAATTATGCATAGTATAGAAATACAAAATCATGAATTAGTAACTCCAGCAGCACCTCAATGGTTAAGCCCCAACTTTGAGAATATTCCAAATTATTTAACTGAGCAGCCTTGGGCAGTATGGAAGGCAGAACCTAGAACAGGGCAAACAGGTAAATTTAATAAAGCACCTCGCTGTCCAAAACGTGGCATCAAAATCGGTGCGAATAAACCTGAGCTTTTTGGGAGCTTCTTACAAGCCAAGGAGGCATACCTGTCTGGAAATTTCACAGGGGTGGGAGTCCTCTTAACTGGCAATGGACTGGTAGGTGTTGATATCGATGGCTACCAAGAACTATTCTCCCATAACCCAGAGCTCAAAGCATGGGTGAAATTAACAGTTGATTCAGGATACTACTGTGAAAAATCACCGAGTGGAACTGGGTTACGTCTTTTTATTAAAGGCTCACTACCTTCTGGCGGAAGGAAAAGTTCTGGGCTAGAGATCTATGACAATGCGCGCTTCTTAACAGTTACTGGAAAAGTTGCTAAACGTGAGGGTATATCTCATGGGTAATGAAACTATAAAAGGCCAAGAATTAATAGATCAATTTCTTACATTTTTGCCCACAGAGGCAGTTCTTAATAAAACTATATCTATACCCTCGATAAGCAGGAAAGGTTCGCTACCTGTCACCGCATTATCTGAAGATGTCAAAAATCAGATAGCTGATCTATTGTCTGATACACCATTACTGGTGGGAGAAAAATTCCGTGATCTATACAACGGGAATACAACACACTACAACAATGATCATTCAACTGCAGACTTTGTACTAATTGGCTATTTAAATCGTAATGGATTAAGCCCAGATGAAATAGATCAAGTCATGCGCACATCAAAACTTTATCGACCAAAATGGGATGAGAAAAGAGGTGATTCAACATGGCTTCATTACACCATTTCTAAAGCAATCCCATTAGATAAACTCCCCCAGAATGAATTTAATCAAATTTCGACTGCAATCCCAACATTACTGCCTCAGGATCTTGAAGGCCATAGACCACTATTTATTTCTGGTGGGATGGCAGCCCGTGAATTCGCAGGGCCTAAAATAGACACCTCTCTAGCTCTTTATCCATTAAATGCAATTACTGGTATTGCAGCGTTGGGGGCAGTTGGGAAAACATCACTACTTTTATCACATAGCTGTCATATTGCGGCAGGTAGGCACTGGAACAACTCACCCCTTAAAAGGAGAAAGGTAGTTTTTCTCTCCGTTGAAGAATCAAAAGAAGAGTTAGATAGAAAATTTAGTGCTATTACAAGCGATTGGCCAAGTGAAGCAAGAGACATGGCGATAGAAAACTTATTACTCATCTCGCTGCTTGGACAAGACAAAAGACTTGTAACTCTTAAACATGGGGCTTTTGACAGCTCTGGTGTTGCTGAAGAGATTATTGCAATAGCCAATGGTTTTGGACTCAAAGATGGGATGATTGTTTTAGATCACTTACAAGGCTTTGCCACAGGAGACCTTAATTCCTCAGAATCTGCAACCGCCATCTGTCGAGAAGCAAACAAAATTGTGAAAGCAACAGGGGCTGCCGTGGTTTTTGCTGCTCACGTTAGTAAAGCTAATATTTTAACTACCAAAATTGAACAGGGGATAGCAGTAGGCTCACTTGCTTTTGAAAATGCCTGTAGACAATTAATCGGCATCATTACTATGCCGGAAGAAGATGCAAAGAAATACGAATTAACTAAAGAACGTAAGATGTACGCACGACTAGAGGTTCCAAAAAATAGTTATGGCTCAAATATAGGCGGCATATGGCTTAAGAAAGTTTTTGCTAGTCAATACCACACATCTACATTGCAACCAGTAATTCTTCAGGTGCCTATTCCAGGTCCCATAAGAACTGCGAATGAAAGGATTCTAGAACTGCTCATTAATCAAATTGCTAAAGACCCTCTTTTCACAAAAAATAAGCTTGATAAATTAGCTGGGAAAAATGGTGTATTTAAAGCTAGCAAGGATCGATTAAGAACTATTTTAAATATTGCTCTAGATGATGGATCGATATCACTTCATTCATTATCACTAGAAGAACGAGCAGATCTAGTAGTCCCAAAACAAATTAAGGAGGTACTCCGTGTCGCAATCTAGCCCGCTGACTTCTTGTTCGCCAACTCAAAACACAAACCAACTTAGCGGACTCCCCAGCCAGCACTATATTGGATTCAAGCCCTATAGGTTAATGTCGCCATTTAATGATACCCCTCAGCGGCCAAAGAACCATTACAGAATAAGGCTTGTAGACCGCCACGATTTCTCTACGTCTAGCGACGTCTTTTCGCATTGGCGAGAGCCGGCTAACGCAACTGGCATGAGAAGTATTCTCCCTGTGAAATTTACGAATTATGTGGTTGAGGTCAAAACTAGAACGCCATAAAGCTGCCACCAATTAAATATGAATACACAACTTAATCACCTCCCCGTTTACCTTCAAGTCCAAAGACTCAAAGAAGAGGCCGACCGCCAAAACAAAAAACTCCAAGCTAAACCTATCCAAACACAGCTCGAATACCTCGATGAAGGAATAAAGGCTTGGATAGGCTCGCTAACCCCCGACCAGCTAATACGGAGATACACACTCAATGAGATTATTGGATTATCAAAACTTCAAGGGCGACATAGATCATTACCCCAATACGAGCAGTTAGCATCAGTTTTAAGAAAGTACGGATTTATAAACAAAAGAGCATGGACAACAGCGTCCAGAAACAAACGCTATTGGATAAAGGACAAATAAAATGGCAAACGCACCTCTAGTAGAAATTATGGTTACAATCCGCGATCAATCCATGGATTTAGGAATAATGGCAGATTGGCTAGGTACTCCTCCTTATGGAACTATTGAAAATACAAAAAAATATTTAATGTCATCTGAGAAAAGACTCAGGGAGTGTTACGATCAGATTAAAGCATTAACAGGCTTAGACCCATGTAAATGAAGGTCGTGCATAGTTAAGAGATTACAAACTTCAGTATGAAATTATTTTAATAAGCTCTGTCGCAAGTCCTACCCAAGGATTAACAAAGAGTCTCGTTACTGGAAAGATGTGATTAAATTTCTATTTCGGGTTTGGGCGATCGGATTTTATTATTTACAGAGGCTTCATCGCATCAATATAAACAAACTTACTACTTAACTTCGGCTTGCCTGATACATTAAATCCCGCATTCTCAATACCGTCTTTTAACTTCCTAAAATTATCATCTGACCATTTAGAGGCAGGCTCTGCAATTTTCAATAAGCCACCTGCCCTTAACAGTCGGCAAACCTCTTTAAAATAATCTCCCCAATTCACACCCATGAGTGCGAGTGAGA
Source organism: Burkholderiaceae bacterium (assembly GCA_947448695.1). Lineage (GTDB taxonomy): Bacteria > Pseudomonadota > Gammaproteobacteria > Burkholderiales > Burkholderiaceae > Polynucleobacter. The sequence goes on from CANFOL010000003.1 coordinate 158,842, forward strand.
ATACGGCAACATCCAAGATCTCATTAGGCTGACCAGTATTACTCATATCACAAGCAATAACAGAGGGATTGATAGCAATGTGATCAAAAGAATAAACCTCTTTTTGCAAAGATTTTGAAAGCAAAGCTTCAAAAGATATTCCCCTTATTTGAAAATTTACCACCCGACTAAGCAGTAAATAATATCTTTTTAGAACTTGGGAGCTGGTGCACTTTGAATTTTTTCTTTTTCCTTGGCTTGATTTTTTGCAATAATGGAATTTTCCAACGACACAATCCGTTTCGTTCCCATAAGAGAAAGCCCAAAGCCATAGTCTAAGCTCGGTGAACCGGAACTTGCTTTATCAATGTATTGGACTTTACAACCGCCCACCTCACGTATAAGGTTCCATCTTGCTTGAGTAACGGTTGCCGTTCCGACTGGACGCTCAGGATTACCTTTCTCGTAGTCCCAAGTGAGAGAAAGAATTGCGTTTTTATCAGAGGCGCCCAACATACCTTTTAACATCGGGAGCATATTGTCTACATCGCGAGTATTTTTTGCCTCTCTAACTGTAATAGCCTGCCTCCTCGCGGCGGAATTTTGTTGCTCCAATTCATCTATTTGAGCCTTCAAACTATCATATTCCGTATACGCGGAAGCAGGCTTTCCGTACTTAGATTCAAGAGCATTACGGAAGGGATTCTCTGAGTTTAGTGAATTGGATGGATCTGCCGCGCAGATTAATCCGGTAAAAGATGCTAAGTACGCCTTCTCTAAATATGGATCAATTAAAATTGCAATTTTAAAAAAAGCTTTATCGCCAGCAATAACATTATCAACAACTAAAACCCCCCCCTCATTAAGAGCTTTAGGTTTAGTCATCCATTCAAATGTCTGATTAGATTTTTTAAGTTTTGCAGCAATCGCAACAATTACATCATCTGACGATTGACATAAGTCTCCCGGCTTAACCCCTTTGAAATCAAAAGGACCACTAGAAGAGGTATCAATTGTTTTACACCAAATTCCTCGGAACGCTTTTGATATATCTGAGCTATCAGATTGATCTGAATTTTTAACCGGACTTCTTACTACGTTAGAAACCGATGGTTGCGGAATATTTGCTGCTGGAGCTACTGCTTGAGATTGTTGATTACTCGTGTTTACTGGCTCAATGGTTGATTGGATTTGCTGCTGCACCTCTTTTTGAATTTTTTCAGCCGCATCTTTAAACTGATTCATTAAGTTTCCGAATTGAGCATAACCCGAATTCGATATTATCAAAAACACACTGGTAATAGAAACGGAAAGTATTTTTTGGCGCAAAATGAACTCCTTTTTGATATAACTTCGAATTATAATAATGTTTTCCAAGTATTGTAAAAAAATATACTCTCCTTAAGATAACTGCTTATTATTTATGAATATCGAAGGCTTAATCGATTAGCAATCATATAAAGTGCCCCCCACTAGCAGACACAGCGATTCTGAAATTCGGACAAGTCTTTGGAGAACGAACTGGTATTTTAGAAAAGTTTTTGTTGCAGTTAATAGCTATGTGAATAAAGATTATCAATCCACAAAAGCTCAAAAAGATGTAAAAGAGGGGCGCATATATGATGGGGACTGGTCGAGTTTGGAAACGGCTCAAGAGTTCAAAACTAAATATTGTAAAAAAAATCAATCTATCAAAACAGAACAGCAATATATAGATAAAAGTTTATGCGACTACGGGAGACAATATACTTCAATAATGGAGATTGCATGCAAAGAAACTAAACAATAAAACTAAATATACACACGTTATAAAAAATAGGGTCGCACTATCTGTACTACTCATTGCCTTGGGTATACCCCCACCCCATTTGGTCCATTCCCCACCCCCTAATACGCTCCTAAAACATATAATAGGGAGTTGTTTTATTATGCGCATGAAAAACGTTTAACTTCTTGCGTAAATCTTGACCAATTGACTATTTATTTTTTGATGAGTTTTGATTTTTAGTTTTTCTTTTATCCTTGTTTCTATTAAGTTTTTCCCTGCTGTTCAAGTCGCCCTTTTGACTATTTATGATATGTGTAAAGCAGTTGACCGCGGGATGATTATTTCTGAGGTGAAACTGCTGGAGAAAAGTGGTGGCAAGTCTGGGGAATGGAAGGCGGAATAAAGTTCTCATACTTTTAAGTTTTATACCCCGTAGACACCTTCCAAATGTGATTGTCCTCTAAATGAATGCATACGATATTTAATTTGACAAGTTTATTGATTTTTCTTGCATTGCCATGTTAAATCGTCAAATAAACAATTATTTGAGAATTTATACCTAAAATTGTGTATAGTTAAATTAAATAAAACAAACTTCATCAAAATGAAGCCACAAAGGGGGACTGTCATGAATCAATCAATTTATTCGTTTTTAAAAAACTTCACTAAGCTTGTTCAAGCTGGTGCTTGTGCGTTATCTCTTAGCGTCTTTTCTGGGCAGGTCATTGCTCAAGGGGTAGAAAGCGCAAAAAACATGAAACTTGAAGGTTATAGTGACCTACAAGGAAGAACTGCCTATCAACCCACCATACAAAAACAAGGCAATCGCTGGATTGCTTATATTGGTCATCACGGGGATAACAAGATCAATCCTCTAAACGGCAAAATGGAAGATAACGGAACTTCTATCATCGATGTAACCGATGTTAAAAAACCAAAATATTTGTATCACATTCCTGGTGAAGAGGGTCTTGCCGAACAAGGTGGTAGCCAAATGGTAAGAGTTTGTAGTGGCGCAACATTACCAAAAGCGGATAAAAGTAAATTTTATATGCTCAGAGTGTTTGGAAATCAAGCCCATGAAATTTGGGATGTAACCTCTCCAGAAAGCCCCGTATTACTCACTACGATTACAAAAGGTCTCAAAGGAACTCACAAAAACTTTTGGGAGTGTGACTCAGGTATAGCCTACCTCGTCTCAGGTAACCCGCAATGGCGAACCAGTCGAATGACGCAGGTTTATGACTTATCAGATCCTGCAAAACCTGTTTTTATAAGAGATTTTGGCTTGGTAGGTCAGCAACCGGGTGCCTCAGGCGATGTTCCAGTTCAATTACATGGGGTAATGTCTACTGGTGCAAAAGGGAATCGTGTTTATTTTGGATATGGCACCAACACAGATGGTATCGTTCAAATTATTGACCGTGAAAAATTATTGAATGGTTCTAAAGATCCTACGCCAGAGAACCTCCTCTACCCCCAAGTGACTCGTGTCGATATGCCGTCCATGCACGGTGCGCATACGACCTTCCCAATGATGGGTGTGAAGGTTCCTGAGTTCTCTAAAAACTTATTAGGTGCGACTCGTGATTTTATCGTTGTAACAAATGAGGCAATTCAAAAGGAATGTCTTGAAGGGCGCCAAATGGTTTGGATTGTGGATGCCACGAATGAAAAGCGTGCCTTTGGTGTAGCAAACTGGGGAATACCAGAAAAAAGCGGTAACTACTGTGCAAAAGGTGGTCGTTTTGGCACTCATTCCTCAAATGAAAACATGACCGATGTTTATTACAAAAAAATTATGTTTTTTGCATACTTTAACGCTGGTGTTCGCGCTGTAGATATGAGAGACCCATTTGCACCTAAAGAGATTGGCCACTTTGTTCCAGCAATGAATAAAAATACAGTGGTTTTAGCGACTCCAGCGAGTCAGCGTGGTAAGTTACCTTTTACTGCAGCATCTGAGCGTAAGGCAATTCAGACAAATAATGTGGAAGTCGATGAGCGTGGCTATATCTACATTGTCGATCGTGCAAATACAGGTATGCATATTCTTTCTCTAACTGGCTCTGCACGTGAAATTGC
>CANFOL010000004.1 GCA_947448695.1 Burkholderiaceae bacterium
CCGATGCCCTGTTTGTTTTTCAAACTCTGATAAGACTACTTTCATCATGGAGCTCACGCCGGTTGAAGCTAATAAGGTAATGTCTGCGGCAAACAGTTGACTATGCATAAACAACAAAGTTAAAACACAAGTCAGTTTTTTTAGAAACATAAAAATTCCTTTAAGTTGGTCTTAAAAATAAGTTGATTACTTCGTTAAGTCGGCGGAAAGCAAATCATCACGTTTTTAAAGAATGGTTTTTAATGGGTAAATCCCGAATCGTTTTTCCTGTTGCAGCTGCTAGTGCATTAATCACTGCCGGTGTAATAGCCGCAATCAGCGGCTCTCCTACCCCTCCCCAATTACCTCCCGTATTTTGAATATACGTTTCTACCTTAGGCATCTCGGCTAATCGTAACACCCTGTAATCGTCAAAGTTGCGTTGCTTGATTCTGCCATTCTGAACAGTACACTCACCCCACATTGCCGCACTCAATCCATACACAATCGATCCTTGAACTTGGGCTTCAATTTGACTTGGGTTGACGGCGTAGCCACAATCTAAAGCAAGAACTACCCTGTGGACCTTGACCTCGCCGGAAGGTTTTACAGATAGCTCAACCGTGGCTGCACTATATGTGTCATAACTCATGAACTGCGCAATACCTCGATAAACTCCTTTTGGTAATGATTTCCCCCAATTTCCTTTTTGCGCTGCCAAATTAAGGATAGCAAGTTGCTTTGGTATTTTGGTATTTTCTCTTCTAAATTCCAATGGATCTTTTTTTGCAAATCGAGCTAGTTCGTCAATAAAAGCTTCAATATAAAAAGAATTTTGGGGTACATTTACACCACGCCAAGTGCCTACTGGTACATGCGTATTGCGCATAGCGTATTCAATTTTTAAATGCGGTGCCCCATAACAAAGTTGTTGATCGCTTTTGGGATCACCGGACCATCCTTGAACTTGAGAATTATCTTTGAACCCGGTAAGATCTTGTGTTGGATTACGCCAAGCATAGATTGACTGACCTGATAATCGGATATGCATCGCATGTATACGGTTATTGTCATCAAGGCTTGCCGTTAACTTACACATTGAAATTGGCCGATATTGACCATGCGTCATATCCTCTTCACGTGTCCACAACATCTTAATAGGAACTCCAGGCATCTGTTTTGCAATATTCACTGCATGCACAACATAATCCGATACCCTACCTCGACGTCCAAATCCACCACCCGGATCAAATCGATTCACAAAGCATTGATTCATTGGTAAACCCAGAGTTTTCGACATTGCAAGTTGCCCACCCTCAGGATCTTGGGTACCCACCCAAATTTCCGCACGATTTGAGGTTACCAAAGCAGTGCAGTTCAAAGGCTCCATCGTGGCATGTGCCAAAAATGGGGCACTGTATGTGGCTTCTATTTTTTTAGAATTTTCTGCAAGATTACTCAATGCAGAACCTTCATCTCTAAATGTATAAAGCCCCGATGTAGCTGTTAATCCTGTTTTCAGATAGGCATCTATGGTACTGCTTGATTTAAGACTCAGTTCAGCATCATCCCAAACCACTTTTACCTTTTCTGCAGCGACCTTAGCTTGCCACCAGGTATCTGCAACTACTGCATAGCCGTCATCAGCCACTTTAAGGACTTTTTTTACGCCAGGCATTGTGATCGCTTGACGATCATCCAAGTTTTTTAATTTAGCACCAAAAACAGGGCTTGCGAAATAAATGGCATTTAACATCCCGGGAAGTTGCACATCAACTGCATATTTTTTACTACCATCTAATTTATCTAAGGTATCTAAGCGTTTTAATGGTTGCCCTATGAGCTTCCACTCCTTGGGATCTTTTAACACCATGGTTTTGGGATCGGGCGGGGTAAGTTTTGCAGCGGCATCTGCTACGGCGCCGTAGGTTATGGTTCGGCCTGTCGATCCATGAAGGATCACACTATTTTTTGACGTTAGCTCACCCAGAGGAACGCTCCACTGGTTTGCAGCTGCCTGCATTAACATTATCTTGGCTGAGGCGCCACCACGTCTGACTAAATCTTGAGAAAATCGAATCCCAAAGCTACCTACAGTTAACATTTGCCCCCACACGTTTTGTCGCGCAAAATTATCCTGAGGAGCAACTAGCTCAGTTGTTACCTTACTCCAATCACAATCTAATTCCTCAGCCACTAATTGTGCTAATCCAGTTAACGACCCTTGACCCATTTCAGTTCTAGCAATTCTGATCACCACAGTATCATCTGGTTTAATCACTACCCATGCATTCACTTCCGGGGTGGCTTGCTGTAATGATGCAGAAAATGCTTTACTGGGTAATGTAAATCCAAGAACTAATCCAGCACCTGCCGAAATACTCGTTACTAAAAATTGTCTTCTTGATGTAGGTATATGTATTGAACTATGCAGTGAATGAGTCGTCATCAAAGGCCTCTTTATGCTTTATTTTTATTAGGGTTTTTCGCAATGCCGATTGCGACATGAATGGCTTCACGAATACGCTGATATGTTCCACAACGACATATATTTGTCATCGAATTATCAATGTCCTGATCAGTTGGATTATTATTGCGTTTAAGTAAAGCACTAGCTGCCATGATTTGGCCCGACTGACAATAACCACATTGTGGAACATCTACCTGAGCCCAAGCTTGTTGCACTGGATGGGACAAGTTTTCTGATAAGCCTTCAATCGTCGTGATCTTATCTTTGTTCGTCAACATCGATAATTTATAAACACAACTGCGCATCACTTCACCATTAATATGAACTGAACAAGCGCCACATTGCGCTATTCCACAACCAAATTTTGTTCCAGTTAAGCCTAGATGTTCTCTAATGACCCACAATAAAGGGGTATCTGGGTCAGCATTGACCTCAAAGGTTTTTCCATTAACATGAATGGATGGCATGGCTATCTCCTATTTATATAGTTATTCTTTGATACTAAATCCTATAAGATTGTTTACTATTGGGGTTAATACTATGGAATACCCATCCTCCATATTAATCTCTTAAATGAAGATGGTTAACTCGTTATAGGAAATCAAAGTATGAATCGAAGACTTTTTTATCAAAGCGGTATTTCTGCTCTATTGGGTTTGATGCTCCAAAAGCCTGCTTATTCAGCCTCATGGCCCAATAAACCAATTAGATGGGTCGTACCCTATGCTCCTGGAGGCCTTAGTGATGTAACCACCCGTATTGTCGTTCAAAAACTAATGGAAAATACGGGTTGGCAGATTGTGATTGAAAACAAACCCGGTGCAAATGCTCTTATTGGATCCGAATATGTCGCACGAGCCAATCCAGATGGCTATACATTTTTGACGGTTTTAGCAGCCCACTCTGTTAACCCAACTCTATATGCGGGCACATTATCATTCGACCCTTTAAAAAGTCTTACGCCAGTTTCATTGGTCGGTATCACCCCTCTAATGATGACAGTGAGTAATACTCTTCCTGTGAAAGACTTAAAAGAATTTATTGCTTACGCAAAAGCAAATCCCGGGAAACTCTCTTACGGGTCTTCAGGTATAGGAGCCGCTGCACATATGGCAACAGAGCTTTTTAAAATAAAAACTGATATCGAGATGACACATGTGCCCTACAAAGGATCCGCTCTAGCACTTCAAGATCTCATGGGAAATAATATTCAAGTCTTTATCGATACGCCACCCACTCTAATGCCTCAAGTAAGGACTGGAAAAATTAAAGCTCTTGCGATCATGTCGCCTCAAAGAATATCTAGCGCATCTGAAGTTCCAACGATGATTGAAGCCGCAGGATTGAATCTCGAATCAAGTACCTGGTCCATGTTTTTAACGCGCTCAGGAACCCCAAAAGAAATCGTTGAGCGGGTTGCCATGGAAACTAAACGGGCTGTTAATTCCCCTGAAATGAAAGCACGATTTGAACAATTAGGCATTGAACCCTATGGCAACTCACCCGATGAAGCTTCTAAATTTTTAAATAGTGAAGTCACTAAAATGAGTGCAATTATTCAATCCAAAAATATTAAACCAGAATAAATATCTAGAGGAATGCTTTTATGAATATGCTTAAAAAATCTGCTCTTTTCATCTTACTATTTTCTAATCTTTGCTTCGGACAAAGTTATCCCAATAGGCCAGTTACTTTAGTTGTTCCCCAAGCAGCTGCGGGCACGAATGATATTGTGGCAAGAACGATTGCTCCTGCTTTGGGTGATGCCCTGAAAACTTCAATTGTGGTGGAAAATCGCCCTGGCGCTGGGGGCAATATTGGCACTCAAAGTGTGGCTAAAGGGGCTAAGGATGGTTATACGTTATTGCTGACCATCAATAGCGCCCAAGCAATTAATCCAGCCCTATATAAAAATCCTGGGTTTGATCCCGTTAATGACTTTATATTTTTATCCTACATTGGATCAACACCTTATGTATTAGTCTCTCCACCAAACTCCCCCATGAAGTCTTTTGCTGATGTCATATCTACCGCTAAAAAAAGAACAGGTGAGCTTTCTTATGCCTCTGCGGGAAATGGCACGATTAGTCATCTGCTTGGAGCTATGCTAAATAGCAGTGCGAATATTGAAATGCAACACATCCCATATAAAGGCGTATCACCTGCAATCAACGATGTGCTCGGGGGTCAAGTGCCATTGGCCTTTGCTAGTTTACCTTCAGCGCTTACATATATCCGTTCGGGAAAACTCCAAGGACTCGCTATCAGTTCACCTAAGCGGTCTCTCCTAGCCCCAGAAATTCCTGCAATTGCAGAAGCCTTCCCAGATTGTGTAGGCGAAGTTTGGGTTGGGCTTTTTGCACCACAAGGAACACCTGTCGATGTTAGCAGGACAATTCAAGCTGCAATGGAAAAAGCTTTGATTCAACCCGAATTGCGTGAAAAATTAATCGCGCAGGGTTTAGATATTGCTCCCGTGCCCGCAAATCAACTCAATTCAAAACTGAGAGATGAAATTACAAAATGGAGAAAAATTGTCAAAGAATCTGGGGCGCAACTAGATTAGTTACAGTTTGTAACTAGCCAAAAATGTAACTGGTTAAATTTACCTAAAATTATAAGCACTTAAATAAAGACTTTAAATTATTTGAATACTTGTGAAAATGGATCATGCGCAAAACAACTAAAAAATCCTTTTGATGATCCCGGCACTGGCCAAGCTCCAATTAAAGTCAGCACAACTGCAGAAAGGATGTTTAATACAGTGCTTGATTACATGAACAAAATGCGCGAAGTAGACTCTTTGCGTATGATCATTTCAGGTGTTATTTTTGGAGGCTGTTGGGAAGAAAAATTAGCGTTTACTAAAAAGGATTGAATATTGCTTCCGTATCAAAATCCCCTACGGTCCATGAGTTTTTTAGCTCAGAGTTTTTAAGGGCCAACGCCATGGTAAATCGTGAATATTGATTTGATCTTGCCCCTACATTTATCAATGTTTTTGATGGTGCAAAATATTTTAAGATTTAGCTCGCATCATGCCTGCAATGTCTATTAAGAGTTTGGTGCTATTAAATAAGTCTACTGCCACCATGTTTATCGTTGGTGGAGTAAGAGATAACCAAGTATCAATGTGTGATTTGGACTACTAACCAGCTCTGAAAAAGGTTCAAATTACGCTTGGACAAATCCCTCAGTCGGTCACTTCAGTCGTGAAATCAAGGGTTGGACTGATCCGGCGATTCTGAATCAAGTCATTATTACTTGGGAAGTAAATTTTTTGAAGAACTACCAACTACAATCTCATTAATTCATGTGTGGCATTAATAAAGTAATGCCGCCCATGTAGGGTTGTAAATTAGATGGAATCCGAATGCTTCCGTCTTCTTGTTGATTATTTTCAATTAAAGCCACTAAACAACGGCCAATCGCCAAACCTGAACCATTGAGGGTATGAATCAACTCTGGTTTGCCTTGCCCCTCCTTGAATCTTGCCTGCATTCTGCGCGCCTGAAAATCTCCCATGCTTGAGCAGGAACTAATTTCTCGATAGGTATTTTGCGACGGAATCCAAGCCTCTAAATCATAGGTCTTCATACTTCCGAATCCCATATCGCCAGTGCATAAAAGTATTTTTCGATAAGGAATTTTTAAGCCCTCTAAAACGGCTTGAGCGTGCTCAGTCAACTTCTCAAGAGCGGCTAAAGAATCTTGAGGTTTTACAAATTGAACCAATTCAACTTTTTCAAATTGATGCTGCCGAATCATTCCCCGGACATCACGGCCGTAACTTCCAGCTTCAGATCTAAAGCAAGGGGTATGAGCCACATACTGTATTGGCAATTCTTGGGCTTGGAAAATATGATCTCTAGCTAAATTAGTAACCGGCACTTCTGCTGTTGGTATAAGGTAAAAATTCTCAAGCTCTAAATCAGCTTCTTGCGCTGTTGAAGAATCTCCTAATTTTCTAGGTACTTTAAATAAATCTTCTTCAAATTTTGGTAATTGCCCAGTACCTCTCATCGATTGAGCATTCACAATCAGGGGCACATTGATCTCTTCATACCCATGCTGCGTTGTATGTAAATCCAACATATATTGGGCAAGCGCTCGGTGTAATTTGGCAATAGCTCCTTTTAGAACAACAAATCGAGAGCCGGTAATTTTGGTTGCCGAAGTAAAATCAAGTCCGTGTAATGCACCTAAATCAACATGATCTTTTATCTGAAAAAGAAAGTTAGGAATATCTCCCCAGCGTTTGATTTCGACATTGTCCTGCTCATCTTTGCCATCTGGAACAGTCTCATGAGGCAAATTAGGGATGCCCATCATGAAATCTGCAATTTCTTTTTGTAATGCCTCAAGATTCTGACTAGCCAAACTGAGCAACTCATTGCATTGAACTGACTCAGCCATTTCTGCATTAGCATCATCTCCCTTTGACTTCTTCATACCGATACTTTTCGCGAGTTGATTTCGCTTTGCTTGCAATTCCTCTGAACGCGCTTGCAGGGTTTTTCTTTCGGATTCAAGGCTAGTATATTTCGTTACATCTAAAAAAAATTTCCGCTTGGCAAGTTGGGCGGCAACACTATTGACGTCTTTACGAAGTAATTGTGGATCAATCATTTATATTCAATCTAACAAAAATAGAATTAAGGAAGTTTGACAATATCAGCCCCAGGCGGAGCTTTAAAAGTAAACTCGATAGGTGATACGGAAATATTGGTTTTAATATTGGTAAATGTTAACAAAACTACGTTACCGAAGTTATCACGAAGCTCCATCGCCTGCGGTAAATTGTTCGACATACCAATACCGATTTTACTATACGGAATATCACTAGAACCTTGCTTACTCACTTTGGGTGATAACTCAACCCAAGTTAAATTCCCTTTTTCGCCAACCAACTGAAGTTCAAAATACTGGTCAAGAGGGGTATCTCCAAACAAAATGGCGGCAGGGGTCGTTGCAAGAGCCTGGTTAGCTGAACGATACGTAACTTGATTTAAATCCTTATCCCACATAGCTAACTGCTTACCATCTGCAAGCATTTTTTGTTCATAAGGCTTCAATACTGTCCATGCGAATTTACCCGGTCGAGAAAAAATAAAATTTCCAGATAACTCTTTATTTACTTTGAGCTTACCATCGCTTCCCTGAGTTACCTGTTGTTGCACAAAATCACCAGACGAACTTTTAATATTTCTCGAAAAGTTTTTCAACTGGTCAATAGCATCTATTGACCAAGCAAAATGGCTAAACAATAAACTGCAAATGAGAACCCCCGTTTTTATCAACATGGCATCCTATTTAGTAGCTGAGGAAGATGTCAAAATTTCTCTAGTTCCTGATCCTGACATTTTAGAAACCAATCCAGCTTTTTCCATATCTTCCAATAATCTTGCTGCTCGGTTATACCCAATGCGCAAATGACGCTGTACAAGTGAAATCGAGGCACGCTTATTTTCTAAAACAATCCCGACAGCTTGATCATATAATGGGTCAGCTTCGCCACCAGCATCTTCACCAAATCCACCCTCAGCACTTTCAGCCGGTCCATCAATAATTTCATCGATGTAATTTGGAGTGCTTCGTTCTTTTAACCAATCAACCACCCGTTGCACTTCATTGTCAGAAACAAATGCTCCATGAGCACGCATTGGCTGACCTGTGCCAGGCGGCATATACAACATATCCCCCATTCCCAACAAACTTTCGGCGCCCTGCTGATCGAGGATGGTGCGACTATCAATTCGGCTACTTACTTGGAAAGACAAGCGGGTTGGTACATTCGCCTTAATTAAGCCCGTAATGACATCAACACTTGGGCGCTGTGTAGCTAGAATGAGATGGATTCCTGCAGCACGCGCTTTTTGCGCAATCCGAGCAATCAGCTCTTCGAGTTTTTTACCAACAACCATCATCAAATCCGCCAACTCATCGATCACAATAACGATTGTTGGTGCCTTGTGCAGTGGTTCTGGATCTTCGGGAGTCAAACTAAACGGATTAAATAAATGCGTTCCAGCTTCCTCAGCTTCCATAATTTTTTTATTAAAGCCTGCAAGATTACGAACGCCAAATTTGCTCATTAATTTATAGCGACGATCCATCTCCTTCACCGCCCATTGCAATGCATTGGACGCTTGCTTCATATCAGTTACAACTGGTGTTAATAAATGGGGGATGTCTTCATACATTGCCATTTCTAGCATTTTTGGATCAATCAATATCAAGCGAACTTCATCAGGCTTCGCTTTAAATAGTAACGATAAAATCATGGCGTTAATGCCAACTGATTTTCCTGACCCTGTCGTACCAGCAACTAGCATATGTGGCATCTTCGCCAAATCAGCTACCATCGGTTGACCTGAGATGTCTTTACCTAAAGCGAGTGTCAATAAGGAATTGCTTGAATTGTAAATCTGTGATGTCAAAATCTCTGACAAACTGATCATTTGACGTTTTGGATTCGGGACTTCAAGGCCCATGCAGGTCTTACCAGGAATCGTCTCCACGACTCGCAATGCTTGAGTACCGAGAGCGCGATTTAAATCCTTACTTAAATTGACAATTTGACTGCCCTTAACGCCTAGGGCCGGTTCAATTTCATAGCGTGTAATAACTGGTCCAGGATAAGCAGCAACTACTTTAACCTCAACCCCAAAATCTTTTAACTTACGTTCAATGAGTCGAGATGTAAATTCCAATGTATCTTCTGAAACATTATCAACTCGCGCTGGAGATTCATCTAAAAGTGATAAGGGCGGTAATTCGGAATCAGGAATCTCTTCAAATAGAATTTGTTGTTTTTCTCGTTCAACCCGCTCACTTTTTTGAATCACTGGCTCTTGGCGAACAATTTGAATCGGCTCAACAACATCAAACTTTTCTAACTCCTCGCCAACTAACTCTTCACGTTCTTCCGCTGCCACTTCACCAATTTTTCGATCTTCAACAGAAGCTTGCTTATTTCTTAACTTCATAAACGCCAGCTCTAACCCTCTTCCTACCCTTTCTGATAATCCAATCCATGAAAAATGAAGGAATAAAGATAAGCCAGCAAAAAAGATCAGGAGTAAAGCAAGGGTGGCTCCAGTAAACCCGAGAAGATTTTGCATTGGATCACCAATCGCCTCGCCCAATACACCACCTGGTTGATTGGGCATAGGCCAACTTAAAGAATGTAAGCGGATAGACTCTAAAGCTACACTTGAGCATAAAGTCATTAAAAATCCTAACCAACGGACAATCCATGAGTCTTTAATGTTCGGTTCAGCTTCTTCAGACTCCTCTAATTCCGGTGAAGAAATTTTCTCCCACCCCGAAAGAACTCGTCTTGCAAATAAAATGACCCACCAATAAGCAGAGACACCAAATACAAAAAGGAAAAGGTCAGATAGGTATGCTCCAGTTCTGCCGCCAAGATTTTTTACTGCCCCGCCAGAGTTGTTCGACCAGGCAGGGTCAGTTGGGTGGTAAGTCACTAAAATCAGAAACAAACCTAAACATGCCGATAAAGCAATAAACCATCTAATTTCTGATAATAGTTTTTGAAATCGTAAGGTATTTTCTGATGGAGAAGAGCGCTCCTCGTCCAAGCGAATGGCCGCCTTTACGCGCACTGATTTTGGTTGAACTGTGTTTCGCACCATAGCTGTTTATTGTAAACCCCTCCGACATTTTATTAATATTTTTTAGAGCTTAAGTTCATATAACTTAAAAACTATTTAGTCTTTATAATATAAATATGAATGAAAATACTATCAAACACTCTAAATTACTTATTCTCGGCTCTGGGCCTGCTGGATACACAGCAGCTGTCTATGCGGCCAGAGCGAACTTAAAACCAGTTCTTATCACCGGCTTAGCTCAAGGTGGTCAATTGATGACTACAACCGATGTGGAGAATTGGCCTGCTGATCCACTCGGTGTTCAAGGCCCAGAACTCATGCAGCGTTTTTTAGAGCATGCGGAACGTTTTCAAACTGAAATCCTTTTTGATCATATTCATACAGCCGCTTTAACTGAAAAACCGATTCGTTTAGTGGGTGACTCAGGAACTTATACATGTGACGCCCTTATTATCTCGACAGGTGCATCAGCTCAATATTTAGGCATCCCATCGGAAGAAAAGTTTATGGGGCGTGGCGTCTCTGCTTGTGCAACTTGTGATGGATTTTTCTATAAAAATCAGTATGTCTGCGTCATCGGTGGTGGAAATACAGCGGTTGAAGAAGCTTTATATTTAAGCGGTATTGCTAAAAAAGTGATCGTAGTTCACCGTCGCGACAAATTTCGCGCTGAGCCAATTTTGATTGATCGTTTGATGAATAAAGTTACTGAAGGTAAAGTTGAGGTGAAGTGGCATAGTCAGGTGGACGAAGTTCTTGGAGATCAATCAGGCTTAACCGGGGTAAGAATCAAAAAGTCCGATGGTTCTACTGAAGATTTAACGGTTCAAGGCATGTTTGTGGCAATTGGTCATAAACCAAATACCGATATATTTGCTAGTCAACTTAATATGGAAGGCGGTTACATCAAAACCCATAGTGGTTTGACCGGAAATGCTACAGCAACCAACATTCCAGGCGTTTTTGCTGCAGGTGACGTACAAGACCATATTTATCGACAAGCCATTACTAGTGCCGGTACCGGATGTATGGCTGCACTAGATGCACAGCGCTATTTAGAGGCTTTAGAGTAAATCCGTCTAGCCGCAGCAAAAAAGCCAAGCTTTGCTTGGCTTTTTTTCTTCCTCTTTAATGTGCAATGGTCAACAAAGGCACAATCAAAAGCGCAACAATATTAATAATTTTAATTAAAGGATTCACAGCTGGTCCTGCAGTATCTTTATATGGATCTCCAACAGTATCACCTGTCACCGCAGCTTTATGAGCCTCTGAACCTTTACCGCCGTGATTACCATCCTCGATATATTTTTTAGCGTTATCCCATGCCCCACCACCTGTACACATTGAGATTGCAACAAATAATCCCGTCACAATAGTTCCCATTAATAAACCACCCAATGCTTCAGGTCCTAAAAATATGCCAACAAGTATAGGTACGATGACTGGTAACAGTGAAGGAACAATCATTTCTTTAATCGCAGCAGTAGTCAACATATCCACAGCACGACCATACTCTGGTTTTCCAGTTCCATCCATAATGCCTTTAATATCTCTAAATTGTCTGCGTACCTCTTCTACAACTGCTCCAGCACTTCGGCCTACAGCCTCCATCGCCATTGCACCAAATAAATAAGGGATCAGT
The DNA here is from genome assembly GCA_947448695.1 of Burkholderiaceae bacterium. GTDB lineage: Bacteria > Pseudomonadota > Gammaproteobacteria > Burkholderiales > Burkholderiaceae > Polynucleobacter. The sequence continues at coordinate 11,729 of CANFOL010000004.1, forward strand.
CCACCAATAAATAATCCAATGATGACCATATGATTAGACAAATCAAAAGTAACATGATGACCAGCACTTTCTAAGGCGTGTGTATAGTCTGAGAAAAGAACTAAAGATGCTAATCCAGCAGACCCAATTGCATAGCCTTTCGTGACTGCTTTCGTTGTGTTACCAACAGCATCTAATGGATCAGTAATGTTTCTTACTGACTCAGGCATTTCTGCCATTTCAGCAATTCCTCCAGCATTATCTGTAATTGGACCATAAGCATCTAGCGCAACAACAATACCTGCCATGGACAACATCGATGTTGCAGCAATTGCAATTCCATAAATTCCAGCTAAAGCAAAGGCCGTATAAATAGAAGCGCAAACAAACAAAACTGGCCAAGCAGTGGATTTCATCGAAATTCCTAAGCCAGCAATAATATTTGTTCCATGTCCTTTCGTGGATGCCTCTGCAACATGCTGAACTGGTGCATAGTTGGTCCCAGTGTAATATTCCGTGATCCATACGAGAGCAGCAGTTAGAACCAAGCCCACAACCGTAGACCCAAACAAACGCATTTGACTTCCGGCCATCCCTAAAACATCATCAGGTATTAACCAATTCGTTACAAAGTAAAAACCAATCAAAGATAGACCCCCCGCAATGATCAATCCTTTATATAAAGCTGGCATCACATTTTTCATACCTGGAGTGGCTTTGACAAAGCTACAACCAATAATGGAAGCTAAGATTGATAATCCCCCAAGAACTAATGGATAGGTTACCGCAATTGTACCTGCCGACTTAATCATCAAGGCCCCAAGTACCATTGTTGCAATTAACGTCACTGCATAAGTTTCAAATAAATCAGCTGCCATACCGGCGCAATCACCCACGTTGTCACCCACGTTATCCGCAATTACGGCAGGATTTCTTGGGTCATCTTCCGGTATACCAGCTTCTACCTTACCTACTAAATCAGCACCAACGTCTGCACCCTTAGTAAATATGCCGCCACCTAAACGAGCAAAAATTGAAATTAAAGATGATCCAAAAGCAAGACCAATCAATGGATGCAAAATAACACTTAACTCTTTACCTGCGCCTTGACTATTCAGGTATAAATAAAACCCACCCACCCCAAGAATCCCAAGACCAACCACCAACATACCTGTAATAGCACCACCTTTAAAAGCCACATTCAAAGCTTCATTCATACCTACCGTTGCAGCTTGTGCAGTTCTCACATTTGCTTTCACGGAAACATTCATTCCAATAAAACCACAAGCACCTGATAAAACTGCACCTATAACAAATCCAACTGCTGAAGTAATGTCTAGAAATACCCCAATTAATATGGCTAAAACTACTCCAACAATAGCAATAGTAGTGTACTGTCGAGAGAGGTAGGCTGCCGCTCCTTGTTGAATTGCTCCGGCAATTTCTTGCATTCTGGCATTTCCGGCATCTTGAGAAAGAATCCAACTTCTAGTTACTAACCCATATATAACCGCCACAATTCCACAAATTAATGCGAAATAAATTCCAACATGTATTGATGTCATTTTTTTTCCTCGAGTTTATTATTAAAGTCTCAACAAACTATCTTATTTGTGTATAGATTTCTTTACAAGTAAATTACATTCTCCATAACCCTAATTAGCAATTACCCTAATTAAAATATAAGTCAATGAATTTAAAGATTTTTATATTTTTTTTAAATAGCATTCATCTGAATTTGTTAGAATGAATGTTTACCTACAGATAAGATAAATTCCAATTTATGAGCCTAGATAATGTAACTCCTGGGAAAAACATTCCCCATCATTTCAACGTGATTATCGAAATCCCAATGAATGCCGATCCAATTAAATATGAGGTTGATAAAGAATCTGGGGCTATTTTTGTTGATCGATTCATGGGCACATCAATGCACTACCCCTGTAATTATGGCTATGTTCCAAAAACAATCTCTGATGACGGCGATCCAGTGGATGTTTTAGTGATAACCCCCTTCCCTCTAATACCAGGAGTTGTGGTTTCATGTCGAGCGATCGGTATCTTACTCATGGAAGATGAAGCTGGAGGAGATGCAAAAATATTAGCTGTTCCAGAAGATAAGATTTTATCCATTTATACACATTGGCAAAAACCAGATGATATGAACCCTCTTCGACTGAACCAAATTAAACATTTTTTTGAACACTATAAAGATTTAGAACCTGGAAAATGGGTCAAAGTAAATGGTTGGGAAGGCCCACAATCAGCTCATCAAGAAATTTTGAGTGGTATTGAACGCTATAATTTAGAGTATTTATCTACGTCTAATTAACTTCTGACCTTGAACTCAACATATCTCAAAGTTGCTCTTGCACAATCTAATTTCATACTTGGCGACCTTCTAGGAAATTGTAAAAAGATTGTCGATGATGCAAGGGTGGCTTATGAGAATGGTGCGCGTCTTTTAGTCACCCCTGAATTATCCCTAACAGGATACCCGCCAGAGGACTTGCTTTTTCGGGATGCTTTTATTCAAGCAGTCAATGAACATATAGACCTTTTGTGCAAAGAGCTAGCGCAATTCAAAGACTTGTTCGTCATCGTAGGACATCCATCTAGAATAAAAAATAAATCTCAAGTCCTCTTAAATAATTGTGTGTCAGTCATCTCTAATGGCGCTGTGATTGCTTCATACGCTAAACAGTTTTTACCTAATTCTGAAGTATTTGATGAAGTTCGTTATTTCTCTCCTGGCAATCAAACTTGTGTCTTTGAAGCCCACGGCATAAAAGTTGGCTTAATTATCTGCGAAGATATTTGGCATGAAGGGCCTGCACAAGAGGCTAAAAAAGCGGGTGCTGAGCTTCTAATTATCCCCAATGCCTCTCCATTTCATATGGAAAAGACTTACTTACGTAAAGATATCTTGAAAAAACAAATTCTAGATATACAGATACCAGCAATTTATGTGAATCTTGTTGGTGGTCAAGATGAACTAGTGTTTGATGGGGCATCATTTGCAATGAACTCCCAAGGTGAACTGGTCGACGAAGCCCCGCAATTTATAGAACAACTGAGGTTTTTGGATTTTAAAAACGGGGATATTCTCTCAAGTAACTTAACTCCTGCCAAAAGCACTGAGCAACAAGTCTATGAGGCATTGGTTCTCGGGGTAAAAGATTACCTTGGTAAAAATGGTTTCCCTGGTGCAATTATTGGACTTTCTGGTGGTGTTGATTCTGCGCTAGTCCTTGCAATCGCAGTCGATGCACTCGGCGCAGATCGCGTCCGCGCTGTGATGATGCCATCGCGTTATACGGCAGATATTTCCTGGATCGACGCTAAAGACATGGCGAATCGATTAGGTGTGCAATATGATGAAATGCCAATTTCGCCCATGTTTGATGCATTTGAATCCTCTTTATCTAAAGAGTTTGCAGGTCTTAGTCCTGACGCAACGGAAGAAAATATTCAAGCCCGTATTCGAGGTACTTTATTGATGGCATTGTCAAACAAGTCTGGCAAAATCGTCCTCACAACAGGCAATAAAAGCGAAATGGCAGTAGGTTATTGCACCTTATATGGTGATATGGCTGGTGGCTTTGCTGTTATTAAAGATGTGGTCAAAACACTGGTTTATCGCCTTTGTCATTACCGTAACTCTATCTCCCCCGTCATTCCAAAGCGCATCATCACTCGCGCTCCATCCGCCGAACTTCGTCCTGACCAAAAAGATCAAGATAGTCTGCCCCCCTATGAAGTGCTCGATGCTATTTTGGAGCACTATATGGAAAATGATATGCCAATTGAAACCTTGCTTTCTTCAGGTTTTTCTCAAGCAGATGTCGATAAAGTAACTCGCTTAATAAAAATCAATGAATATAAACGTCGCCAATCACCGATTGGCGTTCGAATTACACGCAGGGCTTTTGGGCGCGATTGGCGTTATCCAATTACCTCTAAATTCCGAGCTTAAGAAATTGCATTTTTTTGAAATTCTCAGTTATTATGTTTTAAATAAAAAGGGGCAATCATGAAACTTATTACAGCAATTATTAAACCGTTTAAATTGGACGAAGTTAGAGAAGCTCTATCTGAAATCGGGGTGACAGGCCTAACAGTAACTGAAGTAAAAGGATTTGGGCGGCAAAAAGGTCATACCGAAATGTATCGCGGTGCTGAGTACGTAGTCGATTTTTTACCTAAAATTAAAATTGAATTGGTCGTTTCTAGTGAAGATCAGGAACGCATCATTGATGCAATCATTAAAAGTGCGAAAACAGGCAAAATCGGTGATGGGAAGATATTTGTAACTGCTGTAGAACAAACTATCCGCATTCGGACAGGCGAAACCGATAACGAAGCGATCTAAAAACTTGGGTGTGCCCACCCAAGTTTCCTCACAAACAAATCTGTTAGATTTTTTTACGGGCAGTCGTCCTTGATGAAGTTTTCTTTGCTGCGGTTGTTTTAGCTGCGGTTGTCTTAGCTGCAGCAGCTTTCTTTGAGGTTTGCGCTGTTTTCTTTGCAAACTCTTCCACTTGCGCTTCAGCACTTTCAAGAGCATGATCGACCATCTTACGCCCCTCTTTGTATACCTTAGCACCGGCATCAGAAACGTCTTTAATTAACTTAGATAGCTCTGCACCACCAACAGGAATTTTTTGCGAAGCTTGGTCCAAATAGTCATGGAGCGCTGAACGAGCTTTATTTAAATATTTATCCGCCTCATCTGCAGTCTCCTTATTGACCTGCTTCAAAATACCTTTGACTTTGTTTTGATAAGCCACCATGCGAGCCAAAGATTCATCCGCCGCTTGAGATTGAATTTCTTTTAATTTAGCTAAATCACTCTGAGCGGTTACCTTTGCTAAGTGCAATGCATGCTCCATATTAGCTTTTAACTCTTCAGCATGATGCTCGCTTAATTGCTTCGCTGCATCCATTAATTTATGGGATATCGCAAATAGCTCTTTGGCTTTATCTGTGCTCCATGCACTGAAATCATTTTGACTCATTTTGTTTCTCCTATGAATATATTCAAATGGGAATGACAAATACAAAAGCAAAATCTCATTTCTTCTATATTAACTCTCTATAGTGAGACAATACAATATAAATATCAATTATGTTACACGCCGATACCCCCTCCAAACGCCGCACAGGAATATTATTAGGATCCTTAGCAACCATTTCGTTTGCTGTTCTTGATACCGCTGGTAAATGGCTGTCAACGCACATTCCATTAATTGAAATTGTTTGGCTAAGATTTGCAATTGCTGCTGTGATTGCTCTTATCGTCGTGCTACCAAAAACACAAATGCAAGAATTTAGAAATGAAACTTTTAAAATCCAATTTATTCGTGCCCTTATGATGATTGCAATGACTGTGCTAAATTTTGCTGGTCTTAAATACCTTCAATTAGCTCAAGCTAACGCTATCTTGTTTTCTTCACCCATCATCATCGCCCTGATTAGCTCTGTTTTTTTGAAAGAAAAACTGAGCATTAACATTTGGATCGCCATTTTAAGTGGTTTTTTTGGGGTTTTAGTGATCCTTGACCCCTTTGGGACAAGTTTTCATCCAGCGATGTTTTTCATACTAGGTCATGCCACAATTTTTGCTCTTTTTAACCTTTTGACCCGCAAAATGGCGGCTTCTTCAAGTCCAGATGTCACGATTGTTTACTCGACAGTTTTGCCAACTATTATCCTTCTACCTATCGTTATTCCCCAATGGCAGACCCCAACTGAGTGGGTCGATTTTGTTATATTTTTCATTACTGGGTTATTTGGATTTTTTGGTCACTACCTGCTTGCGAATGCCTATCGATTTGCTAAGCCAACGACGATATCCCCTTTCTTCTACCAACAAATTTTGTATATGATTTTTTTGGGGTGGTTGATTTTTGGGCAAATTCCTCAAATGAATGTGCTCTTTGGAGCCGTCATTGTGGTGTCCTGTGGTTTATATTTACTATTTAAAGAAAATGGACGAGATAAAAATGAAACTTCATAATAAAGTCGCACTTGTCACTGGCGCGGGAACTGGTATTGGCAAAGCATGCGCTCTCACTCTTTTAGAAAATGGCTATCGGGTGGTCCTAGTGGGCCGACGTATCGAATTGTTAGAATCAGTGATTTCTGAAAGTTCTGCACCTCAAACCCAAAGCTTAGCTTTTCAAGCAGATATTAGTGATGTTAATCAAGTGGATCAATTGTTTGAACAAGTGAAAAAAAGCTTTGGTCGATTAGATGTTCTTTTTAATAATGCTGGTCGAGGCACGCCCATGATGCCTTTTGATGAAATACCCTTTGACCTCTGGCAAAAAACTGTGGGGGTCAATCTCACCGGAACTTTTTTATGCGCACAACGTGCTTTTAGAATGATGCGTGAACAAACGCCTCAAGGTGGTCGTATTATTAATAATGGTTCTATTGCTGCTCATGCACCTCGCCCCTTCTCAGCTCCTTATACAAGTACCAAGCATGCCATTACTGGCCTTACCAAATCAATTGCTCTCGATGGCAGACCTTTTCAGATAGCATGTAGTCAAATCGATATTGGCAACGCAGCAACGGAAATGAGTGAGCCGATGGCAAAGGGTATTTTGCAAGCGAATGGTCAAATCCTCCCCGAGGATAGAATGCCTGTCCAGGAAGTTGCTAATGCTATATTACATATGAGCAATCTACCTCTAGATAGCAATATTCTGTTTATGACCATCATGGCAACAAATATGCCACTTGTTGGTAGAGGCTGAAACTTTACCAAAAAACTGAGGACTTCATCTTTTTGATGGATAATAGGAATAATTAGTTAAAGATGTTCAAAAGGAATAACAAAAAATGAATGAATGGCACGGCGAATCAAAAGAAGCTATCAACAAAAAAGTCATTACCTTAATCGTAATGCTCGCAGCAGCAACTTGTCTTGCAATCCTCTTCGCACTCTCAGCTGCGCATATCGGTTTTGTATTAAGCTAATCATGATGGATGGTGACGTGACTGCCACCATCTAACCACTTTGCCTGATAAAAATAAGGCTAAAGGTCTGTACGCGATAATTGACAAAACAGCGATTGGATAAGCTATTGGCCAAAGTTCTAGCCACTTATTCATTGCGCCGGACGAAAACCCTATCAGATAAATACTGATACAAAATGTCAATGTCATTGACATAAAAAAACCCATAAATACTGCAAACATGATTGCTGCAAGTGTAAACATGAAGGGTGACCTCAGCTAATTGAATCCCTTCATTATCCTCTATTAAATGCAGTTCCTTTGTAATAACTCAGCTTGTAAGTGAATACCTAAAAAAGGTTCGCGTTTCTGAGAAATCACTTCACGTAAGTATTCGCAATGCATTTGCAAGTCCACAGATGCTAAATAAGGATCAGGTGGCGTTTCTAGGCGATTCTCTTGAGTGATAGATGTGGGATGCCCCTCTTTGAAAAAATGTATTTGCGGTAATCTTAATATCGAACTTGTTGGTTCACCTTCACTACCCCTCATTAATGCAATATTGCCAGGTAAAATCCCAAAAAGATCTTCTAAGATTTGAGGATATTCAGGGTGAGTGTAGTTAATGATTTGCCATGAACATTCATCACATGGATTTATTAACTTAGCAAGAATATGACCAGAATTTCGCAAGCCAAGTTGTTGCCTAATCTCTAGCAGTTGATCTAAGCCGGGGTGTAATACTTTAAGAGGTACAAATATGGGCAGTTGACTTTGCAGATAATCTGGCCATGATTGTCGATCCTGCAATATTGGCCAATCCATAGCTTGAAAAATCTCATGCGTTGTTAACCTTCCAGCAAACTCTTCAACGCCCTGAACAATCACAAAAAAACCCAATTGATGAAGTATGTATGCAAGTAATGGCGTTAAATTCATATGCTTGCGCGCTCCGTTATACGAGGGTAAAACGATCGTTCGCCGCGGTGTTGGGAGATGGTAAAGATCTTTTTTAATCGCGTCTAAGAAACCAGCTAACTCTTGAGTAGTTTCTCCTTTAATCCGCATCGCAATACAAAATGCACCTAACTCAATCGGCAATACTTCTTGATCTAATATTTTTTGAAAAACTGATTTTGCTTCTTCTCTAGAAAGGTCAGATGAGCCTTTGGCGCCTCGTCCAATTTGTCTTATCACTGAACTAATGCTCATGAAACTAGACCACTGGCTTCTTTCGATTCGTCTAAATACGTTTGAATCAATTTTTTTACCTCTGGTTTACATGATCCACAATTACTTCCACACTGAGTTTTTTCTTGTAGCTTTTGAAAAGAAAGCTCAAGTTCTTGATAGCCAGCATTTTTAACCACCTCATATATGGTGTGAGCCGATACGTTGTAGCAGTTACAAATTGGAGAGGTTGAAGCTTGAATAGGTATCGGAGGTTTTTTGCTAGGGGCAAGCATCATTCTCCCCAAACTGCTGGTATCGATGAGTTGATCCATCATTGCACGAAGCCAATTTATACTGACTAAGTGCTCTTTTGCCCCGGCTAAAATGACCGCCTGAAGTTGTGGTGAAGTTCTGATCATCCTTAAAACACCAAGGCGCTTATCTTGATATCCCATAACATCTATCCGTTGATGGCTTAATTCAAATATGTTAGTAATTTTATCTATTACAGAAAGAGTATGTTCGTCTTTAGTTATATATGGATTTTCAAAATGCGCTACTTTAAATAATATCCCGACGTCTTTTCGATCCTGCTCTCTGCCAAACAAACAAGCATATGCGCTACCAAATTCTCCGTAAAGTACCTTCAATTGTTCAAATACGATCCATATTTTTTCTTGAGGAAATAAGCCAAAAGCAACTAATTGCCATGGCAAATTAGCCTTGATAATCTTCACCGCCGCATATTTCAATTCAGGCTGTTCTGAAACGGGATCAAACAATGGGGATGTCAAACCATTCACCCCTTTACCAAATTTTTTGGCAAAATTTCCTGAAATGAACTCAGATCCCCAATGCATCGGTATAAAGACTTGAGAGGGTGCGACATCATCCGAGATTTGGATTGGGAAAGTTTCACTCCCTTGTTGACTAGTAATATGTGCAAGATCGCCATCTTCAAGTTGCAAACGATAGGCATCTTTCGGTGATATATCCATGAATGGCTCAGGGACATGCGCAAATAGCGTTCCGACCAAGCCTGTTCGGCTCATTCCGTGCCATTGATCTCTTAACCTTCCGGTATTCAGGGTGAATGGGTATCTCGCTGAAGTTGGCTTGGATGTTTCAGTGTATGGGGTCGCCATTAACTGTGCCTTCCCAGATGAGGTCGGAAACACACCACCCAAATACAACCTCGATAATCCACGATGTGCGCCCTTTGGCATCGGCCATTGTTGGGGGCCTTGGCGTTCGAGTATTTCGTAACTTAAACCAGTGATATCCAAATCTCTACCTTGAGTAGAGTCTCGATGTTCATTCCAAATATCTTCTACTGTTTGATATGAGAAAAGTGTCTCAATTCCCTCTAGTCGTTGCGATGGCAATAGCTTTTCTAATAACTGAGCAATACCTAAAGCAATCTCCCAATCATGTTTAGCATTACCCATCGGCGCAATAGCCGGTCGAACCAATGAAATTCTTCGCTCTGAATTAGTCACAGTTCCAATCTTCTCAGCCCAAGTGGTTGCCGGTAATAAGATATCTGCATACTGACACGTAGCTGTATTCTTAAAAGCTTCCTGAACCACTACAAATTCTGCATGTTGTAATGCTTCATGCACCTGATTTTGATCTGGCATCGACTGCGCAGGATTAGTACAAACAATCCAAATAGCTTTTAATTTTTTTGTATTCAATGCTTTAAACATTGGTACTGCGGTTAATCCCGGGTTTTCTGGAATTGTCTGAATACCCCAAAAGCTGGCGATTTCCGCGCGATCTTGGGGATTCTTTAAATTCCGATGAGCCGAAAGCAAATTGGCTAAGCCACCTACTTCTCGACCACCCATCGCATTAGGCTGACCTGTCAATGAAAATGGTCCGGCGCCTACTTTACCAATTTGACCTGTAGTTAAATGCAAATTAATTAAAGTAGCATTTTTTGCAGTTCCAGATGAAGATTGATTTAAGCCTTGGCAATAAAGTGATAAAGTCGCAGGCGACCTTGCAAACCATTCACTGGCTAAATATAAATCTTGTTCTGTAATGCCACAAATTTGTGAAACCAATTTTGGCGTATATTCTCGAACCAAATTTTTTAACTCTTCAAATCCATTTGTTGAGTTTGCAATATATTTTTCATCTAACCAATTCTCCCAAAGCATGACATGGAGCATGCCATGATGCAATGCCACATCAGTTCCAGGAGAGATTTGTAAATGTAAATCCGCCTCCCTCGCTGTTACTGTTTTCCGTGGATCGACAACAATCATCTTTATTTCAGGATCATTCTTCCTGGCTTGTTCAATGCGCCGATAGAGGATGGGATGAGCGTATGCCGCATTGGATCCTGTAATAAAAATCACCTTAGCATGATCAATATCTTCATAACAACAAGGTGGCGCATCCATGCCCAATGTTTGTTTATATCCAGCTACCGCACTAGACATACAAAGCCTAGAATTAGTATCTATATTATTAGTGCCAATTAGACCTTTTGCTAATTTATTAAAAATATAATAATCTTCCGTTAAGATTTGTCCAGATACGTAAATACCAACTGCATCCGGGCCATGCTCGGCTATGATGTTTGCAAATCGAGCAGCAATCATCTGATAAGCCTCATCCCAAGAGATTTCAGATAAAGAACTTTGTTCACCAAGGTGCCGATTTATTCTGAATGTGGGTTCTAATAACCTGACTTGCTTTTGTAAATGAGGTGCTGCTGTTAAATGAAGTGTCGAGCCTTTACTACATAATTGGCCAAAATTAGCTGGGTGAGAAGGATCTCCTCGCACGCCAGTAACTTCCTCAATCCCTAGCTGATTTTTTTGAGTTTGAATAAGTACTCCACACCCCACTCCACAATAAGGACATGTACTTTTGGTTTCAGGCATAACTCATAATTTCAGCGCGGAGAAAATATACCTTATTATTTTCAATGTGTGTAGTAAAAGTTTTTACGCATCCTTGATCAGGCGCACAAGCCATGCCATTTTCGAGGTTGATATTCCATGCATGAAGTGGGCAAGTGACTACTTTTCCGTGCACAATTCCTTGTGATAAAGGCCCCTTTTTATGAGGGCACTCATCTAGAACTGCAAAAATTTCCTCATCACCTGCTTTAAAAATAGCAATTGATCCAACTTGGGTTTTTACTACTCTAGCCCCTAAATAAGGAACATCTGCAACAGAAACAATCTCGATTAAATCTGGATTAGATGAACCTTTAGACATCTGAAACCTCCTTCGGCTGCAAGGGAATAAATTGACGTAAATCAACCCCTGCTTTTGCAAAATCTTTCCAAGGGTCAGGTGCATCCTTTAAATCAAATAACAAACGATCATATAAGGCTTTACGATTTTCAGCATCATTCACAATCTGCTGAGTGATGTACTCTAAACCAACTCTAGAGACATAATGTACCGTCCGGTCTAAGTACCAAGCTTCTTCACGATATAACTGCAAGAATGCCCCAGCATATTCCATGACTTCGGCATCGGTTTTAACCTTACATAAAAATTGTGCTACTTCTGTTTTTATACCGCCATTACCAGCAATATAGATTTCCCAACCCGACTCAACACCAATCACACCAACATCTTTGATGCCAGCTTCTGCGCAATTACGTGGGCAACCAGAAACAGCTAGTTTGACTTTATGAGGCGCATACATTCCGAATAGCATCCGCTCGAGATCTACCCCCATCCTCATAGAAGATTGTGTTCCAAATCGACAATGTTCATCACCCACACAGGTTTTTACTGTACGAATTGATTTTCCATAGGCATGCCCAGATGGCATATCAAGCTCTTTCCAAACTGCTGGCAAATCTTCTTTTTTAATACCAAGTAAATCGATTCTTTGTCCACCTGTCATTTTAACTGTGGGTACCAGATATTTTTCTGCTACATCAGCAATCCTTCGCAGCTCTGAGGGTGTGGTTAATCCACCAAACATCCTTGGAACAACTGAATAGGTGCCATCTTTTTGAATATTGGCATGAGCACGTTCATTAATAAATCTTGATTGTGGATCATCTTTGGCCACATGAGGCCATGTGGAAATCAAGTAATAATTGATTGCAGGGCGACACGTTGCACACCCCGTAGGTGACTTCCATTGCAAGAATTCACGCACTTGCTCTTGAGAAATTAAATGCTCCTTACGAATCGCAATGCGAACTTCATCATGCGAAAAGTCTGTGCACGAACAAACGGCTTTCTTTCTCGGGGTCGCTGAATAATCAGACCCTAATACATTCATTAATATTTGTTCAACAAGCCCCGTGCAAGATCCACATGAACTACTCGCCTTGGTACATTTTTTTACTTCATCTAAGGTAAATAGACCCTGATCTCTCACAGCTTTAACAATAGTACCCTTTGTAATTCCATTACAGCCACATACCTCATCTGTATCCTTCATTCCTGCAGCTTTGTCGTGTCCTTGATGTCCAACATCGCCTATATTCGTTTCACCAAACATTAATGTGTCTCGAATTTGCGAAATATTTTGTTCATCACGCATCAACTTAAAGTACCAGGTGCTATCTGCAGTATCCCCATACATACATACACCAATGAGTCGCTCATCTTGAATAACTAATTTTTTATATACGCCTCCAAAAGGATCATTTAAGGTAATTTCTTCAACATCATCCCCTCCCATAAAGCTTCCAGCGGAGAATAAATCGATGCCAGTAACCTTTAATTTTGTAGAGGTAACAGAACCTTGATAAGTTCCAATACCAATTTGAGCTAAATGATTTGCACATACTTTTGCTTGCTCAAAAAGGGGCGCAACAAGTCCATAGGCGATCCCTCGATGATTTGCACACTCGCCAACGGCATATACTCTTGGATCAAATGTCTGCATCGTATCACTCACAACAATGCCCCGATTACAGTACAATCCTGCCGATTGGGCAAGAGCAGTATTGGGCTTAATGCCGGCCGCCATAACAACTAAATCGGCAGAAATTTCTAAGCCAGTTTTTAATCGTACTTTAGCGACACGATCTTGTTGGTGATTAGCAATTAATGCTTCTGTATTCGCCCCTAGTAAAAACTTTAAACCTTTTTCCTCTAAAGACTGTTGCAGTAATTTCGCAGCTGTTTCATCTAATTGACGCTCCATTAACCATGGGGCTAAATGTACGACCGTGACACTCATGCCCCTGACAGCTAAACCATTTGCCGCTTCCAAACCGAGTAAACCCCCTCCAATCACCACCGCATTCTTGTATTGAGATGCCGTAGCAATCATTTCATTGGTGTCTTTTATATCCCGATAGGAAATCACACCAGGTAATTCATTGCCTGGAATAGGTAATATAAATGGTAGAGATCCTGTCGCAAAAAGTAAGCGATCATACTCCTCGCGCGTTCCATCTTCAGCTATAACAAATCGCTCCTTACGATTAATCTGAGTGACTGCTTTACCTAAATGTAGGCGTATATGGTTTTGCTCATACCAATCCAAATCGTTGAGAATGATTTGATCAAGTGTTTGTTCTCCAGACAATACTGGAGATAATAATATTCGGTTGTAATTAGGGTGTGGCTCAGCCCCAAATATACATATATCGTACATATCCGGGGCTATTTTAAGTAATTCTTCAATGGTACGCACACCAGCCATACCATTACCAATCATCACTAATTTTAATTTTTTCATACTCTTACTTTGAAGCTATCGGCATACGCCTTTGGATCTTGCCCATTCCATACCTTGCCATCAAATAACTTGCTTGATCTCATGTCAGATTTAGGAATTGGTACATTAGCAGCTGTCGCGGCCTGCTTGTAAAGTTCAATATTATTCACTTTCTTAGCAACTTCAAGATAGTTTGGATGTTCCTTAAGCAAGCCCCAACGTTTATGTTGTGTCAAAAACCACATCCCATCAGATAAGTACGGAAAATTTGCTTTACCTTCGTTATAAAACTTCATCGCATTAGGATCATCCCACGTCTTACCAATACCATTGGTATAACGCCCCATCATCCGATCCTGAATAATGTTCATATCCGTATTCACAAAGGAAGGTGCGGATACTACTGTAGCGGTTTCATGTCTGGATTTCGCAGAAGAATCGATAAACTTCGATGCTTCCAGAATGGCACTCGTAACTGCTCTTGCAGTATTGGGATATTTCTTTACAAAATCTGCTGTTGTACCTAATACCTTCTCAGGATGATCAGGCCAAATTTCTTGAGTAGTGATTGCAGTAAATCCAATCCCGTCCGCAATAGCTCTTGCGTTCCAAGGCTCACCGACACAATATCCATCCATATTGCCACTGCGCATATTGGCGACCATTTGCGGCGGTGGTACGGTAATGACTTTGACTTCTTTTAGAGGATTGATGCCATAGTTAGCTAACCAATAATAGAGCCACATCGCATGTGTGCCAGTTGGAAAAGTATGCGCAAAAGTAAAGTCTCGCTTTTCTTTATCCATCACTTCTCTTAACTTGCTTCCATCTGTGAGTCCTTTTTGATAGAGGGCTTTAGATAAAGTAATTGCTTGACCATTGTTATTGAGTGTCATGAGAATGGACATATCTTTTTGTTGACCGCCAATACCCATTTGTAGTCCATACACCAATCCATACAAAATATGGGATAAATCGTTTTCTCCATTGATCAACTTATCTCGAATCGCAGCCCATGAAGCTTCTTTTGTTGGAATAATTTTGATGCCATATTTCTTATCCAATCCTAATTGATTTGCCATTACTACCGAGGAGCAATCTGTTAGAGCAATAAAGCTGACTTTTACGTCTGTTTTTTCAGGTGCATCTGAACCAGCGGCCCATGCTCCCGCTTTAATTACAGGATCAATCAAACTGTAAATACCAACTGCACCAACAGATTTAATTAAGCTTCTTTTTGATGGGGATGATGAACTTTGTTTGGATATTACCTTTTTCATTGATTTTCTCCTTAATGAACATATCACTACATTAAGTAATTCCTTTGATCCTTGATTTCTAAATTTCACTCATTTGGTGCTCAATTTTTTAACTAAAAATTACAGGCTCTTTTTTGGTGCATATAAATTTTAAGGTCTGTGGAATTCATGAAAAATGAATTCATGTTATCGAATCAACTCAACTTTCCTCAATCACCAGTTCTGGTCAATGGCGTATATTTAATTGGCGCTGGACCAGGTGCGTACGACTTAATTACAGTCAAAGGCGCACAAATTCTTGCGCAGGCAGATATCGTTTTTTTTGATGCATTAATTGACGAGAAAATGTTGTCCTGGTGCCCTCAAGCAAAATTGGTCCCTGTTGGCAAGAGATGTGGTCAGTTCTCTAATTCGCAACTATTTATTAATCGCCAGCTGGTCAATGCTGCACAAAAAAATAATATAGTAGTTAGGTTAAAGGGTGGTGATCCACTCATTTTTGGTCGTGCTACTGAGGAAATCGAAGCGTTAAGAAAAGCTGCAATTCATATTGAAATCATTCCTGGGATTACGACTGCACTGGCAGCTTCTGCTGAACTTCAACAAGCACCGACATCACGTAATATCAGTAGATCAGTAACCATCACCACGCTGCCAACAAAGCTCAATTATGAAAGTAAGGAAACTCTTATTTATTACATGGGGCGTGATGAATTAAAAACCATTGCCCAAGATTTGTTAGAACGCGGCCATAGTAAAGATACTCCTGTATGCCTGATGGAGTCCGTCAGCTTAAAAGACCAGCGCTCCTTTGGTACCACGCTTGAGGAACTTGCTCAATTCAATAGTGAAGCATTATTTACAGATAAAAAGCCTGTGATTGCATTAATTGGTGAAGTTTACAGGGACGCACTTCATCGTCTTCAAACCTTGCCTCATGACGAATTAGATCCCTATCTGTATCAACCTATCGCATGTTAAATTTTTCTTTTTTTATTGGAGCCTATGATGAATACATTAAATCCTTTTGACCCCAACCAACCTTTATTTTCCGGATGTAGTTGTGGTAAGCATCGTTCTCAAGAAGATCATATCCAAGACGCTGAAAAAATAAGTAATGACTTCATTGAAGCCAGTCTTGTAAAGGCATTATTTCCAGATGAAATGAGACGTCGCGCATTTATTAAAGCAGTCGGAGCTGGTGGAGCTATGTCTGCCTTATCAGGATTCTTACCAGTCAACTCTTTACAGGCTATGGCTCAAGAAAAAGGTGATTTAGAGAAAAAAGATTTAAAAGTTGGCTTTATTGCCATTACCTGTGCCACGCCTTTAATCATGGCTGATCCTTTAGGTTTTTACAAAAAACAAGGTCTTAATGTCAGCTTAAATAAAACGGCAGGCTGGGCTTTGATTCGAGACAAAATGCTTTCTAAAGAACATGATGCATCACATTTTTTATCTCCGATGCCTGTTTCGATGTCAATGGGTATAGGTTCTGACCCTACACAAATGCGTGTGGCAACCATCCAAAATACTAATGGACAGGCTATCACTCTTGCGAATAAACATAAAGATAAACGTGATCCTTCAACTTGGAAAGGTATGAAGTTTGCCGTCCCATTTGAATATTCAATGCATAACTTCTTACTACGATACTACGTATCTCAATTTGGTCTTGATCCTGATAAAGATATTCAAATTCGTGTAACGCCCCCGCCAGAGATGGTGGCAAATTTACGTGCTGGCAATATCGACGGCTTCTTAGGGCCTGATCCATTCAATCAACGAGCTGTTTATGATGAAATTGGATTTATCCATATTCTGACTAAAGAAATCTGGAATGGTCATCCTTGCTGTGCATTTGGAACTTCTGAAGAGTTCATTAAACAAAATCCAAACACCTTTGCAGCACTCTATCGTGCCGTTTTAAATGCAGCAGCCATGGCAAGTGACCCTAAAAACCGCCCATTAATTGCCAAAGTAATATCTCCGCAAAATTATTTAAACCAACCTGAAACAGTCGTGATGCAAGTATTAACTGGCAAATTTGCAGATGGGCTTGGTAATGTACAAAACGTACCAGATCGTATCGATTTCAATCCAATTCCATGGTACTCCATGGCCACTTGGATGCTTACCCAAATGCAACGTTGGGGCTACGTCAAAGGTGATGTCAACTACAAAGCATTATCTGAAAAAATCTTTTTATTAACTGATGCCAGAAAATATATGGCTGAAGTCCAAATGGAAATACCTAACCTAGCCAAAACAGGTTACAAAAAATTCAGCATTATGGGTAAAGAGTTTGACGCAAATCAAGCCAGCAACTATCTCAACTCATTTCCAAAAAAAGCTTAATAAAGGAAAGCATGCTATGAAGTTACTTTCAACGAAAACAAAAGGCTCTCTTTTGTCGATATTGATTTTTTTATTTTGCCTGTTTCTGTGGCATATTGCCACTGTTCCTAAGGCATCTAAAATATCGGCAGCGGCAACAGCATCAGCCAGCAACTCTTCTGAATACAATGATCTTATGGGTAAAGGTAGCTTAGATAGCGCTCAAAAATCAGGCTTTCCAACACTCAGTCAAATGGGTATTACTTTTTATGAAAAACTTTCACACCCTTTTTATGATAATGGCCCAAACGACAAGGGTATAGGTATCCAACTTTACTACTCTCTTGGACGCGTTGGATTAGGCTTTGTATTGGCACTGTTAATTGCTTTACCACTGGGTTTTGTGATTGGTATGTCGCCTCTTATTTATCAAGCATTAAATCCTTTTATTCAAGTTTTAAAACCTATTTCACCTCTTGCATGGATGCCAATTGCGCTTTATACGATTAAAGACTCTTCGATATCGGCGGTCTTTGTGATATTCATTTGCTCTATTTGGCCTATGTTAATTAATACAGCTTTTGGCGTAGCAAATGTCCGTCGTGAATGGCTTAATGTGGCAAAAACTCTTGAAGTTAATCCTTTTAGAAAAGCTTTCTTTGTTATTTTGCCAGCAGCTGCCCCGACAATTTTGACTGGTATGCGGATCTCGATGGGAATCGCTTGGTTAGTGATTGTTGCGGCTGAAATGCTGGTTGGTGGCACTGGCATTGGTTATTTTTTATGGAATGAGTGGAATAACCTCTCTCTATCTAGTGTCATCTTCGCCATCACCTTAATTGGTACTGTAGGTATGCTTCTCGATACTCTTTTCGGTCAACTTCAAAAAATGGTTTCCTATGCAGACTAATAAATCTTTTTTAAAAGTTCAGGGTCTTTCAAAATCTTATAGTCTTAATGGTCCTCCAGTTTTCGAAGGCATTAATTTCGAAATCAATAAAGGTGAATTTATTTGTATCATTGGTCACTCAGGATGCGGCAAAACAACGATCTTAAATGTTCTGGCTGGTTTAGAAAAAGCTAGCTCAGGTTATGCCTTTATGCTCGAGAGAGAAATTAAGGGTCCTGGACTGGAGCGCGGTGTTGTGTTCCAAGGTCATGCTTTGATGCCTTGGATGACCGTTCTTGAAAATGTTTGTTTTGCAGTCAAGTCCAGATTTCCCGATTGGAGTAAATCTCAAATTGAGGATCAAGCAAATAAATATTTAGCCTTAGTTGGTCTGAATGGTGCCAATAAGAAAAAACCTTCCGAATTATCCGGCGGTATGAAACAACGTGTCGGTATCGCAAGGGCATTTGCTATCGAACCACAAATGCTGCTTTTAGATGAGCCATTTGGCGCTCTAGATGCTCTTACTCGAGGTGTGATTCAAGATGAGTTATTAAAAATTTGTAAAGAAACTCAACAGACAGTATTTATGATTACGCATGATGTTGATGAAGCAATTCTGCTCTCAGATCGAATAATGTTGATGAGTAATGGTCCAAACGCAAAAATTGCTGAAATTGTTGTGAACACTTTGCCAAAAAATAGGCAAAGAGCAACCCTTCATCACGAATCTAAGTATTACCCAGTGAGAAATCACCTTGTAGATTTTTTGGTCAATCGATCGAAACAACTACAAGCCGAGGCATCTCAAGGTAAGGCTCTCAATAATTTTGAACCACTTGTTGTATACCCAGGATTAGAAGAATCCGCTACATTTAATTAAAAGGAAAATCATGAATCGTGAATTAGTAACTGAAAAAATTATTAGTACAAAAGTTAAAAATGGTCTTAAGTGGGCAGATATCGCTACAACCATTGGCGAATCTAAAGAGTGGGTTACGGCAGCTTGCTTAGGTCAAATGACGTTTACAAAGGTCCAAGCTGAAGCTGCTGGTAAACTTTTCGATTTAACTGACGAAGAGATGGCATGGTTACAAATTGTTCCATATAAGGGCTCTCTTCCATCACCTGTGCCAACTGACCCCTTGATATATCGTTGGTATGAGATTGTGAGTGTCTATGGCACTACAATCAAAGAACTGATCCACGAGGAGTTCGGAGACGGCATCATGAGTGCTATAGATTTTTCTATGGATATTCAGCGTGAAGCAGATCCTAAGGGCGATCGTGTCAATGTCGTTCTATCCGGTAAGTTTTTATCGTACAAAACTTATTAAGTTTTTAATTTAAAAATAATTTCTTGCATCTATGTGCAGTTGACTAAAATAGACTATGCTTAAAGTATTCTATTTTTTGACTGCACAGACATGAAAATTAAACGCCCCGCTTTATCAAGAGGTTATGCCGATCACGGTTGGCTTAAATCCTTCCATAGTTTTTCTTTTGCGGATTACTATGATCCCAACTTTATGGGTTTTGGTCCTCTCCGTGTGATTAACGAGGATTGGATTGCCTCTGGAAAAGGCTTTGGTACCCATGGTCATAAAGATATGGAAATCATTACTTATGTTCTCGAGGGTGAACTGGCGCATAAAGATAATATGGGTAATGGTAGAGCCATCTTTCCTCATGAAGTACAACGTATGAGCGCAGGTCGAGGTGTGATGCATAGTGAATACAATCATGCTGAAGGTCAAACAACCCATCTCCTCCAAATCTGGATTCAGCCTGACACAATTGGTGTTGACCCAAGTTACGAACAAACGATGTTTCCTCCTGCAGAAAAACGCGGAAAATTACGCTTAGTTGCTTCTGAAAATGGTGCGGAAAACTCTGTAAAAATTCATTCAGATACTCGCTTATACGCCGCTCTAATTGATGGGGATGAAACCATGCATCATGATTTAGTAACTGGGCGTATTGCTTATCTGCACGTTGCAAAAGGTTCGGTCAATGTAAACGGTGAACAACTTGATGCGGGTGATGCCCTCATGCTTGCTGAAGAAAAAACTGTTCATATAGAGCAGGGTCGGGATGCGGAAATTTTATTATTCGACCTTCCTCCTGCAGCAAAACCTCGTATGGCAAGTTCAAATTAATCGAGTTTCAATACGATGCTAATGCCGGTATTATTTATTGGACACGGTAGTCCAATGTACGCTCTTGAGCCAAATCGACATACACAATCTTGGACTCTTCTTGGTCAAAATATGCCAAAGCCTAGCGCTATCTTGATGCTATCTGCGCATTGGTATACCAGAGGCATTTGGTTAACAGCCATGAAACACCCAAAAACGATTCACGACTTTAGTGGGTTCCCAGAAGAGTTATCAGCGATTCAATATCCAGCCCCAGGCTCTCCGGAGCTAGCTTTACGTGTCAAGGATATTATCTCGCCACATTTTACCAATGTCACACTAGAGGACGGCGAATGGGGCTTAGATCATGGTTCATGGTCCATTCTAAAATATTTATATCCCCAAGCAAATATCCCTGTAATTCAAATGAGTATTGATGCTACCTTACAAAATCAAGATCATTGGAAATTGGGGCAGCTCCTGCAATCTCTGCGTAGAGAAAATATATTAATCATTAGTAGCGGTAATGTCGTTCACAATTTGCGATTACTTTCTAGAAACAATACTTCACCCCCACAATGGGCAACTTCTTATAATGATTTTTTTAAGGGTCATTTGTTAACGAATAACTTTGAGCCCCTGATCCATTGGGAAAAATCAAGTCCTTATGCCTCTTACGCCATCCCTACTCCAGAACATTACCTACCAGCCATTTACACCTTGGGCTTAAAACATGACCTTGAATCCGCACACATTATTACGGAAGGTATAGAAATGGCAGCCATTAGCATGTTAAGCTTTGGCTTTGGTTTGCCCCCTATTCAGTAGAAGAAAGAAACTATGGATTCTGATTTAATTTTAACTATTTTGACAGTAGGCCCTCCTCTGATTCTGGCCATTACACTGCATGAAGCAGCTCATGGCTATGCTGCTAAATATTTTGGTGATTACACGGCTTATTCTTTAGGGCGAGTTACTTTAAATCCTCTTAAACATGTTGATCCCATTGGAACTTTTTTAATTCCTTTAGTATTAAAACTATCTGGATCACCTTTTTTATTTGGTTACGCAAAACCTGTTCCCGTCAATTTTTCCGCCCTGAACCACCCTAAAAGAGACATGATTTGGGTGGCTCTAGCCGGACCTGCTTCGAACTTTATTCAAGCCTTTATTTGGACGCTCATTTTTTCTATTTTAAGAATGTCGTCTGACTCACCTTTTTTATTCGCCATGGCAAAAGCAGGCATTTATTGGAATATTGTATTAGCAGTTTTTAACTTATTTCCAATACCGCCACTCGACGGCGGTAGGATATTAGTTGGATTACTACCCTATCAACAAGCGCGTATGCTAGCCAAGCTTGAGCCTTATGGAATTTTTATTGTGATTGGTTTGATGATTGCAGGTGTTTTGGGTGGATTATGGCTAGATCCACTGATCAACTTGTCTTTACAGTTCTTCAATCTCATTTTATTCAATTAAGTTCTTTTTCATTTCGTGAACTCTACGCTGGACATCTCCGATATGCGCTAAGAGGTCATAGACATCTTTCGTGTTAAATTGAGAAACTTTTAAAGCCATAGAACGATCTAGCAAGTCTTGTAAATTCGTATTTAAATGGCTCTTATCATATCCACCTTCATTCACTTGACTTTCAATTGTGCGTAATTCTTTATAAATCATCGCAAATTTATATTTGATCCTATATTGCAAAATAGAAGGTATAAAATTAAACAGGGGAATCAAAATGGCTGCCAATGGTATAGCCACTCGGAATAGTCGATCAATCCAAACAGCGACCCAAAATGGCAAGTAACGATGTAAGAACCCAGGTCCATCTCGTAATATTTTTTGAGCGTCTTCATTCGCATCAAAGCTTAAGTGATTGGGACTTGGAAAATCTTTTTCAGCATTCAAAATGTCTGCTTGGGCGAGCAAATCAATTGAAAGATCCATCACTAATGAAGTAATTGCTGGGTGTAAATCTTTCCTAGATACCAGTTCAGCGGTAGAGGACAACATGAGTATATCTTTACTTGGAGAGTCGTTATAAACATCCAAAGTCGCTCTTTTTACATGAAGAACACTTAATCCTTTTATTCTTGGAGGATATCCATAGGCCTTTGAAAATGACATTATTTTTAATTGCGGATCTGCAAAAATCTTTTGCATAATCTGTGCGCGATTATTGACAGAAATAAACATAGCATCAATTTCGCCAGCTTGTAATTTCGCCAATGACTGATCTGTGTTCAACTCTAAAAAATTGGGGGTATTAGTTTTAATCTGATCCAACTCGAAAATCCGCTCAACTAACTTTCGAGTACCACTTCCTGAGACCCCGATCGATACTTTCTTTTTAACCAAATCATCCAAAATATCAGGTGAAGCTTTAAATGATTTTTCCCGATAAATAATCCACAATGGCTCATAAAATACCCCCGCCAAGGATTGAATTTGTGGATACTCTTTAGCAGAAGCTGTTCCAGACTGGACAAAAGCAAGGTCAACTTTACTGCTTGAATCATTGAGTAATTCAAGATTCTCAATGGATCCTTTGGTGACTAAAACTTCTACTTGAATACCGTTCTTCTCAAATGCTTCCTTATATTCATTCCCCAAGCGATAATACTGACCAGTTTTGCCGCCAGTAGCAATCACAATTTTTCTTGGTGGTGCTGGAACAAGGTAATGCAATGCTAATGATGTAATGACTAAAAATAAAAGAGCAATAGCAGTAACCGATCTTGGACTAAACATATGCGACTTTACCAATGAGCTGGTGTTGCCTTTGACCAATAACTACCGAAGCCATCAAAGTACTTATTTAAATGAATCACTGCATCAGACGTCAATAATTCACCCGGTTTAATTGTTAACAAAGTCTTACCTAGTGGAACAGCAATACCGTGCTCATTTCTTCTTGCAATCGCGTTGGCGTCAAGCTGCGCAGTATGGGAAAACCCAGCAGCTGTAAGTAATTCACCCAGAGCAACAAGGGTGTTTTGATGAAAATGAAACACCCTATGTGCTTTATCTTCCGGATCTAAAGCCTTTTGACGCATGGCATCCTGGGTAGCAACCCCCGTTGGGCATAAGTCGGTGTGACAAGTTCTTGCTTGAATACATCCAACAGCAAACATAAAACCTCTTGCAGAGTTGCACCAATCTGCGCCAATGGCACATGCTCTGGCGATATCAAATGCTGAAACAATTTTACCGGCAACACCTAATTTCACTTGATCACGCAACCCGACACCGATTAAGGTCATATGTACAAGACGCAGAGCATCTCGCATGGGTGTTCCTACATGATCAACAAATTCTACAGGTGCTGCTCCTGTGCCTCCTTCACTACCATCAATAACAATAAAGTCCGGCGTTACTTTAGTTTCAAGCATGGCTTTAACCATAGCAAACCACTCGTCAATTTTCCCAATACATAATTTAAAACCAACTGGCTTTCCACCGGAAAGTTCCCGCAATTGGGTAATAAACTGCATTAACTCAAGTGGTGTCGAAAATGCGGAATGTCCTGCAGGCGAATTACAGTCGACGCCCATTGGGATACCACGTGTTTTTGCAATCTCAGGAGTAATTTTTGCAGCAGGTAAAACGCCGCCATGACCGGGCTTTGCACCTTGAGAAATCTTAATCTCAATCATTTTAATTTGCGGCTCTGCTGCAACCTTAGCAAATTTCTCTGGATCAAAATATCCATCCTCAGTACGACAACCAAAATACCCTGAACCGAGCTCCCAAATCAAATCGCCATCATACCGGCGATGATAATCAGACACAGAACCTTCTCCCGTATCATGTGCAAAGCCGCCCATCTTCGCGCCTTTATTCAAGGCCATAATGGCGTTGGCTGATAAAGAACCAAAGCTCATCGCGGAAACATTAAAGATTGAAATTGAGTAAGGTTTCTTACAACTTGGTCCACCGACGTTTACTCGCAATGACTCAGGCTTGACATGACCAACCGGATTGATGGTGTGCATTAACCACTCCATACCAGTTTTATAGGTATCTTCAATCGTACCTAATGGTCTTTTATCTGAGGCGCCCTTAGCGCGCTGATAAACTAAAGCACGTTGATTTCTAGAAAATGGTAATTTTTCATTATCAGATTCAATTAAGTATTGTCGTAACTCTGGACGAAAGGTCTCGAATAAAAAGCGTAAATGACCAGAAACTGGGTAGTTTCTTAAAATAGCATGATTCTTTTGTGTGGCGTCCTGTAAACCAACCACACTTAAAAAAGTAAAGAATCCAAACCAAAGATACGTTCCAAGAGTATCGTGACCACCTTGAATTTGTAGTGCCATGAGAATTGTGAAAAAAATACACAATCCCCATGGAATGAATCTTGAAAAACTATGGAGTGTTTTAAACATAAAAGGTAAGGAGGCTTAGCTTCCTATGCTGTCCTTGACACATTTTTTAATATGAGCTTCTTTTGCAGCGCCGTTTGTTCTTTTACTTATCTCATCGTTTTCACAAACTACACGAGCGTCTTTCTCACACTTCTTGATGAAGCTATTTTTTGCTGCACCATTTAATTTTTTTTCAGTTGCTTTCATCTCACAAGCATTGTCGGCATAAGCTACATTAACAGCAAAAAAAGTGGCAATTACAAATAAAATTGTTTTCATATTAATCTCCAATTTAATTATTATTAAATATAACAAAGGTTGATGAACATTTGTTATATATCTACTCAATTTAATGCCTTGATTCAATCCATAATATTACAGCTCCAATACCTAAGCAAGCAACACCGACTAATGCACCCCAACCAGAATAAGCCAAACTAGACCAAAGTAACCAAGCAACAGTCAGAATAAAAAGAATCGGTAAAACAGGAAAAAAAGGTACCGGGCAAGGAATTTCTTGATTGGGATTCTTTTTTCGGAGAATGAATAAAGAAATACCAATCAGTAAAATAAAAAACCAAAACACGGGGGCCGTGAACTCCACGACTGACTCAAAACTTTCTCGCGCAAAGGATGCCCCAAAAACAAGAACTAAGGCAATCAGACATTGCAGAAAAATTGCTTTTCTCGGTGACCCTGACTTATCCCATTCTCCAACCCAAGAAAACATTTTCCAATCTTGCCCTAAAGCAAAACTACTTCTTGAGCCAAAAATAATAGTAGCGTTAATGGAATTTAAGCAGGAAAAAACAACGATGGCGCTAAATAAAATACCCCATTCATGACCATAAGCCAAATCAAATAAATCACTTGCCAGAGCTTTTGATTGGCCCATTTCAGATACTCCGAAAGCGTGAATTAAGGACAAATTCACCAAAAGATACAATAGGGTCACAATTCCAATACCGATGACGAGGGCTTTTAGAATGCCTCGACGCTGATCAACGGCTTCAGCTGATACATAAGCCGCTTCATTCCATCCGCCATAAGTCAACAAGACGAAAATAATGGCCAAGCTTGCTGCCCCAAAGCTAGGGTGACTAGTACTTGCCTGTATCTCTTGAGAAGCTTCCCCTTGAAACAAAAATCCAGTAACAATAATACCAATCACTCCTAAGACTTCGAATACAGTCAAAATATTTTGAGCTGTTTTTCCTTCTTTAATACCGATTGCATTTAAAACACTTAAGACAATAATGACAAGCATAGCCCAAATGGTGGATGAATAAGCCCCCAAAGAGATAATTTTCGTCATATAGTCGCCGAGTGTAATTCCTAAAATCCCCAATGAGCCGGTCACAATCACGATCGATCTAGCCCATCCATACAAGAAAGCTAATCGACGTCCATATGCTTTTTGTAAAAAATAGTATTCGCCTCCAACATTTGGATAGGTAGTCGCTAATTCTGCATAGCACAATGCCCCAATAATGGAAATCAAACCACCTAATAACCAAGCTCCAATAATGAAATATTCGTTATTGAGTTGTCCAGCAACCATGGATGGCACTCTAAAAATACCAGCCCCTAAAATCGTACCGATAATCAATGCCGCAATATCAAAGGTTTTTAAAGACCTTTGTGGACTCAAAGAGGGATTGGCATTACTGGAATTTATCATTATGTATTAATGGTTTATAAGAAACGGTAGAACGAATTGCTGCAATCGTGCAAAATAGCATTATGATGCTTATTTTTAAAAAACATATTTTTTTTAGTTCTTTTATATTGTTTCTGTTGCTTGGAATCAACTCAACTCCATCACAAGCTCAATCATTTACCTTGGCTCCTGCTATTCATCAAAAAAGCTTCATTACATCCGATCATGTCAAACTGCATTATCTAATCGGTGGAGAAGGTGTAAAAACCCTATTTTTTATTCCAGGATGGATGATGCCAGCTGAAGTTTTTAATGCTCAACTTAATTATTTTGCTAAAAATTATCGTGTGATCTCTTTTAGTCCTCGCTCGCAAGGTAAATCAGATATTTATTTAGGCGCCAATTTGGCTGAACTTCGTGCAAGAGATATCAAAGAATTACTTGCCAGTACTCAAACTTCAGAATTTACTCTGATTGGATGGTCCTTAGGGGTGATGGAAGCCTTAGATTATATCAATCGCTATGGCGATCAAGGATTACAAAGCTTAGTATTAATCGATAATTCGATTGGCGAAGGAACTCCACCAAAGACATCAAGCGCGTCACGTAGTAATACAAAAATGACGACGGCGTCTTTTAAAAAATATGTCAAAGGGTTTGTCAGCGCTATTTTTAAATCCAATCCCCCACTAGATTTTATTCAAACTGTTGAAAGCTCGGCACTTCGACTGTCTTCAAGCCCTGAAAATGCCTTCGCTATTCTCAGAAAACCTTATTCACGTGAATACTATAGAGATACCATTTATAAAACCCAAGTTCCTATTTGGTATGCTATTACTCCAAGATATTCGGAACAAGCTCTATTGCTAAGCGAAAAACATCCCCTAGGTGAATTTAAGATTTATGAGGACAACGCGGGTCATGGGCTGTTTGTGGATAAAGCAGCTGAATTTAATTTAGATTTAGAAAACTTTCTAAGGAAATCGAATTGACCTTTACTTTTTATCGTCAAATCATCTGTTTGGTTTCTTTGTGCATATTTTCTAATTTCGCAATCAGTGCTAATTCTAAAAACAATAACGCTCCTAAAAAGTCAATCCCGCAAAAGCAAGCATCTAAAGTTCCATCCCCAAGGCTCGGTGCTCAACCAGCCTATAAGCAAAACTATCTCAATGCATACCCGATGGGCAATGCTCAAAACATCTCGGGCGATCCTCTACCCACACCCAATATCATTGAAAATATCCTTAAAACACCAAGTCCAGAAGTCGTTAAACCAGCATCTAATTTTCAACGATTTACCTTTAAACATGGTTGCGCGGCTGTAACGACCTCCATGGCAAATTTATTAAAAAATCTCTATATTCAAGATAATGAATTTCTTTCTGCGTTTAATCGTCAAGCGCCAGCTTTTTTTAGCAATATCACGGCCAATTGTCTTCCTTATGCTTATTCGATTGATAACAATACAAATTATATTCAAGCATTTTCTATTCTTAATAATGAAAAACGTGAGCCCTCAACAACTTTAGTTACTCTTAATCGGTCGCCCAATACAGAGGGCTATTTAGTGAACGTTCAACCTCTTGGAAGTGGCTTTGAAAATTATCTTGAAGTCACTCTCGACTTAAATGATTTAGTTGTTTATAAAGCAAATCAAGCAAATACCTCTATCCCTCCCGAACTCATTTGGGAGCTAGCATCTCTAGTCAAGGAGCTTTACCCTAAAATTCGTCAGAGTGAAAAGAACTTTGTTCGCGTAGTTTACGATGCGGGTGGGAAAGATCAATGGGCTCAAGTCATTAGTTTAGAAATTTTAGATCAAACCCAAAAAAAAATTGTGGCTGATGCCTTCTGGGTGCAACGAGACGATTTACCGGGAGGATTTTTTACTTCTATTGGCCAGGAACTAGAGCAAAACTTTTGGATTAATCCTTTAAATTACACCAGAATTTCACGTGGTGTTGGTAATTTTGCCTCAAAAAATCGTCGTCAAGCAATCGTTAAAAAAGGCAAGAAAAATGTTGTCGTTTTGCAATCCTATACAAGTTATTCTGGGCACCAAGGTATCGATTTTGCAGCTCCTCCTGGAACGCCCATTTATGCCGTCGCGAATGGCAAAATTTTTCAATATGGCCCCTATGCGGGATATGGTAACTTAGTCATCATTGAGCACCCAGGCAACTATAAAACTTACTATGCTCATTTAAGTGCTTACAACACTGAGTTATCTGTTGGTAGTGAGGTAAGGCGTGGTCTTGAAATAGGATATGTCGGATCGACTGGCCACTCTACCGGACCACACCTGCACTTTGAGTTACGAAAAAATAACATTTATCTCAACCCTTTATCAAACGGTCTTGAACTGGACCTTTGGACTTTGAGTCCGTTTGATCAAAATCAACTAACGAACAATATCGTACTCTTCTCTTCTTTACTAAAGTAGTACTTATTTACGCTGCCCTATCATCAACATTGAGCCACCAGATTTCTCATAGCCAAGTAAAAAAGGTAGCTCTTGTTTACTCGGATGCTCTTGGTAATATTTTGCTAAGCGTTCGGCAGATGGGCTTTTTGACCATAGCTTATTTGGCGCAATAAACTTACCAAAGAGTTGTAAATTGAAATTTTCTGAATATGTAACGATATCAAGTCCAGTTTCATCTTGCGTAATCCATTTGGCATTTTGAATCAATATATTTTTCATGGTTGAAAAATAGGTATTTTGTAGCAAATGAGATGCCGATTTAATTAATACGACTTGACTAGCTTTACGTTGAAAAGCTTTGACAAAGTGAGGTTTCTTTGCAAGGCTACCATCAGCGATATTTGCGCTGATGTAATCAACGGTTACTGCTCGACCATCTTGAGCTTCAATTACAAAACGAACACCATCCGCATGAGAACCACTGGACTGGGGCAAAATCATCCCATCAGAATTAATAGTTAATATTTTTACATCATTTATTTTGGCGCCAGCAAACGCTAAGCTATAAATCAAGAGCTTGATAAATCTTGGTCTTGGGCCATTTTTACCAATTAAATCATTAGTTAAATAAAATCCTTTTCTGGAAAGGTTACTCAACATACGACATTCGAATTCCTGAGAGGCATTACTCAACTTATCAGGGGAATCGATATAGGCGTATTCTGGAATTTGGTCTGCCACAAGGACGTAGTAATTTGCCTTAGGATATATAGACATCACCGTTACAACATCTGGACCCGAAAAAGGATAAAAAGCAGTTTGATAATCAGCCTGAGATAAATGTGTCGCACTCCAATGAGTCATCTTAGAAACAAATTTTTGCTGGTAATTACCTACTAACTCATTGAAATTAGGGCAAGAGTTCGCTAAGAGTAATTTGAGCTGTTCTGATTTATTGGACGAAGCATGCTGCGCTTGTGAAGAACTTATAAGGATTACATGAAAACCAATCGCTAAAAATGTCATTAAGCTAAAATGAAACCGTTGCTTAGACTGTGTTTTAATCGGATTAAAAATATTTATCATGGTTTTGTAAACTTAAAATTTGACTTTCCAGCAGACTTTATAACACCTTTTCCTTGCGAAACAGTTATTTAACACTATTTATCAATTAACAATGAACATTATGAAATCCACTGTCAAACAAAGCCTCGGGCGTCAAATTAGTGTGTTTATTTTTACTCTTTTTTGCTCCCTACCCTGCTTAGCACAAACTTTTCCAATCAAACCCATCAAAATTATTGTCCCATTCGGCCCCGGTGGTATAGCTGACCTTACTGCACGTATTGTTGCCCAAAAAATGAGTGCAAACCTCGGGCAAGGTGTTGTCATTGAAAATAAGCCAAGTGCCGGCGGTGTTGTAGCAGCAGATTTAGTTGCAAAGTCCGACCCAGATGGCTACACATTGTTATTAACGTCTAATGGCACAGCAATTAGCGCTAGTTTATTTCAAAAACTCCCTTACGACACATTAAAGGATTTTGAACCTATTTCTACTCTTGGTTTTTTTGATATTGCTATTGTGGTGAACGAGTCTTCAAAATATTCCCAATTGAAAGATTTGATTCAGGCAGCTCAAGCTAATCCTGGAAAGCTTAATATCGGTAGCATTAATATTGGTAGTACACAAAACTTAGCCGCAGAACTATTTAAAAGTTCAGCTAATTTAGATGTTCAAGTCGTCCCATTTAATGGCACTCCTGCTGTAATTACTGCCTTGCGAGGTGAACAAATTGATGCTGCTGTAGAAATTTTGGGGCCTTTAGTCCCTCAAATTAAATCAAAAGCAGTGCGTCTGCTCGCTGTAACTGGAAACAAAAGATCAGCATTTTTCCAAGAGGTCCCAACTGTTAGCGAAGTAGGATTAAAAAACTTTACCGCATCATCATGGAATGGTTTAGCAGCTCCTGCGAAAACTCCCCCAGTAGTGATCAATCTCTTAAATAAAACAGTTACGGATGCACTCAACGATCCTGAAGTGAAAGCTAAATTGCAGGATATATTTGTGGAAGCCCATGCGTCTTCAACGAAGGATCTGAGATCATTGTTAGAAAATGATATTAAACGCTGGGGAAATATCATTGATAAGGCGCGCATTCCTAAACAGTAATAAAAATAAATTTACATTCAGTTACATAAGGATAAAAAATGATTATCGATTGTCATGGTCACTACACTACAGCCCCTAAGGCCCTTGAAGATTGGCGTAACCTTCAAGTTGCAAATTTAAGTACGCCTAAACTTGG
Organism: Burkholderiaceae bacterium; assembly: GCA_947448695.1. Classification (GTDB taxonomy): domain Bacteria; phylum Pseudomonadota; class Gammaproteobacteria; order Burkholderiales; family Burkholderiaceae; genus Polynucleobacter. The sequence continues at coordinate 42,902 of CANFOL010000004.1, forward strand.
TCCAAAAGTGAATGATTTAAAAATTTCTGATGATGAATTGCGCGAATCAATTGAAAAAAATCAGCTTGCTAAAATGCTCGAGCGTGGTAGCGACCTCACTATTTTCTCCCCTCGAGCTAGTTTCATGGCGCACCATATTGGAGATTTCAATACATCATCTACTTGGGCGGCTATTTGTAATGAATTGATTTACCGCGTCAGTCAACTATTCCCAAATCATTTTATTGGGGCCGCTATGTTGCCTCAATCCCCAGGTGTTGATCCCAAAACTTCAGTTCATGAATTAGAAAAATGTATACGTGAATATGGCTTTGTCGGGTTAAACCTCAATCCTGACCCTTCTGGTGGTCATTGGCGTGAACCACCTCTCTCTGATAAGCATTGGTATCCTATCTATGAAAAAATGGTGGAATATGATGTACCAGCCATGGTTCATGTGAGTACAAGTTGTAATAGCTGTTTTCATACCACAGGTGCCCACTACCTCAATGCGGATACAACCGCCTTTATGCAGTGCTTGACCTCAGATTTATTCAAAGATTTCCCAACACTTAAATTTTTAATCCCGCACGGTGGTGGCGCAGTTCCTTATCATTGGGGAAGATTTAGAGGGCTCGCTCAAGAACTGAAAAAACCATTATTGGAGGAGCATCTACTTCACAATATTTATTTTGATACCTGCGTTTATCATCAACCGGGTATCAACTTATTAACAGAAGTCATCCCAGTTAAAAATATTTTATTTGCCTCAGAAATGATTGGCGCTGTTCGTGGTATTGATCCACAAACAGGTCATTACTTTGATGACACAAAACGTTATATAGAATCGAACGCACAACTCAGCGCTCAAGATCGTGAGCAAATATACTCTGGTAATGCTCGAAGGGTCTTCTCACGCTTAGATCAATTTTTACAACAACAAGGAAAATAAAAGGACTATCCATGAAAGCATTTGGAATTGTAAAAACAAAGATTATCCGTGCAGACTCTACTGCTGTGAATGCTCTCTCGCATTTTGGCGTTGCCACGATTCATGAAGCAATGGGACGTATCGGCCTCATGAAAACGTATATGCGTCCAATCTATAAAGGTGCACATCTTTGCGGACCAGCTGTTACAGTCTTACTGCAGCCGGGTGATAATTGGATGATGCATGTGGTTGCCGAACAAATCCAGCCTGGCGATATCGTTGTAGCAGCTTGCACAACTGATAATACTGATGGTTTTTTTGGTGATTTATTGGCAACCTCTTTTAAAGCACGTGGTGCAAAAGGATTAATTATTGATGCGGGTGTTCGTGATGTCAAAGAATTAACCCAAATGGGATTTCCAGTATTCAGTAAAGCAATTAGTGCGAAAGGAACCGTTAAAGAAACTCTTGGGTCAGTCAATGTTCCTGTGGTTTGTGCAGGTGAGAATGTACATCCTGGTGATGTAATTGTTGCTGATGATGACGGTGTCGTTGTGGTACCTGCTCTCTTCGCCCAGGAAGTCGCGAAGGCAGCCCAAGCTCGCGAGAGTAATGAGACAGAAAAACGTGCTTTATTAGCCTCAGGAATTCTGGGCCTCGATATGTATAAAATGCGCGATAAATTAAAGCAAGCTGGTCTAGAGTACATACAAGATTGATCAAACCCATGACTACATTTGAAAAAACACCTGGCTGGTTGGATTGGTACTCTAATCCAAGCCAACCACGCTTTCAATTACCAAAGGGCGCTGTAGATGCGCACTGCCATGTTTTTGGTCCTGGGCATCTATTTCCATTTGCTCCTGAAAGAAAATATACTCCCTGCGACGCAAGTTATGAGCAATTATTTGCTCTTCGTGATCGTTTAGGTTTTGATAAAAATATCATTGTCCAAGCTACATGCCATGGTGCTGATAATAGTGCGATGGTTGATGCACTTTCTCGAAGCGAGGGTCGCGCAAGAGGTATAGCTACAGTCAAACGAGATATTTCTGATCAAGAACTAGAAAGACTTCATGCTGCAGGAGTTCGAGGTGTGCGATTTAATTTTGTAAAAAGATTAGTTGATTTCACACCAAAAGAAGAATTACTCGAAATTGCTCATCGTATTAAAGCCCTTGGTTGGCATATTGTTATCTATTTTGAAGCTGTCGACTTACCTGAGTTGTGGGATTTTTTTACAGCCCTTCCTACGAATGTTGTTGTTGATCATATGGGTCGCCCTGATGTTGGACTGTCGATTGATGGCCCCCAATTTCAGTTATTTGTAAAACTCATGCGTGAACATAAAAATATTTGGAGCAAAGTAACTTGCCCTGAACGACTTTCCGTATCTGGTCCTAAAGCTTTAAATGGCGAACAGAAGGCCTATACGGATGTGGTACCTTTTGCCAAATATTTAGTCGAAAATTTTACAGATAGAGTTTTATGGGGAACAGATTGGCCTCATCCTAATTTAAAAGATCATATGCCAGATGATGGCTTATTAGTTGATTGGATCCCCTATATCGCCAATACCCCACAATTACAGCAAGCTTTACTCGTTGATAACCCTAACCGACTTTACTGGAGTAAGTAAATGGTTGATTATTATGACGCGTTTAAAAAAATACCTGGTACTGTCATCTTTGATGCTACCCAATCTAGAATTGGGTATCACCTGAATATGTTTGCGATGTCTCTCATGAAAGAGACTAATCGAACTGCATTTAAAGCAGATGAAGATGCTTATCTAAAACAATTTCCAATGACAAAAGAGCAGCATCAAGCGGTTCGTCATCGCGACTACAATCTGATGATTCAACTTGGCGGTAATATTTATTTTTTAGCGAAAATTGGTGCAACCGATGGACACTCTTTTCAGAAACTTGCATCCTTAATGACGGGTATGCCGGAAGAAAGTTATCGACAAATGATGATTGCTGGTGGAAGAAATCCCTCAATGCCAGTCGGACCAGTGGAGAAATAAATGGCAAAAATTATCGCTGGTGTAGCAACTTCTCATATTCCTGCTGTTGGAGCAGCTCTCGATTTAGGTAAAACGCATGAACCCTATTGGAGTCCAGTTTTTAATGGCTATGACCGCGCGAAAGAATGGTTCAAAGAAGTAAAACCTGATGCCATTATTCTGATATACAACGATCACGCTTCAGCGTTCTCGCTAGAAATGATTCCAACCTTTGCTATCGGTTGTGCCGCTTCTTTTGCGCCAGCCGATGAAGGGTGGGGTCCAAGACCGGTACCAACGGTCGAAGGCTATCCTGAACTAGGGTGGCACATTGCACAAAGTACCATTTTAGATGAGTTTGATATGACCATCATCAATAAGATGGATGTTGATCACGGTCTGACGGTGCCACTTTCTTTAATGTTTGGGCAACCGGACAAGTGGCCTTGCCGTGTTGTTCCTTTAGCAGTCAATGTTGTTCAATATCCGCCACCAACCGGCAATCGTTGCTACCAACTCGGTAAGGCTATTCGCAGAGCGGTTGCATCTTTTCCAAGTAATGAGCGTATCGTGATTATGGGAACTGGCGGGATGTCGCATCAACTGCAAGGACCACGCGCAGGATTTATTAACAAAGCCTTTGATCGTGATTTTTTAGATGGTTTAACTAAGGATCCTGAAGGTCTAGCTAAAATATCCCATCTCACCTATGTGCAGGAGGCGGGCTCTGAAGGTATCGAACTCGTTATGTGGTTAATTATGCGCGGCGCTCTGGATGCCTCCGTCAAAGAAATTCATCGTCATTATCACGTCCCAGCATCTAATACTGCTGTTGGGCATATTATTTTGGAGAATCTATGAAAGTAGCTTTAGCTGGTGCTGGTGCATTTGGAAATAAACATCTCGACTCTATGGCTCAAATTGGGGGTATAGAGGTAGTTTCTTTGGTTGGTAGGGAGCTATCTAAAACGCAAGAAATTGCCGATAAATACAAAATTCCTCATGTAACAACCAATCTTGCAGATAGTCTAGCGATTGCTGAAGTAGACGCAGTCATTTTGTGTACACCAACGCAAATGCATGCTGATCAAGCGATCGCATGTCTTAAAGCTGGCAAGCATGTTCAGGTAGAAATACCGATGGCTGACTCCCTAGCAGGCGCTCAAGAAATCGTCCGACTGCAAAAAGAAACGGGCAAGGTGGCGATGGCTGGTCATACAAGAAGGTATAACCCAAGCCATCAATATCTTCATCAAAAAATTGTTGCAGGGCAAACCAATATTCAACAAATGGATGTTCAAACTTACTTTTTTCGTCGTAGCAATATGAATGCTTTAGGACAACCTAGGAGTTGGACTGATCATTTGCTTTGGCACCATGCGGCACATACCGTCGATCTTTTTGCTTATCAAACTCAAGGAACCATCATCGCGGCTAATGCCATGCAAGGACCAATTCACCCCACTCTTGGTATTGCAATGGATATGTCGATCCAGTTGAAATCAAGTTCTGGTGCCTTATGCACTTTCAGCTTGTCCTTTAATAATAATGGTCCATTTGGTACTATTTTTAGATACATTTGTGATGAAAATACGTATATTGCGAGTTATGATGATCTATTTGATGGCAAGAATAATCAAATCGATGTGAGCAAGGTAGCTGTTTCGATGAATGGCATCGAACTGCAAGATCGTGAATTTTTTGCAGCTATTCGTGAAGGACGTGAACCGAATTCGAGTTTTGCTAAAGTACTTCCTTGTTATGAAATCTTGCATCAGTTAGAAGTTCAACTACAGAGCGCCTCCTAGGAGAAACCATTGTCCACTCAACTCTCTTCACGTCGATTAGGCCCCTATCAAGTAAGTAGTATTGGTTTGGGCTGTATGAACCTTAGTCATGCTTATGGAACACCACCCAATGAAGAGGAAGCAAATCGACTGTTAGAAGAGGCATTTGATCTTGGAGTTACCCATTTCGACTCTGCCGCACTTTATGGTCTTGGTCATAATGAAACTCTTCTAGGCAAAAGCTTTTTAAAAAAGCATCGTCAACAAATTACCTTAATTAGTAAAGGTGGTGTTGGTCCTTCAGAAGGTAAACGTGTGATTGACAGTCGCCCAGAATCTATACGGCGTGATCTGGAAGGTAGTCTGAAGCGCCTACAAACAGATGTTATCGATTTATATTACCTTCACCGCTGGGATAAAAAAGTTCCCATTGAGGATGCAATTGGGACTTTAGGAGATTTTGTCAAAGAAGGTAAAGTCAGAGCAATTGGTATGTCTGAAATTTCTGCACAGACTCTAAGAAAAGGTCATGCAACGTTTCCAATCGCAGCTCTTCAAACTGAGTATTCCATGTGGACTAAAAATCCAGAAATTGCCCTTTTAAATACGTGTCGCGAACTTGGGGTTTCTTTTGTAGCATTTAGTCCTTTAGCAAGAGGTTTTTTTAGTGAATCCTTACTCGCAATTGATCAATTATTAGAGAAAGATATTCGTCGTGCGATGCCACGTTTTCAAGTCGAGAACTTCGAAAAAAATGTGCCTTTTTATAACGCCTTGAAAACATTTGCGCAGAATCATGACTGCTCACTTCCCCAACTCGCATTAGCTTGGTTATTACATCAAGGGAAGGATGTTTTAGTTATCCCTGGAACTGCAAAGCTGTCACATCTTCGTGAAAATATCGCTGCAGATCAAATTCAGCTATCAGTGCATAGCTTAAAACAACTGGATGAGATTCTGAATACTATTCCGGTATTTGGTAGTCGCTACAATGCGGTGAGCCAATCTGAAGTTGATACTGAACAATAGACGACCACAGTCATCTAAATTACTCATGCATAAACAACTTCAAACTCAAGTGGCTATTATTGGTGCAGGTCCGTCAGGATTACTACTTGGGCAATTATTAGCTAAAGCGGGTATTGATAATATTGTCATTGAACGTCAATCAAAAGATTATGTTCTTTCCAGAATCCGCGCTGGTGTTCTTGAGCAAGGAACTGTCAACTTACTCAATCAAGCCGGTGTAGGAGATCGACTTCACCGTGAAGGACTTGTCCATCACGGTTTTGATATTGCGTTTCATCATCAACACTTACGTTTAGATTTAGAAAAATTAACCTCCGGTAAACACGTAACGGTCTATGGCCAAACTGAAGTAACCAAAGACTTAAGTGAGGCAAGACAAGCTCTTGATTTACCCTCTTTTTATGAAGCTTCAGAAGTTAAAGTCCTTGACTTATTGACCGATGCGCCAAACGTTCAATTTATTCATGAGCAACAAGCATATTCTATTAAAGCTGATTTTATTGCAGGGTGTGACGGTTATCACGGAGTCTGTCGTGCTTCTATTCCAAAGGAATCAATTCAAGAGTTTGAACGCGTATATCCTTTTGGATGGTTAGGAATTCTTAGCGATACCCCTCCAGTTCAAGAAGAACTGATTTACGGGAATCATCCAGATGGATTTTATTTATGTAGTATGAGATCCCCGACGCGAAGTCGTTATTATCTTCAATGCACTGTAGATGAAGATATTGCCAAATGGTCAGACAATCGTTTTTGGGATACCCTCCAAGCTCGATTACCTTCAAGCATTGCAGGCAATCTTGTACGCGGTCCTTCGATCGAAAAAAGTATTGCCCCTCTGCGCAGTTTTGTCGCTGAACCACTTCGCTATGGTCAAATGTTTTTAGCTGGCGATGCTGGGCATATTGTTCCTCCAACAGGCGCTAAAGGACTTAATTTAGCAGCGTCTGATATCTATTATTTATCCAATGCGTTCATTGAATATTATGTCGATCATCAACAATCTAGTATTGATCAATACTCAGAAAAAGCGTTACAAAGAATCTGGAAAGCTGAGCGTTTTTCATGGTGGCTCACCAATATGTTGCATCATTTTCCGGAAAAATCTCGCTTTGATCAACGTATTCAACAAGCCGAGTTTGATTATCTATGCCATTCTGAGCTAGCCCAAAAATCACTTGCGGAAAATTACGTTGGTTTGCCTTACTAATTGGTAACGATTTCTATACCAACAGGAATTCCATCTTTTTCGGCAGATTGCTCCTTGGACTGAACAATATTCGCGCGAGTTTCCATCGCTTGATTCATTTAAGTAACCTCATTTTTGTTTGGGGTTTGATGGAATTTTATCTTGATAACTTCGATCAATCTTAGCTAATTCCAATCAACAGGATATTTCACGCCTAAAACATGCGCCTGATTAATTTGAATGGAATCAATGGTAATTTTCTTCTGAATCAGCCCTCCCCAGGAGGCAGATACTTGTAAATCTTTTACATTGATTAATTGATGCTGATTCGCAATTTCAGTAATTTTCAGCTCAGAAAGAGATACGCCCAGCTTTCGAATTCCTACTTTTAACTCATTAAAATCAATCACATAACCTATCGATTGACCAAATTCTTGAGCGTATTTTTTTGCCCACTCAGATGCATGAGATTGGGCGTACCATACCCCTCCGGCAAGTGCCGTGGATAAACCAATGAAAACAAAGGCTAAATATTTAATAACTCTCAATTAATCAATGCCTTTAAAGTCTTTTAATAAAATAATTCAATAAAATCAATAATTTAATAAAAATCAAAGTTTTTTATATTTTTTCCACTTTTTGTCAACTTTTAAGAAATTTCTGCGTTTAATACTCAGGTTAAACAATTTATATGAAATTCTTATAAGTTAAGTGGCCTAGTTGATAACCATCGGAGATTGAAATGAAAACGAATGATGTAACTAGACAATCAGCAAATGCTACCTTAGATGGTTCAGATATTCAAGAACTGTATACATTTAATCGTCGCAGAGCAGCTAGAGGTCTCTTACCAGTTACTCAAGAAGAGTTTAATGAACTATTGATGAAAATTACTGGATTTGCATCATTTGCTTTCTCAACACCTACAGTTCATTAAGATTTCAAAGCATTCCTAAAAGGAGCCTATTGGCTCCTTTTTTATTGGTTAAACTAAGCTATATCGTGTATATTTTTTATCATGGCTATTACAGAATTTACCTTTTTTCATCCTCTTCGCGTTCGCTGGGCGGAAGTGGATATGCAATCTGTTGTCTTTAATGGGCACTACCTAACTTATTTTGATGTCGCACTCACGGAATATTGGCGTGCTGTACAACTACCTTCACCCCTGATACAAGCTAAAGAAGGTGTTGAACTATTTGTTAAAAAAGCCACTCTGGAATATCATGCATCAGCCAAATTTGATGATGACATCAATATAGGAGTCAGAGCAAGTAAAGTAGGTAAAACTTCTCTGACCATCCTCCTGGAAATATATCGCAACGAGACTTTACTTGTGAGTGGTGAGATGATTTATGTCTATGTCAATACTCGTGAAGGGAAAAGTACCCCTATTCCAAATCAGTGGATAAAGATACTTGCCGAATATGAAACCGCTTCTTCGCTGAATAAAGATTAGTTCGTTTTAGTAATATTTGTTTTTTTGATAAGGGCATCAATTGCTTCTTGTTTTTTTCTTGCTAGAAGCCCTTGATAAACATTGCCTTTGGCTTCATCATAACTTGGCATTTTAAACTTACGTACATCATCGATACGCACCACATGCCAACCAATATTTGTTTTGACTGGCTTTGGATCGAGCTTTCCTTTGGATAAGTTGACTAATGCATCACCGAGTGGCGCTACGACCATATCTGGTAATACCCAATTAGGAATTACACCGCCTTGTGCACCACTTACCTTTTCTAAAGATTTTTCTCTAGCAAGCTTTTCAAAGGACGCGCCGCCATTAATTTGCGTAATCAAACTATTTGCTTCAGCTTCAGAAGCCACAACAATTTGCGAAACTTTGTATTCGTTTGAATTACGTCCCTCTTTAGTCAAATTAGTTTGACGATCATAATCAGCTCTAACATCAGACTCGTTAATGGGATACGTTTTCAGATAGTCCTCAAACCATAATTCCTGTAGGAATTGTTGTTGAGATAATTTAATTTTTTCAGGATTATCGCCCTTCTTATCTATTCCAGATTTCTTCACCTCTTGCAAAATAGCCTCTTTTAAAATGAGATCATTCACAATAGCCTGTCTTAACTCTGGAGAGTCTTGAGTACCTCGAGCGACAACATTTTTTACAATGCCATCCACTTCTTTTTGCATGATTTTATTACCATTTACTGTAACAATTACGCCAGATGAACTCGTTTGTGCCTGAACAACAGAATAAGGCAATACTATTGCTATCAATGTGCCAAAAACTAAGTGATTCAATTTCATAAAATTCCTTCTAAAAAGATTCTTTAATTGTACGAGTAATACAAGTCAGAAGATCAATAACTCTTATCATTCAGACTTAAAGCAACGGCTTGGGCCACTTTGATACCATCGACCCCAGCAGATAAAATGCCTCCTGCATACCCAGCTCCCTCTCCAGCGGGGTATAAACCCTCAATATTGAGGCTTTGATAATTACGGCCTCTAGTGATTCGAAGTGGTGAGGAAGTTCTTGTTTCTACGCCAGTTAATACAGCATCTTGCATCGCAAAACCTTTAATTTTTTTATCAAAAGCAGGTAATGCCTCTTGCATTGCCTCAATTGCATAAGCAGGAAGGGCTTGGGATAAATCAGTCAAATGTACGCCCGGTTTATAGGAGGGCACCACTGAACCAAATTGCACTGATAGCCGATTGTGTATAAAGTCCCCAACTAATTGTCCTGGAGCTTCATAATTAGACCCACCCAAAATATATGCTTTGGCTTCAATAGCTCGCTGAAACTCAATCCCAGCTAAAGGTCCACCCGGGTAATCCGCTGGCGTAATTCCAACTACAATGCCTGCATTGGCATTTCTTTCATTTCGTGAATATTGACTCATTCCATTCGTCACCACATGATTTAATTCTGATGTGGCAGCAACAACAGTTCCCCCAGGGCACATACAAAAACTATAGACCGCACGACCATTTTTGGCATGATGAACTAATTTATAGTCTGCAGCTCCAATGATGGGATTACCGGCATGTGGCCCTAATCGTGCCTTGTCAATAATGGACTGCGGGTGCTCAATTCGAAAACCAACAGAAAAAGGCTTCGGCTCCATAAATACACCCGCATCATGAAGGGTATAGAAGGCATCTCTTGAACTATGCCCCAAAGCCAAAACCACATGATTGGATAAAAACTCTTGGCCATCTGCCAATTGCACCCCTCGAATTTTTTGATTCTCAATCAAAAATTGAGTCACTCGACTAGAAAAATGGACCTCCCCTCCTAATTGAATGATTTCTTGACGCATCTTCTCAACAACACCAACCAAACGAAAAGTTCCAATATGGGGCTTGGCTACAAACTCAATCTCCGCTGGGGCACCAGCCTTAATAAACTCTGCGATCACTTTTCGACCATAAAACTCTGGGTCCTTGATTTGACTATACAACTTACCGTCTGAAAATAAACCGGCTCCACCCTCCCCAAATTGCACATTAGATTCAGGTTGAAGAATATTCTTACGCCATAAACCCCAAGTATCTTGCGTCCTTTGCCGTACGGATTTCCCGCGCTCTAAGACAATGGGCTTGAATCCCATTTGGGCTAATATGAGTGCTGCAAAAATACCGCAAGGTCCAAACCCAATCACAATGGGTCTCGTTTTAACATGCTCTGGCGCCTGAGTTACATATCGATAAGTTGTATCTGGGGCAATCGAGATATGCATATCACCAGCATGTTGCTTTAACACCTCTTCTTCATTCTTAACCGAGACATGCAGGTTATAGATGAGAGATAAGACGCTATTTTTACGCGCATCATGACTACGTTTGAAGATTTGAAATCGAATCAAATCCATCGCAGATATATTCAATCGTGACAAAATACTCTGCTCTAAATCTTGGGGGGTATGATCAATCGGCAATCGAAGTTCAGTTATTTGAATCATTTCAATTCATCATCTCAGGGGTAGGCACATAATTTATTTTTTGCTTGAGTAAATTCAATTTCCAGTTTCGCAACAATATCCTGCACAGATTGAACCGAATCAATCCCAGAAACACTTTGTCCTGCTCCCCAGATATCTTTCCATGCTTTTGCAGATGTTCCTGAAAAATTCATTGTATTTTTTTCTGCCAAAGGCAGATGATCTGGATCAAGACCCGCAGCTTCAATACTAGATCGTAAATAATTACCATGCACACCAGTAAACAAATTACTGTAAATAATGTCAGATGCCTGACTACTGACTAAACTATCTTTATAGGCTTGTGATGCTTTTGCTTCAAGGGATGCAATAAATCTTGTACCCATATATGCCATGTCTGCACCCATCGCTAAAGCAGCAAGAACATGTTCACCTTTAGACATAGCTCCTGACAGTATGAGCGGACCATCCCAGAACTTACGTACTTCTGTAATGAGTGCAAATGGACTCATCAAGCCAGCATGCCCGCCAGCTCCAGTGCAAACTAAAATTAATCCATCAACTCCCATTTCTAAAGCTTTGTGCGCATGACGCACGCTAATGACATCATGAAATACTAATCCACCATAAGAATGAACGGCTGTAACAACTTCACCGGGAGGTCTTAAGCTTGTAATTACGATCGGAACTTGATGGTGAACACAAAGCTCCATATCATGCTGCAAGCGCTCATTCGAGGCGTGCACAATTTGATTAACCGCATAGGGAGCAATCAATTGCTCAGGAAATTGTTCTTTTGCTTGTTCTAACTCTGATTTAATTTGCGTCAACCAAGTATCTAATAATTCTGGAGGTCTTGCATTCAGCGCCGGGAATGCGCCCACAATCCCAGCCCTACATTGCGCAATGACCAACTCGGGTTGAGCAATGATAAATAAAGGGGCGCCAATTAAGGGTAATCGTAATTGGCTTAAGGCAACAGGTAATGACATTAACTCATCCTAAACATTGAATATAAAGAGTTTAATCCCTTATGCTGATACTTTTGCTTACAATAGAGTTTGAGACAATAAAAAATAAATAAATTAGGTTATCCATATGATTCATCGTCAAATTATCGGCACCGATAGTGTTCAAGAAGTATTAGACAAAACAATTACAGCAAGGCAATGGTTAACAGTCACTGATGAACAAATCCCTAGCGTTAAGCCAGATTTTATTTTAAGGGTTAGCGCCCATATTCCAGGACAATCCCCTGCCGTGCAAGATGTTTTTGAACCAGCATTTAGGCGCTTGCAAGTGATGAGTAAAGGCGCAATTGGAGTGGAGGCTTTTTGGGGTGGTGCTTTACATCCAGAACGTGCGGGCATTGAAGCATTAAAGACCGGAGTTACGGATCTTTGCCCGGTATATTCTGCTTGGGATGCGGATCTTTTTCCTGCAGCGCAAATTCTGAGTCTACCATTTATCTTTTCTAGCGCAGAAATAGCAACCGCTGTCTCTGAAATACTCTATCGACCTTACTTTAGTCAAGACGTTGAAAAACATGATATTTTCATGGGGCGTATGGTTGCGACTAGCGAATATAACTTATTTAGTCGCGTACCGATTCGAACTCTGAGTGATTTAGCTGATCAAAAAATTGCTTGTAGCAATGGCGTAGAGTCTGATATTTTTAGAGCTTTAGGAGCAATACCTATTGGTTGTAGTACCCCAGAAGCAAAAAAACAATTTGAATCCAATCAGGTTTTCGCTGTGTCAATTTCTGATAGTGCAGCGCAAACAGTTGGCCTGTATAAGTTTGCTAAGTTCCGAACAAGTGCTAATCTTGTTCGTGTCAACTTGGAGTATGGCTTATCAAAGACATTTTGGAACCAATTACCGCCTCATTTGCAAACTATTTTTAATCAATGGTTGCGATCTTTAGCACAAGCTGGGGCACAAATATTTTATGGTCTTGCTGGAGCAAAAGCCTGTTCAATTTTTAAAGAAGCAGGCATTGAATTTATCAGTCTAACAGCAGAAGAACAACAAAACTGGCGCAACAGAGTTAAACCCGTAGAAGAGCAGCTACTTCATCATTTAGAAAGTAAAGGTTATCCTGCTAAAAACATGATGGCCGACGTATTAAGTTCATCAAAGGAGCTACAAACATGGAGTGCAAATGATCTTATGCAAGCGACTATCATGCAACCCCTGACCAACATTATTCCGACAAATTATTCTAAATGAGTTTATTTCCTAACAATTTCACAAAACCCATTGGCGTGATTGGCCTTGGACTGATGGGGCAAAGTTTAATCAAACGTCTCGATGATGCGTCGCTTCCATTACTTGGATTTGATATTAATCCTGAACAGATAAAAAAACTAGGTGAACATCGCTCAGCATCTTTAGCACAGATTGCTTCAAGTTGTGACGAGGTTTTATTAGCTGTTTTTAGTACCGATCAAGTACGAGATACTCTCTTTTCTGCGAATGGTTTGTTTGCGCACACGAAGGAACCTATCGTGATTATTTGTACAAGTACTTGCGATCCGGGTGAAATCAAACAAATTGCTGAAGATGTTGAAAATGCTGGCCACCACTTTTTTGAATTGCCTATTTCTGGCACAAGTATGCAACTCGCCCGTGGCGATTGCTTAGGCCTCATGGGAGGCTCTGTCTCACTGAGTGAACAATTAGCTGATTTATTAGATGTTATAACTCCGCATCGACAGTATATTGGGACTGCAGGAGATGCAAGCAAGGCAAAATTAGCGATTAATCTCGTATTAGGACTGCACCGAGCAGCGCTTGCTGAAGGTTTAAATTTTGGTGTCAAACTAGGCCTAGATCCAGAAAAATTATTACAAACTCTACAAAATTCTGCGGCCGCTTCTAGTGTTATGAAAATCAAGGGACCACTCATGGTTTCAAGAACGTATGACAAGCCTCAAAGCAAAATTGCTCAAAGCTTAAAAGACTTTGGATTAATTGCTGATTTAGCAAAACATGAAGAACTCATGCTGCCTCTAGCCGAGGTTTACATCAAGTTACTAGAATCTCAACTTCATGATGGTCATGGTGATATGGATAACGCTATGATTTATGAGGCAATCTTTCACAATCGTTTAAAAAATAAATCTCATTAAGGAATAAATATGAATGTTTCCAAACAGGCTGTAGAGCCACTGTTGATTAAACGTGTTGATGCTTTTGGCTTAAACCTACCCCTGAATAAAGTGGTACTGATGGCGGGTGTGGAATTGACCACCGTGGAAAGTCTGTTGATTCGAATTGAAACAGACAATGGCCTTGTCGGTTGGGGGGAAGCATCCTCAGCTCCGAGTCATGGCGGTGCATCCTTAAAAGATATGCTCGCAAGCTTTCATCAAGAAATCCATGATTTTTTAATAGGTAAAAATGTTTTGGAATTGTCAGGGATTACTCAACAACTCAATCGCATTACAAAAAATGCTACAAGTACAGTTGCGGCTGTAGATGTGGCTCTCTATGATTTGCTAGGAAAGTACTTAAATGTGCCCGTGCATGTTCTCCTAGGCGGTCAACAACGACATCAAGTTCCCCCTCTTTGGTTGATTGGAAATAGCAGTATTGAGCAAGACCTAACTGAAGCTCAAAAAAAATGGGATCAAGGCTATCGGTTCTTTAAATTAAAACTTGGCGTCAAATCACTCGACGATGATATTGCTTTAACGATTGCTATTCGTGAGAAATTTGGTGATGCTTTACAAATTTGCTCCGATGCTAATATGGGCATGACTTTAGAACAAGCAACTACCTATGTACAAGCTGTTAAAAATACCCAACTCGCCTACTTAGAACAGCCCTTACATAAAAAAGATATTACTGGTATTCAAACGCTGGCAAAAATAAGCCCAATTCCGATTGGTCTTGATGAGTCAGTAACGTCCACCGATGATATTCTCGCCGCCGCACGAGATGGGGTTCAAGGGGTTTCATTAAAAACTCTCAAATTAGGTGGTTTATCCGGAGTCATGAGTGCTGGAAACATTTGTCATGCTTTTAAACTACAAATTAACCTCGCTAGCAAAATGGCTGAGACTGGCATTGGAGCTGCAGCTCTTCTTCACCTTAGCGCCGCGTTACCCAATGTCAACTGGGGAGTTAGCCCAACTCACCTCTATCTTACAAATGATGTTGTGAGTCATCAGGAACAACCAATCAATGGATATTTTACGATTTCATCATTGCCTGGTTTAGGTATTGAAGTCAATCAAGCAGTTATCGATCAACATGTTGTGAAATAAGGAAGCAGAATCATGATTAATGCAGCACTTATTGGAATGGGGTGGTGGGGCAAAAATATCGCTCAGTCCATCCAACACAAAAGTAAAGACATTCAGTTTACTCTTGGCGTTACAAAAGAGGTTAATGAAACAAGAGATTTCGCCAATAGCATGTCTATGGAATTATCTGATAGCTTTGAGTATGCATTGCAACAACCGGATATTAAAGCGATTGTCTTAGCAACCCCGCACTCACTTCATGCTGAGCAAATCATTGCTGCAGCAAAAGCTGGTAAACATGTGTTTTGTGAAAAACCTTTAACACTGCATTATTCGCAGGCAGTGCAAGCTATTGATGCATGCGCTAGTAATCAAGTTGTTCTTGCGGTAGGACAAAATAAACACTTTTGGCCTTCAATGCAAAAATTACGTGAATTGGTCAAAAGTAATATTCTAGGCCAGCTTTTACATATTGAAGGTCACTATAGTAACGATCATTCAACTAAGTTTTTTTCTGATTGGCGTGAATCACCTACTGAATCCCCCGCAGGTGGTTTAACAGGTACTGGGATTCATCTCATTGAAGCCTTTGTTAATCTCATGGGGCCCGCAGCTCAGGTAAGCGCTATCGTT
Organism: Burkholderiaceae bacterium; assembly: GCA_947448695.1. Classification (GTDB taxonomy): domain Bacteria; phylum Pseudomonadota; class Gammaproteobacteria; order Burkholderiales; family Burkholderiaceae; genus Polynucleobacter. The sequence goes on from CANFOL010000004.1 coordinate 58,628, forward strand.
AGTTCACAACGATCCGGTCCAGACCCTCGGGACTCCACCTCAGTAAGTGTTCAGTTTGCGAATGGCTTAAGTGGTTACTTCGCCATGGTAAGAGCTACTCCTATTTTTTACCGCGTTCACCTGTTTGGTGACCAAGCTTCCATTGAAGCGATTGGTGAAAATGAAGTGGTTGTTCGTTACAAAGGTGGTCGCATCGATCGTCATGTATTACCTCCACTTGACTCTGTGAGAGCAGAATTAGAGGCTTTTGCTAAAGCGATTCCAAAAGACTTCCATATGGGTGATATTAGTCAATTCGTTCAAGTTGACTACCCCATCTCACCGTTGCAAATGGGACAAACCATCGCTATGTTTGAGTCCATTGTAAACTCAGTTGAGACAGGTCAAAGCATCCAAGTACCACAGTAATTTAACTGTGTTGAATCGCTTGACTTGTCAAAATACCGCGGTCAATTTCAAATACATTTTGTACTAAGTGGCGGGAGTATTGTAAATCTGATTCAGAAAATATAACCGCCATTCCCTCACTTCTTAATTGACTAATCACTTCAGCCAATCGCTGCGCAAGGGCAGGAGCTATCCCCTCAAATGGCTCATCCAACAATAACAACTTTGAACCAATCATCAGCGCTCTGCCTAAAGCAACTAACTTTTGTTGACCACCTGAAAGTTGCAAGCCACGACGGGGAGCAAATTGAATTAATTCAGGAATGATGTTGTAAACATAGTCTAAACGTTGTTGGGGTTCTTTAGATTTATTTGCCCACATAGGAAGAAGAATATTTTCCTCAACCGTTAAGTCAGGAATCAAACGACGATCCTCTGGCATGTATCCAATACCTAATTGGTTACGTAAATTAGTAGGGATTTTCAATAAATCCTGGCCATAAAACTCAATTGACCCTGACTTTGCCGGCAAAATACCCATAATGCTCTTCATCAAGGTAGTCTTTCCAGCGCCATTCCTGCCAACTAAACCAGCCATAGAAGCAGTAGGTAACTCTGCTGATACATTCCTCAGAATATCTACTGATTGAATCGATACATTAAGCTCTGATATTTTAAGCATCTGATTTTTCCGATAATACATGTTGGGCTTGTGAGTGCCCTACGATAAATTTAAGTACACGCTCATCTTTGAGTGCAATATCAGGATGATCATCCGCAATAATTGATCCTTCATAAAATGCAAGTACTCGCTGAGCATAGCGCATAACAACTTCCATATCATGCTCTACAAACAAAACCGTTGTTCCTGATTTTTGAATCGCCTGCATAATCATATCCATCATGTCAAATTTTTCTTCGGCAGAAACACCACTAGTCGGCTCATCTAAGAAAAGTATTTTAGGACGTGTGGACATTGCCATAGCAATATCAAGTACTTTACGTACGCCTCCTGGGAGGACTTTCGTAATTTGATCTTTATAGTCAGTTAAGCCATATTTTGCAATACTTTCCAGGGCAAGCTCACGGATGTTTTTACCAAAAGAAGGAATAATCGCATTTGTATTAGTAGTTAATGCGCCTTTACTTTCTTGAAGAGCGATGATGCCATAACTGACTTCAAGATTTTCTAACGTCGTCATGGTGTTATATAGCTGAGGAATCTGAAATGATCGACAGATACCCAACTGTGTTATTTTTCTGGGGGGTAATGGGGTAATATCCATACCATTGAAGTTAATCGATCCAGTATCAGGTTTTAGATAGCCAGTAATCATATTTACAAATGTAGTTTTGCCCGCGCCATTTGTACCAATCAAGCCAATGCAAGCTCCTTCTTCAACCTCGACATTAATTTTTACTGCAGCGGTTACCGCCCCAAAGGTTTTATTCAAGTTGCTTGCTGTGAGAATAATATTAGACACGAGATTTTTTCCTCATCTTTTCAACCAAAGACCATAAACCTTCTGGTAATAATAAGATCACCACAATTAAACAAATACCAATCGTCATTTGCCATGTGTTTGGAGAATATCCATATGCGATCGTTTGAATCACACCAAAAATAAGAGCTCCGACAAATGGTGCGCTCACACTTCCGATACCACCCAAAATTGCAATAAAAACAAATTCACCAGAAGATGTCCAGAATGTCATATTGGGATCAATATGCCCAGAAACCATTGCAGCAATCGCACCGCCAACACCAGATAAAACACCAGCAATCACATAAATCAAATGAATTGTATTTTTCGCTGATGCCCCCATATACTCAGCACGAATTTCATTGTCACGAATAGCAGTTAGTAAAAGTCCGCGTGGACTTTTTAAAACCATATTGACAAATAACAACGCGACAATGACAGACAGTAAAGTTAACCCATACAAAACAATTTTCATTTGAGTCGTTTCAGGAGTCCAACCTAGTATCGTTAAACCAGATACTGTAAAACCGTCAGTTGAGCCTAATTTTTCACTCTTTACTAAAACACCATACAGAATCATTGAAAATGCCAAGGACAATAGTCCAAAAAATATGGCTCGATATTTGGCTAACAAAAACCCAAGCAAGTAGGCAAGAAAGCCCGCAATAAAAGCACTTGCTATGAGTAATACAAACAAATCAGTTATCTTTAGCAAAAGACACAACATCCCTGTTGTATATGCTCCCGCACAAAAGAACAATGCCTGTCCAAAAGATACTAAGCCTAGGCGCATAAAAAGCATTAAACCTAAAACCACTAAACCGTTAGCACCTGCGAGCGTGATAATAAATAGAATCCATTGTGGCAACCATGGCGATATGACAAGAATCCCTGTTAGAAAACCAATCATATAAATTAATGACTTATCTAACTTCATATTTTTCTTGCCTCCGCCAAACTAAATAAACCTCTTGGGCGAAACACGAGAACTAATGCCATTACGGAAAAAATGACAAATAACTCTAATTGTGGGACGTAGTGTACGCAGAATGATCGAACTACACCCATGATGATTGCAGCCAAGGCGGTCCCGGGTAAACTTCCTAAACCACCAGTAACAACGACCGCAAAAGAAAGAACAATCACATCGACTCCCAGCCCTGGAACAACAGAAATAGTTGGCGTAGTGATGCCGCCAGCAATTGCCGCAAGTGCGCAACCAAATGAGAACGTCAAACTAAAAAATCTTCCGACATTGATTCCCATTGCTGAACTAATTTCACGATCATGAATCACGCTCACCAACAACTTCCCAGAGCGAGTCTTTTTCAGCATGTAGGTTAGGCCTAAACTTAATACAATTGCTGACCCTATCATCAATAAATAATAATTAGGGTAGGTCATCTCACCAACATTAAATGTACCCAACAGCTCATATGGATCTGAGGCATAGTAGGGATCAACACCCCAAATTAATTTAAGCACATCGTCCAAAATTAAAAATACTGCATAGGTGATCAAAAGAATTACGACTTCATCTTTAGCATATTGATAACGTAATAAGAACCTCTCCAATATCCAACCGATGGCAAAACCAGCCACGAAAGATGCTCCAAATAAAGCAAAGAAAGATAAATATGGTGGGTAGTTGTGACTAAACCAATATCCTGCAAGTGTCACAGCAACATAACAGCCAAAGGAATAAAAACTTGCATGCGCCACATTTAATACGCGCATAACTCCGTAGATGAGTGTTAATCCTACAGCTGATATGAATAACCAAGCTGCATAATTAATACCATCAATTAAAACAATCAGTAAATTTGACATGAGGTGCCTTTAAAAAACGAGGTCGTTGACCTCGTTTAATTTTTTCTTAGTTTGGAAAGTCTTTTATTACTTCTTAGAAGCCATCCAATCAGCAGCTTTTACACCATCAGGAGGCATGACCTGATCTGGCGTAAAACGTTTTTGGTCTACAAGTTGAATTTGACCATTGACGTGCTTCACACGCCCATAAACCATTTCTGCGGTTGCTTGATGACCATTGCTCAAATTAAATTTGTGCACTCCGCCTGGACCTTCATATGTCATACCACGCATCGCATCAGCAATTTGATCCGAGCTGGGCTTGTTACCACCGTTTGCGGCTAAAGCTTTTTCAAATGCTAATTTAGTTGCCATAATTGTGTGAGCCATTTGATAAGCAGCTAAATTTGGCGGTGCGTTATAACGATCGATAACATTAGAACGATACCAGTCATTTAAAGCTGATTTGGGAGCATATACGCCATAAGGTCCACGCGCACCAATAATAGTTCCTTCAGGAATCTTAGTACCTAATCTAAACATGGATACTTCTCCGCCAGTGAGAATTACCGAGGATTGTTTAAATAAACCACGTGGGCCAGCTTGGAGAATAAATGCCTCCATATCTCCGCCCCAAATACTTGAGTGAATTACATCAGATTTACTTTCTAACAATGAAGAAATTTCTGCACTGTATTGTCCTGCAAACAACTTAGGCATCTGTGAAGTTTTTTCTTGTAACTGTGGCATCACCATTTTCACAGCACCCTGAAAATCTGACCAAGAGTCCTGTCCAAAAGCATAATTTTGATTCAGACCTGAGTATGTTTTTGCAGTAGGTTTAATCGCCTTAACATATAAAGCAGCACCTACGCTGTCAGCAGTAGCATGATTAACCGCACGGAAAACATATTTCTTCGGACTTTCTTCAAAAAGTCGTGGTGAACCACAGTCATACATCAAGGTTAAGGTTTTTAATTCTTCAGCAATCGGGGCTACCGCTAAACAGTTACCACTCGACACATAACCAATCACGATATCCACTTTATCGCGTTGTACTAAATTACGATATTCAGTAACTACGTTCGTTGGCGAGCCAGCCTCATCAATAACGACAAGCTTGATTGGCATTCCACCAAAGCCTTTAACATTGTATGGGGCAGGTGCTTTGGCATTATTAAATGCATCAGCCAACATCTCCGCAGTGTTTCTTGCAGGAACACCGAATGGTGCAGCTCCAGGTCCTGATAAGAAAGAGACGATGCCGATCTTTATTTCAGCGGGGGCTGCAGGGGCTTGCGCTTGCGCTACTCCCATCAAAGAGCCGATTACCATACCTGCTACAAGCTTTTTACTCAAGTTCATTATGTCTCCAATTATTTAAATGTCTATTAATATTTATTTTTAATATTATTTATACACAAGCTATTTTTCTACATGTAATAGTTTACGTCTTCAGCAGTTTACGTCAACATCATCCTACTAAGTAATTTCCCTTAGAAACTAAAAATACAGATTCAAAAACACTAATGGATAGAACTATCTCCTAAGACAATTAATTCTATCGATGGATTAAGCAATGACCTTGAGTAATCGTAATTCTTCAATACGGTTCTGATCCAAATACTCAGAAAGTACTTCTTGAGTATGCTCACCCAAACGTGGCGGTGGGTAACGAACTGCAGTAGGAGTCTGATGCATTTTTAATGGGGTACCGAGTGTTTTTAACTCACCAATACTCGGATGCGCATGCTGAAGGATCATTTGTCTTGCCAATGTGTGTTCAGCAGCAAGTGCCTCAGCAACCGTATTAACCGGTCCAACTGGTATTCCACTTTTACGCAGTAATGGGATTAACTGTGCAGAGTGTATTTTTTTCAGTTCAACTCCTACCATCGCATCAACTTCTTCACGATTGGCTATACGCGCTGTGTTGGTTTGATATTTTTCATTACTCGCCCACTCTGGATGACCTAAAATTTCCGCTAATTTCGCAAATTGACCATCATTTCCAATAGCCAAGGCAATTAGCTTATCCGCTGCATCAAACGTTGTATAAGGAACAATCGTGGGATGACCATTACCAAAACGTCGTGCATCTTTACCAGTAGCCAAATGGCTTGAACCCACATTGGCTAATAAGGCAATCGAAGTATCATAAAGAGCGACTTCCACATGTTGGCCAAGCCCAGTCCGATATCTTGCTAGAAGCGCGCCTTGTATGACGTTCGCAGCCATCATGCCTGTTGCAATATCAACAATCGCAACACCATATTTACTAGGCACACCCTGCTCTTCACCACAAATACTCATCAAACCAGATTCTGCCTGCAAAATAAAGTCATACCCAGGCAATTGAGAAAGGGGACCCTGCGTGCCGTAACCTGTGATTGAACAGCGCACAACGCGAGGGGCATTTTTCTCAAACCATGCTTGATCAAATCCCCATTTTTCTAAGGTACCATTCTTGAAATTTTCCAGAACAACGTCAAAATGAGGAATTAATGTGGCAAGTAAGTCCTTCCCTTCCGGTTGCGAAAAGTCGATGGTGATTCCTCTTTTATTTCGATTACAGCCTAAATAATAAGAGGATTCCCCTTCTAAAAAGGGAGGGCCCCATGCCCGAGTATCATCACCGGATTTAGGGGATTCCACTTTAACAACCTCGGCACCCATATCACCCAGAAGCATTCCACACCATGGACCAGCGAGAACGCGACTGAGATCAAGGACCTTAAAACCTGTTAAAGCACCTTCAGTAGATTGACTTACTTCAGACATTTTAGAGATTACGCATATCTGGCGGTGCATTTAAATTCTTATGAAAGCCATCCATGTAATCCGCAAGAGCTGCTTTATTTTGTAAACGGAATTTTTGGAAATCTGGCTTACGATCTTCGAGGAATGCATTCATACCTTCTAAGCACTCTTCTGATCCCCAAACATAAGCCAATAATTCCATACCATGCTGCCATGATGCATACATTTGATCTGATTCAAAATTCAAACTCTTCTTCGTCATACGAATCGTTTGTGAACTATGGCTCTTAATGCTTTCACACCAAGCAAGCGTCTCTTCCATGAGTTTTGCTTCAGGCACACATTTATTGATCAAACCAATTTTCTCAGCTTCTTTAGCATCAAAGCGCTTGGCCAAGAAAATCATTTCACGAGCAATACGTTCCCCAACAATTCTTGGTAAGTATTGAGTTGCTCCAACAGTTGGGCACGCCCCTACTTTTGCGCCAGTTTGACCCAACATAGATTTTTCAGATGCGATGACTAAATCACACCATAAGGCGAGTTCATGACCACCACCTACGCACCAACCATTTACCATCGCAATTACAGGAATAGCAACGCCACGAATGGCCATTGCAAGACCCAACATACGATCATTCCACATCGAACCATTTGTGAATGTTAATCTCTTCATCGCATAGAAATCGCCACCAGCTGAGAAGGCTTTATCTCCAGCGCCTTTAAAGACGATACAAGCAATCGATGGATCTTCACGAGTTAATTTAACTGCATCAATCATTTCGTCAAGTGTTTGCTCTCTAAAAGCATTTAACACTCGTGGACGATTAATCGTAATCCAAGCTACTTGATCTTTTACTTCAAAAATAATGTCTTTATAATTTTTTTGATTTTCCATAACAACTCCAATTAAATGTTTTTAAATACTACTCGAACAACAATTACACAATTACAAACTACCTATTGTAATGACTACAAACTAATCAGGTTCAATTTGCAACACATCAAATGCTCCTTTCAGGCGAGCATTATATTTACGGCGCATTTCTTTCATTTCTTCATCGCTCCACGTTCTAAATCCCTCTTTAGATTTCATGCCATATTTACCATTAGCAATCAGATTAGCCATTACAGGCTGTAAACCTGTAACGTTATATAGAGAAGGCCAAATCTCTACTGAGGCCCCTGCCATACCCTCCCAACCGCTTATTTCTTTTTGTGTCATCGGACCAACGGCTGCATAACGAAAACCAAAGCTATAACGAACCGCAGTATCAATATCATCAGGTGTTGCAATACCCGCATCAACAAGTGATAAAGCCTCTCGCATCAGTGCATGTTGGATACGATTTGCCAAAAAACCAGGAATATCTTTTTTGACCAAAACAGGCTTTTTTCCGGCAGCACGATATAACTTACAAACTTCTTCACCCATTTGTGGATCTGAATTTTCTCCGAGCACAACTTCAACCAACGGCACAACATGCGCAGGCATAAAATAATGGGCATTGAACATGCGATTTGCGGTTGGTAAATTTTCAGCGATTTTTGATATTGGAAATCCAGAGCTATTACTTCCTATCGGAATATGCCTTGGAACTCTTTGATCTAACTGCGCAAACAATGCTTGCTTTAATGCCATGTCCTCTTTAATCGTTTCTAGAACCCAAATCACATCTGACCAATCACTCCAATCATCAATGGCTCCAAAAATTAAAGGCGTTTGATCTGCATTCCACGAGGTGCTCATCTCCTTTGTCAATTGGAGAATCTCGCCTTCTTGACTCTGGGCACGTTCTTTATTTCGGCCTAATAAAATCACCGAATGAGAGCTCGCCAAGAAGCTAGCCGCAATACCAACGGCCATGATTCCAGTACCTAAAATAACAACTTTTTTCATAGGTCTCCCCCACCTAACGACATTACTTGTACGAACAAGTAATTTCTGTATACTTTTATCTAATAGATTTTTTTTAATTGTAACCAATAAATTATTTGGTAATTTTATTTTTATTATAAAGTCGCCATTTTTTACTAAACCTGTTCGTACAAGCAAGGAGACTTACTCGTGTTTAATCCCTTTCAACAAGTAGAGTTAATTAAAGCTGAACTATTCATGTCAATGCCAGCGAAGTTTCGTAATCCAAAACGAACTTCTTGGGCAGACCCAAACCGTCAGGGTGCGGAGATTGAATGCTTTTTAGAAGGTCCATCATTTGACCGTGAAGGTAATTTATGGTTTGTAGACATTCCTTATGGTCGTATTTTTAGAATATCGACCAAAGGTGAATGGGAACTGATTACTCAATATGACGGTTGGCCAAACGGCTTGAAATTTCATAAAGATGGCAGAGCATTTATTTGTGATTACAAAATGGGTCTTCTTAGCCTAGACACAAAAACTGGCAAGATCGAGACGATTTTAGGCTCTATGTATAGCGAGTCGTTTAAAGGCTTAAATGACCTTCACTTTGCAGCGAATGGCGACCTATACTTCACAGACCAAGGCCAAACTGGTATTGCAGATCCAACAGGTCGTGTTTTTCGTCTACGCGCAAATGGCCAATTAGATCGTTTAGCGTTAAATGTACCAAGTCCTAACGGAATTACTCTATCAACAACCGATAAACATTGTTATGTAGCAGTTACTCGCTCGCAACAAATTTGGCGTTTGCCCATCATGGCTGATGGTTCAGTTTCCAAAACAGGTGTTGCAATTCAATTATCAGGTGGCGCTGCTGGTCCAGACGGTATTGAAATGGATTCAGAAAACGGTTTACTTGTATGTCATCTCGGTGTGGGTGTTTGGCGCTTTGATAGCAATATGCTACCAACGCATTTGATCTATTCTGAGAACAAACACCACCACCTTGCAAACATCTGTACAGGCGGAGATGGTAGAGATCTTTACATTACTGAATCCATGTCAGGTGATATTTTAAAAGCTCGTTTACCGGTTGCCGGTAAAAAAATGTTTGGTCTTAGCTAAAATGCTCCAAGCAGTTTCTAAAAGAGTGATTTTGTATCGACAGGTTGCTGAGCAACTTGTCGATCAGATTCAATCTGGGGTTTGGTCTGTTGGGGACAATCTCCCCTCTGAAAATCAATTAGCAACAGATTTTAAAGTTAGTCGCCAAACTGTTAGGCAAGCCTTACAGTTTTTACAAGAAAATGGGTTTATCTATCGCCATCAAGGTGCTGCAACGAAAGTAATTTCAACTTCACAACCTAGAAAATTTAGTCAAAGTTTTAACTCTCTAGGCGAGATATTGAATTACCCGCGTAACACCTACCGAGAAAGCCATATTGAAGAATATGTGGAGTGTGATCAGAATTTACAAAAAATCTTACAGGCTCCAATTGGCTCGGCTTGGTATCATATAGGAGCTGTTAGACTCGAAGAAGAAACTCATATTAAATTAGCATGGACAGACATTTATATTTTGCAAAAGTTTGCTAAATTAACTCAGATGAAAGATCACTCCCGCGAAATGGTATACACCCAAATTGAAAAACATTTTGGCGTCAGTATTGCCCATGCTGAAGTAGAGATATCCTCCTCAAGACTTGCAAAAAAACATGCCGAGTTATTAGGCGTCGAAACTGGATCTTCTTCCTTAATTGTACTGAGAAGATATTTTGATCAAGAAGGCAATCCTTTTGAAATCTCCATGACTCATCATCCTGAAAATCGTTATACCTTCAAAATGAATCTGCGTAGTTCACATTAAATCAATTAATTAACCGAGAGAAACCAATATGTCTATTATTAAATCAGTCCATGTTGCTAATGTCAGCATACCTTTAGATACAGTTACATCTTTTTCAACTCGCACCGTCTCCGAACGTCACTACTGCTTAGTTAAAGTCACGAACACCGATGGCGTTGAGGGAATTGGCTTTTGCTACGTTGGTAGCAAAGCAGGTGAAATTGCCAAAATCGCTGTAGAACAATTATTAGCACCAAAGATTATTGGTCAAGAAAGTCATCGCAGCGAAGGGCTTTGGCAAGAAATGTACTCTGAGTCAATTTTACAAGGGCGTTCAGGCTCGGTGATGCGTGGCGTCTCAATTTTAGATACTGCTATTTGGGATTTAAATGCGCGTTCAGTTGGCTTACCCCTGCACCAATATTTAGGCGCAGTTGTTCTCGACCGCGTACCTGCATATGCGAGTGGTGGTTATTATGTGGATGGCAAAACACCGGCCCTTTTAGCAAAAGAGATGGAATCCTATGTGGCAATGGGGTTTAAGGCCGTCAAAATGAAAACAGGTCGCTTGTCTCCGCGCGAAGAAGAAGAGCGCTTGGCTGTCGTAAGAGATGCTGTTGGTGATGACATCATTGTGACGATGGATGCCAATAATGCTTGGCGTGATCTGCCAACTGCAATGGAATATATTCAAAGATTTGAACAGTACAACCCCTATTGGATAGAAGAGCCGTTTTCACCTGATGCGATCGATTTACATGCACGCCTAGCCAATCGCACAACCATTACTGTAGCGACCGGTGAGATTGAAGTTGGTCGCTGGCGTCATCGTGAGCTTGTAGAAGCCGGTGGCTGTGAAATTTTACAAACGGATGCCGCGGTTTGTGGTGGTATTAGCGAGTGGCGCAGAATTGCAGCATTTGCAGACTCTAAAGGTGTTACTGTCAGTCCCCATTGGTTCCATGATTTACACGCACCCTTAGTCGCAGCAACTCCTAACGCACGTTTTGTTGAGTTCTTTACCGATGACCAAGTGCTCAATTTCCGTCGCTTAATTGATAAACAATTAAGCTTTGAAAAAGGCGATTTGATGTTGCATCAAACTCCAGGTCTTGGCTTTAATTTTGATGAAGCGGCAGTGAAAAAATATGCGACAGGAAGCCAAGTATGGACACAAATTATTTAAGTGCTGAAGCAGTAAAAAGCTTTATCGCCAAGGTCTTTATAGGCCTTGGTATGCCAAAGCAAGACGCCACTCTTTGCGCAGAATTAATGGTTCGTACCGACCTGTCTGGCGCTGATGGTCATGGCGTGTTTCGCTTATTGCAATACGCACGCCGGATTAAATCTGGTGGTATCAACTTAAATCCACAAATGAAGCTTTTGCAAGATGCACCTTCCATCGGGTTACTTCATGGCGATAATGCCATGGGCCATTTGGTGATGCATCGTTGTGCCGAACTAGCGATTGCTAAAGCTAAAGTATCTGGCATTGGATGGATGGGCTGTTGCTACGGCAATCATGCCGGTGCAGGATCGACTTATGCCAACCTTGTGTCTGAAGCAGGTCTTGTCGGTATTTATATGGCCGTGGGAAGTGCCAATCATATGGCTCCATGGGGTGGTGTTGATCCACTGTTATCAACTAATCCTATTGCAATTTCTGTACCGACAAATCATCAACAAGCTCCAGTTGTCTTAGACATGGCGACTACTGTTGCTGCTTACGGCAAAGTCAAAATGAAAGCACAAGCAGGTGAACCAATGCCGATTGGATGGATGATCGATAAGCAAGGTAAGCCCCTCACTGACCCGAATCGATCTTCTGAAGGAACTTTATTACCCATTGGCGATTACAAAGGTTATGGCTTGTCCTTGATGATTGCGCTTTTAGCCGGATCAATGAATGGTGCGGCAGTCGGGTCACAACTTGTTGACTTTAATGATGATGAAACTGCTGTTACAAATACTGGTCAGACCATTATTGCGGTTAATCCAGAATTTTTAACGGGTTTTCAAAACATGACCAAATCAGCCAATCAACTGATTGATGAAATTAAATCATCCAAACCACTACCAAACGTTTCCAAGATTCGAGTTCCTGGCGATGGGGCAGCTCAAGCAAAGCAGAAAAGAAGTGTAGAAGGGATTCCGATTCCAGCAGGTCTACTAAAAAATCTGCATACTTGCGCTGAACTTGCTGGTGTTGAACCCATTCAATTGAATTAAGGAGTCTGAAAGTGAAGAACTTTTCAATGAAGCAACTGCAAATTAAAATGCTCTTTGTTGGACTGAGTATCTTCTTCACCTCTTCTATCTTTGCCCAGTCAAATGCTGATTTTCCAAATAAGCCTATCCGTTTAATGATTGGATTTGCGGCAGGTGGTGGCTCAGATACTGCAGCACGATTAATTCTTCCTAAGTTCAGCGAGTTTGTTGGTCAGTCGGTCATTATTGAAAATAAACCAGGTGCAGGTGGAAATCTTGCGAGTGATTACGTCATCAAGGCACCCGCCGATGGATATACTATTTTATTAACAACAATAGGATCTTTAGCGATTAATCCACACATGCCTGAAGGAACCAATTTTGATCCTCTTAAAGACTTCAGCATGATTACTCAAGGTGTTACATTTTCTAATATCCTGGTCGTCAAAGCAGACTCGCCGATTAAAAATCTGAAAGATTTCGTGAATGCTGGCAAAGATAAGAAAGGGTTTGTAACTTTTGGCTCTTCTGGCAATGGAAGTACTGGCCACCTTGCAGGTGAGCTTCTTAAAAGTCGCTCTGGCATGAACGCTCAACACATTAACTATAAAGGTGGTGGGCCTGCTATGAATGATTTGCTGGGTGGTAATATTACTGCGATTTTTGCAAGTACGCCAACAGCAATTCCGTTTATTGAGGCCGGAAAATTAAGAGCGCTTGGAGTGACAGGTTCAAAACGTGCGGCTACATTACCGAATGTACCGACCATTGCCGAACAAGGCTTTCCAGGATACCAAGCAGATAATTGGTATGCTTTTGTTGGGCCTCCTAAAATGCCTGCGGAGGTAGTCAATAAGCTCAATATTGCTCTTACAAAAGCCATGCGTGATCCAGATACGCTCGATCGATTACATCGCGTTGGTCTAGAGAGCTCCCCAAACTCGCCAACAGAACTTTATAGTTATGTCAAATCTGAATATGAAGCTTGGGGAAAAATCATTAAAAAAATACCATGGGAAAAATAATGGGACACACCATCAGTGAAAAAATTCTTGCTAAAAGAGCACAAAAAGATTCCGTAAAAGCTGGTGAAGTCGTCGTCTGTGATGTTGACTTTGCAATGGTTACTGATACACGAGCTTCCAATACCATCAAAATGATGAGTAAGTTAGATCAAGATGCTCTCAAATTTACACAAAATACTGCTTTAGTTTTAGATCATTACTCTCCGCCCCCAAATTTAGAGGCTGCGGAGATTCATCAAAAAATGCGTAGCTTTGCTAAGCAGGCCAATACGCATTTATATGACATCGGTGATGGCATATGTCACCAAGTATTACCTGAAGGTGGTCATCTCACCAGTGGTGATTTGATTGTTGGAACAGATACTCATTCCGTTACCTATGGCGCGTTTAATGCTTTTGGAACTGGGATTGAGGGCAGTGATGTTGCCACAGTAATGGCCAGTGGCAAACTTTGGTTTAGAGTTCCCGAGTCCGTACAAATCCACCTGAATGGTGAACTTCAGCCTGGTGTCTGGGCAAAAGATATCACTTTATATCTTCTAGGTAAATACAAGGCTGAAGGCTTAAACTACAAAGCAATTGAATACATCGGATCAGCCGTCAGCAAAATGGATATTGATGATCGGATGACTTTGTGTAATCATGCCGCTGAGTTAGGCGCTAAAGCTGCTATTTTAGAAGCTGATCAAAAAACGATTGAGTGGCTGTCTTCTCATGGTGCTAAAACACCTGCGCCAGTATATGCCGATCACGATGCTATTTACGCGTTTAAAGATCAACTCAATGTGTCAATACTTGCTCCTCAAGTTGCCAGAAAACATCATGTTGATGATGTTGTAGGTACAGATCAAATAGATCGTCAAGCGATTCAATTTGCCCTGATTGGAACTTGTACCAATGGTCGCCTCGATGATATTCGGCAAGCCGCGCATATCTTAAAGGGTAAAAAATTAGCTAAGGGTGTTCGGATGATTGTCACCCCAGCCTCTCGTCAAATTTATTTAGCCGCTTTACGTGAAGGTCTCATTGAGATTTTGACAACGGCTGGTGCCTCTTTTGAAGCAGCTGGTTGTGGGACTTGTGTCGGCATTACGAACCACCTCGTTCCAGGTAATCAGGAGACTGTTATTTCTAGTGCCAATCGCAACTTTAAAGGACGCCTCTCGAATGATGAAGCTGATATTTGGTTAGGTTCTGCTGCAACTGTTGCAGCTTCTGCCCTCACTGGCTTTATTACTGACCCTAGAACAGTAGCTGGTGGCTCTTGGAGAAATGTATGAACAATCTGTTAATTGAAGGAAAAACCTTCTTGCTTGGTGAAGAGGTTAATACAGATATTCATTGCTCAAGCAAATACCTTCCTGGTAAAGACAGCGAATTTGTCAGTACTGTTGCTTTTGAAAAGTTAGAGCCTGGCTTCGCTCAGTATGTGAATACAAATGGTGGTGGTATTTTGGTGGCTGGCAAAAACTTTGGCATTAACTCTTCTAGAGAACAAGCTATTCAGGTTCTGCACTTAATGAAAATCAAGTGTATTTTGGCGCCATCTTTTGGCAGGCAATTCTTTCGCAATGCCATCAATAATGGTCTTCCTATTATTGAATGTGATACTTCAAACATTCAAGCAGAAGAATACTTAAAAGTTGATTTACAACTCGGTAAAGTTACTTCTAATTCTCATGAAATTATCTTTACGCCTCTGCCCCAAGAAATCTTAAAAATAATTCAAATGGGTGGTTTACTGAATTTCATTACCAAGCATCCTGATTGGAATTTCGCTGCATGAACTTGAGCCCTACACATAAACGCCAGCAGCTAAGCCAGTTAATTAGTGGTCATGAGGCAGTGATTGCTCCTGGAATTTATGATGCCTATGGTGCGAAACTAGTGTCCAACGCAGGGTTTTCTGCTGTTTATCTTACCGGTAATGGCGTGTCTGCATCTCTATTGGGCCACCCCGATATTGGACAGGTCGATCTTACTCTCATGGCCGATCACGCTCGTCGAATCGCCGCCTGTACCAATCTGCCTTTAATTTGTGACGCGGATACTGGTTATGGTGGAATTTTTAATATTCAACGCACGATTCAAGAATTTGAAGCAGCAGGAGTCAGTGCAATTCACATTGAGGATCAACGCTTCCCAAAGCGCTGTGCTCAATTTGAAGGCGCTAGATCTGTCTTAGACTTTAAAGATGCCATCAATCAAATTAAAGCAGCTACCTCAAGTCGTGTAGATGCAAGTTTCATGATCATTGCAAGAACAGATTGTGCTGCTAGTTTAGGTTTAGATCATGCGATTGAGCGTGCAAGAGCTTTTATTTCTGAAGGTGCAGATGCAGTCTTTGTTGAGTTAAAACCAAGTCCAAATGCGATTGAGATGATTCGACGTATTAAAGATGAAGTGAAGTCGACTTGTATGTTTAATGTGGATGTGGGTGGAGCTGTTTCGGAATTACAGGCCCCAAAGATGAAATCTTTAGGCATCGATATTGCCATTCATCCTAGCCTTGGGCGAGGCATATTTGGTTACGCCATGCAGCAAGCATTAGTAGAGTTAAAGTCTTCAGGTAATATTGCGGGACTTCGTGAACACATGCTTAGTGGAGCACAATATAACGCATCACTTGGTCTTGCTGATTTTGAAGAGTGGGAAAAGAAGTTTTTTGAGTAATTATTTTTTCTTCAAAGAAGCTAAATGTGGATACTTTTCAGTTAGTAATGAGCCACTGTAGTATGTAGGCTGAAAAGCTTCATGTTCTTGAATATTTTTTAACCAAGTAGCAATCTGAGGCATGTCTTGCCAAGCATCATCCATATTGATATCCGCCATGCGAACAATCACAGGCATCACAGAAATATCAGCCAAGCTTAATTCTTTCCCCATTAACCAAGGGCCTCCAGACTCCGTAATCCACTCATTCATCCGCACAACAGCACGTTGTAATTTATCGGTTGCAATATCCATTTCCTTTTGAGAAAACCCGGTTCGCCCCATGGCCATCAAAAACTCTTTTCGCAAAGGCTTAGATTCACACAGCGCTAAAAACTCTTCTTCCGACATTTTTTGAAAATGAGGTAAAAACGCTAGATTATAGGATGGCACACGGATTGCAGGAGTTGGTATTTCATCGATATAACGCATCATCCAACGCATTTTTGCTCTCTCAACAGGGTCCAGTGGAGTAAAGCAAATTGGATGAGGCATAACCTCATCTAAATATTCAATAATGACGGCAGAATCTAATACTGTTCTACCTTGATGAATCAGAGCTGGAACAACTGCATTCGGATTAATCGTTTTATATTCTGGCTTTAATTGATCTCCAGAAAATAAATCTAGTAAATGTTGCTCAAATGGAATTTTTTTTGCATTGAGGACAAATCGAACTCGTTGGCTGCATGTGGACTGCGGAGCGTTGTAAAGAACAAAATTATTCATATAAGACCTTTAAAAGTGTCGCTCTAATATAGCATTAGTTTCAATCAAAACCATTCGAAATATTTCATTATCATAGCGTATTAGTATAGCTAAACAATTGATTAGTAATGATTTTATGTTTAATATCATCATCGTAATTTTAGATAACTTTGAGTTAGATAGAATCTTTGGATGGGGATATACTGACAAATATAATTTACATAGCTTCATGCAATAATTACGTATGCCAATCAATGACCTATCTAGGGTACCCCTCAAGTGGCCCAATCGTAAATTTAGCCAGACTTATTATGACTCCGGCCTAGATTGGCATTTTCAAATCAGTAGGCATGCGAACCCATTAGCAAAAACCATTGTCCTGATTCATGGGACTGGAGCATCTGCCCATTCTTGGGACAAAATTTTCCCTACTTTAGCAGAAGAATTTACCGTAATTGCTCCGGATCTTCCTGGTCATGGCTTTACGCTGGGGGCAAAAAAAGCTGGTTTACACATTGACCAAATTGCAAAAAGTTTGCAGTCACTCTTTGAGTCTATCAATATATCTCAAATAAATGCCATCATTGGCCACTCTGCAGGTGCAAATTGCGCATTGGCTTTAAGTCTTTTGTACGCAAGGCCACCTGAAGTCATCATTGGTCTTAACCCGTCCTTTGTCGCACCTCCCAATTTGTACAACTACTTTGTCGGTCCATTAATTAATCCACTGGTTACTTCAGGCTTTATCGCAAGTTTTTTAGCCAATACGATTCCAATGACAGGCATGATTGATCAATTATTAAATTCTACGAATTCAATTCTTAATGATAAACAACGGGAACCCTATCATCTTTTATTTAAAGAACAAAGTCACATCTATGGTTCCATGAACTTCATGGCAGCATCCAATATTCCTGACTTACTGAAAAAAAGTACTCAACTTCAGACAAAACTTACTTTTTTAGTGGCCGCGCAAGATCCCTGGGTTCCAGAGGTCTCATTACTACCCGTGATTCATAAATACTTTCCCAAAGCCGTCATTTGTATTGAGGAAGGGGGTCACTTATTTCATGAAGAAAAAACCTCTCGAGCTTTAAAAATTATTCGAGAAGCACTCCAAGCCTTAAATTCAAATCCTTCACCAGCCTATGCTTAATACAGAGGAGCTTTCTTGCCAACGAGGTCGCCATCTTCTCTGGAGTGATATCAATCTCACTTTAGATGTGGGTCAACTCTTATTTGTTAGTGGTGCCAATGGTCGCGGTAAATCTTCGCTGTTACGCATCCTTGCAGGATTATCCTCGCCAAATTCCGGGGAAGTTTTATGGTGTGGTGAAAAAATTACGAATAATTCGCTCATGTATCGTTCACAACTTCTCTACATTGGACATCAACCGCCTTTAAAGCCAGAATTAAACGCTATTGAAAATCTGATTTTTTTAACTCAGCTTCATGGGCAAGGGATGGGCGAGGATCAAATTATTTCAGCTCTTCAAATATGGGAGTTAAAAGGAAAAACTATTTATCTACCAACTAAACATCTATCGCAAGGACAAAAGCAACGCGTTACATTGACGCAACTTTCTCTTTTAGAAAAAAATCTCTGGATTTTAGATGAGCCTTTTAATAGCCTAGATAACAATGGCTCAAATATTCTCAGTAAAGAGCTAGAAAAACATTTCGCAAAAAATAATCTCGCGGTAATCACAAGTCATTTACACGAAGCAGCTGCTCATATCGCACCGTCTTTGCAACATCGCGAAATAAGAATCGAGTTTTGATCATGACATCTATCTCGGCTATTCAAATTCTCTTCACCATCTTTAAGCGCGATATCACCCTTGCGATACGTCGTGGATCAGACACCTGTGGTGCAGTCTTCTTTTTTGTTTTAGTCGTTAGTCTTTTTCCTCTAGCGCTTGGCTCTGATTCCAAGTTGCTACAACAAATTGCTCCGGGGATTATTTGGGTTAGTGCCCTTTTAGCAGTCATGTTATCTTTAAGTCGTTTATTTAATGACGACTTTCAGGATGGTGTTCTCGAACAACTTGCCTTAAGTGTGTGCCCCTTAGAAATGGTTGTTTTTGCAAAGGTAATTGCCCATTGGTGCTATACGGGCTTGATCTTATTACTGATTTCACCAATTCTGGCACTGCAATTTAATCTCCCAAGCAATTCTATTCAAGTACTTTGCGTAGCTTTGCTTCTTGGCACCCCTACACTAAGTTTTATAGGGTCCATCGGTGCAGCTTTAACCGTAGGCTTAAAAAGTTCTGGCGCACTGATCTCTTTATTAATCCTCCCACTTTTAATCCCTGTTCTGATTCTAGGCACTCTTGCTGTAGATGCTGTCGCCACGGAAATGCCATATTCTGTATACTTATATTTTTTAATCGCTTACGGTGTTTTATCGAGCTTTTTTGCACCAATAGCATGTGCTTCAGCATTACGAATCGTTCTTGATTAAAGAAAATATATCCATGCAAACCAAATCCACCTCGAGCGCTCAATCTTCTAAGCCGATTCATTGGTTTAGATTTGCTGCTCCTAGTAAGTTTTATTTTTTAGCAAAAAAACTAATCCCTTTATTTTGGATATCTACCCTACTTCTCGGCATAGCGGGCCTGATTCTCGGTTTATTATTTGCTCCGACAGATGCTGTTCAAGGCGATTCGTATCGTATTATTTTTATCCACGTTCCAGCAGCATGGATGTCCATGGTCCTTTATGTTGCTATGGCATTTTGGGGAGCGATGGGTATGATTTTTAATGCTCGTTTAGCCTATCGCATCTCTAATAGTATTGCTATTACGGGTGCAATCATGACTTTTATTGCTTTATGGACCGGCGCCCTTTGGGGCAAACCCACATGGGGTACTTGGTGGGTATGGGATGCGCGACTCACCTCAGAATTAATTTTATTATTTTTATATATTGGCTATCTCAGTTTATATAGTGCGATTGATGATGCTCGCAAAGCCGCCAAAGCTGCCTCCCTTTTAGCCATCATTGGTATTGTCAATGTCCCAATCATCTATTTTTCAGTGAAGTGGTGGAATACGCTGCATCAAGGCGCATCAATTACTTTTACAAAAACAAGCATGGACAGCACCATGTTACTGGCGATGTTGATGATGACTTTTGCGTTTTGGTCTTATACTTTCGCCACTATCCTGACTCGCGTGAACTATAAAACCCTTGATGAGGAATCACATACTGACTGGGTCCAAAAAGAATTATCAGAAATCGAGGGATTGAAATGATTTGGTCTTCTTTTTCGGATTTTATCTATATGAATGGTTACGGTCTTTATGTCTGGGGATCTTTTATAGTTACTTTTATACTTTTTTATGTCGAGCTAAGATTTTTAAAACTCTTTCGTAAAAAAATCATTTCTTCGGATCGATCATGACACCTCGGCAACGACGTACTTATTTAATTCTAGGGGGGGTAATTGCCATTGGAATCGCAACCTTTTTTGTTCTACGCGCTTTTAATGAAAACTTAGTTTTCTTTTACACTCCTAGCCAAATTGTAGCTAAAGAAGCCCCTGTAAATAAAAATTTTCGGATTGGTGGTATGGTTCTTGTGGATAGTGTCAAACGCGCGCCAGGAGGACTTCAGGTATCTTTTGTAGTGACCGATACGGTGCAATCTGTGCCGGTTGAATATAGCGGCATCTTGCCTGATTTGTTTAAAGAAGGTAAAGGGGTTGTTGCCCAAGGCAAACTCAATGAAAAGGGTGTCTTTATGGCCTCCCAAGTACTTGCAAAACATGATGAAAACTACATGCCACCTGAGGCTAAAAGCGCTCTAGAATCAGCAAAAAATAGCCAAGAAAAACTCTCTAAATCGACTCTGATGGATGGTAAATAATGATTCCAGAAATAGGCCACATCGCCTTAATTACCGCTTTTGTTGTTGCCTTGTTACAGTGCGTTCTATCCCTTTGGGGCGCACATACTCAACAAGTTCGGCTCATGGCAATTGCTAAACCGGCTGCCTTTGTCCATTTTTTAATGATTCTGCTCGCTTTTACTTGTTTAATTAGTTCATTCATGTCGAACGATTTTTCTGTACTCAATGTTGCTGAAAATTCTAATGCGTCACTCCCGATGATCTACCGAATTTGTGCATCCTGGGGGAGTCATGAAGGGTCTATCTTGTTATGGTCACTGATGCTGAGTGGTTGGGGTCTTGCTGTTGCTTGTTTTTCTAAAAACTTACCTAGTTATATACTGGCGCGCACGCTTGGCGTAATGGGGTTTATAAGCTCAGGGACACTACTTTTTACCATTGCGACCTCTAATCCTTTTTTACGTCTATTACCTGCGGCTCTCAATGGTCGTGATCTCAACCCACTTCTGCAAGACCCGGGAATGATTATTCATCCACCGATGCTGTACATGGGATATGTAGGAACCTCGGTGGTATTTTCTTTAGCTATTGCAGCCCTTTTATCAGGTAAGCTAGATTCTTCTTGGGCGCGGTGGTCACGCCCTTGGATTACAACTGCTTGGTGTTTTTTAACCATCGGTATTACCCTAGGGAGCGCCTGGGCTTATTACGAACTAGGATGGGGTGGATGGTGGTTTTGGGATCCAGTTGAAAATGCCTCTTTCATGCCTTGGCTTTTAGGTACAGCGCTAATTCACTCATTGGCTGTAACTGAGAAACGGGGAGGCTTTAAGATGTGGACCGCCTTGCTGGCAATAATGACTTTTTCGATGTCTTTACTAGGAACCTTCTTAGTCAGATCCGGTGTCATTACTTCAGTACATGCTTTTGCTACTGACCCTACTCGCGGTATTTTTATTTTAATCTTTTTAGCCATCTTAATTGGTGGCTCGCTAACATTGTTTGCCGTGCGCGCACCTCGGGCTACTGTCGGTGAGTCATTTGATCCTATTTCAAGGGACTCCATGTTATTAGCAAATAACATTCTTTTACTCGTAGCTGCGTTTACCGTTCTTCTGGGAACTCTATATCCTTTGATATTGGATGCGCTAGGATTAGGTAAAATCTCTGTAGGTCAACCCTACTTTAACGCTGTATTCGTCCCCCTCATGGCACCAGCTCTCTTTTTAATGGGCGTTGGTCCTATCACGAAATGGCGTAGTGCAAAGTCCATTGAAATTGCAACACAATTACGTTGGGCTTTAGCAATCACAATCATTACTTCTGCTATAGCGGCCTTTACGATGCGCTCTTGGACCGCCTTAATTGGTTTTGGCTTATTTGTCGCGATTTGGATTGTGTCGGCAACCATCAATAACCTGTTTGTACGTCTACAACTTCATCCACAAGGTTTCTTAACCGGCTTTAAGATTCAACCACTGAGCTATTACGGTATGGTAATTGCTCATCTTGGAGTAGCAGTCTTTGTATTTGGTGTAACCATGGTCACTGGATTTGAAGAAGAAAAAGATTTAAGAATGCAAGCTGGTAGTACCAGTGAAATCGCAGGCTATCAAATTCGTTTTGATGGTGTCAAAGAGGTTTTAGGAAGTAACTTCACAGCCGCACAAGGGCAACTCACCATTAGTAAAAATGGTGAAGTATTAACGGTCATGCAACCAGAAAAAAGAAAGTATTTTTCAAGTGAAATGCTGATGACTGAAGCTGCTATTTATTCCAAAGTGAGTGGTGATATTTACATTTCGATGGCCGAGCCAGTTAGTAATACCGAATGGGGTGTTAAGGTGCAATATAAACCGTTTATTTCATGGATGTGGGCAGGCGCTTTTTTAATTGCCTTAGGTGGTTTTCTGGCAACTCTAGATAAAAAATATCGTTCTAAATCTTTAAATGTGATCAAGGTGTCAACTTGAAACGTTTTTTACCACTCATTATTTTTGCCGGCCTTTGCGTATTTTTGGTTATTGGCTTGCAACTTAATCCTAAAGAAATTCCCTCCCCTTTGATTGGCAAAGCAGCGCCTCAATTTACTCAGCCTATTCTGGACCAAACAAGCCAAGAGTTCTCACCAAATCAAATGCTGGGAAAAGTTTGGCTTCTCAATGTCTGGGCTTCATGGTGCGTATCTTGTAGAGAGGAACATCCTTTACTCCTGGAATTAGCAAAACAACAAACAATTCCAATGATTGGCCTGAACTATAAAGATCAAGACGAAGCCGCAAAAGAGTGGCTTTCGAAGATGGGTGACCCATATCAACTTTCAATCGTTGATCGGTCAGGAACTGTTGGAATTAATTATGGTGTTTATGGTGTGCCAGAAACTTTCTTAATTAATAGTCAAGGCATCATTGTCCATAAATTTACAGGGCCTTTGACTCCTTCTTTGATGCAAAAAGAACTTCTCCCTATGTTGGCTAAACTAAAAAAATAATTTTTATGAACCATTTTTGGATCTCTTACCAACAGATAATGATGAGCTTTTTCCTAAGTTTGTTTCTATTCGCTCAAGTATCAATAGCTGATGAAGCAAAACCTTTGAAAGATAACCCTGAATTAGAAGCAAAAGTTCAAAGTATTTCCAATGAACTTCGTTGCTTAGTTTGTCAAAATGAAACGATTGCCGGTTCACATGCGGATCTTGCGGTAGATTTACGTCAACAAATCAGAAATCAATTACTAGCGGGCCAATCTAAAGATGAAATTATTTCCTTCATGGTCGAGCGCTATGGGGATTTTGTTTTATATAAACCGCCTGTAAAAAGTAATACCCTTGTTTTATGGTTTGGGCCCTTCATAATTTTATTATTAGGTCTCTGGGCATTACTGCGCCACATCCGAAAAGAGCATGATTCGACAGGATTAGATTTCAATAACCCTGATGATTTATTAAAGGCGAGAGTTTTACTGTCGACTGTAAAAAAGGATACCAAATGACTTTGTTTATTGCCCTAGCCGTCCTCATCATTGGGGTTGCCGTACTACTTCTCATTCTGCCCATTTTACGAACACCATCCTTATCGACCGTTGATCAGTCCCAAAGTAATCTCCTCATCCTACAAGAAAGTTTAGCCAACTTAGAAAAAGAATTTCAGGAAGGTCTTCTCACTGCCGAGCAATATGCTTTTCAAAAATCCGAGATTGAAATGCGTACAGTTGAAGAAGTAGTAAGGGTCAAAGATAGTAAAAGTCCACATCAACAACAATCTAATTGGTTATCCTACGGATTGATTGCCGTCATACCCCTTGCAGTTGTTGGTATTTATCTCATTCTTGGCAATCCTGCGGCTATTTTTGTCGAAAAAGATCCTCAAGCAAAACAAATTGAAGAAATGGTCAGTCAGTTAGAGCGTAAATTAAAAGAAGAACCTACCAACATAGACGGTTGGATGTTTCTTGGCAGATCTTATGCCGCAATGAATCGTTTACCTGAGGCTAAAATGGCTTATCAAAAAGCGATTGCCCTAGACCCAAAAAACGACCAACTTTTAGCTGATTTGGCAGATTTAACTGCTTTTCAAAATAAAAATATTAATGCTGAAGCACTTGGTTATTTAGATCAAGCCCTCAAAATCAATCCCAACAATGCGAAAGCACTTGCCCTGCGTGGCTCTGCCGCATTTGATCAAAAGAACTTTGCTAGTGCAATCAAAGACTGGAAAATTGCCATTGCCGCTTTAGGACCTAAAGATCAAGAATTTATTAACGGCCTTCAAGAAAGCATTAAAGAAGCTCAATCTTTAATGAATGCTTCTACAACATCTTCTACCAACAAAGTCTCACTTGCTCAAGTATCTGGAAAAGTGTCCATCAGCCCCCAGTTCCAATCCAAAATAGAACCTACTGACACCGTTTTTATCTATGCGCGCGCATCGAGTGGTCCACGGATGCCAGTGGCTATTCTGCGTTTCACTGCCAACGAACTACCGAAGACATTTGAGCTGAATGATAGTCTTGCCATGTCACCTCAAATGGCCCTATCGAAATTTAATGAATTTACAATTGTTGGCAGAATTTCGAAAAGTGGCAATGCCATGCCACAGCCAGGTGATCTGATTGGAGAAATCGAGCGCGTTCCTTTAGGTACAAAGAATTTATCACTTGTAATTAACAAGATTCAACCTTAATTCAATCCCTAGATTTGAACTCTTTGAAAAAGAGTAATAAACTATCCTTAAAAATATTTAGAACAAGGAGATACTGATGGGCTTACCAGAAATTCGTGTAACAAAAGAAGAAATGCGTGCACGTGTAGCATTTTTTAAAGATTTAAAGGGCTTTGATACTGGCCTGATTGATAGTGAGTTCCCCTCTGCATATCGCAAGTTGTTCAACGCTTTGGGATTTCAGCCACCAAGAGGTAAAGGTGGTTCAGAAGTCGAGTCTCCTGTAGGCACGAATGCTTCAGAAAACTCTGCAATTAAAATCAGTGAGGGTTTTAATATTGGGTTTTGTGAATGCAAACCCGGCTTTGGTCCTATGATGCACAATCATGATACCAACGAAACTTTTATTCCGATGACTGGTAAATGGCGCTGCTCATGGGAAGTTGATGATAAAACAGAATTCTTTGATGTGGGACAATGGGATATCTGCTCTTTTCCTGCAGGTGTTCAACGTCGTTTTGAAAACGTTACTTTTGACGAGCCTGACAAAACCCATTGGTTGATGTTTGTGATTGGTGGTGATGCCCCTGAGGTCGACTTTAGTGAAAAAGCAAAAGATACTTTAAGAACTGCTGGACTATTAAAGTATTAGTCACTTCTCGCACTATGCTAAAGTCATATACATTCAAGATTGGTGTGTATGACTTCTAAAATTCGCTTACTCAATAAAAATATTCTTCTTTTAGCAGTTTGCCAAGGCCTTTATCTCACCAATAATGTGACTTTTTTAGCGATCAATGGCTTAGTTGGCTTTAATCTAACGCCAATTCCCTGGATGGCAACCCTACCCTTAATGGCCTACGTTCTCGGTGCTGCTATTTCGACGATTATCGTCGCCAAAGTTCAAGCAAAGTACGGTCGAAAAAAATCATTTCAATTCGCCTTACTCGTCGTCATTTTTGCATCATTATTATGTGCCTACAGTGCCTACAGTAAAAGTTTTATTCTTTTAATTGTAGGAACCGCTATTGCAGGCTACTACAGTGCGAATGGTCTACTTTATCGATTCGTTGCCCCGGAACTTACGCATACTAGCTTAAAAGAAAAAGCCGTTTCGATCGTATTAGCGGGTGGTCTGATCGGTGCTATTTTAGGACCCAATTTGTCGTCTTGGAGTAAAAACATGTTTGATACCCAGTTTATGGGAGCCTACCTGATCTTAGCGATTGCCGGTGTGTTGGGAGTTCTGATGATGCAAATGATCGATTTTCCGGATGATTATCGAACTAATCAACCCGACCACACCGGACGTCCTCTCAAAGAAATTATATTGCACCCAACTTTTTTAGTTGCCTTAATCTGTACATCCTTAGGTTATGGGGTTATGAATCTCATGATGGCAGGCACGCCACTAGCGATGCAAGTCTGCGGATTTGACTTTCCCAACACAGCACAAGTGCTTCAATATCATGTCATTGGCATGTTTGCCCCTGGATTTTTTACAGGTCATCTTGTCAAACGTTATGGTCCTATTCCTATCATGACCATAGGTGCTATTCTCAACTTTATTAGTCTTTTTATAATGCTATCCGGCAGCGATCTGCCTCACTTTATTGCAGCTCTATTTTTATTAGGCGTGGCCTGGAATTTAATTTTTAATGGCTCAACGATTTTGGCCATTTCTTCCTTCAAGTCTGAAGAAAAAAATAAAGCTGAAGCAACCATCAATTTTTGTGTATTTGGCACAATGGCAATCAGCTCATTTAGTTCAGGTGCTTTAGTTACTACCCAAGGCTGGCAGTTCTTAAATATCGGCACACTTGTTCCAACCATCATCATCTGTGGTGCCATTCTGTGGCTCGTTTTGCAACAAAAACGATTAGTAATCAAACTATATTAATGCCTTCGCCAGCTTCAAAATATCCAATCTTCTGTGCTGATGTAAAACCTGCTTGATGCAAGAGTTGTAGTACTTCACCTTCAACTTCTGGTGCGCAAGAAATTAATAATCCACCACTCGTTTGCGGATCACTTAATAGATTTTTTTGCCACATAGGCATCTCTTTTTCGGCTTTGATGTGCTCAGCATAACCTTGCCAATTTCGACCGGAAGCACCTGTAACAATATTTTCTTGCACATATTGCAGCGCTTCTTCAATAATCGGAATATGCTCAAATTGCACATTGGCTTGCAGTTTTGCGCCTTGCGCCATCTCTAAGAGATGCCCTGCCAAACCAAATCCTGTAACGTCAGTCATCGCATGGACGTGCGGATTTTCAACTAAGGTCATACCTGGGGAGTTAAGTTGAGTAGTGAAATCAATCAATTTTGCATACGCTTTTTCTGAAATTTTTTCTTGCTTAAATGCTGCACTCAAAATACCTACGCCCAGAGGCTTACTCAAAATAATACTATCGCCAATTTGCGATGTTTTATTTCTTTTGAATTTTTGTGGATCAACGATGCCAATCACAATCAAACCATAAATAGGCTCAACCGAATCAATCGAGTGACCACCGGCAATGGGTATCCCGGCTGCCGCACATACCGCCTGACCACCTGCAGTAATACGCTGAATCGTCTCAATCGGTAATACATTAATAGGCATACCAAGTATCGCCAGCGCAAACAGTGGCTTAGCTCCCATGGCATAAATATCTGATATCGCATTACTAGCTGCGATTCGACCAAAGTCAAAGGGATCATCCACAATCGGCATAAAAAAATCAGTTGTAGCTACGATAGCTTGTTGTTCATTGATTTGATAAACAGCGGCATCTTCATTATTTTGATTACCCGCTAATAGCTGTGGCGCAAAGGTCACAAATGGGGAAAATTGCAATATTTTTGAAAGTACTTCTGGCGCAATTTTGCAACCACACCCACCACCATGCGACAAAGAAGTTAATCGACCGTTATAAGACATACTATTTTCTCCAAAGGAATTCATGCAAGGATACCACCAGAGTCGGAAGAGTCAAGACGAACTGGTTTCAATTCATGAGAAAATACAGGTCATGACTATGTGCTTTGCTATATGAAGTCCGCTTCCATATCAACTCTGAACGATGACTCTTCTTTTGATGAGATCATTGATGTCCGAACGCCTGCTGAGTATTTACTGGATCATATTCCCGGTGCAGTCAATTTTCCTGTTCTGTCCAATGAAGAACGAGTGATCGTCGGCACCAAATATGTACAAGAATCTTCCTTTGAAGCAAAAAAATTAGGGGCAACGCTCATCGCAAGAAACATCGCTCATCATATTGAATCTGAATTTGCCACGCGCCCCAAAAATTGGCGCCCCCTGATTTATTGTTGGCGCGGCGGCAAGCGCAGTAGCTCAATGGGGCATATTCTTCGTCAGATTGGTTGGGATGCTCATGTATTAGAGGGTGGCTATAAAACTTATCGAGCGCAGGTAGTTCAAAGTCTAAGTGAGATTCCCAACCAGTTTCAGTTTCGAGTCATTACAGGTAGAACTGGAAGCGCAAAAAGTAGAGTCTTAGAAGAACTAACGGCCATGGGGTGCCAAGTATTACACCTTGAAGAACTGGCAAATCACAAAGGTTCTGTTTTGGGAGCTAGCCCCGACTCACATCAACCTAGTCAAAAATATTTAGAAACTCTCATCAACGCAAAACTTAAAAAATTTGACCCTAATCAAATTGTCTTTATTGAGGCAGAAAGTAAAAAAGTGGGAAGATTACATGTTCCAGATACCCTGATGGAACGAATCCGCTCTAGTCCTTGTATTCAAATTGAAGCAAGTATCGAAGCACGTTTAGCCTTTCTAGAAGAAGACTATCAGTGCCTCATTGAGCAACCCTCTTTTTTATTAGAAAAACTTCAACATCTCAAAGCTCTTGTCGGTCAAGAGCAATTAAATCGTTGGTATACATATATTGAGAACCAAGATTGGCCAGTATTAATTCGCTCACTCCTCGAACTTCACTATGACCGTCTATATGACCGTTCGCAATTACGTAATTTTGAAGATTACGAAAAAGCCCCTAAGATTCTGGCCGATAACTTATCAAAGGCCGGTATTCAAAAAATCGCCGGCCAAATAATACAAATGATGAATCAGTCCAAATAGATTTGGAAGATTCCTTGGGTACCATTCCGCTGTAAACCCCTATCCGCCATTTTCTCAAATAAGGATTTAGCCAACAAAAGGCCCGGTAAGTTGAGTTGCATTTGTTCGGCCTCTTCAACAGCAATCTTTAAATCTTTGATGAAATGTTCTACATAAAAACCGGGTGCATAATCACCCACAATCATTCTGGCACCTAATACGTTTAGCTGAAATCCAGATGCAGCTCCACCACCAATCGACTGTAAAACAACAGCCGGGTCAAGGCCAACTTTTTTTGCATACGATAAACCTTCAGCAACTCCCATGATCGTCGAGGCAATCACAATTTGATTACACATTTTGGTATGCTGACCCATACCAACATCACCCTGCAAAATAATACTCGTTCCTAGCTTTTGTAAAATTGGCAAAACATGGTCAAACACTGCTTTGTCACCACCGACCATGATGGTTAACTTAGCATCTCGTGCACCAATATCTCCACCAGAAACAGGGGCATCCAGTGACGCCAATCCTTTTTTAGCTGCTTGTACAGCAATCTTTCTCGCTAAAGAAGGACTCGAGGTTGTCATATCAACCAAAATAGCATTGTTTGCTGAAGCGATAATTCCTTTTTCACCAAAATACACCTCTTCAACATCCGACGGAAATCCCACCATCGTGATGATCATGTTCGAATGAGCGGCAACTTCTCCAGGGGTATCAAACCATTTTGCACCTTTAGCCACCAAACTATCAGTTTTAGATTTAGTGCGGTTATACAAATTCACTTGATAGCCGGCGGCTAACAAGTGACCAGCCATACTTTGCCCCATGATTCCCAAGCCAATAAAGCCAATATTTTTAATTGAAGTTAAACTAGTCATTCGAGTCCTTTAATAAAATTTTCAAGTCAAATATAAGTATCATCGTACTTATCTATAGTTTCGTATTGATCTAAAATGGCTTATGATACTCTTTAATTAACCTGCAGTAATCCTCGAGTGATCTAACTCTGACTCAAAGTTTAAGATAATCTA
The DNA here is from genome assembly GCA_947448695.1 of Burkholderiaceae bacterium. Classification (GTDB taxonomy): domain Bacteria; phylum Pseudomonadota; class Gammaproteobacteria; order Burkholderiales; family Burkholderiaceae; genus Polynucleobacter. Next base: position 88,571 of record CANFOL010000004.1, read on the forward strand.
AATTTTTATGAAATTAAAATTAACGATCCTAATAATTTTTACTGTACTAATGACGCCATTGGTATTATATAAATTTCATTTAATCAACTTCAATCTAATCAAAAATGATACTCCTCATGCGGAGTTAAAAGCAGATTTAGACTCTAAAACTCAATCGAAGATAAGTCCAGAAGAAGCTAAATTAGAACTTTTAAAGTTTCTAGATAAAGATAACGGCGGGCTTTCTTTTGTAGAGCTTGCTCCAATTTTCGTTAATTTACCAGCAGATAACAAACGTGGTGGTGAAAGAAGTGTTGAAGCGGTGATCATCGTTCAAATCAAAAATAACTCTCTAGAATTGGCTCTTGAAAATAACAAACATTTAGTTAGAGACAAAATCACCTCTACTCTCTCTTTAAGAGATGCAAAACAGTTACTAGATTTATCCTCTAGAGAAATTGTTGCTTCAGAAATTACTTTAGTACTGAACTCAATTTTTGAGCCAGAACTCACTCAAGCTTTTTTAACATTTCGAAAAGATGATTTGAGCCACATTAAAAATATTGTAAGGCTTCAAAATGCAGGCGTCTTACCACAAGATATTTCCTCAAATATAACTCCTACAATGACTCAACTAGGTAAGGAGTTAACTGCTTCATCTTTACCAATCAAAAACGTTTTGTTTAAAGAACTTAAAATAAATTAATACAGTAATTACACGCTTTTACTAAATGTTGATTCCTTGAATTCTTTCATAGCAGTTCTTTTGGAGCATAAAAGCTCATCCAACTTTATGTCAGCCCACAATCGTAGTGCGACACTCTCCAAAACCAATTCTGACCTGTCCATCTTTTTTACAATACGCTTTAAAAATTACAGTATCCCCATTTTCTAAAAAACTACGTTTTTCACCCTGGCCTAATTCAATCGGCTCTTTTCCTCCGCGCGTCAACTCTAGCAACGATCCGACTTCCTGCTCCATTGGCCCAGATAAAGTACCAGTTCCCATTAAATCACCAGCATTCAAATTACATCCATTACTAGCATGATGAGTAATCAATTGAGCAATTGACCAATACGCAGCTTTTGAAAACTCTGATGTAACAATCCGCTCTGCCGGTAATTGCTTTTCTTTCATCAATGCAGTCTGTAAATATATTTCTAAATGAATTTCTATTCCTCCAAATAATTCATTATTTTTACTATTTAGATAAGAAAGTGGCTGAGGAAAATTGTCAGCCCTTAACCAAGCCTTTCTAAAAGGCTCAAGCGCATGTCGGGTCACAATCCATGGTGAAATACTAGTAGCAAAGTTTTTTGCTAAGAAAGGCCCTAAAGGCACTGCTTCCCATGCTTGAATGTCCCGAGCTGACCAATCATTTAAAATACACATTCCGAAAAAATGCTCTTCAGCCTCATCTACGAGAATAGGCACTCCTTGTTCATTCGATTTTCCAATAAAGACTCCAAGCTCCAACTCATAATCTAATCGACGTGTTGGTTGAAAATATGGCGGCTTACCTTCGCTAGCCCGAGTTTGGCCAATTGGCCGCTTGATATTGACACCTGATGGAATAATAGAAGAGGATCGGCCATGATAGCCAACTGGAATCCACTGGTAATTTGGCGCCAGAGGTTGCTCAGGCCTTAACATTGAACCAACATTGGTAGCATGATAAATTCCTGCATAAAAATCAGTAAAGTCCGGTATTTCACAGGGTAAATGCATTTTTACTTCAGACTGATGAATGATGATTGGTTCTAAGATAGCCTGATTCTTACTGTTGATACTTAAAAGATCTTTTATAAATTCACGGCATAGCACCTGTTCATGGTTTGATATTGCCATAAATTCATTCATTTTTAGATCATCGAAGTGTTGAAAACTATTTTTTAAATGAAGGGGAATTTCAATTAATTTTGATAAATCTGTCAGCGGTAATATGTGGCTACCAATTGCTACGCCAATTTTTTTTGAGGCCAATGGATCTTGCACGGCATGAAAACAACCATATGGAAGATTCTCTATAGGAAAGTCACATGACTCCATATTCGCGCTTGATACCCAACTACCTATCGTCTGTTGATTCATTTTTTTATTCTTTATAAAATATTAGTTATTGTTTTTCATATCTAAAACATGATAACAAGATTAAATCATTCATTTTCTAATAGAAAATTCTTACAAAAATTATTCTTTATCCTTTGATTTTTCATTACTCATCTTGCTAGACCAAATCACTCCACTAGAGTAAAGAGCCTGAATTTGACTTTCTGTTAACCCAATTTGTTTGAAGACATTTTCATTATCTTGTCCAATTTCAGGTGCAGTTCGTTGAAGTTGCCCAGGTGTCCTTGATAACTTTGGCACAATTCCGGGTACGAGTAATTCGCTTCCATCGGAATCTTTTTGGGAAATAATCATCTCTCGAGCCCGAAAATGAGGGTCAATAGCAATATCTGCCGCAGTGTAAATTTTCCCTGCTGGAACTTTAGCTTTCTCTAAAACTTGCAGAACTTGATCTACTCCATGCAAAATCGTCCATGCCCCAATCACCTCATCAATCTTTGCAATATGTTTAACTCTCCCGGTATTATCCGCATAAGCAGGATTTGAGGCCATCTCCGGTTGTCCGATAACGGTCATTAACCGTTTAAAAATACTATCCCCATTCCCCGCAATCAGAACATAACCCCCATCCTTACATAAATATGCATTCGATGGAGCAATCCCCGGTAATGCGCTCCCTGCAGCCTGTCGAACCTCACCAAATGCACTATATTCCGGCAATAAACTCTCCATACAATTAAATACTGCTTCATATAGGCCAATATCGATAATTTGGCCTAATCCACTGTGGTTACGCTCATGTAAAGCTAACAAAATACCTATCACACCATGCAGTGCTGCCAGAGTATCCCCTATACTAACTCCCACTCTTACTGGTACTCTTCCAGGTTCAGCCGTTAAGTGTCTTAATCCTCCCATAGCCTCTGCAACGACACCAAAACCTGGTCTGTCACGATAAGGTCCCGTTTGACCATATCCACTAATACGTAAAATAATTAATCGTGGATTGAGGATTAATAAGTCTTTTGGATCAAGCCCCCACTCCTCAAGGGTTCCGGGACGAAAATTCTCAATCATGATGTCACATTCTGCGACTAACGACCGAATTAACTCTTGAGCTTCTGGGCTCTTCAAATCCAAGGATATTGATTTTTTATTGCGTGATTGAACTTGCCACCATACAGATGTGCCGTTTTTTAATAACCGCCACTTGCGAAGTGCATCACCTGTAACAGGAGTTTCCACTTTAACAACGTCAGCACCAAAATCTGCCAAAGTTTTACCTGCAAAAGGGCCCGCAATTAACTGCCCCATCTCTAAAACTTTTATACCCGTCAAGCAACTCACACAAACTCCTTAAATGATAAAATTTATTTTGCTGAAAATAATTTTATAAACTAGTAGGCATTATTCTTAGCTAAATTGATTGTGTAATAATAATTTACTTTTCCATTAGTTCAATCTAGGGGTCTTTGAAATGTCTATCAAACCATCCATTAAGCATATTTTCATTGGTTTTTTTCTACTTGCAACAATGGCCAGTAAAGCGGAAACTTTTCCTGATCGTGCCATTTCTTTGATTGTGCCAAATCCTCCAGGAGGTGTTGTCGATACTTCTGCTAGATTAGTGAGCGATCCACTAAGTCAATTATTGCACCAACCCGTGGTTGTAGAAAATAAAGCCGGGGGTAGTGGCAATATTGCTTATCAGCAGGTTGCTAAAGGAGCAAAGGATGGCTATTCAATTCTAGTGTCGTATTCTGGATACCATATCGCTAACCCAATTTTACAAGACAAACTACCTTGGAATGTTAAAGATTTAACACCGGTCGGTTTGATTACCATAGCAACCAATGTAATTACGGTTCACCCATCCATTCCAGCGAATAATTTAAAAGAATTTATTACGTTTGCAAAAGCAAATCCTGGGAAACTGAATTATGCCTCTCAAGGAAATGGCTCCGTTTCTCATATAGGAACAGAAATCTTTAAACAACAAACCAGTGTTGACATGGTTCATGTCCCATACAAGGGATCGGGTGCCGCTATTCAAGATGTCTTGGCTGGTCAAGTCCAAGTATTTATCACTACTCCTCCATCCGTTATCGGTCATATTCAAACCGGAAAACTAAAAGCGCTAGCAGTGACTGGCAAAGTACGGCATCCTCTCATGCCGAACGTTCCTACGGTTGCAGAAGCAGGCTTACCAGGTTTTCAATTAGAGTCTTGGGTTGCGCTGTATGTTGCATCTGGTACTCCAGTTGCTATCATCGACAAATTAAGTAACAGCCTAAAAACCTCTCTAGAAATGCCTGAAGTCAAACAAAGAGCGGATGCTGCTGGTGTTGAACTTCGCTACTTACCTCCAGTTGAAATGACTAAGTTGCTCAATCAAGAAATTAGCTCTTGGTCCAAAGCAATTAAATCTGCAAATATTAAATTGGATTAATTTTTTCCAACAATTGGTTAGCTTTGCTTGGCTGCAAGTACCCATAATGAAGTTAGCTCTTGTGACCGAGCAAAGTGTAAGGGATCATTCCGGTCGTGTACTTTAGGATGCGTGGCTTTTATTCGGACTTGCTCAACTACGTCCAATCCAGAAATATCAATCCACTCAAGAAGTTCCTCACGGGTTCTAAGTCCTAAATGTTCCGCCAAATCAGAAAGAATTAACCAAGCTAGTCCCTGGGGCTCAAGATGCAGGGTTAATTGCGTTAAAAATTCTTTTAAGAATTGTGAATCAGGATCATAAATCGCATGTTCAATATTGGATGTTGGTCTTGCAGGCAACCAAGGGGGATTACAAACCACGAGATCAGCCCTTCCCGGCGGAAATATATTAGTCTGTATAACTTCAATCGTCTTTTGTAGTTTTAGTGCATGGACATTTTCTTCAGCACAAGCAATTGCGCGAGGATCAATATCAGTTGCAATAATTCTAGAAAAACCCCTCTGAGCAAGTAATACAGAAAGCACTCCGGTGCCAGTACCAATATCAAAAGCCAAATTGTGTTTTAAAGGTAATTTAGTTTGCTTAGCCAACTCTAAATACTCACCTCTTACTGGAGAAAAAACGCCAAAGTGCGGAATGATCCTTTCCTGAATGGCCGAAATTAGTATTTTTTTCTTCCGCCATTCATGAGCACTAACGATCGCTAATAATTGCTTCAAAGGCATTACAAATGGTTCTTGAATATCACCCAATACTTCTTTACAAGCCAATGCCACATCTTGAGCTCGCCGTAGTTCAATCACAAAATCTTTATTTAATGAAATCAATATTTGGCCTAAGATCTGGGCTTTATAACCCTGCTGCTGACGATGGGCGGTAAAAATCTCTTGGGGATTTGTAAGCTTTTTTTGAGATCCAACTCTTGGTGGCTTTTCTAATCTTCTTGAGATTGCTTGTAGTAAATTTCTACCATTTTGATAATCACCAATCCACAAAAGCCCAATATGTTGACGAGCAAATTCAATTGCTTGCTTAGCAGTGATCGTGTCGTCAATCAAAAGTATCTTCTGTGGGACTGGCAGACCTGCCTCAGAATACCAAGAACTTTTATATTGTATTGACAAGTGTTCCCATTCAATACTTGGGTAGTGAGGCTTCATTCATGACTCTTGGTTACTACAACTTTTCAAGTATATGCTTATTTTTCTGTAATTCACTAAAAAATATGTAGGTAAAACCTAATATATCGTATTGAAATAACGTAAAAATGAAAGATTTTTGCACTAGGGTAACTACTGTAGTTCATGTATTTCATTTTTAACTTATGTTAAATTAATTCAAAATCTATCCTGTGTTGGAGACAAAATGAATCAATCTTGCTATGCCATGATTGTTACTAAGCTCGGTGGTCCAGAGGTAATGTCTTATACCTCTATGGAAATGCCCATACCTAAAAAAAATGAAGTCCTAGTAGAACAAACTGCTATTGGTGTTAATTTTGTAGATATTTATTTACGCGCGGGCCAATCTCATGCTCATAACCCTGAACCACCCTTCATTACTGGGGTTCATGCGATTGGAATCGTCAAGTTCATTGGCAAGGATGTTACCGAAGTCAAGGTTGGAGATCGTGTTACCTACACAAATGCTGGGGTTGGAACTTATTGTTCGCACGTAGCGGTCGCCTCTGACCGTCTAGTTCTAGTACCTCCCCACCTTTCTGATGAGCGCGTTGCGGCGGGTTTTGTCCGAGTGATGACGGCTCAATATTTATTAAAACAAATGCGCCCTCTAATGCAAGGCGATAAAGTATTAATTCATGCTGCGGCTGGGGGAACAGGACAAGTTTTAGTGCAATGGGCAAAGCGCATGGGGTTGGAAGTTTTTGCTACAGCCGGCTCAGATGAGAAAGTAAATTTTGTGAAGACCTTGGGAGCTGACCATGTCATTAACTATAAGACTCAAAACTTTGTTAGTGAAATAGCAAAAATAACGAATGGCAAAGGTATTAAAGTTGTTTTCGAATCAGTTGGTAAAGACACATTTATGGGTTCTTTGGAATGTCTTGAACCCAAAGGTCTCGCAATCAATTTTGGCACTGCTTCTGGGCAGGTTGAAAACTTTGCGCTGCAAACACTGCACTCTAAATCTCTTTGGATTTGTAGGCCTACGCTACGCACCTATATTGCCGATAAGCGGGATTTACAGTCAATGGCAAAAGAAACTTTTGAGATATTAGGAGATTCCACATTTAGGTTAGATATCGAGGCAACTCTACCTCTAAAAGAAGCTGTAAAGGCTCATTCCATGATCGAAAGCAGAAGCACTAAAGGTGCGGTAGTACTGATTCCATAAATGATGATTCATCTCTCTATCCCAATTCGCTCAATTAACGAAACTCTTTTTTTCTATAGTGAGGTATTAGGATGTAAAGCATCGAGGATAACTGAAGACAGAATTGATTTTGATTTTTTTCATCATCATCTTGTTGCCCAACTCTCTTTAGAGGAGGCGACACATCAAAGTGTATACATCGGTTCGGAGCCAAATCGTTATCCTCTGAGACATTTTGGGATCATTGTGAATCCGAAGGATTATCACATCATTTTGCAACGAATTCGAGCACATACTATTCAATTCGCAATGCCTCCTCAAGCGATTTTTAAAGGCACTGAACGTGAACAAGATGTTTTTCTAGTATTTGACCCATCAGGTAATGCAATTGAAGTTAAAGGCATCCAACATCCAGATTCTGTTTTTTCTTAAAATGAAGGACTCTAATTATGTTTAACTATCTATCTAGTTTTAAAAAATTACTGCTAACAACTGGACTGATTTTTTTCTCCATTGTTCCTCAATTGTCCCTCGCCGACTATCCAGATAAGCCAATCCGGATGTTAGTAGGATACTCACCCGGAGGGGCTGCTGATAATCTGATTCGGCCTTTATCTGACCGTCTTTCTAGAATACTCGGTCAATCCATTGTGATGGAATACCATCCCGGCGCAGGAGGTGCAATTGCAGCAGATATTCTCGCAAAATCGCCAGCAGATGGGTATACACTTCATATTACCGACTCTGGCCCTATGACCATTGTGCCGCGAATGAAAAAGACCCCCTATAACCCGCTCACTGATTTCACACCCCTAGCTATGGTTGGCTCTGGTGGAGTTATCCTTGTAACTCCATCAAACTCATCAGCCACCAATGTTAGGAAACTAATCGAATTAATGAAAGAAAAACCAGGCACATGGAGTTATGGAACTTCTGGTATCGGTGGTGTTGGACACCTTGCCGCTGAGCAATTTCAGATTGCAACAGGTACTAAGCTTACTCATATTCCTTATAAGGGAGGAGCCCCAGCCATCGTCGAACTCATTGGTGGTCATGTGCCACTGTTATTTTCATCTTTAGGTGCTGCATCAGCGCACATTCAAGCCGGCAGAATAAAACCTTTAGCAGTCACATCAAGTAAGCGCAGCTCGATGTTCCCAGATGTTCCAACTCTTACAGAATCTGGCTATCAAAATTTTGATGCCAGTATTTGGTTTGGTGTCGTGGGTCCTGCAAAATTACCTCAAGCAGTTTTGGATAAGTTATTACCTGCATTTAATGCCGCGCTCCAAGACACAGTAGTTCAAGAGGCTATTCGAAAAGAAGGATATGATCTCATCCCAATGACTCCAGTGCAAATGCAAAAACAAATCCTTCAAGATCTAGATAGCTGGGGTAAAGTCATTAAGTCAGCCAATGTTACATATGAATGATTAATGCTGTTGCAAAGCAGCCCAAATTTTTGCAGGTGTAAAAGGCATATCTAATGCAGTAATCCCTCTTGGTCGCAAAGCGTTAATTACAGCATTAGATAAAGTCGGTAAAGATCCTGAGCAACCTGATTCGCCAACACCTTTAGAGCCAAGAATATTATTTTTAGTTGGCACTTCTATTTTTTCAGTTTTAATGTTCATTAAACAACCTACCCTAGGCATTGCATAATCCATAAATGAACCTGTTAATAATTGGCCGGATTCATCATAAACGGCTTGTTCAAAAAAAGCTTGTCCGATACCTTGGACAATGCCCCCGTGAATTTGTCCTTGAACAAGTGCTGGAGAAATAGCTACTCCAACATCATCTACTGCAATGTACTGAATAATCTCGGTTACCCCGGTATCAGGATCAATTTCAACTTCAGCCACATGACAGCCATTTGGATAAGTAGCTCCGGAAGAGGCCTCACCTGTCGCATTAAGCACATGTAGCTGACCATCTACAAACGTTTTCTGAACAATTTGTGCAATGGTTAATGCTTCACCTGTTTGCGTATTTTTCCAAGAACCATTCGAAAAATGTAACTTATCTTCCGTAACATTCAATAATTGAATGGCTATTACTTTACTTTTTTCAAGGATTTGTTCACAGAGATTAAAGACCGCACTGCCAGCTCCATAAAGCGTTCTTGAACCACCAGTTCCACTACCAACCATCATTTTGTCAGATTGTCCTGCTACAAATTCGATTTGATCGGTTTGTAAGCCGATTTTTTCATGAACAATTTGTGCGAATGAGGTTTCATGCCCTTGACCAGATGCACCTGTTACTGAATATATTCTCAAAATCCCTTCTTTGGTAAATTGACCAAGCACTTGATCTTTAGGAGCCGTTCCTGCACCTGATGCTTCCAAGAAATAAGCTAGCCCAATTCCTCTTAATTTATTGTTCTGTAAAGCATGTTCACGACGTTGTTCAAAATTTTTGTAGTCACTCATCTCTAATGCACGTGTTAACAAACGATCAAACTCACCACTATCATAGACTGAACCGATTTGATTATCATAGGGAAATTGATGAGGTTGAATAAAGTTTTTACGGCGTAACTCAATCGGATCAAAGCCATGCTCAAATGCAGCATGATCAATTAATCTTTCTATAGCATAGGCAATATCAGGTCTTCCAGCTCCTCGATATGCAGAGACTGGTACGGTATTTGTAAAATACAACTCTGATGACATAGATAAGGCCGGAATGTCATACACACCATTCATCGTAATAGATACGTTGCGCGCTCCAATAAAAGAACCGAAATAGCATGTGTAAGCGCCAAGATCTGCCTTATTTTCAAATCGCATCCCTAAAATCTTGCCGTTTTCATCCAGTGCTATAAAGCCATTCAGCTCAAGTCCCCGTCCATGCCAGTCCGATAAGAAAATTTCAGAACGCGTACCAACCCATTTAACTGGCTTACCCAACAACTTAGATGCAAGCATGACTAAAACATTTTCACTAAAAGCTCCCCCTCGAATACCGAAAGAACCACCTACATCTTGAGTTTGTAAGTCAATTTGAGCTTTCGAAATTCCTGTTATGTGTTCTAACGCACCCAACATACCAAGCATTCCTTGGTTGGGTGTATGCACAATATAGCGATCTGTAACTGGATCATACTTACCTACAACAGCTCTTAACTCCATCGGCGAACCAATTAAACGCTGACTTTTAACGCCCATAAAACTTACAAAAGCCGCTTGCTCAAAAGCCTTTTCAGTTGCAGCCTGATCACCTTTTATAAAGTGTAGGGACATATTGCCATTCGCTTGCTCGTGAAGTTGGGGAGCGTGCGCCTGTGTAGCTGCTTCATAATTGGTTACTGCCTCTAAAACATCCAAATCCATCTGTACTAATTCTGCAGCATGCTTAGCATGTTCATAGGTATCAGCAACCACCATTGCAATGGGCTGCCCAACAAAACGTACTTTATCTATAGCAAGAACTGGCATGGGCGTAAGTACCTGATTTTGCCCATCGGGATTTTGCATGGTTGCTCCGGTGGGTAAAGACTTCATCCCGGCTTGCTGTACGTCTTCAGCAGTAATGACGCGAATAACCCCAGGTGCTTGAAGTACCTGTTGATAATCAATTTTTTTAATTACCGCATGAGCATATGGCGAACGAATCATATAGGCATGACACATTCCTTCATAAGACCAATCAGAGGTAAATTTACCGTGACCCGTAATTAAACGTAAGTCTTCTTTTCTGAGTAATTCTTTTGGTGAGTTCATACATTGGTCTCCTGCATTTTTTTGGCAGCTGACTTGACTGCTTTAACGATATTGACATAACCAGTACAGCGACAAATATTTCCGGCTAACCCTTCTTTAATTTGCTCATCTGAAGGGTTCGGATTACGCTGCAATAAATACACTGTACTCATGATCATTCCTGGAGTGCAATATCCACACTGTAATCCATGCTCTTGGGAAAAAGCTTCTTGAACTGGATGCAGATGTTGCATTGCTAATCCTTCGATGGTTTGAATCGATGCGCCTTCAGCCTGCCTTGCCAAAATAGTGCAAGATTTAACTGCTACCTGATCCATCAGGACCGTACAACATCCACACTGTGTCGTATCACATCCACTATGCGTTCCGGTTAAATGTAATTGATCTCGAATGAGATCAATTAAAAGCGTATTATCTTTTACTGTCAATTCTTGGGTTTGACCATTTACGGTAATTTGCATATTGATAACCTATTATTAATTATTCTGAATTTGCTTAGATGCTTGCTTGAAAAGAACTTGAGCCATATTGACACGATAAGCACTTGGAGCATGCAAATCACTAATTAAATCATCTCGCTCAATGCTAGGCTTCATTTTTGGATTAAGAAATGCTTGCTCTGCCTCAGTCCAACGAAAAACACCTGCACCAACTCCGGTAACGGCAACACGTATTTCTTGATCAGGATATACCGCAATAAAAACTCCTGCTAAAGCATATCCAGAGGCTGCTTGTTTAAACTTTGCATAAGCGCTTTTCATGGGCTTAGCAAACTTAATTTGACTTAGAATTTCGCCTTCCTCTAAAGCCGTTGAATAAAAGCCTGTAAAAAAATCCTCAGCGGCGATGTCTCTTCGATCAGTAACCATTACCGCTTTTAAAGCGAGCGCACCTGCAGGATAATCAGCTGAAGGATCATTATTCGCTATTGATCCCCCAATAGTTCCCCTCGCTCTTACTTGTGGATCACCTATCTGACTCGCCAAATAGGCAAGTCCTGGAATCGCAGATTGAACAATTGGGTGATTTGCTACCTGATCGTGTTTCACAGCAGCACCAATCATAAGATGATCAGAAGTTTCATTGAGAACCTGTAAATCAGGTATTTTGCTCACATCAATTAAATGATCTGGTTGAATCAGTCCATGTTTCATCGATGGTAATAAGGTCATACCACCAGATAAAAACCTAGCATTTTCATTACTGACAAAAATGTCCTTTGCCAATTTTAAGTGATCGGTTAAATGGTATTGAAAAGTATTCATATTGTCTCTTGGTTGTTTTCTTTGATAATAAATGATAATTGTAAATTGAAGAATTGCTGCTATTCAATTTCTTTATTTCAACTTTTTCATGAAAACCCTTCTTAAATGGTGGAGCATAATATTGCGATATCAAATTATTATTTACTTTATAGGTCATCATGGTAGAAACTACTCGCATTAGTGAATCTGAATTAACTCAGTTAGGAATTGCTGCATTTTGTAAGCTAGGTCTGCCTTCTAACGATGCCGAAGAAGTTGTAAAAATTCTTGTTTTAGCTGATCTTTTTGGACTTTCCACCCACGGAATGAGTCGCTTAGAGTCCTATGGGGAACGCCTGAAAATTCATGGTATCAATCCTCAGCCCAAAATTACAGTTGAACGCGTTGCTTCTGCTATGGTGAAAGTAGACGGAGATAATGGCGTCGGGCCACTTGTTGGTATGCGCTCACTTGAGGCCGCAATGAAAGTGGCTGAAGAGTGTGGTATCGGTATCGCTCTGACACGTGGCAGTAATCATTTTGGACCAATCTCTCCCTACGCTCTGATTGCCTCAGAGCATGGTTTTGCAAGCATGATCGGTAGTAATGCTACCACTACCATAGCACCTTGGGGTGGTTCTGATGCCCGCTTAGGGAATAGCCCTTTGGGTTTTGGTGTGCCAAATCCTGGAGGTCAACCATTTTTACTGGATATGGCCATGAGTGTTGTCGCTCGGGCAAAAATCAGAGATGCATTTAAACAAGGTAATCAAATACCAAATACCTGGAGTACTGATGCAAAAGGCTTCCCAACAACAGACCCTAAAACTGCCTTAGAAGGCTTCTTACTTCCAGTTGGTGGTCATAAAGGTTATGGTCTAGCATTAATGGTTGATCTGTTTGCAGGACTACTTTCTAATGCAGCATACTTAACTCACGTCAAGTCATGGCAAGATGCTCCTGATCAGGCTCAAAACTTAGGACATTTCTTTATCCTCTTAGATACTAAAAAACTGGGATCATCAACATGGCTGGCTGAACGAATGCAAGATTTTGCTCAAATTCTTACAGATAGCCCCCCTGCAGACCCATCGCAGCCGATCATAGTGCCTGGCATGATAGAACTAACAAAGATGGTAGAGCAACGAAAGAATGGCATCAAACTGTCGAATGAAACCATCGCCTTACTGCAACAATATAAGGTTTAATTATTTTTAGCTACTTAAAATGGCTTTTTCAGACTTCGTTAAATCAATGGGAAGTTTTACCAGCCGTATAGCATCCAAGCTATTTATGAAATAAGTATGGAAGGTATTTGCTCACACTCCCCAATCATTTCAACTTTTAACTAGTATTAACACTAATTTGCCAAATTCATCTGTTTAATTAGGATAGAATCTAATAATAATATCTTTGGGGACACACATGTTTAAACCTGTATGCGGTTGCGAAGTTTCTCGTAGAAGTTTTTTAAGTGGGTTAGTTGGTCTTGGAGCAAGCACTGTTTTACCATCGGTTGCTCAAGAAACTTCTATTCTTGGAAAAAAGGATCGGGTGGACACCCATCATCACTTTTTCTCCCCTGGTATTCGGTCAGCAATGTCAAGTAAGAATTTATTACAAGGACCAGCAGTCAGTTGGACTCTCCAAAAGACACTTGATGATATGGATAGGGCTGGAACTGCAACAGCGATTTTGTCTGCCACAACGCCTCAAGTTAGTTTTTTAAACGGCAGCGAAGCGAACAGCCTTGCAAGAGAAAACAATGAGTATGCCGCCAAACTTCGAGGGGATCATAAAGGACGCTTTGGGTCTTTTGCAATGCTGCCGATGCATGATATGGATTCTGCCTTGAAAGAACTTGAGTATGCGTTGGATGTTTTGAAGGCTGATGGCATAGGTTTACTGACAAGTTATGGCGATAAATGGTTAGGTCACCCCAAATTTACCCCCGTAATGAATGAATTAAATCGTCGCGGAGCCATCCTGTATACCCATCCCACATCTGCAGACTGTTGCAATAATTTAATCCCTAATACACCTCCAACTGTTGTCGAGTATGGCACAGACACTACAAGAACAATTGTTGATTTGGTTTTTTCAGGAACGGCAGCTCGTTGCCCCAATATAAAATTTATATTTTCTCACGCAGGCGGCACCCTTCCATTCTTAACAGAGCGATTACAAAAAATGCCCGTAATTGATAAATCATTACAGGAAAAAGTCCCAAATGGTGTGATGCATGAGCTGAAGAGATTTTATTATGATACAGCTTGGGCAGCTAATCCTTTTACTCTTTCATCGCTGCTACATTTGGTAAGTAAAGATCAGGTTTTATTCGGTTCAGACTATCCCTATAGAACCAGTGAAGACAATATTAAAGGTATTATTCAGTACGGTTTCAACCAAAACGATATTAATCAAATTACACGGGGAAATGCTATTAAGCTGATCCCAAGGCTTGCATAAGATTCATGAAGAAAAATAGCGTAACGATTAGAAACTAGACACTTTAAAAATTTCTTGGGAACACCATTTTCACTCTTTTTTTTCGAAAAAATCTCTCCCTACTTGCCTTGTAAGCTTGATTTACAATGTATATAATCATCTCTAGAATTTAACGATTTGTAACGCCATAAACAATCAACCAGAGGCTATCCCATGAGTCAAGCAAAAGAAGATTTAACTAAATCAAATTCAAAGTCCTTATTTAATATTGAGTCGAATATTCTTTGGAGTAGGGGTAAAACTTCAGCAACTCTCTCTCAAGTGGAACAAAACCGCTTTAATTTCTTAGGCGCTATCTCCGGGGAGATTTACCAAAACAGGGCTTTAATTAATCAAACAACTGACGATATCTTTAGAGAGCGGTATAACTCTCTCAGAAAAATAACCCCTGCAAATGAAACTATTGCCAAACACAAAGAAAGTTTGATTGTCGAATCTCGAATCGACGTTTTAGAGCATCGACATAAACTGAACAAAGCCATGTTGGATATAGGCTTGATGATGGCAAGTATTAATCGCCAATTAAGAGAGATCAATGAGACTCTGATGGATACAAACGAAAGACTGAATACATTTAATAATAAAAATCTTGAAATGAACAAAGAGCTCTTTCTATCGCCCCAAGACTTTACAAAAATTACCGAGGAAGATGTCGTTACCTTAGCTGAAAAAAATCAAACAAGACTTACCAAGTTGACTAAAGAAACTGAAGACTTACTACATAGTATTACCAAAACAATTGATGAAGAAGTGAAAATCAAATTAGACTACTCGGAACATGCCCAAATAAGTGAAAAATGTGCGCAGGAAATTGAAGAGACTCGAAAATCCATACTCGAGTACCATAAAAACTTTGAAAGCTCCAACTCATAATCATCTTGCTTACATCGATTTTAATGTTTTATAAATGCTTTTTAAATTGAATTAACTTGGTTTTAATCATTTAAAATGAAGTGATCTCTTTTTAACTTTAACTTTCATTTTCATTTGGTATGTTCCATGCCTAATATTAAAAAATAAAGGCTTAACATGATTTTTATCTCTTATGTAAACATATACATACTGGGCAGTATGTTGTGTGTTGTTGGCTTTTTTTTACTTTTATATATTTTCAAATACCAAATCCCTGCAATTCAATTACAGCATCGAACTAAAAAAATAAACAAGGCATTAAAGAACTACGTAGCTCAACCAGCAGGCTCTGTACAACCCAATATATTAGACCCAATTTTTGTTAGTAAACCTTTTGAACACCCTTGGAGAGAATTTAAAAATAGTCTTCATGAAATGCAAGGTGAAGACATCTCATCAAAAAGTATACGATCGACACTCACGGCTGATTTTTATTTTTCAAAAGAAGCTATTGTAGATGGTTACATTAATGCTGAATTTTTTAAACATTTACCAGGTATCTTGACTGGTACGGGAATTATTGGCACTTTCACCGGCCTCATCTGGGGGCTGCATAAATTTAACACGACCAACGCTGTTGAAACTCTCAGTCTTCTATTAAGTGAGGTGAGCTCGGCTTTTGTGGGCTCAGGCATAGCCATTTTTATCGCTATTGCAATTACTTTTTTTGAAAAAAATACAATTAATAATTGCTATAAGCTGCTTGAAGAAACTAGTAATGCCCTTGATAAATTATATAAAGCGGGGGTTGGAGAAGATTATCTAGCTAGGCTTGTAAAAGCAACTGAGGCAACAGCACATAACTCCATTAATCTCAAAGACGTTTTAGTTGAAAATTTAGAAATATTGATGGAAAAACAATCCAAAATTATTGGACAGTCAATTGCTGAAAGTTTAACCGAACCAATTGATAAATTGATGCTCATTGTAAATAAGGCATCTGGCGATCAAAGTGATGTGATTAAAAACCTAGTTGATAGCTTAATGAATACTTTCATTGCTAAAATTGATGAGGCTTTTGGTACCCAAATTGATGCCGTTAATCAAGCCATTTTCCGTTCCACAACCATTATGGAATCAGTCGAAAATGCAATGCGCCATTTAATCGATGACATTTCTTTAGCAGGCCAAAACGCTGTTAAGTCCATGTCTGAGCAAATGCTTGAAGCCGTTATGCAAGCCAACATCAATCAAGATGAAAAAAATCAGCTATTAAGGAATGTGATTGAGGGTTTATATCAATTAAATAAAGATCATCATTCAAGATCACAAGCCCTTATAGAAGAAGTCATGCAACGAGTTCTTGGCTCACTTGGTGAGAATTTAGCAGAAATTGCTCAATCTCGTGAGAAGCAAAATATTCAAGATGAAAATAGAAATCAATTGATCATTGCATCTGCAAAAGAATTCCATTTGGGTTTACAAAATCTATTTCAGAGTTCCATGTCAGAACAACATGAACTCAATCTCAAACTCAAAGAATTTGTGCAAGAAGTCAATCAATTAAGTTCAAACCACCAATTGCAATCAAATGAAAGCATGCGGCAAGTAGTCGATACAGTTTTATCAAATGTTGATCAAAGTATCCATAAAATAACACTTGAGCAAGAAAAACAGTCTCAAGATAATATCGAAAGAAATACACAGTTGGTGAACTCTTCCAAAGAGTTTTACGAATCTATTCAAAGTATTCTTAAAACTTCTCAAACAGAGCAATATGAAATCAATCTTAAATTAAAGGTTTTCGTAGAGGAACTTAACCAATTAACCTTCGATTTACAAGTCAAATCAAAAGAAGTCATTGAGCAAACTCTTGAAAGAGTTTTGAGTTCAGTGGATCAAAGTGTTCTTAAAATTGCAAAATCGCATGAGGAACTATCAGAAAAAGATGTTTCTCGAAATGAGCAAATCATCTTATCGACTAAAGAATTACATAAAGGCATTCAGGATCAACTTGGTCTGTCGATGCAAGAGCAATACCAATTAAATTTAAGTCTTAAAAACTTTGTATCTGAACTCCACGACATGAATTTTGAACACATCACCCAAGTAAAAGGTGTTATGTTAAATTCCACGACTGAGGTTTTAGGAAAATTACAATCTAGCTTAGAAACTATTGCTGCGGATAGAACCAAACAAATTGAATCTGATGAACAAAGAGCTATTGAGCTAAACCAAGCAACTCTTCAATTACATAACCGTATTTCAGAACAGGTTAAGAATTTGATGAATGAGTTTAATAACTCATTGCAGCAATCACAAAATCATATCCAAGCAATTGAAAAAGTATCTCTAGTTGCTATCAATGACATGACTAATGGTGCAAAAACTATTGACAATGCTGCTACGAAATTTACTAGTGCCGGAAAAGAAGTCATTGATGCATTTGAGCAAAGTAAGTCAATTACGACTCAAATGGAAACTATTGGCGGCAAGATAGAGAACATGATAACTAATATTCACTCCCTATTTAAGCAATTTGAGCAGTCTAGTAGCTCGCATCAAGATTATGTAAAAGAACTAACAAGTATGATTTTGTTAGCTAAACAAGAGAGTGGTCTCAGCACAAAAATTGTGGCCGATATGGAATCGTCTCTTCAAGCACTTCAACTGTCTGAAAAATATAGCCTAGAATATTTGCAAAATATCAATCAGGTTCTTAAAGATGCATTTGGCCAATTTAATACTCAAATGATGGCGCAAGTGACTAGCTTAAATCAAGAAAATGATCGTCTATTAGGTGGTGCTATTACTTCTTTAACGGGTGCAGTTGAACAGATTGTTCGTACAACGTCAAAATTAGCACAAAATTAAGATGTTTTCTAACTTTAATCGCCGATCAAGCCCCAAAGAATCAGCTGAGAAACCATTTTGGATATCTTATGCCGATCTCATGACAGCTTCTATGACTTTATTTTTAGTTGTTATGGCTGTCGAGATTGTTTCCTTGGAAACAAAATTTAGTACAAAAGAGTTACAAGTCAGAGCTGAGGTCATTCAGACTTGCTATGAAGAATTAATCTTACAGGCTAAAAACTCTTATCCAATTGTCAATATTGAATATAAACCCGTTGACACAATTAATATTGATTTAGGAGGTATTGTTAACTTTCCTAAAAGGGACTTTCATATCACCCCAGAGGGCATTGACTTTCTTCGGGAATATATTCCTGCAGTGGTTAAATCAATTAAATCTGAAGCTTGTTCGAGGTATATAAGAAGAATTATCGTGGAAGGCTATACCGATACTGATGGAAACTATTTACCGAATCTACAACTTTCCCAACGTAGAAGTTCTGAAGTGGTCTGCTCTCTATCCAATGAGGTAAGGCCTAACAAACCTCTAGATGTGGATGACTTAAATGCTATTCGTGACCTATTTCTAATTGGTGGATTTTCTTTTAATTCTTATAAACCCTCTAAAGCTGAAAATCGAAGGGTAGTTCTCAAATTAGAATTTTGGCAGGTCAATGAAAAAGAAAATTTCATGAGTGAGGTAAAAAATAAAGTGGATCTTTCTAATAAGGATTTTGGTAAATGTCCACAATATTAGATGATTTAAGTGATAGCTTATCCTCTATTTTGGATGTTTCAAAACCAAAGTTTTTTTCTATAAAAAATAGTGCTGTATTGTCTGCAAATCAAATTGCAACAAGTTGTTTTAAAGAAGCTGCAAAAGTCGATTCTCAAGTTAAGTATAAATTAGCTAAGCAGCTAGATACTAACCAAATCAATGCTTCAAGCCCCTCATTTGATCTTCTAACTGAGGTTCTTCATGTACCCGTTGATGGCGATCATGAAAATACTCTATTCCTTTCAAAATCAAAATTAGATTTACTCTTAACCAATTTTTATCAGCGAATTAATGAAGGTGAAGATATTCAAATTAATTGGCTACATCTTTTTCATGCATATCTTAATGCTGCTACTGGGCCAAATGATCAATCTAATTTTGCTCAACAATTAGAAACTCTTCGTCAATTTCTTATCTCTACCTGGCCTCAAATCAAAAAAAATACGAGGCAAATTCTTTTTGAATTAAAAGATGTTGATAAATATATATCTATTCTAGAACCTAATGCGTGTGAAGTTTATTCCCAAATTTGGCTAGACGGTCTATCACAACGAGTGATTCAAATGACAAAGGATTTAGAAATTCCTCAGGAAAGTTGGTTCTGGGAAAACTTATTCATTAAAGTATTACAAACAATTGTCAATTTTGATGATGAGTTATTCAAAAAAAGCCTAACAAATATTCTTTTATTATTGGATACCTGTGCCCTACACAGAGATCTAGGCATACAGCTTACTCTGCAACGCTTTGGAAAAAGTGCCTCAACTGTTATGCATCCACAACTAAAAGATTATATTTATCAAGCCTGGGGCTCTCCTTTAGGAGTTAAACATAAAAACTCCACATGGATTACTCTTGATGAAAATTCACTGAATATCGCTAAATCTTGGCACCATGAAACAAACCTACGAATTTTTTATGCGTTAAAAACTGGTGATAAAACGAATGCCCTGCAAAGATTATCTTTCTGGTTAAACTATATCAATCAAATTGAGTTTTCCAAGTTGGCCTTAGGTCCAGTTGCGCAAAAAATTATTCAAAGTCAATCAAGTTTGCAGCGTATATTTAATCCTTTAATGAATCCCTTTTCTAAGTTATCGGGAGACATTAATCCTGAACAAAATGCAATTATTTTCAAAATAAATAACACCATCATTATTGATTTCATCATTAATGATGGTTGCTATATTTACCCTCCTGGATCAAATAATTTTGACGTATCGCAGGAAACTCATTATTCAACTTCCTATAAAGGAGGTCTAAAAGAGCGATATGGCAAATTTGGCGTCAGTATCTCTGAGAATCAAGACTGGTCAGATGTTTCCAATTTAAAATCCATCTTAAATAAATTTGATTTGTAGTCTCATTATTAAAACAATATATGGATATCCAACAATTTTTGGACTCTTTTCATACTTTGCCAAAAATAGGCTTTTTAGATCCACTAACTGGAATTCCAAATCGTTATTTTTTAGATAGCTATTTAAATGAAGCTTACAGTGGAAAAGAAAAGACATTCATAGATGCTATTTACTTAATTGACTTAGATTACTTTAAAGAAATTAATGATCTTTTTGGTTATGTAGTTGGTGATCAGATTCTATGTCAAGTAGCAAATAGATTAAATGAATTAGCTAACTCAGAGGGTGGAATTGCCATACGTTTGGGTGGGGATGAGTTTGTAATTCTTATCGATAAAATTACTAACGATCGTGTTCTAGCTAAAAAGATACTTAACTGTATCAATGAAGTCTTTGTAGTAGATACCATTCAGCATTTTTTGAATGCCAGTATTGGATATATAGCTAATCCAAAAGGAATGTTTTTGTCTTCATCACTGATTAAAAAAATTGAATTTTCCCTTCAATTTGCCAAAAAATCCGGGGGCAATCAGTCAATTGGATTTCATTACAAAGTCCAAAATAAACCGCACATTAATATAAGAGACAATGACTTCCAAATTCATCAAATTAACCTATCAGAATTTTATCTCGACTTTCAAGCACAGTTTAATCATCAAAATACTCTCAAGGGATTTGAAGCCTTTTTACGTTGGGATCATCCTAGAATGGGGAAATTGTCTGCAATAGATTTTTTATACTTAATTTATGATCATGATTACATCCCTGTCTTTGGAGATTTTGTTCTTCATGAAACCTTTAAAACTTTAGATAATTTATCCTATAACAATCAATTAAACCATGTCTCGTTGGCAATTAATATGAGTCCAATTTATTTTCAACAAGATCGTTGTTCAGAGTTATTAGAAAACTATTTTAAAAAGAAGCCTATTCAATCACCTAAATTAATGATCGAATTTTCAGCGAATGAACTGCCGAAAAACTTATTGAAGTTTAGCTCTATCATGTCCAAATTTGCCGTAATGGGGATTGAGTTTAGCCTCGAAGAGATAGCCTCTAGCGAGATTCCTCTCAATGAGTTATTGACTTTACCGATTCATCAGTTGAAAGTTGATGCTCAAATTTTAGAAAAAAGGAACTCTATTACAACGATCAAAAGCATATTATCTATTGCTAATGTCTTAAATATTCCAGTAATAGTAAAGAATCTAGAAACTAAAGAACAATATAACTTATTTCTAGAGCTAGGAATTTTTCTTTTTCAAGGAAATTTATTTGGTCCACCAACATCATTAAAATCAATTTCTACTTCTACAGAATTTAACTATCTTTAGTTTTTACCTTAAACTTTAATTGCCAGTCATCCGCATTTTTAGTCCAATACTCTCGTCGAACAACTGATGATCCTTTTAAAGCTCGATCTAAAATAAGAGTTTTATCATTTTCAGTTAAATATATTCCTGATAACTCAAGTCTTTGAAAATCAACATGATTAGGATTGTTTTCAGGTATCACCGTATCAGATAAATCATTCATCACCCTGTTGTATGTTGCGCGCCAATCTTTGGGATATAACCACTTAACAGACGGACTTACTAACACATTGATACGATTAGCCTTAGCTAATTTAAGGAGGTACTTTAAATCAGGGTTTGTGAAAACTATACAGCCTTCGGAAGCCTTAGCGGGGCGGTTGTAAACCTCTGCAGGAACGCCATGCAGCCAAATACCAGAACCAGATTTCTGTTGAAATTTATCATAGGCGCTAGGAAAGTTTAATTTAAGGGCGCCAAGTCCATAAAAAGGCGTGAGATTCTTTTTGGGAACTTCATCTCCAATTGTGTATAAACCAAGCGGCGTTTTTAAATCCCCTTCTTTATCTTTACCAACCCCATATTGTCCTACAGTGATAAAAAAATCATTTTCCCAAACAGGTTCACCATTTTTATTTCTAAGGAGGTATGCTCTCGAAATCGACGCATCTACCAAAATAATATAATTTAATGTGTCTGGTAATTTTAAAATTTGTAATGGCTTTAACTCAGATACATTTTTAGGGACAGAAATTCTCAGCTTGGCTTCTTCAATGAGATTATGAGGAATTTCTGAATCACGGACAGTTATCCTATCTCTTTTAGCAACCTCCATTCCAGACATGGCGCTATAAAATTCTGCCTTTAAGAAATTGGCTAATCTAAAGTTAGGAGATTCACTTGAAGCTTTCTCAATCAACTCTTCAACTTTATTAACGTTACCTTTAGCAAGCATTTCTTGTATAGCTTGGCGAACTAAAAGATCACTATTTGACGTTTGGCCAATGACATTGAAAGGAATAGTACTAAAAAATAGGCTGCACAAGAGCCCCAAAATATTGACTAAAGTTTTCATTATTTACTATTATATTCGCGAGTAATAACCCACTTACCCTGCTCATTGGAAAAATCTAAAAACTTTACAACATCTACATTTAGATTGCTTGAGCTATATTTTTGAAATATTTTAGCAACTACTTTTTTTTCTGAGCCAGATATCTTAATTATTTGAACTTGGACACTAATATTACCTGGCTTAGTTACACGCTGTACTCTTTGTAAAGACCACTCTGAGTAAGACAATCCCCCTTCAGGCTTAAAATTGGAGGAGTAATAGGAAAGATACTCTTTGGCATTCTTGTTAGACCAAGCGGAGGCCCAGCCTCGAATATTTTTCGCAACAGGCTCAAACTCTGCAGTTCCTTGGGGACTGTCTGGTGCTTTCTTGAGTTCTCGATTCGTTTTTTCGCTATTTTCAGCTTTTTTATCTAGGGGCTTTTTCGAAAGCTCTTCCTTCGATTTTTCATTTAGAGCTAAGCTACTCTCAGGTGCTGAAGGAGGCGGAGGAGGAGGGGTTTTATTGGGAGGTACAAAATACTCAATATCAACCCCAGACTTCGTGCTTGCTAATAAATCAATTTGGACTGGGTTCGATTTTCCATCTAAAGCCTTACTATAAGAATCAGCTGCATTACTTAAGTATATTTTTCTAAGGTTTCTGTAGGCTGGTGAATTCGTAAGTAAATTTTTTTCTAAAATAGTCTTTGCTAAATCTTTTTTACCAATTCCCCATAATGCAGTAGAGTAATTATTGGCAATAACAGCATTTTTAGGATCACTGTTATACAAAGGTTCTAATATATCAATCGCTTCTTTCCAATTCTTTTGCAGAATAAGCGCATTGGATTTTAAAATTAAATAATCCGGAGGACTAATATCTTTTTTTTGTTTTTCTATTTCTTGCAAAACCAACTTAGGATCTTTTTTTAGAAACATCTCCTCAAGTGGAGCTGTTGGTACAAAAGCGATTGCTAAGTTTTGATGGCAAATCAATAATAGTAATATCCAGTATTGATTAATAAAACTTACCTTGCCTTTTAACCTCATATGATCTGTAAACCTCAAAATTGCTCCATTTAAGACTAAGGGATTGATTTTAAAGGCTTTGAAACCCCAAAATTCACATTCAAAATAACTTATTTTAAGACGAGATTATAACATTTTATCAATTTGACAGTTCTCAAGAAAGAAAATAATGTTCAGACATCTAGGAAAAAGGCATAAAATAAGCTAAATAAATAAAACCTTAAAAAAATAATGAAAGCGTCAATTAATTTAGGTTTTACGCAAACTTTAGCCCTTACCCCACAGCTTCAACAATCTATAAAGCTGCTTCAACTTTCATCCCTAGACCTTGAGCAAGAATTAATCTTAGCAGCCGAAAATAATCCTTTTCTAGAGTTTGAGTCAGAAATGACGTCATCTTTACATGAACATCTTCCTATCATTTCTCAAATCAACTCAATTAAAACTACCAATCATAACTTTGATGATGAGAACGACCCCACATTAGAAATTGCACATGAATCATCTCTTTTTAGCTATCTCCTTGACCAAATTAAACTCTTAAGACTTTCTGAGTATGATAAATCTGTCATTGCAACACTAGCTGGTAACTTAGATGAAAAAGGCTATTTACGGATCAGTCTTGAAGAACTTATTCAAGAGGTACAACCATGGATTAAAGAAAATGAAGAATCTGCTAGCCAACAAATTCTAAGGGCGCTTTCTTTTCTTCAAGGTCTAGAACCTGCAGGTATTGGCGCAAGAAATTTAAAAGAGTGTCTTCAAATCCAATTAAATCGTTTTCCAAGTGCCTCAAGAGAAACAAGCTCCTGGAAGAATAGTTATCTAATAGTGACTGATTTTCTTCATGAACTTGGAAATAAAGAAGCTGTTCTCGTTAAAAAGAAATTAAAACTAAGCGATCAAGATTTTCTTGATGCAATGAAATGTATCCGCTCACTTCAACATGATCCTGCAAGCCAGCACGAAACGAACGAAAAAATTTATATACTCCCTGATATTTTTGTCAAAAAACATCAGGGCAAATGGAAGGCCATTGCCAATCCCTCCTCTTTTCCAAAAATTAATATCCACTCTGCCTATGCAAAGGTGGTGGAGGAGTCAAATAAATCTTCTATTACAGAAAATGTAGCTCAAAAATTACAAGAGGCCAAGTGGCTAGTAAAGAACTTAACTCAAAGGAATGATACGATTTTGAATGTTGCTCAAGAAATTGTTCGTCTTCAACAGAATTTTTTTGATTTTGGCCCCATCGCAATGCGCCCTCTTGTTTTAAGAGAAATTGCTGAAAATCTAGAACTTCATGAGTCTACAATTTCTAGAATTACTACACAAAAATTTTTGACCTGCCTACAAGGCACTTTTGAATTTAAGTATTTTTTTTCCAGTCAAGTTCAAACACTTACTGGTGGAAATATTTCTTCTACAGCTATTCAAGAATTAATCTTGCAAATCATTAAGTCTGAAAATCCTAAAAAACCTCTATCTGATAGTGCCATCGAGAAACTTATGTCAGAAAAAGGTTTTATCGTCGCCAGAAGAACAATTGCTAAATATCGCGACATTTTAAAAATTGCCCCAGTTCACCTAAGAAAAAAAAGTAGTCTTATTTAGTTTTTTATTAATTCATTTCTCATATATACTGAAAGAGCAAAGGAGATCGATCTTGTTTGATTTAAAAAAGAAGCTACGTAAAAATGTTCCTCTAAGTACTAAATCAACAATGAGAGGTTCTGATATTAAACCTTTATCTAAAGTGTCAAATCAAGTAGTTATCCCTCAAAAAAATACATCAGAAACAACTGATGAGATTGAAAAAACTGCGGAAATCATTCATAACGATGTTGCTAGCGCTGTTTCAACTCTTCGACGTTGGCTCAACCAAGATAAACTTCACTAAAAAATCTTCATGATGAAATTTTTTTTAAAATCAATCCAAATTATTGTCGTTGTAATTAGCTGTAGTCTTTTTATTACAGCTTGTGATGCGCCCGTTGCTCATAAAAATATTATTCCACCTGAAGCTAAAGACCTTCAAGTAGAAGATCTGCCTCTCAAAGGATATCGTGGAATTTTATTCACTTTGACCAAAGATGAGGTAGTCAAGAAGTTTAAGTGTACTGAATATGAACTAACTATTGGATGTCCTTTTTTTGATGGTGAAAAAGATGAAATGCTTTGGATTACCTTTAATGAGTCAGGTCGAATGATTTTAATGAAGCGCGATTTAGGTTATTTTAATTTTGAACAAGCGCAAACTCTTCTAAGCCTTTTTACAAAAAAATATACTGTGGCTTATGAACCAAGTCCTGCCGCATTAAATACTTACAAAATCGGCCTTAAAGATACGCTTTCTTTTGTTTTTGCAAATGGCCAAGTGGTATTTCAAGTAGGACGTAGCTTTAATAAACGCAATGAACTGATGAATATCTTCATATTCCCCCCAGATGTAGGGGCGACTTTTCTTGAAAATGTAAAAAAATAAGCCTCTACAAAACTGGGCGATTTTTTCTAATTTGTTCCGGCACAAAGGAAATTTGTGGAAGTATGGGTTCTCTACCATCACTTTCCTTCGTTTCGTATGCCCAAGCTAATATCTTAGCAACTGCCTCAAAGAGTGGGATAGGTATTGACTCTCCGATATCTAATTGACTATATAAATAGCGAGCTAGAGGAGGAATTTGTGCTATGGGAACTTGATGCTCTTTGGCTACTTCCTGGATACGCAATGCCAATGCATCAGTTCCTCTAGCCACTACGATCGGTGCTGACATTTTTTCTGGGTCATAACGCAGTGCTACTGAATAATGCTCAGGGTTTGCCAAAATCACATCTGCTCTTTCAATTGCTGCCATCATTCTAGAGGAAGCTATTTGTCTTTGTTTTTGTCTAAGCCGTTGTTTAATCTCAGGTGATCCTTCGCTCTCCTTAGTCTCTTGTTTAACTTCCTCAGGGCTCATTTTCATTTGCTTCTGGAACTTAATCCATTGTATAACCCCATCAAATAGCGCAATAATAGCAAGTGGGAAAAGAAGAAGTCCTATGCCATTGGTTAAAAATTTAACTGAGAATACTAAAGAGTTTTGTAAATCACTTTGTACTAAAAGACTAAAAAAATCAAATAGACCATATAAATAAAGTAAGCCAATACCCATCAAAAAAATAATCTTCATGAGATTTTTGACTAATTCGATCAAAGAATTAATTGATATGATTCTTGCAAATCCTGAGATAGGATCTAATTTTGATATGTCAAACTTGAGTGCAAATACTGGTCTAAACCCAGCTAAAGCAAGGGGTGCAAAAATTGATACCAACCATACAGCTAAAGTAATCATTAAAATTGTAAAAGCAAGTATAGCGAAAGGTCCTTGGAACCATTCGTTAATATGGTCGAGCAAATTGATCGGTTGATTAAACTGAAGAGCCAGTTGAACCAAAATACGCATCTGCCGAAATAAGATGGGGCCAATGATGGTTACTACCAGAAAAAAACCAACAATCAATGCGAAGGTAGTTAAATCTCTAGATTGGGCAAACTGTCCTTGCTCTCTAGCTTGTTCTAGACGTTTGGCGGAAGGTGCTAACTCCCTTTCTTGGGACGATTCTTCAGCCATTTATCCCTACATCTATAGAGTGGTTTAAGGTGCTATTTACCTGCAGCATCAATAAGATCTTGATCGCCATTTTCATTAGTCTTTACAGCTGCTGGCTTATTAGGTTTTGAGGATTTGACCTGATAAGAAGCACCCAAGTCACCACCAATCGCTCTAGCGTAAGCACCCAAATAACGTCTAGTTAAGTCCGGATAATATGGGTCATTCTCTAAATACCCTTTTTCGCGCAAGCAAAGTCCTACATCTGGGCAATCTTTACATCCTGCTACTGCGGATAATCTTCCAACTTCAAATTGCTCACCCATTACAAATAAAAAAGTTAAAAAGGCAAGCGGCAATATGCCCCAAACCAAAAGTTTTTTTAAGATTCCTAAAATTTTATCTTTCATGGCTTTTCTTTCATTTCGATATTACTTAACTTGATTATCTATTATTTTTATTTAACTTAGCATAAATATCAACCGTACGGGCATCCGTAGGGATTGCTGTCTCATTCATCGCTTTTAATGTAATTTGTGCCTCTAAACTTCGATTTGCGTTGATAAACTCAAGGCCTGCACAATAATAAAAATCCATTGCTTGCTGAACTCCAATTTTAACTCCTTGACCCTTAGCGTAAATATTCCCCATTATTTGACAAGCCTCTGGAATCCTTGCTTTGGCAGGTTCAATGAGATACTTTTTCGCATCTTGAAATTGATTATCCCTATAACGATTCAGTACCATTGCGGTAAAAATAAAATCTCGATCTTGAATATAGCTTGCACGATCTGCATAATCTAGCGCTCTTTCATAAGCAATCAAACCACGATAATACATTGCCCAAATATCGTTCTTTTGTGCAGCATCTTCAAGCTTATGAAGGAATCGAATATTGAAAATACTATATTTAAGAACATCATCCTCTGAATTAATACATTTAATATCTTTTAAACATTGAATTGAAGCAATCGATTTAATATAACTTTTATTAAACAAGTCATAGTTTTTTTTTGCTTCTATTTTTTGTTGCTCAGGATTTGATTTTTTACTTTTATCGCTGAGAGGATTTGATTGCTTACTTACCGGTAAATTACTCAAGACCGTTTTAGTACTCTCTTTTGATTCTACTTTAGCGGCTTCCTCCGCCACTACCAAGTGACTAGTTAGCAAGATCATCCCTAATATAAAACTCGCCCCAAGGTAAGAGGTTATTTTCATAACAATTACCTATTTAAACTTGGTGAAATCGATGGTTTTGGCGGTAATGAAAATTGCGTAGAAGGTAATTCATTTTTATCTTTTTCAGGAGCTTTTAAATTGGGTGGAATTTCTTGAGGCCCAGGCTTAATACCTTCAATCCTATTATTTCCTGATTCATTTGGAGATGTGCCACTAATTTTGGATGGAGATACCTGAGGTTTTTGCTTCAAAACAGTAATTGAAATTCTTCTATTCAAGGGATCGTTAAGATCATCTGGGTTAATTGGATATTTATCCGCAAATCCGATCACTTGTGCAACACGGTCTTCTTTGAGTCCACCATTTAGCATTTCACGTCGAGCCACATTGGCCCTTTCCGAAGAAAGATCCCAGTTAGAATATCCTGCGCCACCTTTTGTATATTTAGCACCATCGGTATGCCCTTCAATACGAATGGGACTTGGGGAGTTTGATAGCGCCTTTCCAATGACCCTCAATAATCGCTGTCCTGAAGAAGTTGGCGTTGTACCGCCACTTGCAAAAATCGGTCTACTTTTATCATCAACTACCTGAATTCTCAATCCTTCTGCGGTAATATCCATAAAAACTTGACCTTTCAATTTACCAAGCTCAGGATCATTTTTTATATCGTTTTCGATTTTTTCTTTCGTTGTCTGAGCTTGTGCCTGTGCTTGAGCTTGTGTCTGTGCTTGTGCTTGTGCTTGTGCTTGTGCTTGAGATTGTGGTTGGGCTTGCCCCGTGTTAGAGCCTCCAGGACCACCCTCTGTTAAAGAGGAAGTTAAGCTTGTATTATCTCTTCGAGCATTCTCAATCTCAGTTGCTTTTGAATTACTCACCCGACGCTCGTCAGTATCTGCATCAGCTTTCGCTTCTTGCCCAGTCGTTAAAGTGATACTTCCTCCACCGCTTTTTATAATTCGAGTAGTGTCTCCAGAGCCTTGGCCCCCTGCCATCGAAATTCTTAAAGGATTTTGAAAATAGGACGATATACCAGCTAAATCTCCTGCTGTAGTTGATCCTAATACCCACATGAGTAGGAAAAACGCCATCATCGCAGTTACAAAGTCTGCGTAAGCAATTTTCCATGCGCCACCGTGGTGGCCATGGCCACCTTTCTTTACGCGTTTAACAACTATTACTGGTGCGCCATCTTTAGGCATTTACTTACCTTTAACCGCTTTAGTTCCTTCATCAAGCTCAGTAAAGCTTGGGCGTTGATCAGAGAAAAGAACTTTACGTCCAAACTCTATAGCAGCTGCCGGTGGAAAATTATTTAAACTTGCGAGGAGAATAGCTTTGACAGCTAAAAATGCTCTTGAACTTGAATTAAGCTTTTGTTCTAAAACTTTTGCAACTGGCGACACAAATGCATATGCTAACAAAATACCTAAAAACGTACCTACCAACGCGGCGCCAATTAACTTACCTAACTCAGCCGGTGGCAAACCAATCGATCCCATCGTGTGGACCACACCCATCACAGCAGCAACAATACCAAACGCCGGCAAACCATCACCAACGTTGGTCACGGCGTTCACTGGTATATGTCCCTCAATATGATGAACTTCAATTTCTTGCTCCATTAAACTTTCAATCTGAACCAAGTCCAACGCTCCAGCTAGCATCATGCGTAAATAATCAGTGATGAAATCTACCAAATGATGATCCGCTAATACATCTGGATATTTTTCAAAAATTGGACTTGCATGAGGTTCTTCAATATCCGCTTCTAATGACATTAAGCCATCTCTTTTCACTTTTTGCAGAATTTCAAACATCAAACACAATAAATTCAAATGGAATTGTTTAACTGCACCAGAAGATTTAAATGCTCCACCTAAAGCAGATAGGGTTGCTTTTAAATTGGTCGGTGTATTAGAAGCTAACATCGTACCCAATGCAGCGCCTACAATCGTTAAAACTTCAGTTGGTTGCCATAAAACCATAATATGGCCGCCATGCAAAGCATAGCCACCAAGTGCACAACCCATCGCAATAATCCATCCAATTGGAATATTCATAGCTTCTCTTTAATTTTTAAACTACAGTTTTGAAAACAAATCACTCGATTGCAATCTACCAAACAAAGCCTGAGCTGCATTCAAAAGGGCTTGTTGTTTGGTAAAACCAGCAGTTGCAGCAGCCATATCAGTATCAAGTAATGTTGAAGTCGTAGATGCCAACTGAGTGCTTAGTGAGTTAACTGCACTGCTTGCTTGAATAACAAGACTCCCCACCAAACCACTATGAGTTTGAGCTTCTTGTAACTGATTATATGCTGAAGTTAAGCCGGAGGAAACATCTGATAGCGTAGAAGTATTACTTGCATAGGCTGGAATACCTGCTTTATGTCCCAAAAATGCAACAAATTGATTGATTTTTGCTAAAACATCAGTTTTCCCAGTAATCGCAGACTCTGAAGTACTCGCGAGGTCTGCTTGAGAAAGGCTATTCAAATCTTTACCAAAAGCATTGGAAGTTTTAATTCCGGAATCTACTGTTACGCCTGGCTCGATTTGAACAGAGTTAATGGATGAAGGGAAAATCGGGTTACCGCTGGCATCTTTAGCAGTTGCCTGACCTTGAATCGTTGTAGCGATTTGACTTGCCTGTTGATACAAGGCCTTGAGCGCAGTTGGTGTTAAAGCACCATTTTGCGCTTGAACTGAAATCGAAGTTAATTGGTTCATTTGATCAATCATACTTCCCAACTGAGTCGAGGCGTTATCCATCGAAGCTGTGACTGAGTTTTGATTATTGGTATACATACTTAAGCGATTCTTATCAAAACTCAAACGTACGCCCCAAGAAACGGCATAAGGATTATCAGAAGCCTTACTGTACTGTTGACCAGTACTAATCTGCTGCTGAAAGTTGACGGCTTTTGTCAAACTGTTGTTCATCGATTCAACGCTGTTATCAAAGATTTGACTGGTACTAATTCTCATAATGATTTCTCCGGTTCAGCGATCGTTAGTTCATAATTGATAAAATGGACTGAAACATTTGATTTCCAGCTTGTAATACCTTGCTTGAGGCTTGATATAGCTGTTGAAACTTTAAAAGATTAGCGGCCTCTTCATCTAAATTTACCCCCGCAATCGAACTTTGCTGCATCTTTAAATTTGACAATACGGCTTGATTGGCGGTTTGATTATTTGTCCAAGTAGCAACTGGTACACCAACATCACTGACCAAATTAGCGACCGCATTCCCAAGCACCGTACTGTATTGAGAGGCAATGTTTGCATTGGTTGAACTGATATAAGGTTGTCCGTTATTTTGATTAATATACTGCGAATTATCCAGTGGCGCCAAGGTTGTGAAATTGGCAGCAGTGAGCTCAAGGGTACTTAAATTATTTGGAATATTTGGACTAGTAATTGTGATAGAGCCACTTGCAAAATTAGATGATGGCTGGCCATTATTTAACGTAATTGAGGTTGTACCATCTTGATTCTGTGTAACAGAATCAATTAATGTACCAGGGGCAATGCCACTTCCAGAAATTGATTGTCCTGCGATAACAGAATCACTTGGAATGATTAAACTTTGACCAACTGCAATATTAATATTCCCAAAGGTTTGATTTGCTGTTTGCCCAGCAATGCCACCATTGGCTTTATATAAAGCGCTCATGGCAGTATCTGAACTTATTTGTGGAATTTTAGATGTTGGGTCATTTTGATTACTTGTATCCCCAACTATCCCTTGACTCGTATTAAAACCAAAAATCTTCAGTGCGCCATTACTCGATGCATTTGCACCGGTAACATTATTTGAAACACTGACGAGACTTTGTGCAATAGTGTTTAAACGCTGGTTAAGTGAAGGTACAAATTGTGTTATCAATGTCATCAAAGCGCCAACTTGACCTGTGCTTGGGTTTTTAATTGACATCACTTGACTACCATTACCTAACTGAATATTTAACGTTGGGCTTGGATCCCCAGGATTATTAATTGCAAGCTTATTGGCAAGTCCTCTCTCGACTAAAGGAATACCTCCAAGGACCTGAGTAGCGGTTCCGTCATTATTGATCAAACTTTGACCACCAACTAAGTTTTGAATTTTCCCAAGAATCATATCGCGCTGATCAAGCAGGTCTGGAGATACGCCTGTATTTTTTCCACCTGCATTAGAGTTCACGATTTGCTGATTGACTTGTGCCAACTGAGGCAATAATGTATTGACCTGATTCACGCTATCGGATAAACCAGATTGTGCATTGTTGAATAACTGACTTGTCATCGAAACCATACCAGCCATACTTGCAGAAACTTGATTGGCACTTCCCGTCAAGCCTGATTGCGCAGCAGGACTAATTGGATTACTTGCATATACTCCCATTGCGTTAAAGAAATTCGCAATCGATGTTTGAAGTCCAGTTGAGTTTTGTGCCACAAGACTATTAATAGATGATGTGTATTGAATCAGCGTATCGCTATAGCTTGATTTTGATTGCTGATTGAGTAATTGACCACTAACTAATGAGTTGTATTGACGAACGAATCCATGAACAGCAAAAGCTGTTCCAGTCAAATTCATGGCATTTGTAGCAAATGAATCAATGACTGAATTGGCATTTCGTTTTGAATATCCATCGACAGAAGCGCCAGAGACGTTTTGTGATGTCACCAACATCCCAGCTTGAGCCATTTGTAGGCCTGCATAAGCTGAACTGCTGATTGAGTTGATATCCATTGTTAGTTCCTATTAAAAAGATGAGGCGTTTTTGTACTGGTTAACTGCGCTGTTTATACTGTTTGTAATACTCGGTTGTTTGGTATAGTTAACGGCTTTTTTATCAGCTTCGATTAGGGCTTTAATATTTGGCTGGGCAAGCATTTGGTCGGCAACTTTACTCGCGAACCCGACTCCTTTTCCAGCGACTAATGTATCAGCTAATTTGTCATCCGCAATCTCCAAATAACCTTTGGAAGAGTCACTCTGATTATCTCCACCACGCAAAGTATTACTTCTTACAGTACTTAGCATTTGACGTACTAAAGTGCGCTCAAACCCCCTAGCAGCATCCCTTATTTGTTTCTCAGTTTTTGTCATCGGTTCAGTAGCTTGTTCTGATGGAGATGTTTTCTTTGTCGAGCTCGCGCCTGAAGATGCTTGCTGAGATTCTAAAACAGAAGCAAATGATGGAGCGTTCGTAGTATTGTTTTTTAGAGCTGCTGGTAAATCATTGGATTGCCCCAATAAACCTAATGCATTGGAACCAATTGCCGCTAGACCAACGCCAGGAATCGTTAGATTAGAAAGAGGCATCATTAGATCACCTCGATTTCTGCAGTAAGGGCACCAGAGGACTTCAGTGACTGCAAAATTGAAATTAAATCTGATGGTGTTGCTCCCAACATATTCAATGCCTTTACTACCGAAGATAAATTTGCTCCACCTGCAATTGCAATTAAATTATCCGGTTTCCCATCGCTGGAAACTGTCGCAGTATCTTGAGAGGTTACAACTGTATCACCTCGACCAAATGCATTGGGCTGACTAACCTCAGGAGTGGATTGTATCCGGACAGTTAAGTTACCATGTGCAACTGCTGATGGGGCAAGCTTGACGGCTTGATTCATCACCACAGACCCAGTTCTTGAATTTAGAATCACTTTTGCTGGTCCAGAAGTTTGTTCTATATTGATATCTTGTAAGGCCGCCATAAAGGCAATGCGCTGTAATGGCTCAAGTGGTACACGAACGTTGAGTGAACGAGCATCAATCGGAATGGCAGTACCTACTCCAAAACGCTGCCCAATCGCTTGAGTTGTTTTTTGCATCATGGAAAAATCAGATTGCTTCAAATCTATTTGCACAAATTCTTCAGGCAGAATTTGTGGTACAGATCGCTCTATCAGTGCTCCCGAAGGAATTCGTCCAGCGGAAAGATGATTAACGGTCGTAGTTGCTCCACCAGCACTAGCGCCTGCACCAGAAATAACAACGTTACCTTGGGCCTGAGCATAAACTTGCCCATCAGCAGCACGTAGTGGGGTCATCAATAATGTTCCACCTTTTAAACTTTGCGCATTACCCATCGAAGAAACTGTAATATCGATTGCTTGCCCTGGTCTTGCTAAAGCAGGCATTTCCGCTGTAACCATGACTGCAGCAGCGTTTCTTAACTGTGCTTGACCACCTGGAGGAACGGTAATACCCAATGTTCCAATCATTTGCAACACACTTTGAATCGTAAATGGTGTTTGGGTAGTTTGGTCGCCAGACCCATCAAGACCAACTACGAGCCCGTAACCAACAAGTTGGTTAGGACGCTGTCCAGAGATATTTGAAATATCCTTTAAACGCTCAGCGTGCGCTGCACTCATCATCATGCACATTAGAATAAGGGTTCTGAAAAAATGAATCGGTAGTGTAGTCAGCTTCATGATCAACTTATAAAGGATTAAATTTAAGTAAGGCGCGTGTTAACCAACCTGTTTGTTGTGCGTCATCGGCAGCACCGCGACCACGGTACTCCATGCGGGCATCAGCAACTTGTTGGGAGGAAATTGAATTGTTAACAAGATTGCGAGGATTAACAACACCACCAAAGCGGATTGTTTCTTCTTCATTACTAACAGCAATTTGTTTCTCACCAGCAACGACTAAATTACCATTAGAGAGAACCTCAATCACGGTAACCGTAATCGTGCCATTAAAGTAATTACTGTTAGAGCTATTACCACTGCCCTCACTCTTTAAGTCGGTCGTAGAGGCATTATTTCCTACACCTGTAATGAAATCAAATGCTCCCTTAATTGCACCTGCAATACTTCCACCAGTTGCAATGCCAGTATTAGCAGCCGTATTAGTCGCATTGGCTTTACGTGCAGCTAAGGATCCGCTATTTTTGGCAGCACTCGTTGTTTCATTCAAGACAATGGTTAAAGTATCGCCAACGTTGCGCGCACGCGAATCTTCAAATAATGGTCTAAAGCCAACGCTTACAGTTGTATTCGCTGTTGGGAATAAACTTCCTAAATTAGCCGGTGTTAAGTTTTCTGGTTTAGGACGAATTGATGTTGGTGTGGCCAGAAGAGTTGGTTTATCAGAAGTCGCACAAGCACTTAAAAGAGCTGAACTTACCACTAATAATCCGGTTAATCGAAGAACAGAGACCTTACGCATGATTATTGCCCTAAGGTAGAGAGTTTTTGGAGAATTTGATCCGATGCAGACACTGCTCGTGTATTAATTTCGTAACCACGCTGTGCTGCAATTAGCCTTACAAGCTCCTCAGATACATTCACGTTCGATTGTTCAACATAATATTGATTCGTCGTTCCCATACCGTTGGTGCCTGCAGTTTGGGTCTGGGCTGTTCCTGAAGAAGGTGTTGGAATGTAGTTACCGTTACCAATGGATGACATACCGGATTCATTCGCGAAGTTCGCTAACACCAATTGCCCTGCCTGAGTAAGCGCAGTACTACCTTGTTGTGTATATTGGACTAAGCCAGCAGAATTAATGAAAACGCCGGTTGCGGATGAAGGAATAACGCCCGCACCTGATACTGTATTACCATCTTGAGTCACAATTTGACCAGTTGCATTTTTACTAAAACTACCATTACGAGTATATGCAAGCGTCCCATCAGCTAACTGGATCTGAAAATACCCGTTACCTTGAATCGCTACGTCTAATGAATTACCTGTATTTAGCAAAGGTCCTTGAATATTGACACGCTCGGTGGTTGATACAGCAGAGCCAGAACCAACTTGTAAGCCTGTAGGTAATAAATTTTGAGCATTTGAAGCTGCACCCGGCGCTCTAATCGTTGTATACAAAAGATCCTGAAAAATTGGATTGATCTTTTTGAAAGCATTCGTTGAAGAGTTGGCCAAATTGTTAGAAATTAAATCAATGCTCGTTTGCTGAGCATCCATTCCTGTTTTAGCAATCCATAATGAGCGTAACATAATTATTGTCCTTTAGATCAACGTGATAGTGAGAGGAGTTCGTTGGCAGAACGCGCGTTCTGATCTGCCGATTGAAGTGTTCTGATATTGAGATCAAACATACGACTTTGACTAATCATTTCCACCATTGATTGCGATGGATTGACATTGCTGAGTTCGACGGCACCCTGAATCACTCTAGCATTGGGGTCTAAAGTGCCTTGACCATTTGGTACATCAAATAGTCCGTCTTCATTACGTGTAATCTGAGATGCCGGTGGATTAACTACTTTTAATTTACCCGCTTGATTCAGAAAACTGTTACCAGGAATTTGGGTATAAACCGAACCGTCATCAGCTACTTGAACTTTTGCACCGATAGGAATATTAATTGGACCACCAACACCTAAAACGGTGGCATTGTTACCTACCTTTAAAACGCCAGTATTGTCGACATAAAAGTTACCAGCTCTGGTATAAGCTTCGCTAGAATCTGACGCACGACGAACAGCAAAAAAGCCGCTACCTTTAATCGCTACATCATAGGGATTACCTGTCGTTTGAATCACGCCAGAGGTAAAATTAGAGCCCGGAGTCGTTTCTACTGAAAAAACGCGTGTATCAGCCTCCTTGCCCTGAATCGGAACTGCACGATATGCGTTAACAGCCTCCCGAAATCCTGGAGTTTGAGCATTGGCTAAATTATTTGCTGTTACGGCCAACTGATCCGTACTCGCTTTAGCACCAGTCATCGAGGTATAAACGTAATGGTTAATCATATTGTTCCAAGTTGGTTCAAGCACAAGAATAAAAAGTTCATATATATCTATAAGCAAACATCGTGCCAGTTTAAAAACCCCCATTAAAAAAAATCCGCCCGAAGGCGGACAAGAGTTCAAATTTTATAAACTTAACTTAATTTATTGAGAACATCATCTTGAATAGCTTGGCTTGTTTTAACAACCTGTGATGCTGCAGAATATTGACGCTGAAGGGACATCAGCGTGACTAACTGACTAGTCAAATCAACGTTTGATTGCTCAAGAGCTTGTGATTTTAAAGCCCCGAATAAGCCTGAGCCTGCCTCACCAAAAGTTGGGGTACCCGATAAAGCGGACTCCTCATAAGAGTTCCCACCAATTGGAATTAAACCTTCGTCATTGGTGAAAACGGCGAGTTTTACTTGTCCTTGTACCTTTGATTGCCCATTGGAATAAACAGCCACCAATTTACCTGAGTTATCAAATGAATAGCTTGAAAGTTGTGATAGAGGGGCGCCATCTTGTGAGTTGGTATAGGTTTGTCCAACTGCAGAATAAGCTGTCATATTAGTACTATCTATGGTAAAAGCGACATTATTCTTGTTGGTGCTTCCTACAGTAGTAGAAATACTCATTTTTGAAGCAAAATTAGGTACACCATATGCATCTTTTGCTAATGAATCAATGTTCTTACCTCCTACAAATGCCATCGTTCCTAACGCCGTTTGTGGGACCCCAGCAATAGCAAACGTATTCGAACTTCCTGATGGAAAACCATTATTTGCATTTGTATATTGATCATATTGATCTGTACTTCCATCTACACCGCCAGGTACAGGATTGCCATCAATCGTTGCAAAAACAGCGAAACGTGATGTTGGAATCGTGAAAGACGTTGGATTTTCAGCCGTATTGGCAGTTACAGTCAAAGTCGATCCATCTTGTAATGTTAATAAATAGGTTGTTCCAGAAACTTGGGATACAGAAGCATTGCTCAAAGTTTCAATCGTTGATGATGACGGTGTTGAAGTATTTGCAATTTGTGGAATGACTCCTGGAACCTTAGTACTTAATCCAACAGGTGTAGCACCAGTAGCTGCATCATTTAAAACAATCCTATAACCTCCAGCTGTTGGAGCAGGAGTAACTCCACTGGGTGGAAAAGTAATACTTCGTGCGCCAGCCGATACAGTTTGTGAACCAACTACAGTGCCATTACTATCTAAAATTTGAGCAGTAATCGTGTGGCCAGCTCCGCTTGGAAAAGTTCCCTCGACCTTAAGTGCGGGTTGAGTTGAGCCATCATATTCAAAGTTACTACTGGTGACCTCTGTCTCACTAGAAGCTTGCTGAGTATCATATTTAAAAGTACCTGCAGCTGATCCAGGTGTAAGCACTAAAAGTACTGATGGCTGCTTAACGTAATAAAGAGACAGTGTGTGAGCAAGGCCTGTTGCGTCATAAATCGTCTGTGATGTGGATTGACTATAAGTACCTGATGTTGTTGGATCAAATGTTGAACCTACCGGATTCGTTGTATTGTCCAAATTGAGTTCAACTTTAGATTGTAGAGTTTGAGAACCAGGTAGTGGATCTTGGTTAAGTGACAAAACCGAACTTTGTGAAGTATTAATCGAGCCATCCGGATTTGCAGGATAACCCACTAAATAATTACCGTTTTGGTTAATAATACGATTTTGGTTATCAACGCCGAATTGACCATTTCGTGTGTATTGAAAATTAGAAGGGTTTCCTGTGACAGAGCCATCAACCGCTTTTTGCGCTGTCGTAAACATTCCAATACCACCAATTGCTAAATCTAACGGGTTGGATGTTGCAACAATTGATCCATTGGATTGTGGGCGACGAATCTGAGTCACCGCAGTTCCCATACCAGTTCGGTTAGGATTCTGTGGATCCGCCGCTCTAAAAAACTCATCCTGAAACACATACTGACCAGCTTTGTAACCAATGGTTTGCGCGTTTGCAATATTATTACTTGTGGCATCAATTGCTTCTGATGCCGCTTGTAATGCTGAAAGTCCGATTCCGATTGCCATGATTTATTCCTTTTCTAGATAGAGTATTAAGAGACCCACTGATTAATGGTAGATGCATCAACGGTTTGACCGTTCTGCAAAGTGAAGTTAACGGTATTGCCAGTTCCCTTAGCAACTGATGCTACTGGGGAACCAATAAAAGATACGGGGGTCACGGATGCACCAGATTGGTCTGTTCCAGTAAATTTGATACTATAGCTGCCAGCTGGCAAGGCTTTACCTGAACTATCTTGTCCTGACCATACAAAAGTTTTCATTCCGGCGTTTGCAGACCCAAGATTAGTTTGTGCCACTGTAGTACCTGTCCTATCCTGAATACTCGCAACCAAATTAGTTACAGGACCTGCTAAATTAGCGCCCAAGGCAATGTTGTTTGTTCCATCAAAAGCAATTGAACCACCGGCAATTAAAGGCGTGTGGCCTATCATGGTGGTTTGATTCATGAAATTAGAATTTTGCATTTGTGAAAGCATCGAAGTTAATGATGAGTTCATTGTTCCCATACTGCTGACCATATTGAGTTGCGACATTTGATTGGTCATGGTCGATGCATCCATTGGGCTCATCGGATCCTGATTCTGAATCTGAGCCACCAACAACTTAAGAAAATTTTGTGTTTGATCCATCGCGCTAGTTCCGCCAGAAGCAGAACTTGCAGCCTTTGTATTCTGTGCCCCATTGTTGGTATACACAGGAATATTTAACATAGGATTCATTGAGCCAGTTGCCATAAAAAACTCCTTCTAAAAATTATTTACCTAAATCCAGGGTTGCTAGAACCAACTGACGACTCACATTCATCATTTGGACATTGGTTTGATAAGAGCGGGACGCAGAAATCATATCGACCATCTCTTCTACAGGGTTCACATTCGGCATATCAACATAACCATTTGCATCTGCCTTAGGGTGGCCGGGACGAAATTCACGTCTTAAGGGCGCGGCACTCTCAACCACATCAGAGACCGCAACTCCAGAACCAGGACTATTTGCATTAGGTGTGGAGGTAAATACGACGCGATGGGCACGGTAGGTTCTACCATCAGGGCCACTGACACTTTCCGCATTGGCAATATTTGAGGCAATGGTATTCAATCGCAATGACTGCGCCGACATACCAGAGGCGCCAATATTAAATGTGCTCAATAAACTCATGAGGATTGTCCTGTAATTGCTGAAAGACGGCTCTTAATCGTGCCTGTTAAGAACGTAATTGCTGCTTGAGTCATCAAGGCATTTCTTGAAAATTCAGATAACTCAATATCAGGATCTACGGTATTACCATCCATTGACGGTTGATTTGGCACACGATATAACAAATTCGGTTGACTTGAAATACCGTTATTAAACTGATAATGCCCCCTAGAAGTAACCTGCATAGGCATCGTATCTGCATGATTTTTTTGCAATAACTCATTTTGCAAAGCTTTTGAAAAGTCGATATCACGCGCTTTATAACCCGGGGTATCGGCATTCGTTAAATTAGATCCTAAAACCTCATGGCGATAAGTTCTCAACTTCAGCGTAGCTTCACCAAAATCTAGCGGATCAAACCGTGGCGCAATGTTCATGTTTAACTTCCTTATCAGTAAAAGAAAATTCCTATACTTTAAGTAAAGCAAACATCGTGCCAGAATTAAACTTTTTCCCTTTAAATGCCGTATATGGCAGACTTTTTTAGCGGAAAAGTCGTTTTTTTATTACCTAATGACTAAAAAATACTACAAGTGACTGTTTTTATTATGGTAATTAACGAGTCACTTTGATTAAACGATCCCCTTTCGGCTGAATCGGTCTTGCATTATTCGAATAAATTCGTCCAAAATTTTCAACCTGTTGTCGGGAAAGCATTACAGGCTCTTTCAATACAATCCAGGTCACATTTTCCGAGCATGGAGGAGTTGTCATTGAGCCCATATACGTGTAGTAGGCTAAATTCTTAGGCAATAGCTGATTCATGTCAATCACTACCCCAGCAGGAGTTTCAGTGACATTTTTTATTAAGGGGATATTATTAAGAACTTGCTGGAAAAGCGGGTTTTCCGAACCACTTATGCCGGTTTTTAATTCTTGTTTTACTGCTTGTGAGGAATCCGTATTTTCAATGGTCGCCCCCTTTTGATCCAAAGTAGATAATTTTAAATCTGGATAGGTATTTAAAAATACTGAAAGCTCTAATAAACTTCCATCAAAATGCTGATGAACTAAATGAGCAACCATATCATAACGTTTTCCATCAACCATTTCTTCACTAGGGTGATGAAAATGAAACTGCACCAATCGATATTGTTTGCCTTGCAATAAAAGATTACTACCTTCACCATAGTTGACCATCACCGTATGGCCATTATCTTGAATAGCTAATTGTGATGGTTTGTAATCAAGTGTTAAAGCTGGCAAATCAACCTGAATCCCATTTTCAATATTGATGGGTGACTGTTGTTTACCATCACTACATAACGCATTTTCCTTGCTTAACTTACCCCAATTTTCTGGTCCAGTCCCACCAGTTTCATACGACCAAGGACGCTGAAGTATGAGGGATTTTTCTACGACTTTCACTTTTGAAGAACTTGAGACGGTTGGTGACTGCACAACTTGTTTTGCTGCAAGCTTTGGTGTAGGAGCTTCTTTAAGATCACTCGGCCTCATGACGATATCACCGCCACCTTTTTTAATCTTATCAACCAAAGATTGACTTAAGTCTTCGTCACTTGATTGCGCTAAAGCGACCCAAACTCCACCAAAGAATATCCCTACACCAATCAAGATAGGTTTAAAAAAAATATTTTTATATACGCTTTTCATCTTGTTCTCTTCGGTTTATTTTGGACAATCTTTAAGGGGTCTTCGACACTCACCAATAGGCGGGACATTCTTTAAGTTTTCTTGTTTCTTTAAATCTTGTTTTTTATTAAGTTCGGCATTAGACGGTTTAGGGCTAGAGGCAGGTAATTTTTTCTTAGCTTCATTTTTAATATCTTGATCACTATTTTTTTTGCTTGGATCAATCATCATCGGCCTGTTGACTTCATTTATTTCAGCCTTCAACGCTGGGCGATTTGTTTCAGGGGGAAGCATATACTCACACTTCGATAATCCTGCTCGTTGGTCATTGATCTGTAAAGTACTTTTATCAAAAAATGCTTTATCTACAGCCGGCGCACTTCGTGACTGATAATCTGGACGAGCTAAACTTTTTCTGAAGCGATCAATCCAACCAAGCTGAGGAGCCTCACCAGGGTGGTGAGAAAATTGATTATTGCAAAACTGTACCCTTCGATCGATTTCACCTGAAGATATGTAATATCCTTGTTCTAAAATGACCGCAATTTTGCCTGTACACTGCGCCCAATCCTTTAATGAAGCTTGAGTCTCAGGCGCAAATACATCTCCTTTAGCATTTTTTTCACCAACCTGATTGATCTCACATTCAATTCGCTTACCTCGAATTTCAAGACGTTGACACATTTGTAGATCTTTTACATCTTGGCCATTTGTATCTAATCCCGAGGGGTAAGGATGTCTTTGAGCACACACGCTCTTAGCAGAATTGAGAACTAGACTAAGCCTTTCAGTCGGTCCAGTTTTTTTATCCACCACGATACTCTTTCCAGCCTGATTATTTTGCTCGCTAATTTCTTCAGTTCCTTGAGCGAAACTAAATCTGCCTAAGCTAATAAAAATTAGCAAGCAAACAATGGTTTGAAGTGTTTTTAAATTATCGGCCAATATGCATCTCCACACCATCTCGAACTAAGCTCAATGGATTTTCTAAAGCATGAATGACAATGCTTTGTACTTCTGGGATTATAAGAAGCAAAACTAAAAAAGCTAAAGGAATGGTAAACGCAAACCCAACAGAAAACAAATTTAATTGAGGGCTCGTTCGACCTAAAAATCCTTGAATCAGATTAAACATGAGATATGCCAAAAAAATGGGCATAGATATAACTAACCCTAATTGAAAGGATTCTGAAACAAGTATCATCATATTTTGCATACTCCACTCCGTTGGCCAAGATCCAAAAGGTAAAGTTTTAATACTTTGTAAAACAATATCAATAAAAACTAAATGTAAATTCAATGTAAAAGTGTACGCCAAAGCCACTAAATTGAGAAATACAGAGACTAAACCAGAATCCAAAGAAGGATCTCGATATGTAGTTGAGGCATAACTAAACCCAGACAAAAAAGAAAGTATTTCCGCAGCTATCTCAACAACCATAAGGCCAATTCGAATCGTAAAACCGATAAAAGCACCTATTGCAAGCTCTAATCCAGCCGCATAAAAATTCATACCCACGGTAGCGGGGAGGTTAATACCCGAACCATTATTGATGATTGGCATGGCCATAAATGCAATGAAAACGGATATCATGACCCGAAATTGCATCGGAAATGCACGAAAAGAAAGCATTGGTGCGGTAAGAAACAATCCAAATACTCGTAAAGATGTCAGCATTAATGCCACGGTAAATTCTTGAATCATCAAACTACTAAAGTTCATGATCTTCTCTATGAGATTAGACTTGGAATTCGTAAAAACAACTCACGAATATAGTCTGTGTACAGAGCTAAGGAAACTGGTCCAATCATCAATAGAACGATGGCAAATACCAGTAATTTCGGAACAAACGCAACAGTTGTTTCATTGATGGAAGTTGCAGCCTGCAGGATGCCAATCACAAGGCCAGTAATTAATAAAGCTAAAATAGGCGGTCCAGCCAAAACACCAGCCATACGCATCGCCTGAAAAACCAGTTCAATAATTAAGGTATTGTCCATATCAAAGCATTAAATTAGTAGTAGCTTTGTACCAATGAGGCGGCAAGCAGTGCCCAGCCATCTGCCAAAGCAAAAATAATTAACTTCAAAGGCAATGAAAACATCATCGGGGATACCATCACCATACCTAGGGAGGTTAGAATGCTGGCGACTGCAAAATCAATTGCTAGAAAAGGCA
Organism: Burkholderiaceae bacterium; assembly: GCA_947448695.1. Classification (GTDB taxonomy): domain Bacteria; phylum Pseudomonadota; class Gammaproteobacteria; order Burkholderiales; family Burkholderiaceae; genus Polynucleobacter. The sequence goes on from CANFOL010000004.1 coordinate 132,652, forward strand.
GATAAATGACAAATCCTATTAAAAATCCCGTCTTAATCTCAGAGATCGCAAAAGCCGGAATGAGAACCACCATGGGAACTTTTTCTCTAGACTCAATTGGTTTGCCATACATTTTTGCAAACACATTTAAATCTTCCCGCCGGGTTTGTTTGAGCATGAACTCCTTTAAAGGAATGCTACCTTTTTCAACAGCATCAACAAAACTCACTTTATTTTTTGAATAAGGTAAGTAAGCTTCTTGATAGATGTTTTCAAAAACAGGATTCATAATAAAAAGAGTTAAAAACAACGATAAACCAATTAAAACTAAATTAGGTGGAACAGTGGTGAGGCCCAAAGCCTGACGTAACAAAGAAAAAGTAATTAATATTCGGGTAAAGCTTGTCATTAAGATGAGCGCCGCTGGCAGAAATGACAATGCTGTAAGAGCTAAAACCGTTTCCACCGGGACTGCAAAGGTGGTGCCTGAACCACCATTTTTCGAAGTTACCAATGGCAAAGCCTGACTAAAGACTTCGAAGGACCCTAAAAAAAATAGGCCGAAGCTGGCTATTAGCAGCCCCCATTTTTTGGATTTAGACAAGGATAATATTTTCTTCAATTGAAATTGGCTTTAATGTACTTTGCAAAAGTATTTTTTATATTTTGAGTAGGTACATCCATATTTAAATCAGCAACCTCTTCTGGCTCAAGCTCAGTTAAATAATTAATTTGAGTGGCTGATTGCCCCAAAACAATCACACGATTTAAGATTCGCATCACTAATATGCGGTCTCTAGGGCCCAATGGATATTGAAATAATATTTGTGCGTTACTTGTAGGTAATTTGGCGGAGGTATTTTTTCTTATCAGCCAAGCAACTAATAAAAGTAATCCAGCGCCAAGCATCAGGCTAACAAAAGAAAACCAAAGAGTTCCACCCAATGAGGAAGAGCTTAATTTAGTTGGTTCTTCAGCGTGTGCGTTATTAAGGCAAAAAAAGAATATGAATCCAAGACCAATACAAACAAACTGATCAAACTTTCGTCCCTGAATCTGACTTCTCATAATCTCAAAGGACATCTTCAAGTCCTAGCGATTGATTTTACGAAGTCGTTCTGCAGGTGTCACGATGTCTGTCAAACGAATACCATATCGGTCATTGACAATCACCACCTCACCTTGCGCTACTAAGCAACCATTCACAACGACTTCTAAAGGTTCGCCGGCTAGAATATCTAACTCAATAACAGAGCCATAAGTTAGATTAAGCAAATTACGAATCTGCATCTTCGCTCTGCCAAGTTCAACAGTCACTTGTACAGGCACATCCATGACTAAATCAATTTCGTTAGGAGATGCTCCTGGCTTGGTAGTGTCGTTCAAATCATTGAAAGTCGCTTTTCGCAACGACCCCGATAAGTCTTTTGAAGCCATTGAACTAGCGAGTTCATTATCATTTTCAGCCATTTTATCCTCTATCCTCTTTTGTCATCATTTCAGGCGTCAATGTTTGCACATCTGCCGCCGTGAACTGAAAATCTGTTTCCAATGGTGGTGTTCCTTTAGACTCAAAACTTTCATAAAGCTCCCCATTTTCTTGACTGCGCATCATACTTGGTCCTAGGCGCGCTTTCTCGAGAGGGCTTTTTAAAAATTCGGCTGGGTGTTGAATAGACTCAATCTTCACTGAGTAATGTCCATTTTTAACACCATACTGGCCCCGAATGACTGGTAAACCATCCACGTACACAGTAATTGGGTCCAAAATCTCAATCGGAATAATCTCACCAACTGACATCGAAACAACATCACCAAGCAACATCTGTTTTTTTGCAAGTACTGCTACTGCAGTTACCTTAGCTTCATGGACTTGATCATTCAATAAAGTAGTCCAGTGTTCATCAGGCTCAGCTTGAAAACCTTGCATATTATTGTAAAGGATAGATTTCACTGGCTCTAGTACCCAATAAGGGATACATAGATCAACATCTCCTTTACGACCATTAATATCAACCGTAAATTTAGAATGCAAAACCATCTCTTGAGGAGATGTTATCTTCGCAAATCCAAAATTCGTTTCTTGCCTCATAAAATCAAACTTGATTTCATGAATTGGCTTCCATGATTTTTCGTAATCGATTAAAAATGCATCAACGATTCTTCGAATGATGCGCATTTCTGTTTGCGTATACTCGCGCATTGTCGCTTTTGGGGTAATTCGCCCCTCACCACCAAACATATTATCTACGGCGACATAGACAACTCCAGGATCAATGATCCAACAACCTACTCCTCTCAGTGGACGAATTCCAACAATATTAATATTCGTTCTTTCAGGGAATTCCGATACAAATTTATCGTAGGTCTTAATTGCCGGCAAATGCATTGTAACTTCAATCGGCATACGAATCATGTTAAAGAGGGTTAACCTGACTGCACGACAAAACCGCTCATGAATTAATTCAAGAGTCGGCATTCTACGTCTGGCGATAATCTTTGATTTATCAAACATCCCGCGTTGATCGGCAACGTTGGTGTTCATCTCAAAGTTATATTGTTCGGACATAGTTCTTCTTATTTAAATAAATGAGTGTGTCTTACTGCATCACAAAAGTACTAAATAAAACTGCCTGAACTGGCAAATCCATTTCTGTGATATTCCAAAAAGCGGCTGCAGCATTGGCGGCTTCCACAGAAATTTTCTGCCCAGTTGAAGTTTCTTTTGGAACCACATTCATACGTTCTAAATTTTGAATATCTGCCGTACTAGGCTGTTGTTGTAAAACATAAATCGCCGTTAATTGTGGGGAAATAATTGAATTAATCACCAAAGCAACCTCTTTTGCCATCATTGTTTTGCCCTCTACTGTTGCCAACTCCTGCATTTGACGAGAGGATAATACGGTGATAACTCTGTCCCGAATTAGTGGCATAAATTCTTTTAATTTTCCTTCAGTAGAAGAATCTGCAGTTCGTAAAACAATTTTTGTTTGTAAATAATGCTCGCCACCTCTTCCAGGAAGATTCACTACAATCTCATCCATTGGAATATAAATCGGGGCATCATTCTTTTTCCGATCAGCTAATTGTTTTTTAAGAATATTTTCAGGTTTCTTTGCTTCTTCTTCAGCTTGGTGTCTTGCCGCTTCAGTTTTCTGGTTATAAATATAACCACCAACCGCACCCAATATAACTACTACTCCAGCAATAATGAAAATTAGCTTCTTTTTTTTGGCTTTCTTTTCTTCTTCAAGAGCGAGAGCTTCATCTTCTGGTGTAGCCGCAGCGGTTGCAGCAGCTACGGCCGCAGCTGCGGCATCAATTGATTCTTGATTTTCGACTTCTTCAGCCATGAATAATCCCTAAAGTAGATATTTAAGCAAACAAATTAATGCCGTTGGAGTTATCAGTATTTAACCGCGGATTTACTCCTAATAAGTCCTCAGACCCTATTCTATTCGAATTTACGCCACTTGCAATGATTTGTTGACTCCGATTGTTGCTAAATTGGCTAGTCGAATCATTACTTTGCTGATTAAAAGCATTGTTTGCTGAATTTTGGCGCATATCTAAAGATAACTGTAAGCCCATTTGCGCAAACTGTTGCCTTAAATGATCACCGCCTTGTTCTAGTCTTGCTTGAGTACTTTCACTGGCACCTTGAACAACTAGCCTAGCTTGTCCACCCTGATCAATTTGTAAATCAATGCGAACAGGTCCAGCATTGTCTGGGTTCACCTCTAACGAAATCCGTCCACCGCCCGATTTTGCTGCTGAAATAAGCTCACTATGCAGTGGTCCCGCAGTTAAACTAGTGTTAACCGCTTCCAATTTTAAATTCACCTCATGAGTAACGTGGTTGGTAAACCCTGGGGTCAGCATAAAACCTGTGGAAACCCCTGAAAACTCATCAAAGGTCTTTTTTTCAGTTACTGTTTCTTTTGTTACTTGATTCATTGGCAGCTCTTCAACGGCATCAATCTTATTCGAGTTGGCAACTATTACGCCTGGGTCTACCCCTTGACTTTGTTGACTATCAAACGCAAAAGATTGAGTCATTTTCGGATTGCTGATTGACTGATCAACCGATAAAACTTTTACTCCACCGATACTTTTGAGTGCGTCAGATAAGTTAGCAACCTTAAGGTTTGGAGTAGCTTTAACTTCTTGATTTTGAGGAAAAATACTTGATACTTCCTGAGTGTTGACAGCTATTTCTTCATGAATTGGCTGTAAATCAACCTTACTTTGAATGGCCAAAGAACTTGTATTTTGAGTATTCAAAAGGCCCGCACTCACTTCTTGCAAATGAGTCGTATTCGTGGTGACAGAAGCCAAACTGGAAGCATTGGCTAGATTTTGCGGTACTGCACCATTTAGAATATTCAATAAATTTTGATTTGCTATTCCTACTCGGGTATTAACGGAAAGAAGATCACTACTTTGCTCAACGGGACCCAATTGGGGGGCACTTACTAATGGCAAACCAGAATTAGGGACGGTATGTAATATTGGAACTTGTGCTTGAATGAATGCTTGAGAGGCGGCTAACTGCATCGCATCCATCAAATTTATTGGGTTTAGATCCATATTTGGCTCGTCTTGAGAGCTTATGAGGGCATCCTTGGAGGAGTTTTTAGCCGGTGTATTATCTGAGAATTGATTCAACAAGGCTGAGCTTGCAGAGTCAAGCTGAGTCATAAATAAACTATCGATTAAACCATCAACATCATCCACATTAGCTAGTGGGTTGCCATTCGTAATTGAATTCAAATTTCCAGCAGGTTGTGCATTTACAGTTAGATTTTTCATAGAAACTCCATAAGTTTCTTATTTACTAAGCATTTTCCGTGCCAGTTCGCGTGCTTGCCCGAGCCGATAATAAATCTTCAAACTGCATTTCTTCAGACTTTTCTCTCTTTTTTTGCTCATTTTTCAAATCTTTTTCAGCCAACTTACTTAAGCCTTCCGACTTCATTTTCGCCTTCATCGCTTCTTCCATGATGGACTTAGAACCGATCTGTAAATCTTTTACTTGCTGATCCATTGAGCGTGAACTCTCCAGCAATTTAGCCCTAAAAGCATCAGCATCTTGAATAAAAGCAACTTTTGTACCAGCCCTACCTCCTTCAAGTATCTGATTTTCATAATCTTTTGCATAAGAAATCACCTGCCCTTGAAATTTCAGGGTATCTGCGGCTTGCTTCGCCACTTTTCGGGCTTTTGCCATAGCAATATCCTCTTTGATTTTGGCAATTTTCAAAAGTAAATGAATCGCTTTCATTTATTGAAGAACCGAACCAATCATTTCAATCGTATCTGGAATATTAAAATTACCATCCACCTCTTGTTGTAAAAAACCTTGAATTTTAGGCCATGCTTGTAAGGCGGCATCTAAATCTCCATCACTTCCAGGAACATACGCTCCCATGGAAACAAGATCACGCCCACTCATGTAGCGGCTGTATAACTGCTTGATGCGTCTTGCGGCCATTAAATGTTCTTTAGATACCACTTTGGGCATCACCCGAGAAATCGACTTTTCTACATCAATCGCAGGATAGTGCCCGCTATCAGCTAGTTGGCGTGAGAGGAAAAAATGCCCATCCAGGATACCTCGAGCAGTATCAGCTACAGGATCATTAACATCGTCTCCTTCTAGCAAAACCGTATAAAAGGCTGTAATAGAAGAGTTTGGATTTGCGCCATTACCCACTTTCTCGACTAACTCGGGCATCTTGGCAAAAACACTTGGTGGATAACCCCTAGCCACAGGAACTTCTCCTAAACTCAGGCCAATTTCTCGAAGTGCCATGGCAAATCGTGTCAAAGAGTCAATAATCAAGACAACATGCTTACCACTATCCCGAAACCAAGTTGCAACATCCGTTGCGTAAGAAGCCCCTTTTGCACGTGCCAGAGGTGATGCATCTGCTGGCGCAGCAACCACGACAGCACGCTTAAACGACTCAGGTCCTAAGGTTTCTTCAACAAACTCACGAACTTCTCGACCACGTTCACCCACCAAGCCGATCACAATTACATCTGCCACACAATTACGAGCCAGCATTCCGAGCAAGACACTTTTTCCAACTCCAGTACCCGCAAATATTCCAACGCGTTGCCCACGACCAACGGTTAACATGCCATTAATTGCCTTAATTCCGGAATCTAATGGCTCATGAATCGGTGAGCGATCTAGCGGGTTAAGCGAACGAGTGATTGTCTCCGACATTCTTTTTCCAGAACTACCTTTGCCATCAATTGGTCTCCCCATTCCATCGACAACGCGTCCAAGTAATTCCTCACCAATCGGTAAGGCTTCAATCGCACTAGTAGTTATATAGTGTGTCCCAAAATCAATCGGAGTATTGTTGGGGTATACCAGGGCTCCGGGAGAGATTCCTTCCATAAAGTCAATCGGCATTAAATAAGTAATGCCACCATTAAACCCAATACACTCCGCATCATAAGTCTTACCATTGACCTGCGAAAGAATCACAGCTCCAGCGCCGATGGTTAGGGGCAAACCTTCCACCTCCAAAACAATCCCCGATACTCGCTTGAGCCTTCCCTCACGGATGGACTTCGGATATTGATGGAGTTTGTCTTTAAGGTAACGAAGATGCTGAGCAAACTCCTGCGGCTGAAGACTCATGATGAATCTTCCGGTGCATCGGGATCATCTGTTGGTACGTCTTGTACCAAGTCTAGATTTTGAAAATCTTCTGAACCCGGGGTCACGGGGGGCTGAGTTAATTGAACTTGTTCTTTTGTTAGCTCATAACCTAATGCAGCCCGAACAATCGCGATTCTTGCAGATTGGCCAATATTAATTCTCGCCCCATCGATTTCTATATAAGCATCGCCAGGTTGAACATCGCCATCGATGAGTAAGGCACATTTAAAAGGCATACCAGGATCATTCACCAATTTTTCCCAGACATCTCTTTCTGCTTCACGAATTCTTAAAAATAAACTTGAGCCAGGTCTTGGTAGACGCATTAAAGCCTCTTGAACGGCCGTCACAAAGGGGCCTCGAGACATGCGATCATTGGCGGCAACTCGCATAGCAATACTATAGGATAATTCCACCATCGGCTCTGCAATCGCCTCTGGCATGCCATCAATTGCTTGTAAAAGCAAATCTAATGCCTGGTGTAAACGTTTTGTTTCACCCTCTGCATCGGTGTAACCTTGCTGATACCCAACTTCATACCCTTCCTTTTGACCTTGCTCGAAACCATCGGTTCTACCTTTACTAAAGCCCTCAGACAATCCCATATCATAGGCATCTTGCCTAGCGGTTGTGCGAATCTGTTCAACCTCTTCTACCGTTGGGTACTGAATAGGCGGAGCTTTAGGCTTTTTGGGTGGCTTGGGTGGATCAAACGAAGGCGGTTGCCACTTCGTTAATAACTGCTCATCATCAGGCTCATCGTAAGCAGACATATTCTAAAGGTCCAATCTCTATAGGAAGGAGTCAGCCTGCTTACCACGTTCCATCTGCATGCGCCCCTCTGATGACAACGCACGTGCAATTCGAATAATATCTTTTTGCTGCTCCTCAACTTCTTGAATCTTGACTGGAGGTCTGGTCTCAAGATCTTCACGGACACCATCCGCAGCCCGTTTTGCCATATTGCGATAAATTTTCTCACGCAATTTTGGACTCGCCCCTTTGAGAGCCATCACCAATGAATCTTGCGTAACTTCTAATAGCAGAGTTTGTAATGAACGATCTTCGATTTCAATAAAGTCTTCAAACACAAACATTTTTTCAATAATCGCCTCAGCTAGTTCAGCATCATACGAGCGAATCTTATCTAGTGCCAATTGATCTAAACCGCCAGAGAGCATGTTTAAAATCTCTGCCGTAGGAACTACACCACCGACTGTGCTTCGTCTAAAGTCGGCATCTGGCCCAACTGATCTAGACATGACATCATTCAACTCTTTGAGGGCTGCAGGTTGAACTTTTTCTAATAGGGCCACACGGAGCATTAGTTCGTTTCTTAAATCGTCTGGAAATAATTTAGATACCGCAGCAGCCTGAGGGGCTTCTAAAAAAACCAATACTGTAGCAATAATTTGCGGATGTTCAGCCTTAATCATTTCATAGAGAACATCGGACTCCATTCTCTTTAAAGTCTCAATCCCTGACATATCCAGAGTCGACTCTAAACGACCCAATAAGTCTGATGCACCTTCTGCACCCATCGCTTTGGTCAACATATTCTGCATAAAAGAGTCTGTATCAAAAGCTACTTGGGCATTATTGGAAGTGACATCTCTAAATTCTCGAAGCACATCTAGAACCAAATCTCGGCTCAATGAGCGCACAACCGCCATCTTGCCCGAAAGTTTCTGCACTTCCATCGGTGTCATTTGACGTAACACTTCTGCACCAGCCTCAGCCCCTACCGCCAAAAGGACCACAGCAGCCTTAGATGCTCCGTCTAGATCATCATAGGTCTGCATCCCCCCTTGAGAGGCATTTTTAACGCCTTCTTTGAGTGCCTCGGCAATCGACAGTTGGCGCGGGGCTTCTTCTTGATCGTCATCAGCCATGATTCATTTCCTTCATAGATTTACGCTGTAGGTGGCGGAGCTGCATCTTTAACCGCAATCGCCTTAGCAGCATCCTCACTTAACCACTGTTTAAACAAGCCAGCAACGACCCTTGGGTCATTAGTGACGTAGTCAAAGGCATATTTAACCAATTCTTCGTATTCAGCTTTCTTGGACTCCTCTTGGCGCTTCCGAGACTCTTCCTCTTCTTTCTTCTGCGCTTCAACTCTGGCCCGCTCTTCTTCTTCTTGAACGCGTTTACGTTCACGTTCTAATTCCAACTCCATACGTTTACGTTCACGTGCTTGGGGTGACATCGAGGCCATCTCTGCTTTAACTTTTTCGTCAAATTCATCTTCGAGATTTTGCGCTTCTTCTTCATCCACTCTTGGAAAGAGGAGGGGTTTGACCACACTAAAGAAGACCAGTGCTAAAGCACCCAAAATGATGGCAAATTTAAAGAACTCTTTTGCTAAAGCAATAATTCCAGGCTCGCGATAAAAAGGAACTGGTTCAAGGATCTCGGGTCTAAATGCAATATTTGCAACGCTGATACTATCGCCTCGTTTATCCGCATAACCAATTGCATCGCGAACAAGCCCTTTAATATCTTCAATTTCTTTATTGGAATAAGCCACAGGCTTGAGAGGCTTACCATTTGCATCCAATCCCGGCGGCGCCTTTAAATTCAGTACTACTGCGGCAGAAACTCGTCGAATTTGACCTTTTTCGCCCTTTATACGCTGAATAGCTCGGTCAACTTCATAGTTGACCGTATTATCTTTGCGCATGGTGTTACTTGTTCCAGCGCCAGGAGGAGGATTAAGTGTTTGGGGGTTATTGTTGTTTGCTGCAGTAGCATTATTGACTGGCGCCTGTGCTTGTCCTGGAGGTTGATTTGTCGTTGCACCTGGAATACCGGTGGATGGTGTCGTGGGAGTGCTTGCCTCAGTAGACTGCTGGCTTCTAATCGATGATGGGTTTGGAGGCGAGTTACGACCAAAAGTTTCCTCGGTTCTCTCTAATTCATTGAAATCCATATCCACTGTGACAGTCGCTTTTACATTATCTTTACCAGTCACGGGTTCTAAAATTTCGATCACGCGTTTAGATAAGGAGCCTTCTATTTCTGCCACATACTTCAACTGAGTTGAATCTAAACCACTTGCGCGTTGGGGATTAGGCGCTAGTAAGCTACCCTCTGAATCAATAATCGTAACCCGATTGGCTCCCATATTAGGAACTGCAGATCCGATTAAGTTAGTAATCGCGGCAACTGCTTGCTCATCTAAAAATCTGCCAGGATGCATCGTCACCACAACAGATGCTGTAGGCCTTTCTTGTTCTCGCATAAAGGCGGTTTGTTTAGGTATAGCCAACATGACGCGCGCTGACTTCACTTGCCCTAGAGAACTAATGCTTTTTGCTAATTCCCCCTCTAAGCCACGCTGGTAATTGACCTGTTCGACAAATTGACTCGTACCTAATTTTTGGTTTTCTAAGAGTTCAAAGCCAACATTGCCAGCTTTTGGCAATCCTTGACCGGCAAGTTTCAAACGCGTTTCATAAACCGCAGACTCAGGAACCATGATAGCTCCACCACCCTCTGTAAACTTATAGGGTACATTGAGCTGTTGCAAGGCGGCAATAATCGCCGCACCATCATTTTGATTCAAGCTGGTAAAGAGAATCCTATAGTCATCTTTTTTCTGCCCTGAAATTGAAATCACTACAACCGTAGAGATAAATAATAAAAAGGCTATACCAATAAGGAGTTTTTGACGAACATTGAGAAGTGAGAACCGTTCTTTTAAATCTCGGTACTTATCAGCTAAATCAAGCGTGGGAACAGGCACCTTACCGGCATCTGATTTTTTCGGAGAACCATCCCCTCCGATATTTAAAACCGTTGCATTTTTATCTTCAATCGATGGAACTGGGTTTGCTGACTCACTCAATCGAATTTTTCCTAAACTAAATAAATTAACCTGCAGACAACTAATTAAGTTGTAAAAGCTTCATATCGATGAATAGCTCCATATTGGCTAATCATCAATGTTAAATTAATCATTAATTTACTCTATACAACTTTTACAAGTTATCTTATATTACATAAATAAACAATTAACATCAAAACATTTTGAACAATTCTTCAGATAATACTTTAAGTTTAGACTCTAATACAACGAATTTAGGGGAAATCGCCAGCAAATCGATCAATATTGATGCTCTTCAAAGTGCCTTTACCCTATTTTATGAAGAATCTAAAAAACTCGAGGCACAACAAACTGAACTACAGTCCAAAATAGACCTACTTAGTACGGAATTATCTGAATCAAATCAACGTATTACAGCATTAATCAAGTCTATGCCGGCAGGTGTCATCTTGCTGGAAAATCAAATTGTGAAGATTTTTAACCCATCCGCTTTGCAGTTTTTCCCATTTTTAAAATCTGAACAATTGTTTGCAATTCCAAAATATTGGAAAGAGTCCATCACCTCAGGTGAGTATTTTATTGAGTCGGAAGAGTCTTCAACATTTAACAGAACTGTTCAAGTGATTAAAATTGAAGAAGATTTTAGAACGATTATTCAAATTCAAGATATTACTCACAACATCTTAAACCTCCAAAAATCTCAGCAAGAATCGCGTCTAGCAGCCATGGGAAAAATGACTGCCAGCATTGCTCACCAAATAAGAACGCCCTTAGCTACGGCTCTCATTTACTCTTCTCATTTATGCGATCTTGATTTAGATGAATCCACAAAAATCAGTTTTGCTCAGCGTCTACGCAAACAGTTATTAGACTTAGAAAAACTTTCTAAAGAAATGTTGCAATTCGTCGCAAACCGTCCACAAAAACTTGAATTGATTTCACTCAGTGATCTTATTTTAGAAACTAAACTTGTCATACAACCATTATGCGACCAAAAAAGAGTCCAACTTAATACCCAACTATGTGACGCCTCTATTAAAATTAGTGCTGAAAAATTGCCGCTAATGAATGCTTTCATTGCTATCTTAGAAAATGCTTTAGAGGTCTCAACTAGCGACCAAAAGATTGAGTTTTTTACTCAGTCAGACAAACAGCGTTGCCAAATTGTGATTGAAGATCAAGGCCCTGGGATCCCCGAGAATATCTTGGATGCGATGTTTGAGCCTTTTTTCTCTACTGGGGCTAATGGCTCTGGTCTTGGGCTATCCATCGCGAAAAATGCCATTGAATCTCACCGAGGAACAGTCCGAGCTCAAAATACAGAAGTTGGTGCTCGTTTTACGATCACACTGCCTTGCATCATTGAATTGATGTAAATGCCATAGATTCAGTTATATTATTGCCTATGACAAGACATCCTATGAATTATCCCGTAATACTCATCGAGGATGATGACGATCTTCGCGAGGCCATCGGCGTTACTCTCCGAATGAGTTTGATTGAGTTTTACTCCCATCAAAAAGCTGAAACCGTTATTCCGATTCTCCAGCCCGGGGTTCCAATGATTATTGTGACGGACTATAAATTGCCAGGTATGACGGGAATTGAATTGCTCAAAAAAGCACTTGAAATTAATCCCGACTTATCCATTATTGTCATGACGGCCTTTGCTGATGTAAAAATTGCCGTTGAAGCACTAAAGTCCGGTGCTCGTGATTTTTTAATCAAACCCTTTGTTCCTGACCATTTAGTAGAAACGATTCGTCGTTATCAACCAACTCCAGTGATTGGAAACAATAGTGTTAGTAAAAAACCATCCCTTACGAAAGCAAATACTTCTGTCAATGAAAGCCAAGCATTAAAAACGGAAGGGAAAAAGATTGTTGCAGTCGATCCGGAAATGGTCAAAACCCTTTCGAGATGTTTAAGGGCAGCGCCAACAACCACCTCCGTCTTAATTACAGGGGAATCCGGCGTCGGAAAGGAGCTCATCGCCAGATATGTCCATGACAATTCAACAAGAGCTAGCGGGCCCTTTATCGCTCTCAATTGTGCTGCAATTCCTGAAACCCTCCTCGAATCTATTTTATTCGGCCATGAAAAAGGCTCTTTTACAGGAGCCTCAAAAACTCAGGCGGGTAAATTCGAACAAGCTAACGGTGGCACCCTCTTTCTGGATGAAATCGGGGAAATGCCGCCACAATTACAAGCTAAACTCTTACGCGTCTTGCAAGATCAAATGGTAGAAAAACTAGGCTCTACGGAGCTAGTCCCAGTCGATGTAAGAATCATTGCAGCTACCAATCGAAAACTCTTGGATCATGTTCAAGAAGGTCTCTTTCGGGAGGATCTTTATTATCGATTAGCCGTGTTTCCTATTCATATTCCAGAACTCAGGAAACGTCCTGAAGATATTTTGCCTTTGGCTGAATTTTTTTTACAGCTCTACAGCAAAAACGTCCTTCGCGAAAATATGTATTTGGATGAAGGTGCAAAAGCATGTCTGCTCAATTACTCATGGCCAGGCAATGTCAGGGAACTGGAAAATACTTTACAAAGAGCTACTTTAATGACAGATGATGACAAGATTTTGGAGGAGCATCTCGAACTTAATCTCAAAGCTTCAAAACCATTATCCATATCAAAGAAAAAAACGGTTTAAATAAAACAAAATAGCAAAATTATTTTTAAAAATAATTAAATGTCTTATGAAGAATCAGCTCAACATGGTTTGTATCCAACTTCATCAGAAGAAGTCCAATACGATACTATCTTCAACATCAATGGCCTTATGTGTAAAGAAATTCGCCGTCATGAAAACACTCCTATTTGTCTTCGTTTGTTTGACTTTAGTTGCTTGTTCAAAAAAAAATGACCTGAGTATTATCTGCGAAGGAGACTTAGATAAATCTTTTATCGAAAACAATAGCCTGCGACATGAACCAACACCAAATATGACTTATTTTTATCGATTCGAAGATGATAAGGTATTTAAGAATCATTACGAGTATGGATTTCCATGCTCATTAAATAATGAAACAACGATCAAATGTATTATTGATCTTACCTTGGGAGATGGATCAGTAACCACCATTACAGTCGATAAAAAATCCTTGCTTGTCACTGATAATATTCTCAGAAAAGCCCCCAAGAACCCCAGCCTTCCGTATTCAGAAAACTTTTCTGGGAAGTGTAAGCCCGCCAAGCTTCCTTAATCCTATTTTGAGTGAGTTACCGAGGTAGATCAGCTCCTACGGGTCAAACCCATTTCTTCGGAACTCTTTTTAAACAGGCTACGCAAATAAAGTGCGACTAGGTTTGCAATAGAAGGCGGTGTTTCTGATTCATGAGCTCTAACCATTAATGTCTGATAGACCACTTTTTCAAAATCCTTAAGATGATGGTTGGTCAGGTTAGACATCACCCCAATATGAGCGGTTACATCATGTTGCGTCACCCACTGTTCTTTGGGAACATCAAGCGCCATATCTAAAATACGAATTTTTAACCACACTTCATAGCAGTTTTCAGACGTGAGCTGCTGCAGATTGATTTGTGTTAATTTGTTACGGATATGATCAGCCATCGAATCAGTCAAGAACTCACGCATAGAATTTTCTTCTCAAAAAGTTATCATTTAAATTTGCCTTCATTAACATAACGGCACATTTACGTGTTCTGCTTAGGAACTCGGCATAAATCTCATTACTACTGGTATTGATTTCACCCCCACGACTTTGGACACTTCCCTTCTTCGCAAACGATGATTACCAAAATGAGTCTAGATAAAAAGAAGCGCGCCTGGATTTGATGGCTCTCTGGCCCTTAAGGCCGATCAAACTAGTCCATCCCTATTCAGGTAATTTTTCTGCTAATTTTCCGTCGATGTTGTAGGCCCATGCAAGGACTTCGGCGACAGCTGCATATAACTTGGGTGGCACAATATCATTGAGTTTGACTTGCATCAAGAACTCGACGAGCTCAGGCTCTACCTTCGTTGGAATGCCCATCTGTTTTGCTTTATCTAAAATCGCCTGTGCAACATATCCCTCACCTTGCCCCGTAACTCTTGGTGCTGCACTATTCATTTCGTATTTAAGCGCTACAGCTTTGAGGTCTGGTCGAATGACTTTACTTCGCGTGTTATCAGACATAATTTTATTGGCCCTGAATCTTAATATTGGGGACTGCGATGTCTTGCTCTTGTAAATGCGCTTGCAATCTACTGAGCTGACTTTGCAAAGTATCGGCTGAAGCGCTACCTTGGACTTGAATCTGAATTTGTAATTGATCAATAAATTGTGTTCCCACCACGGTCATCGTGCCTAAATTCGGCAAACTGACCTCTACTGAAATACGTGTTCCTTTGATAATTTGCGAGGGATCGTTCGGGTTGGCTTCCCAAGCATCTTCACGCTTCATCTTCGCGGGGAGATTACTGGCAATCATACCTTCCCATGAGAGTTGCCCCTTGAGGGCTAAGCGGATCGCATCCACCAAGCTCGATGAATTAGAGTCCAACTGTTGCATCAGTAATTGTGCCGTCAATGCCGAAGAAGCCGCACCTGCAGAAGTGGCCTCAGGCTTGGTCTGACTTGCTGTAGAAGCGGTTGTATCATTGGCAGGCAGCAAGGCATGGGCTAACTGCTCTGCTGCAAACATACCAGAATGTTTCAAATTCTCGCGCAAGGAACTCAGTACTGCTTTAGGATCATTCGCCAATAAAGCCTTTGTCATCAACTCATTTTGAGAGCTGACATCCATACTCGGCCACAAAACTGTATTGGGAGGAGCGCTTGGGGGCGCATTTCCTGAAGGCGACTGAGTTGACATTTGCTTGGACAAGATATCGCTGATCAACTGATTCAAGGTGTTCATTTCTGAAGAAGCAAGGGCTTGGCCCACGAGTAAATGGCTCAGAGAACTATTAGCGATCGCTATATTTGCTGAATCTGGCAAACCAGTTGAATCTAACAGGTTTGATAGTTGGTCAGATGCATAGGGCAAATGTGAGTTAGTCGCGAGTTGATCCAATTGATCCGGCAACAGATGCGTCGCCTGATCAGAAATTTCCAGCAAAGCTGCCTGAGTCACACTGGGTTCATGGGGTGGGGAATTGGGCACAAGACTCTCATGAAAATTCCGCTCCAGCGCCTGTCTTGCCAAACTACTCTGATCTGCTGTTACGACCGGTTCTGGCATTCGCAAGGCTTGACGTGAGTCCAGGGCAACGATCCCACTGATACCCACCGGAGCACTCGGCGGTAATATCTCCGTCGAACGTCGCACCTCACCCATCGGGATCGGCATTAATCCTGAAGGAATCGGCAGCGTCATGGTAGGTTAGCTCTCCTGTCGGTTGTAACTCGGTACTACAGGTTTCTATAGTATCGCTAAAATTGCGTTAGCAGTTAATCTAATTAACGGCTATTTTTCAGAAGATGCGTAGTTTTTACTGGGTTTTACACAGAATCACTGGACTTGAGCTCTATATCTAAAGAAGGCACGCACGCGTACAATCCCCAAGGTTCATTGTAAAGACCTCGATACACCATCCTGAACCACCAGTAAGTTAAGATTTAGCTTTTTGAATGTTCTTGCAATGCAGCTTTTAAAGCACTTGCGTAAGCATTACGGGCCGTTTGCATTGCTGCCAACTGAAGTTGCAAGCGAGCAATTTCACCGTCTGCAAACTGCATACTAATCATTTGGGCTTTTGCATCGTCCGTTAACGACTCTATTTCATATTCAACATCATCAATCATCACTTTTGACATGATATTCATTGCCTTTGCATAAAATTTAACTACTGTAGAATAGCATATTAGCCTAAATTTGACGAATTTTCGTGACTATACTGTGTGTTTTCAAACATCCTAAGAGTCCAATAAAACTCTAGATCTAACCATCAATGAACTGTATCAACTGTAAGCATTTTTTTGTAACTTGGGAAAATAAATTTCCATACGGATGCAATGCTTATGAAATTAAATCAAAAACTGCGCCGAATCTTCAGGTACTGGAAAACACAGGTTTAGCCTGTTTATTATTTGAATTTAAAAAATCTGAAGCATCAGATCAGGCACCTAATCTGCAAAAGAAATCATAAAATTCCGTTCGCAGTGGAAAGCTACTTAGTTCTGACAATCGATCCTCAAATAGATTCATACTTAGCAACAAATTTTAGGGTGATTCTTGAGAAGCCTGAATATAAAAAGGATTTTTGCCATCAGTAGCAAGTGAATGTGACTGACTGCTATTCAAAAGCATGCCAGCACCACTTTCCAGTGAACCAATGAATTTGACTCCAGCATCTTCGAAAACTTTCTTAATAGCTTCTAAAGTTTTGAAATGGGCCCGGAATACATGCCATAAGATCTAATCTCTACATGCTCGAAAATCTAAATCCAGGTTTTTTGATATTCGGTCCTGGACAAATCCAATCAGCATCTTGCTGCGCGAATTTAAGCACCTGTAACCAATTTAAAATCTTTATTTCGGTAGATGGATGACCCAAGATCATCCACTAACATGCTCAATTTGCGGGAATGAGTCTGAGAGAGTCCACCGAAGAAAAAAATGGTGTATCCATCTGGATGGAGTGCTCCATCTACCGGAATGATCGTATTTTACCGATTGTGGTGAAAGAATACTTTGAAGAGGTTAAAACAGAAGATATCTCTGGGGCAAACATGCCAAGACTCGAGCTACTACACAGAACCGTTCGGTAATGTACAAGGCTAGCCTTTGGCATTTGCGCTCCCAAACCATTTGTGATTGAGCTGAATAAAAAATCAATTTCCCCATCTCTTATAAAAGATAACCCCACGGTAGACTTATCCAATAAAAATAGGAGCCAAACGGAGCTGCTTCAACAGCAATTAAAGTCTTAAATAGTCTAAATAGCTTTTACGTAATCGTGGAGCAGATCATGATTAACATGTACAATAAATTTACAAAATATCTTATTTTTTGATAGTTAAAGATGTTTTTATTAAAGGCAACTTGATGAACACTTTTTACATGAGAAACTAATTTTTATGGATCTGTCTAATACCACGCAAGATATTAATATACAAAAAATGTATGCTGGAATACATCTATTAGAAATCAATGAGATTGATCAGTCCTACCAATGCTTTCTAGAGTTGCTCCAAAATGGATATGAGTCTCCAGTTATTTATTATTACCTCTCGAAGATTGAGGCTCAACGTAATCATTTTGAAGACTCATTAGGGTTCATTAACAAAGCTATCGAAATCAATAGTTCAACCCCCGAGTTTTACCTGGCAAAATCGATTATTAATATGAATATGGGGAGCCTGAATGAATCCCTGCATAACGCTAAATTAGCGCTCAGTTTCAATCCAGAATATACCGATGCTCAAACGCAAATCAACACACTCAATAATTTATTAAATCCGGCAGCTGGCATACTTCAAGAAATCAACTCTCTGAATAGCATAGCACTCAATCTTCAAGGACAAAATAAACATGCTGATGCAGAAAATTTATTTTCCAAAGTTTTAGAACTTGATCCGGAGAATTTTATTGCGCTTTACTCTCTGGGAATGTCACATATTCACCAAAATGACCCCATCGGCGCCATTCAATTTTTTGAAACACTGCAAGCAAAATTCCCGAATCATGAACTCGTTTTATTTGCCTTAGGCACTTGTTATAAGAACATCGGACAATATAAAAAAGCTATCGAATACTACGATTTGAATATTATTAATAATCCCTCATATTCTAATTCGTATCATAATAAAGCCGCTATTCAGCAACAACTTAATCAGCATAAAGATGCTCTTTTAACCCTGGTTCAAGCCACTACAGCAGTTCCAGATGATTATCAATCATTGGAAGGTCAGGGAATTTTATTGTCGCAATATAAAGAGTATGCAAAGGCCGCTGAGGTCTTTAAAAATCTTTATGATCGGAACCCCTCCTACCCATACATTCAAGGAAATTTGTTAAACGCCAGATTACATAACTGTGATTGGAGCGATTTTGAGGACTTAACAAACGAGATCAATCAGGGTATTCATGACGGATTACCAGTGACCAATCCATTAACACTAATGACTTTTTGTACAAGTGCTGATACCGCTCTCGCATGCGCGAGAAATTTTGGACTTCATAAATACCCCCCCTCATCCGTAACTTTATACAACGGCGAAAAATACACTCACCTAAAGAAGAAAATTGCATTTATTTCTGGCGATTTTAGAGAGCACCCAGTAGGTTATTTAATTATTGGCGTGATGGAATCTTTTGATAAAGATCTCTATGAAATTACAGGAATTTTTACTGGAACGCCGGATAAAAGTCCAGTTTGGCAACGTTTTTGTTGTGCCTTTGATAACTTCTTAAACTGTGCCACAAAGACAGATCTGGAAATTGCCCAGATGGTCCGCTCCCTTGAGATTGATTATTTAATTGATTTGTCCGGCTATACCGCAGATACTAGATTAAATGTACTAAGTTTTAGACCAGCCCCAGTGCAAATGACGTATTTGGGCTTCCCAGGGACTTTAGGCCTTCCTTATGTCGACTATATTATTGGGGATCGCTTTACCATCCCAGATCATCTTTTCAAATCGTACTCTGAGAAACCTCTTCAATTAAATTTTAATTATCTTCCTCGGGATACCTCAGTTATTCCTTCAGATCAAGTTTATACAAGAAATGATTTTGGTCTACCCGCCGAGGGTGTTGTATTTTGTTGCTTCAATCACCTTTATAAAATCACACCGTCCGTATTCAAACTATGGATGAGACTCCTTCTTGAAGTGGAGGGAAGTGTTCTTTGGCTAATGCAACAAAGTAACCCTGAGTCAAAAGAAAACTTAATTAAATCTGCGATTGAATTAGGAATTGATCCTTTAAGAATTATTTTTGCAACGCGGCTTCCCGATATTAGAGATCATTTGAACCGGTTTAGATTAGCGGACATCTTTTTAGATACATTCCCTTACAATGGTCACACTACTTGTTCTGATGCATTATTTTCTGGGTTACCCGTCGTAACTCTATATGGTGATACTTTTGCTTCTCGTGTATGCTTCAGTCTACTCAATGACTTGGGACTTGAAATACTAGCTGCAAATAAGGAAGATGAATATTTTTCTAAGGCAAAATTTCTTGCCACTAACCCAAATGAGTTAGAGAATGTAAGAAACTATTTAAAAGAAAAAATTGTAACCAACAATTGGCCAGTTGGTTCACAGAAATTCTCTTTGGAGATTAGTAAAGTTATTTTATCCACCAAATAAATTAAGTTTTATGTCGATAAAGACTTCATTTTAAATTTAATCTATTTGAGATCAATTAATAAAATTTTATAATTCAAAATCTATCATAATTATTTACTTTATAGTCTCTTAACCAATTTTGTTTAACTAATGATTGATTTACTATTACTCACGGAGATTATATGAAAAAATACCCTTCATTTATAAAAGGCAAGTTTTATAAATGAAGGCCGTAATTTTAATTTCTATAAAAGAACTAGCAGTTACTCTAGCAAAGCTTTCGCCAAATTGCCAAATTAATGTGGCTTTTGAACTATCAAATATAAATACTGAATATCTTCAAAGCCCGATTTTAAGATCAAGTCCTAATATAAATAAAGCAATAGAATTAGGTTGGAATCCAACCATCGGTGTTGAGCATGAATTCCATCTTACTATCTGATCTTTTATCAACTTTAAGTATTCTTAAAATATTAAATTAAACCAACTCAATAGGATAAAGACTTAGTTTGAGAGGTATAGAATTGATTTAACTGATAAGATATTGTTAAATACAAATTAAATTTTACTCTCAAGGAGTGCTTTAGGAATGATTCAGCCGACATTATCGATTTGTATTCCAACCAGGAATAGAGGGGAATTGCTTAGAGAAAATCTGGCAACAATAATTGATCAAGAAGTATTTTTGAACACATCGGAAATTGAAATAATTATCTCAGATAATTCTTCAACTGATGAGACTCAAGAAATTGCTCTAGCTTTTACGAAGGCCCATCCAGATAAAATTGTATATTTTAGAAATGAAGTGAATTTCGAAGATAAAAATGTTGAAATAGTTTTAAGCAGGGCAAATGGAAAATTTTTGAAGCTTCAGAATGATAATTTTACATTTAATCCAGGTGGACTACAATTTCTTGTTGAAGCTATTAAAGTTGCTGAACTTGAGAATAAAAACTTATTTTTCATAAATAGTTCTATAAATGATCAAAATGAAATTGTAGACTGTGAGAATTTAGACTCATTCATTAAACTTGTCAATTTTAATTCTACATGGATTGGCGGTTTTGGAATATGGAAAAGTACCTTTGATCAAATGCAAAACTTTTCTAGAGCAGTACATACTAAATTACCTCAAACAGATGCCTTATTCCGTCTGTTTACAAACGGAATATGTATGCGAATCATTTGTGCCCCTTTACAAAAGCAGATTAAAGAGGTTCGTAAAGGTGGTTATAGCTTGAGTAAAATTTTTGGGGAAAGTTATTTTAGTCTTTTAAAGCCTTATCTAGAAAAAGGGCTAATTACCTCTGAAACTTATCTCAATGAGAAGAAAAATATTTTCTTGAATCATATATTGCCATATTATTTCTCAGAGAATAATGATTTTAATAAGTTCTCACTTCTAGATGGTTTATTTGAAATTGAATCAGAGGATTATTTTTATCCGGCAATAGAAGCACATTTCCTTAATTATATTAAAGTAGTTAATTTGGAAAATACTAATCCAGATATTTATTCACTATGGAGGTTTTTAAACCCTCATAATAATACTTTTTTAAACTCAAATAATTATAAAAAAATACATGTTGGAAGAAAAACATATGGCCCAATTAATGCAAGATCTTGGGGAAATAGTGATGAATTTCTAAAGATAGGTTCGTTTGTTTCAATTGCCGAAAATGTTGAATTTTTACTTGGGGGAGAACATCCTTATTCAGGATTGTCCACATATCCGTTTAAAGTAATGTATTTTGGCTTTAATCAAGAAGCTATATCAAAAGGGCCAATAATAGTATCTGATGACGTTTGGATAGGTAATGGCGCAACAATCTTGTCAGGAGTATTTATTGGTCAAGGTGCTGTGATAGGCGCAAAGTCAGTTGTAACTAAAGATGTGGAGCCTTATTCAATATGCGCCGGTAATCCAGCAAAGCACATTAAGTATAGATTTAGCAAAGAGATCATAGAAATACTATCAAAAATAGACTATGCAAAAATTACAGATGCTTTAATCATTTCATTAGAAAAGTACTTATATGAACCCTTGACTATTCAAAGTGCAGAGGAGCTTTTAAAAATCGTTAATTCAGATGGCTTTGTTGATCAAAATTAAGTTACTTAGTTAGAGATGACCCCCTCCCAAAAAGTACTATGTTTCAAAACTATAGTAATGTTGCTTTTTACTCCCCTAATTATGGAGAAAATGCGATGAAAAAATCCCTTTTACTGAAGAACAAGTTATTTATGACTTACGCCAAGCTGAAGGGGGTACTACACTGGGACTCTTGGGAAGATGATATTAGATTTAAAAATTTCGATCAATAACCGCATAACAACAATATTCCAAAGCGAATCCCCTCGCACGACTTTGGTATGGTTGGGTTTGTTAAGTCACTTGTAGATTTTACTCACGAAGAGGCAATAAAAAATAACCAGCAAGATATGTCACATCTTAGTTCTAGAGTGCAAGTTTTAGAATTCGGAGAAGGCGTCTGTATGTTGTTAAAAGCGTAATATTAAACTAATCATCCAATAATAACATAAAAGAAACATTTCTCTACAAATTCAGTCTCTAATCTCTAATTTAGAACATTATTCTATCGCTTTTAAAAAACGCTGCCCCCAAGCATACTCCGATTTATCATCTAAGTTGCTTTCAATCATTTTTGTAACTTTTGGATAACTTCCTATCGAACTTTTTGATTCACGTAATAATTGTGTCATACCCCTAGCTTTACATTGCTCTAAATATATAGTCAAAATCCTAAAGTTAGTCATTCTTTCAATAATATCTTTGACAACCGAGATAAGACCTTCCTCATTAAAAAAAATTGGGAAATTCCATGTGGAGTGAAAACCAAATAATTTTTCAAAATCCACGTTAAGACCGCCATCCTGAAAGGAAAATTGACTTGCCACATTTAATGGTGCAAATTTAATACCCTTTCTCTCAAGGACCTCTCTATATTCCATACAAATAAAAACATCCTCCGGAACTGGAGAACTTTTGTAATTCTCAGAGCTTCTAATTTCATGAAGCGCCTCCATAAGCTTTAAAGATCGATAGCTAAAACCGCCGTTACCCACTTCAAATGTATTATTACGATAAATAAAAGGGGCTCCAATATAATCAAACTCTAGAAACTTATTATCCCAATTATTTGGTTGCAATACAAATCCATCCCACTGAATTACTAAGATATCTTCTTGAACATATTCCAACAAGCCTCCCAATACCCATTCTTCATAGTCTTTGATTGATCTAATTTTTGGGATTTGAATGAACTCAGCACCACTATAAAACGGGACATCACTGAAGGTGTAGACCTTATTAATCTGATTACATTGTAAAGTTTTCTCGATAGCTAATTGAGGCATTTTTTTATTATCGTATGTATCAATAATCACTGCTGAAATTTTTTTTGCCATCTTAAACCTTCTGAGGGATATAAATACAATTTATATACAAAGCCATTTAAATCATTTACCACCTAGTTAATAGAAAAGTTCACTTTTAGAAGGGTAAACTTCTATAGAATGATGGATTGGTATGGACTCTGTCGTTTACACCATTTATTAAGCTTGGAAATATAACTAATTTTTTTCCAGCCATCCTTAAACCCTCGTGAAAATGAACGTGCTCGCAAATTTGAGTTTTACAAAAATTGATCTGCGGGTGTGTATCTAATATCTTAATCTTAGAGCCTAGGTAAGGATTCGGATTAGTTAAAACACACTTCATTTTATATAAACCTAATCCGCCAAAAGCTGATTCAACCTCAATTAATTCTGAGTTGATGTCAATCACCAGAATTTTTTTTGCAAATGTATTATCGAACGCTTCTTGGTCAGAGCAATGATGCAATCTCACATATTCTGAGACCTCTTGCCAAACATCTTGAGGGCAAAGTTTAGGATGTCGAAACGCCCACATATCATAATATCTACCGATTTGATTAGGGAAAACTGCCGCCACATCTTCTTGATTTTGAAGTAAGTTAATGGCATCAGTCAATTTCTCCATCTCGATTTGGAAAGAACTTACATCATCCATATCTAATACAACTAATACATCAAAACTTCTGAAGTTTTCATCCGCCTTGATAACCTCTAAATACATATTTCTCAAGAACTCTAAGCGAATCGTTCTCATTTTTACTTGATTGAGCCCATCTAAAGAAATAAATTTAAAATTATTCTTACTAGAGCCCCATTGAGTAATAGCTTGTTTCGTGGAGTCCGATGAATCATTTTCAACGAAAATGAAAGCGGTTTCTGAGGCGAGGGTAGAAATATTCTCTATATTTTTGAAAACATCTGGAAGGTATTGTGCACAGTTTTGTGCAAGTCCCGCAAAAATAATTTTTGGCTTTGTTAACATCAAACTACCTTTATTTACCAAGGTTAAGTGATTAAGCTATAGATTAACTAGAATTAATTATATTCATTGTACAAGTATTTTGTTTTCAAGCTAACGTAATTTTTCAAACAACTCTCCAATCTTCATTTTGTATGCTATTTTAATGAAGCCTATAATTCTGTTTTCATCTCCCCTAGTAATTGATCAATTACCGCCGACCAGGTAAAACGTTCTTGAATGATCCGCAAAGACTGATAAAAATCGTAAGAGGTACTTTCACCTTCGATAAACATCGATATTTTTTCAATAAGGCTATGTATATTTGGTTCAATCCAGGTAAAGTCATTTTCATTAATTTGTTCCCCTTCGATTTGCCCTCCCATCGAGGCCTGGAAATACTCATCGGTAGCCCCTCCTTTCGTTACAAGAATGGGTGTGCCGCAGGCAGCTGCTTCTAGGGGTGTTAAATTAAAGCCCTCTGCACGATAAGGCGAAACATAACAATCTACCGCCGCATAAAGATTGCTTAATTCATTCAATGATAGGTTCTTTGAAATAAAAATAATTTCACTTAAATACTGTTCATCAAAATACTCCTTAAAAGTAGAATGTCGGAGTGCCTCAATCGTACTTTGTGCATTGATGTTATATAAAAGGCTTAAATCTTTTAGTACCAAACGCAAATGAGAATATTTTTTTCTTAAAATCAGAAAGGCCAAGATTAATATATCAATACCTTTATTTCTAGTCATGGCCCCCATGGATAATAAAACAAAATGCTCCTGTGTTAAGTTTAATGAGGCCCTAACTTCCTTTTGAAAAACCTTTTTTTCGGGAGTAAAAATCTTTGTGTTTACTCCGTGAGGCACAACTTTAATCCGGCTTGGATCCACTCCGGCCTTTAAAAAACCAACTGAGGACCATTTAGAAGGGGTAATGATATTAATTGATAAATTTTTAATAAAGTCTAAATTACCGTCATAAAAAAAACCTGTATCAATATGTTGATACTCTGATGTACCAAAAACAAAAAGCTTTTTTGCATAGCTAGGATATGCTCTATATGGATAACTAATCCTATACTCTACATCAAAGTGACTTCCTTCGGCGCTAGCTTGGGGTATTGATAGCAGGGTCTGATAATTTTCCACAGATAACCCGTGATCGTTCTTTTGTGTATTCCATCCATAATCATTTGGCAACTGATTATGGTAAAGCTCAATATTTTTTTGATGCATCTCAAGAAGTTGGTACTGATTCACTAACGCATAAGAATGATTAAAGCCCAACCACCCTTCAACCAAAAGTTTCATAGTTATCATCTTTCACTATTTAGACATCTTAAAGCAATAATAGAGCATCTTTACTGATGGGGCTAATCCATCATTTGATAAACCAACAGACTTCAGGTTCTCTAATATTTTTACATTAAATGGTAGTCCCTTAACCACCAACTACACCCTATCCCAAATACTCTTTATTATGAATATACTTATTTACGGTTTGGATTTTAAATATAAGATAACTCGCTTATTTAAATCTTAAATCATTTATAGGATAAAACTTATCGTACTTTAGGAGATTGTGAATTAACTATAGAAATAGCAAATAGACGCAATCTACACAAAACATAACACCATGAAAACATAAGTGTCATATAGCTATATTACTTAGGTAAATCGGCAAATGAAACTTCTCAACTATCTCATCAATCAGATACCTAATGATTGATAGTAAATATCTTTTTTTATAAGAAATTTTCGGTAGAAAAAATACAGGGCAATTAACCAGAGTATAGAAATCGCAGGTGTAATCGTTCTTTGTTAATTAACTAGAACTCAAATAGGGATCTATTATTATTTATCCCTAAAGACCATCGTCAATTTTTATTAAATATTTAATGATTTTTAAGAAATAATCTTACCCATTAAGAAAAATTTTTCCAAAAATTTATCCTCAAACCTTCTTTTTATAAAGCTAAAGTACTTAACTCTTATACTATTTTTTTTAAATAATAGATTTTTTGATTGTGAAGTAACCAAGTAATAACTGGCTCAAATCACAAGCATATAGCGCTTACCTATTTGCTGACTCAAAATATGGATGCAGTCTTTAAATAAAAAATCCACCTTCTAAATACAGTGTCTTAGAAGGTGGAGTATTAGAAGGGTTAAAAAAGTACCCCTCATCCATACACAATCTTTACAAACTAGATTCTAATATTAAAATCAATTATTTCTATAAATAAAGCGTCTATTTACTATTATTCTGGTGGTGAGTCAAAAGTGTTAGTAATATAATCTTGAACACCAGCACTCAATCCAGGATAACCATTAAGACCTTGTAAAATGTTTGCCGAAAGGGCTAACATTCCTTCAGAGCTTAAGCTACCTAGTGCTTCGGCACTGAAAGAGTAGAAGTCATTTTCATTCAGTTGTGAAACCTGTGTTGATGTTAACGTTTGCAACGTTGCACTACTTAAATTAAATGGATCACCTTGTGAGCTAAATGCATCGATTCCAACTGGACTTAAGTTCTGTATCTGAGTAGAGGATAATCTATTTAAAGTATTAGCTGACAACTGGGAGAATTGTACAGTTTGTGTACTAGACAAGGCAGCTATTCCTGAAGAACTCAAGCTTTGTAAGACAATTGAACTTGTAATAGCATTAATTTCATTCGCTGTTAGAGCAGTTACCTGAGTCGAAGTTAATGCGCTAGCAAACGAGCTGGAAAGACCATCAAATATTGATGCATTGTTTGCCAAAGTATCGATACCAGTTAACCCAGTAGGGCTTAATAGCTGAACCTCTGTCGAAGATAGATTATTCAATACATTACTAGACAAGTTAGCAACTGTACTATCAGTTAACCCTTCAATACCATTTGTATCTAGGCTTTGCAATACACTTGAGCTTGTAATACTGTTTAATAAAGTTGCAGTTAATGCAGCTACCTGAGCGCTAGTTAAGTTACCAGCTGTCGCGGAATTAATTCCACCAATTGCTGTAGAACTAAGACCGCTAATTCCGTTGACACTCAAAGCCTGGATAGTGCTTGAATTTAAACCATTCAGGGTTGCGTTAGTTAAACCAGCGACACCATTCGAGTTCAATTGTCCGACTAGTGTTGATGTCAATGCATTCAATGTTGTGCTAGTAAGGCTAGAAACAACCGAACTTGATAAGCCTCCAACACCACTCGAACTTAAGCTACCCAATACCGTCGAACTAGTAATACTGTTCAACTGAGGCGCATTTAATGCAGCTACCTGAGATGAGGTTAAAGAACTAGTTGTTGTACTTATCAACCCGCTGAAGTCTGCTGAACTATTGCTTAAACCATTAGGGCTCAATTGTTGCAATTGGATTTCAGACAATATAGTTAAGACATTACTTGTTAGGCCAGCAACCACACTAGAGCTTAATTGATTAATCCCGTTTGAATTTAGCGTTTGAATAACAGTTGAACTTGTAATACTGTTGAGCTGATTTGCATTGAGGGCGCTTACCTGGGAGGATGTCAAAGCTTGAATAGTTAAACTTGATAATCCACTAAAGACAGCTGAACTATTTCCTAAGCCAATAGGATTTAATTGTTGCAACTGAGTTGATGACATCCTATTCAACGTCGTACTTGTAAGGGTCGAAACAACCGTAGAACTTAATTGCTGAATACCATTTGAATTTAATGCTTGAATACTCACAGAAGATAAACCACTTAGCTGGGCGCTGGTTAACACTGAAACAGCTGAACTATTTAAACTTCCAATCACATTTGAATTAATTCGTGCAAATTGGTTAGCGCTCAATCCTTGAATAGTTGCACTAGAAAGGCCCGAGATTAACGTGCTTGAAGCATTAGAAAATGCCGCCAAATTCAAAGTACTGAGAGAACTTGAACTCAAATTATTCAATTCTTCAGAATTCAAAGCCTGAGCTTGTGTACCTGTCAAAGAACTAACAAAGAATGAGCTTAGGCCGGAGACCGTTGAAGAGCTTAATGATGTAATGCCATTGCTATTAAGTTGTTTAATCTGAGAACTACCGAAAGAATTTAAGGTTGTGCTATTTAATCCTGAGACTACTGAACTAGATAAACCAGTAATGCCTGCCTGTAATAAATAGTTAACATTAGTAGCTACATTATTAAGTTGTGAAGCCGACATAGCAGATATCTGTGAAGCACGAAGCGCCACTAGGCTTGTTGAGGATAAACCACCTACGGTAGAATTTGCTAATTGAGATATTCCATTACTATCTAATTTAGTAATAGAAGCTGTAGATAATGCATTAATTTGATTACTATTCAATACAGATACTTGTACGGTTGACAAAGCAGCTGCAGTGATTGTATTAATTCCACCAATAGCCGTAGAACTCAAACCACCAATACCACTTGCAGTCAATGCCCGTATTGTGTTTGTGCTCAAGGTGTTTAGTTTTGTACTAGAGAAACTAGCCACACCACTTGAACTTAAGTTGCTCAATACGGTCGAACTAGTAATACTGTTCAACTCTTCTGCAGTTAATGCAGCTACCTGAGCGCTAGTTAAGTTACCCGCTGTCGTGGAGTTAATTCCGCCAATTGCTGTTGAGCTTAAACCACCAATACCACTGGCACTTAAACTACGCAATGCGGTCGAACTAGTAATACTATTCAATTCTTCTGCAGTTAATGTAGCTACCTGAGCGCTAGTTAAGTTACCCGCTGTCGTGGAGTTAAGTCCACTAATCGCTGTTGAGGTTAAGCCATCAAATCCATTAA